>CAWFZD010000087.1:0-60839 GCA_963820145.1 uncultured Alphaproteobacteria bacterium
GCGCGCGTTACGGCCGTGGTTCCCTATCTTTGTTACGCCCGCAAAGATCGCCAGACGAAGCCGCGCGATCCCGTGACGACGCGTTATGTCGCGCAATTGTTCGAGGCCATTGGCGCCGACCGGGTCGTCGTCATTGACGTTCACAACCTCGCGGCGTTCCAAAACGCCTTTCGACGCGGCGCCATTCATCTCGACGCGCAAGCAGTCTTCGCCCCGCATATTACTAAGGAAATCGGTCAAGAGCCGCTCGCGGTCATTTCGCCGGACCTCGGGGGAGAAAAGCGCGCGGAACTTTTCCGCGAGCGACTAGAAAAGCTGCTCGAACGGCCGGTCGCCAAAGGCTTCATGGACAAGCATCGCAGCATGGGAAAGGTCACCGGCGAAATTTTCGCGGGCGACGTCGCGGGTCGCACGGCGATCGTGCTCGACGACCTCATCAGCACGGGGGGCACCATGGCGCGCACCGCCGCCGCCTGTCGCAAACATGGAGCAAACAAGGTTTGGCTCGTCGCCACTCATGGCGTGTTCTCGAAGGACGCCGGCGCAATTTTGCGCGACGCGCCTTTCGATCGCCTTCTCATTACCGACACTGTGCCGCTGCCGCCTCATTTGGACATGGCGGACATGAAGGGGCGGCTTGCGATCGTCAGTGTAGACGGCCTCGTCGCGGAGGCGATCCGCCGTCTGCACGATGGCGGCTCGATCAACGAGTTGTTGGACAAAGGACCATGAGGCGACTATCCAACTGAGACGTCCACCTTTAATTCCTGGCCGGAATTATGGAGCGCTCTCGATCGAGGCGATCATGCCGTCCAACGCGCTGTTTGCCG
This sequence comes from uncultured Alphaproteobacteria bacterium, assembly GCA_963820145.1. Classification (GTDB taxonomy): domain Bacteria; phylum Pseudomonadota; class Alphaproteobacteria; order Rhizobiales; family Beijerinckiaceae; genus Methylocystis. Next base: position 831 of record CAWFZD010000087.1, read on the forward strand.
ATCTCTATCAACTCACTATGCTCCGCGCCTATTTCGAATTGGGCATGGCTTCGCCGTCGGCGTTCAGCCTGTTCGTCCGCAAGTTGCCGGCTCGGCGCAATTTCCTGATCGCTTGCGGCCTCGCCGAGCTATTGAGAGAGATAGAGTCGCTGCGATTTTGTGACGAGCAGCTTAGCTACTTGCGCCGGCTCGGCGAGTTCCCAATTCGTTCCTGGGATGGCTTCGAGGGTTTCGCTTCACCGGCGACATTCATGCGCTGCGCGAGGGAACGCCCTTTTTCCCCAATGAGCCGATCCTCGAAGTCGTGGCGCCGATTGCAGAAGCGCAGCTCATCGAGACGATCGTTTTGAACCAAATCGGACTTCAGACCATTCTCGCGTCGAAGGCGGCTCGGATCGTGACGGCGGCGCGCGGACGCGAAGTGGTGGATTTCGGCGCGCGACGCGCCCAGGGGATTGACGCGGCCACGAAGGGCGCAAGAGCCCTCTACATCGGTGGCGTTTCGGCGACCTCCAATCTGGCGGCCGGGAAGGCTTATGGAATTCCTGTATCGGGCACCATGGCGCATAGTTTCATCGAGGCCTGTGCTTCGGAGGCGCAAGCCTTTGAGGCCTTCGCACGGATCTTTCCCGAAACGACGCTCTTGGTCGACACTTACGATACGCTCGCCGGCGTGGCGAAGGTGATCGCGCTGTCGAAATCTCTTGGACCCGAATTCGAAGTTCGGGCGATTCGTCTCAACTCCGGCGACCTCGATCAACTGGCGCGTCAGTCGCGCCGAATGCTCGACGACGCGGGATTGACCGAGGTAAAAATCGTCGCCAGCGGCGGCTTGGATGAAGAGCAAATAGATCTGCTGACCGCGCGCAACGCGCCGATCGACATATTCGGCGTCGGCACGGACATGGCAGTCTCAAGCGACGCACCCGCGCTCGACATCGCTTATAAGCTCGTCGAATATGCCGGCGTCGGGCGCATGAAACTGTCGACGGGCAAGTCGACCCTTCCCGGCCGCAAGCAGATATTTCGAAACTACGGCAACAAGACAGCCGTTTACGACGTGATTGGCCGCCATGACGAGAACCTGTCGGGCGCGCCGCTGCTGGCGCCGGTTATGCTTTCGGGCCAGCGGGTGGACGACAAAGCGGACGATCTCGAGTCAATTCGCGCCTCCACGAAGGAAGCAATCGCGGCGCTGCCGCCCGATCATCGATCTCTTGCGGCGCCTGTCACACCATACGAAATCGAGATCAGCGCAAAACTCGCGCAAGATCAACGAGCCGTCCGTGCTCGATTGAGCGCTGCGATAAAAGATGGCGGGTGAAGGATGCGGCTTGGCGGAGTCAGCCGCCCATCTCGGCGAGCGCGCGTTCGGCAAGCTCAAGAAATCGGCTCGCCAGCGGCTCCCACTTTTCCGGACAGCGCGGAACCGTGTCAAGAAGATGAGCGACCGAGAGCCTCGCGCGCACAACCGCGCGCCAAGCCGTATAAAGCGGGACCAATTTATCCGGGGCGGGCTCGCCAAGGCGCGTCGCCACACGCGCGATGATTTTCGGTCCCAGATAGGGAGCCCCGAGCAGCGCGCATTCCATGCCAAGATAGGCTAGTTCGTCGAAAGGATCGACTTGGCGCAGTTCGCTGTTGAACTCCAGACAGTCGAAAATCGCGATCGGATCGGCGAAACAAATGTGCTCGGGTCGAAGATCGCCGTGGCCGTCGACAATATGTTCAAGACGCGCGCGCTCCTCGATAAGCGGCCGATTTGTCGTCAGCTTAGCGTCCAAGCGATCGAGAAGGCTCGGAATGCGCCCATGATCGAGCGCGAAATCGCGGCAAGTTAGGACGCGGTGGTTTTCCGACTGCTCGCGAAAGAAACGCGCAGCGTAGGCGCCGGGCGAAATCGCCGAGCGCTCCGCGCGCCCGTAAAACTTGCCGAGCGTCTCGCAAAGCGCGTCGATCAGCCTGTCGTCCAAGCGTCCTTCGATCAGCATTTTATCGAGCATGCGGTCGGCAGGCAGACGGCGCATTTCGACCAACCAGTCGGCGACGGCGCCGTCGCCGCCCAAGGACAAATGTCCTTCCTTGGAGAGATTCAGGGGAGCGACGCCAAGGTAAACCTGTGGCGCCAAGCGCCGATTGAGGCGCAGCTCTGCTCGGCAATTGGTCTCGCGCGCCTGCAAGGTCGAGAAGTCGAGGAAGGGAAAGCGCACCGGCTTTTTGAGCTTGTAAGCTTTGTCTCCCGCCAGAAATACGAAGGACATATGCGTTTCGACAACCGTGACGTCCCGTGGCGCATGCGGATAGGCCGACGCTGCGCTCAAGAACCGCAGCTTATCGGCGGTGGAAACTCGGACGCATCCATCCGCGCCTGGGGTTTGCCCGGCGGTCGAATTCATCGTCGCGGTTCCAACCCCTGCTCGTGGGCAAGGTCTCCCATCTCGGTCGCTCCCCACGGCGCATACGCCACTTGCAAATACCCGCCGCAGAACCAAACTATGGCGAGCGCAGCGCAGGGTTATTATCATGGCCACTTCGCCCATGCGACTTCTCGCCGGCGACGCTCTCGTGATCGTCGACCTCCAATGCGACTTTTGCGCGGGTGCGCCTTGCCGATCCCCGGCGCTGACGAGATCATTCCCATTATCAACGATCTGATCGAAGAAGCGATCGCGGCCCAAGCGCTCATTGTCGCTTCGCGCGATTGGCATCCGTCGGATCATTCGAGTTTTCTTGGCTACGGCGGCGCCTGGCCCACGCATTGTCTGCAAGGCAGCGAGGGCGCCAAATTTCACCCCGCCTTGCATTTGCCGGACGGCGCGCTCGTCGTCAGCAAGGGGCAAAGGGTCGACGAGGATCAGTATTCCGCCCTCGATGCGACGGGATTGGTGGAGGAACTACGACGTCGTAACGTCAAGCGCGTCTTGATCTGTGGCCTGGCTCAAGACGTTTGCGTGCGCGCCAGCGCACTCGACGCGGTCGAGGCGGGATTCGAGACGCATCTCCGAATGTCTGCCACCCGGCCGGTCACATCGAGCCACGGGGACGAAGCCGTCGCGGAGATGCTTCGCGCGGGCGTCATCGTGGAAGGAGACTGACGGGTCGACCATTCCTAAAACGGCGCCGCCGCATCATTTCGTCGCGTGGTGATTCAAGTCGGGGGGAGTAGCCATACTGAGAACTGGAATCAGAATTCGGCGACCTTGCTTGGCTCCGAATATGGCCGCAGTCCGATGTGCGACCGCGCCTGTCTTTGGGACTTGAGGCACATGATTGGCGAAGGGACAAAACCGGCGAAAACGCATGTTTCGCTATTTGCGACTCCGGAGAAGATCGCAATGACGGGTCCGTCACCACCAGCCGCAGCCGCGCCTTTTGAACCAATGATTGGGATAAGAGCGCTGATCGCGATGAGCGCGAGACCCCATTCATAGCCATAAGTCCACTCCAGCTCGGGCATGTTTTTGAAGTTCATCCCATACATGCTGGCCACGAGGGTAGGCGGAATGCCGATTACGGATACGACCGTCAACACTCGAAAAATATTGTTCTGCTCGACATTGGTCAGGCCTAGCGTCGCGTCGAGTGCTCGAACTGACATCTGACGGCATTTAAGGGCCGAAAATGACGAAGCGATGAACCTCAGTGCGCCTGCCCAGGCGCTCGCCGCGATCCGAGAAAAATTCTGCCAATACTTCGAGCCGGCGCGACGAACCGACCAAATAGACCCGGATAAAGCTGAAAGGCTGCAATATTCTTCCAGTCAACGGCCGCGGCGGACATTAAATCGAAGCGGAGCTGTCCTTTGTGTCATCGGTCTGTCAAAACAGGGCTCTAGCGTCCGCTTTGGCGGATGATTTCAACGCCTATTTGAATTTCATCGCGCCAGAGGCGGTTGCTCGCCGATGCTTCGAGCGAAATAAAATCGTGACTAAACTATCAAGTCGCAGTGACGCGCGCGGCGGAAAACAACGGTTCTGGACGTTCGTCTCGGCGACATCATTCTTCTCTACAGCTGCGATGACCGCAACGGGGGTACAGGCAATGAGACGGAAATCAATCATTCGTATTGCTCTCGCATTCGTTCTCGCAGCGCAGATCGTCCAGGTCGAAGCGGCGGACCTGCGGCTGATCGGCTCTGGCGCCAGCTTTCCCTTTCCGATCTATTCGGCCTGGTTCAAAGACTTCAGCCGGAAAACGCCGGGCGTGACGGTCGACTACCAAGCCAAGGGAAGCGGCGCCGGCATTCAGGATCTCATCAATAAGACGGTCGACTTCGCCGCGAGCGACGCGGCTATGACTCCCGATCAGATCGCCAAGGTTGCTGACGGCGTGGTTTTGCTGCCGATGACGGCCGGCGAGATCGTGCTGGCGTACAACCTCCCGGGCCAGCCAAAGGGCCTGAAACTGCCGCGCGACGTCTATCCCGACATCTTCCTCGGGAAAATCACGCGATGGAACGATCCGCGCGTCGCGAAGGCGAACCCCGACATCAAGCTTCCCGATCTCCCGATCACTGTCGTTCGCCGTTCGGATTCGAGCGGGACGACCTTCGTGTTCACCAAGCATCTCTCCGCGATCAGCCCGGCGTTTAAGGATCAGGTCGGCACAGGAACGACGGCTTCCTGGCCTCAGACGGACAAGTTCGTCGCCGCTCCCAAGAATGACGGCGTAACCGCAACGATCAAGCAAACGCCTGGGGCGATTGGCTATATCGAGTATGGTTACGCGAAATTGACCAAAGCCGACACCGCGCTGCTGCAAAACAGCGCCGGAAAATATGTCGCGCCCGGCGATGCAAGCGGCGCCGCGGCGCTGGCGGCGGCCAAACTCCCGTCAGATCTCATCGCCTGGGTCGAGGATCCGACAAGCCCTGAGGCTTATCCTATCGTCAGCTTCACCTGGATGCTCTTCTATCAGAAGCAGGACCCTCGGAAGGCCGAGTATCTTCGCAAACTCGTGGCTTATGGACTGACCGAAGGTCAGAAGATCGCCGACAGCATGGGCTACATTCCGCTTCCGGCCAGCGTTGTTGAAAAGGTGAAGGCCGCGTCGGCGAAGATTTAATAATCTTGCGGGCGTCGCGCAGCTCTTATCATGGGGCGGCGCGACGCTTGACGCGACAGGCATGCGCTGGAGGCTCTTCGTGTCGGACCAATTCCTATTGCCGGAAAACGATCGTTCGCTCGCGCGGCCGCCCTCTGCGGTCGCCTTTGCCGTCGATCGGGTCTTCTTTGTGATTTCGACGGTCGGCGCTTTCGCCATCATCGCTCTCGTCGCCTACATTCTTTATGAGATCGGACGCCAGGCGGTCCCGGCGATCTCCCAGAGCGGCGCCGAGTTTCTCGTCGGCACAAAATGGGATGTTCAAAAGAGCGAGTTCGGCATTCTGCCGCAAATTTGGGGCACTCTTTATAGTTCGCTGCTCGCGCTGCTCATCGGCGGTTTCGTCGGCGTGACGATCGCGATCTTCCTGACTCAGGATTTCCTGCCCCCGCGCATGGCGATAAGTTTTCGGACCTTGATCGAAATGCTCGCAGCGATTCCGAGCGTCGTGTTTGGCCTTTGGGGCATTTTCGTCGTCATCCCTTTTCTGCGTCCGGGGGCTGCGTGGCTGCACGACAATTTCGGCGCCGTCCCGTTTTTTTCTACTTCGCTGAGCGGCCCGGGGTTGCTGCCCGCCGTCATCGTCCTCTCGATCATGATTTTGCCGACGGTCGCAGCCATTTCTCAGGACGCCATAGGTCTCGTTCCGTACAAGATCAAAGAGGCGGCCTACGGCATGGGGACGACGCGCTGGGAAGCCATCCTCAAGGTCATTCTCCCGACCGCTTCGGCCGGCATCTCCAGCGCGCTGGTTTTAGGTTTCGGACGCGCCTTGGGCGAGACGATGGCGCTCGCCATGCTCATCGGCAACGCCAATCAGATCTCGCTTTCGCTGTTCTCCCCGGCGAACACTCTCGCCGCGCTGCTCGCCTCCAATTTTCCCGAAGCCGCCCAGACGGAACGCCAAGCTCTGATGTATGCTGCACTCGTGCTGCTGGCGATCACTCTGGTCGTCAACGTCATAGGGACGCTGATCTTGGTTTGGACGTCGCGTAAGATGGGGAAGGCGTAATGTCCGTAGCGGGAGAAACTTCTATGAGCGTCCGAGACGCGGCCTCCTCGACCGCTGGCGCGGTCCGTGACGTCAATTTGAGTCATAATCCGTTCGAGCTGCGGGCTTTGATGAGCGCTTTTTTCACGGCTTGCGCCTGGCTGATCGCGCTGCTCGGCGCGATCCCGCTCTTCTCCGTAATCTACATGCTGGTCGTCAAAGGCGGCGCGCGGTTGAGCGCTGAACTCTTCGCTGAACTTCCCCCCGCCGGATTCGAATTGGGCGGAGGCATCGGCAACGCCATTCAAGGAACCGTCGTCACCGTGGCCATCGCGTCGCTCATCAGCATTCCGATCGCCTTGTTTGCGGCCATCTACCTCTCCGAACTGCAACCGGACAGTAAAATCGCCGACACGGCGCGTTTCTTGTCAAAGGTCCTCACGGGCTTTCCTTCGATTCTCGCCGGCGTGTTCGTTTACGCCGCCGTCGTCCTGTTGATGGGCTCTTACTCGGCTCTGGCGGGCGGAATCGCCCTCGCCGTGTTGATGCTGCCCACCGTCACGCTGACCGCTGAAGGCGCCATGCGAATGGTGCCGCAAAGAATGAAGGACGCGGCGATCGGCATGGGCTGCACGAAAGCCCAAGTGGTCTGGAGCGTCACTCTGCCGACGGCGCTTCCAAGCATCGTGACGGGCGTCATTCTCGCCGTGGCGCGTGTGGCCGGAGAATTGGCGCCGCTTCTGTTCACGGCGTTGTTCAGCAACTACTGGCTAAGAAGCGTGACCGAGCCGACGGCGTCGCTTTCGATCCTCATTTACAACTTCTCGAGCATGCCCTTCGAAAACCAGATCGAGCTCGCCTGGGCGGCGTCGCTCGTCCTGGTGATGATCGTGTTGTGCTTCAACATCCTCAGCCGCTTCATCGGCCGTCCGCAAGTCTAAGGAGTTGCCTCATGTCTCACGCCGAGGTTCTAGAACCGCCAAAGTCGCCGATCGCTGCGCGGGACATCATCATCAATTGCGATGCAAAAAAGATCATGTACGGCTCCTTTGTCGCGGTTCGCGACAGCATTGTGCCGATCGAGAGAGGCAAAATCACTGGCTTCATCGGGCCGTCCGGCTGCGGCAAGAGCACCGTGCTGCGCTGCCTCAACCGAATGAACGATCTGATCACAGGCTTTAAGCTCGACGGCGCGGTGCATTTCCGCGGCAAGGACATCTATGCAACGAGGCGTCGATCCCGTCGTTGTGCGCCGCTACATCGGCATGGTGTTCCAGCAGCCGAATCCCTTTTCGATGAGCATCTTCGACAACGTCGCCTTCGGGCTGCGGCTCAACCGCTTCAAGGGCGACATGAAGCGAAAAGGTGGAGCAGTCGCTGCGCCGCGCCGCGCTGTGGGACGAGGTGAAGGACAAGCTGCAGGAGAGCGGCCTGGCCCTCTCCGGGGGCCAGCAGCAGCGCCTGTGCATCGCGCGCGCCATCGCCACCGAGCCCGAGCGTGCTGCTGATGGACGAGCCGTGCTCAGCGCTCGACCCGATCGCCACGCGCAGGATCGAAGAGCTGATGCTGGAGTTGAAGAAGGATTACACGATCGCCATCGTCACGCACAATCTGCAACAGGCCCAGCGCGTGGCCGACAAGACGGCCTTCTTCTGGGTGGACACTACGAAAGGGGGCCGGACCGGCTATCTCGTCGAATTCGGCGACACGGACCAATTGTTCGAGGCGCCTCAGGTTGAACTTACCAAGGAATACCTTCGCGGCGAATTCAGCTGATCGAAATCTGGGCAATCGCATGACATCTCCTTTGCGAATCCTGGCGACGAAGGTCGCAGTGATGATCTGTGGCGCTTTTCTCGCCGGCGCTCCGCCGGTCGGCGGAGCCTGGATCGACGCGGCGTCCGCCGCCGCTGCCGAACTGCATGGGGCCGGCTCGACCTTCGCAGCGCCTCTCTACGACGCCTGGATCGGCGCGTTCGAGAAGGATCATCCAGACATCCTCGATCCGCTATGAGCCGGTGGGCTCGGGCGAGGGTTTGGCGCGTTTCGTGTCCGGCGTCGTCGATTTCGCCGGCAGCGACGTTCCCATGCCGCCGGTCGCCGCAGACAAGATCGAGCGCGGCGTCGTGCAAATCCCGATAACGGCGGGAATGATCGTGCTCGCCTATAATATTCCCGGCATTGGAGGTTCGCTCAAACTGCCTCGCGACGTTTACGCCGATATCTTCCTCGGCAAGATCAAGACTTGGAACGATCCGAGACTGGCGGCCGCCAATCCCGACATCCATCTCCCGTCAATGACGATCGCGGTCATCGGGCGTCAGGATTCGAGCGGAACCACTTACGCCTTCACGAACCATCTCGCGGCCGTGAGCGCCGCTTGGTCCGTGGAAGGGCCTGGCGTCGGAAAGATCGTGGCTTGGCCGCATATGGCGATGCTCGCGCGCGGGAACGAGGGCGTGGCCTCGCGAATCAAGATCAGCGAGGGCTCGATCGGCTATGTCGAATATGGCTTCGCGCGCCGCCTGGGGCTTCCTGTCGCCGCTCTTGAAAACAAGGAGGGCCAATTCGTCGCGCCTTCGCCGGAAGCCGGCGCCGCTGCGATCAAGGCCTCCGCCGGGCTCGGCCTCGAAGGACTTGCCGCGTCCATGCTCAATCCGCCCGGGGCTGAGGCCTATCCGATCGTGACCTACAGCTGGCTGTTGCTGCATCGGAGCTATCCCCCCGAGCAAGGGCGCGCCTTGACGTCATTCGTGCGGCTCGCGCTCGGAGAAGGCCAAATTTCCGCGTCGGCCCTGGGATATGTTGCTTTGCCGCGGACCGTCGCCGAGCTTGGCGAGGCTCTCGTCGATCGAAATAATCCGGCGCGCCGCTGCGCCAATTTCGAGCGCTCCTGAAAAAGCGCCCGCCGTTTCCGAGAGGACGTCGGAAGCGCCCCGAGAAGCTCCGCCTTCGCCCACCCCGTCCCCTCGCGTAAGCGCCTATACGATCCGTGCTGGCGACACTTTGCGCGGCATCGCCGTTAAATTGTATCGCGATGAAAGTCGATGGCGCGACATCGCCGCGGCGAATCCCGGCGTCAATCCCCATCGACGTCTGCGAGCAGGGGAGGTTCTTAAACTCCCCGAGCCCATAGGCGAGAGCGGAACCGCCCGGTGAGTTATGCCGCTGGAGGCGGAGCGAGGCGTTGAGCGTTCTCAATCTCGTCGCCATCGAGGCCGCTTTTCGAGATCTTCAGAAGGCGTTTCCCGAAATCAACGAGGATCTGTTCGACCGGCGCGATCCCCTTGACGATGAAGTCGTCGCCAACATGCTCGAGGGATATGTCCTCGTCGACCGGTTGCTAACCGATCGCACAGACATATTCGCCCTTGGCCAGTTAAGTCATTGGCTAAAGCTGAACGCCGTCGTCCTTTGCGGAACCGGCCCGCAAGTCGCGGATCAAAATCACCGCTTGCTCCGGGCGACAGAAGCCCGCTTCTATGACGAACCCGAAGGCGGCATCCGCGACATCATGGAGTGGCGCTCGCTCAATATCGAGAAAAGCGTGTGGCGCCGCGCCGCGGGCGTATACAATCGCATATTATCCGAGCCGCAACTTTTCATCGAAGGCAACCACCGCACCGGTGCGCTCATCATGTCTTATATTCTCGCGTGCGAGGGACAACCGCCCTTCGTTCTGACCAAGGAGAACGCGCGGGGATTTTTCGATCCATCTTCAGTGATCAAGAAGACGAAGAAACGCGGACTAATAACGCACATTAAGTTTCAGCGTTTGACAAAAGCTTTTTCAGATTTTCTCGAAGGGCAAAAGGATCGGCGGTTTCTAGCAGGAAATTAGCCGCCGCCACGCAGGGCGCAGCGATTTCAAATGCGGCGAAAAGCCGCCCCGCCATATGAATTTGCCGATGTTGCTGCGAGCTTGAGGTCACGAAGGCGTCATCACCGGCTAATAAAAAAATAAACGGTGCGAGATGCTCCAATCCGCCTCGGGGCGCGCCGGAGATCCTGTTCCGTGGGTGGAATGGGGCGCAGAGCCGCGCTGCATCGGCCGGCGCCAGCCATTCCCAAAAGGTTGAGCATATGAGCGAGATGGATGTAGCCGTCGATCCGCTTCCCAAGGTCTGGGATCCGCAGGCGCGCATCGGCGACATGCTGCGCGGCAAGCGCGGCCTTATCGTCGGCGTCGCCAACGAAAAGAGCATCGCTTTCGGCTGCGCCGCGAAACTGCGCGGTTTTGGCGCCGAACTCGCGATCACTTATCTCAACGAAAAGGCGGAGCCTACGTTGCGCCCGCTCGCCGAGCAGGTCGCAGGCGAGCTCGCTGATGCCGCTCGACGTCAAGCGGACGGCAGATCGAAGCGGTGTTCGCGCGTATTCAAGAGGAATGGGGCCGGCTCGATTTCCTCATTCACTCCATCGCCTTCGCGCCGCGCGAAGACCTGCACGGCCGCGTGGTCGACTGCTCGCTTAGGAGGATTCGCGCAGGCGATGCGCGTCTCCTGCTATTCCTTCATCGAGATGGCGCGACTCGCCGAGCCGCTGATGACGCAAGGGCGGCGCGCTGCTGGCGATGAGCTATTACGGCGCCGACAAGGTCGTCGAATCACTACAATATCATGGGCCCGGTGAAAGCGGCGCTGGAGGCGACGACGCGCTACCTCGCCGCGGAACTCGGCGCAGAAAAACATTCGCGTCTATCGCGGTGTCGCCCGGGCCGCTGAAGACGCGCGCGGCGAGCGGCATCGCCGAGTTCGACGAACTCATGGAAGCTGCAGTCGCGCGCAGCCCCGGCGCATCGCCTCGTCGACATCGCCGAAGTCGGCCGCGTGGTCGCCTTCCTCGTCGGCGGCGGCGCCTCGGGCATGACCGGCGACACGATCTACGTCGACGCCGGTCTTCATATCGTAGCCTAGATCAGCGGATGATTTCATCCGCGAGGAAAGCGCTCTCAAAGGAGGCGTTCGTCATGCGATTGGCGATTTCCGCAGCCGCGGCCGCCGCATTAATTCCCGACGGCGCGAGGCTGATGTTCGGCGGCTTCATGGGCGTCGGTTCGCCTGAGCGTATCTTTGACGCGCTGGTCGCGCGCGGCGCCAAGGGTCTGACCGTGATCGGCAATGACACGGCGCGGCCCGGCGTCGCCATCGGCAAGCTCATCGACGCGGGCTGCGTCGCGCGCGTCATCGCGTCGCACATCGGCACCAATCCGGTGACGCAAAAGAAGATGATCGCCGGCGAAATCGAGGTCGAACTGGTTCCGCAGGGGACGCTCGCCGAGCGCATCCGCGCCGGAGGCAGCGGCCTTGGCGGAGTGCTGACGCCGACGGGCGTCGGGACGACGGTGGAAGACGACAAGCGCATCATTGAAGTCGACGGCGCCGCCTTTCTGCTGGAGAAGCCGCTGCGCGCCGATTTCGCGCTGCTGCGCGCGCATGAGGCGGACTACAACGGCAATCTCACCTACCGCCTGACGGCCGCCAATTTCAATCCGTTGATCGCGCTCGCCGCGGATTGCGTTATCGCCGAGCCGGACGAGATCGTTCCGGTCGGCGTCATTCCGCCGGACGCGGTGCGCACGCCTGGCGTGCTGGTCAATCATCTTGTCGAAAGGCCGTGCTGATGGAGGCCAAGGAGATCATTGCTCGCCGCGTGGCGCTCGAACTTCGCGACCGCACGCTGGTCAATCTCGGCATCGGGCTGCCGACGCTCGTCGCGCATTACGTGCCCCAGGGCCTTTCGGTCGCGTTCCAGAGCGAGAACGGCATCATCGGTTTCGGCGCGCCGCCGCCAAACGGCATGGAGGATCCAAACCTCACCGACGCCGGTGGCGGCTTTATCTCCGCTCTGCCGGGCGCCGCGAGCTTCGACAGCGGAATGAGCTTCGCGCTGATCCGCGGCGGCCATCTCGACATGACCGTGCTCGGCGGCCTACAGGTCGATGCGCAGGGTCGGCTCGCCAATTGGATGGTGCCGGGCAAGCTCGTTCCCGGCATGGGCGGCGCGATGGATCTGGTCGTCGGGCGCCAAGCGCGTCATCGTCGCGATGCAACATGCGGCCAAGGGCCAGCCCAAAATTGTCGAAAACCTGACGCTGCCGCCGACCGCGGTGCGCCCGGTGAGCCTCGTCGTCACCGAAATGGCCGTGATCGAACCGACGCCGCAGGGCTCGCTGCTGCGCGAACGCGCCCCCTGCGTCAGCGTTGACGAGATCGTCGCCGCGACCGGCGCAAGGCTGCTCATCATGGGCGACGTGCCGGAAATGCCGATCGGCGCGTTTAATCGCGTGGCCGCGTGAGATTTCACCGCGCTGGTCGCCGCGGCCAAGACTACTGGAAAGGGAACCGACCATGCTGGATGTCTCCCCTCAAAAACCGGCGGCGTCGGATATGTCGTCCGATAAATTTGGGATCGCTCAGAAAGTCGCGCGCCTCAACGAAGATCTTTCGCAATCGGTCGCGCTGGAGCAGACCGTGATGGCGCTTAACGGCGATCATCTCAAGAACATCGCCGCCGAGCATAGCGCCGCCTGGCGCGCGCATTTGGCCGATTGGCGCGCAATATCCGAGGAATTTGCGCATTCGAGGGATCTGCTGGCGGAATTCGCGGAATATGTCGCCGATGCGACCCAGCGAGGAGTTCTGTTCCTCGATATCATGCGTGAAGTGGGCAACTACGCCGTCGAGCAGATGGAGGGGGGCGAAAAGCTGGTGCTCGTTTATGACTACGAGACCGTCGTCGACGGCCGCGACCTCGAGCGACCGGTAAATTACTTGCTTGTGCAAATTCGGCCGCCAGAGGGAATCAAGACGGACCCGGCCTTGCGGCCTTACATGATCATTGATCCTCGCGCGGGACATGGCGCCGGGATCGGCGGTTTTAAGTCGGACAGCCAAGTCGGCGTCGCGCTTGCGCACGGACATCCGGTCTATTTCGTGATCTTCCGTCCCAAGCCTGAACCCGGACAGACCCTCGCTGACGTTTGCATCGCCGAAGGCGAATTCGTGCGTGAGATCGTTCGGCGCCATCCCGAAGCGCCGAAGCCGGTGATTATCGGCAATTGCCAAGGCGGCTGGGCGGCGATGTTGCTGGCTGCGTCCAGCCCCGACGTGACCGGACCTGTCGTGGCGTCTGGCGCGCCGCTGAGCTATTGGGCCGGCACGTGCGGCAAAAATCCCTTGCGCTATTCAGGCGGGCTGGCTTTCGGCGCGCTGCCGGCGGTGATCGCGTCGGACCTTGGCGCGGGCGTTTTCGATGGCGCGCATCTTGTCTTGAACTTCGAGTTGATGAACCCACACAACACTTGGTGGTCAAAATATTACAACGTCTTTGCAAAAGCGGACACCGAGGGGCCGCGTTTCAAAGGCTTCGAGCGATGGTGGTCCACCTTTTACTTCATGAACGAGTTCGAGATTCGATGGATCGTCGAGAATCTCTTCATTGGCAACAAATTGCAGAGCGGACAGGCGACGCTCGGCGGACGCGGCCCGGTCGACCTCAGGAAGATCAAGGCGCCGATCATTGTCTTCGCAAGCCAGGGAGACGACATCACGCCGCCGCCGCAGGCGCTGAACTGGATACCCGTCGTATATGGGGATGAGCGCGAGATCAGGGCGCGCGGACAGCGCATCGTTTACATGGTGCACCACGACATCGGTCACCTTGGAATTTTCGTCTCCGCGAAAGTCGCGCAGAAAGAACACGACAAGATCGTCACCACGCTCGAAATGATTGAAGCTTTGGCGCCCGGTCTTTACGAAATGCGTATCGAGAAAAAAATCGGCGAAGGCGTGACCGCGCATTTTGTCATGTCCTGCGAGGAAAGAACCGTCGCGGACATCCGTGCGCTCGACGATGGACAGAATGACGAGAAACCCTTCGCCCTTGTTGCGCGGTTGTCTCGATTTTGGGTCGACGCATATGAATTGACCGCGCGTCCTTTCGTCAAGGCCATGGCTTCGCCGGCTCTTGCGGAGGCGTTGGTGTGGTCGCATCCGCTCCGCATCCGCCGCTACATTTCATCGGATAGGAACCCCGCCATCTCGCCGATCGCTCCCCTCGCCCAATCGGTGCGCGACGGCCGGACGCCCGCGGACCGTTCCAATCCCTTCCTGAAGAGCGAAGCGTTGATCGCCGGCGTGATCGAGCAGAATTTGAAATTCTGGAGCGACGTAAGCGCCGCGGCTAAGGAACTTGCTTTTTTCAGCCTCTACGCCAACCCGTTCCTGATGCGGTTGAACGAAGGCCATGCGCCGGATCCAAACGCCAAACTCGGTGAAACCCTGCGCGAATTGCCCAGGGTAGAACTTGCTCTCGCCAAGGTGAAGAACGGCGGCTTCGCCGAGGCGGTCATCCGCATGCTCATTCTGATGGCGCGCTCGCGGGGCGGCGTGCGCCAAACCAGACTTGAAAGGTCGAACCTTATCCTCCAGTCAAGGGAGCCATTTAAAAGCCTCGGCGAGGCCGAGCGCACAGCCATCATCTTTGAGCAGACGCTGATCATTGATTTTGAGCCGGACGCCGCGATCGCCGCGCTCCCTTATCTGCTTTTGACCGAGGACGAACGCCGGCGCGCAATTGCGCTTGTCGAGGAGATCGCGGGCGATCCCGCGGAGATGGCCGAAGCGACGACGCGCATGCTTGGACGCCTTCGCGCTTCGCTCCTGCCGTCAAGCGTCGTCAATTCGCCGGAAAGCGCAGTGCAAGAGTTGCATTGACTGCCGAAACGGCAAGTCTGTGGTGAGAAGCGGAGGCGATCCTATGCTGTCCAACAAGCTCTTCGACGAATTGGCCGTGGGGCAGGAAGCCTCGATCACCCGCATCGTCACGCCCGACGATTTCCTAGTGTTCGCGCATGCGAGCGGCAATCTGAACCCCGCCCATCTTCCGGATGAAAGTGGTCGCAAAGTCTCGCAGCCCGCGGCGCCCGCGATGTGGGTCGGATCGCTTTTCTCCGCCGTGCTCGGCAATATTTTGCCGGGCGCGGAACGACCTATCTCTCGCAGACGCTGCGCTTCCATGCGCGCGCGCATATCGGCGACAGCTTGCGCGTATTGGTGCGGGTGGAAGAGTTGCGACCTCCCTCCACGGTCGCTTTAGCCACTCAAATTCACAAGGGCGCGGAACTGATCGTCGACGGAACAGCGGAAGTGCTGGCCCCTGCCGAACGGCAGATGGTCGACGAGGAGGCCCTTCCAGGGTTGGCGCTGCAGCGCCATGTCCATGTCGAACGCCTTCTCGCCGCATGCGCCTCGCTGCCGGCGATGCCGACGGCTATTGTCGCGCCAGAAGAGGAAAACGCGCTGCGCGGGGCAATGGCTGGCGCACGCGAGAATCTCATCGTGCCGATCCTGCTCGGCGACGCAGAAGAAAATTCGCGATCTGGCTGCCCGCTGCGGCGTCGATATCGCCGGCGTCGCGATTGAAGACGTCGCCAACCACGACGCGGCGGCGGCGCGCGCCGTGGAAATGGTGCATCAAGGCGCGGCTTCCGCAGTGATGAAAGGCTATCTGCACACCGACGAACTGCTCCGCCACGTCGTAAATCGCAGGGCGGCCTGCGCATCGGCCGCCGCATCAGCCATGTCTTCGTGATGGACGCGCCGTCTCTGCGCCAACTGGTGCTGGTGACTGACGCCGCTATCAATATTGCGCCGACTCTCGAGGAGAAGGTCGACATCGTGCAGAACGCGATCGACCTTGGCGTCGCGCTCGGGATTGCGCGACCGAAGGTCGGCATACTGTCGGCGGTCGAGACGGTGAACCCGAAAATTCAATCGACGCTGGATGCGGCGGCCCTGTCGAAGATGAGCGGAGCGAGGCCAGATTCGCGGCGGAGACGTCGACGGTCCGCTCGCAATGGATAACGCGCTCAGCCTGTCTGCGGCGCGCACCAAGGGCCTCCATTCTCTCGTCGCTGGGCGCGCCGACATTCTGGTCGCCCCCAATCTTGAAGCCGGCAATATATTCGCGAAGGAGCTGACTTACGTCGCGCAGGCCGAAGGCGCCGGGCTCGTCATCGGCGCCAAGGCGCCGATTCTCCTGACCAGTCGAGCCGATGACGAGCGTTCGCGCTTGTTTTCTTGCGCCGTCGCGACCCTCTATGCTCATTGGCTGGCGACGGGCGAAAGCGCGCGTCCACTCGGAAGATCTGAAGGAAGCTGCGGAATGAGCCGCCACATCGTCACCTTGAACGCCGGTTCGTCCTCCATCAAATTTGCGTTGTTTTCAACTGAGAATACGGAGCTTTCACTGATCGCCGTCGGCCTCGCCGAGATGGCGGGAGATCAGCGGCGACTGAAGGTGCGCAACGGCGATGACGCAACGGTGCACGAGGAGTTCTGGGCGCCGCAGACGAAGGCGCGCTTTCATAACGAAGCGCTGCGCCGGATTTTCCAATGGCAGGACGATGTTTTTCCAACTGTTGACGTGATCGCGGTCGGACATCGCGTCGTGCATGGCGGGGTTCATTATGCTGCGCCGGTGCTGGTCACCGATGACGTTATCACAAACCTAGAGCGCCTCATTCCGCTCGCGCCGCTGCATCGAACCCCACAACATCGCTGGGATCGTCGCGGCGCGCGAGGCTTGGCCTAAAGCGTTGCAAGTCGCCTGCTTCGACACCGCCTTCCACCGCAGCCATCCCTTCGTCAATGACGTCTTCGCCCTGCCGCGCAGCTATTATGATGAGGGCGTGCGGCGCTATGGCTTTCATGGCCTCTCTTATGAATATATCGTCGACGAGATTGCGCGAGATCGCGCCTTTGCACGCCGCGGAGCGCACGATTGTCGCGCATCTTGGCAATGGCGCCTCTATGTGCGCCATGCGCGACGGGCGGTCGGTGGCGAGCTCCATGGGCTTTACGGCGTTGGACGGTCTGCCGATGGGCACACGCTGCGGCCAACTCGATCCCGGCGTCGTCCTCTACCTGATGCAGGAGAAGAAGCTGAGCGCGGAAGAAATCTCGAATTTGCTTTATAGAGAATCTGGACTTAAGGGCTTGTCGGGCGTCTCCCACGACATGCGCGAGCTCGAAGCCTCGGATCGGCCGGAAGCACAGGAAGCGATTGAATATTTCGTGTTCCGCATCAGGCGGGAACTCGGAGGCCTGGCTGCGGTTTTAAGGGGGCTCGACGCCATGGCGTTTTGCGGCGGCATCGGCGAAAACGCTTGGCGCATCCGCGAGAGCGTGCTGGAGGACATGGAGTGGATCGGCGATAGAACTCGACCGCGCCGCGAATGCGCGCAATGAGCAAATCATTTCTTCCGATCGCTCGCGCATGCGGGTGTTCGTGATCCCCACCAATGAGGAGGAAATGATCGCGCGCCACACCTTGGCGACAGCGGGCGCGCGCTAGGGCTTGTTCTTAAAAAAGTTGAACGAACTTTTTCGATAAGAACATGCTCCAACCCTCTGCTTTTGAGCGATTTGTTATCGACCAAATGACGCCATTCGGTCGATAAGCGCTCTAATTCATTCGATGAGACGGCAGAATTCATCTAAAGGGCTCTCAGGCGCTTGCCAACACGCTTTTCAGGGCCGCGCCTCATAGGCGAAGAAGCCCTTTCCAGTCTTGCGGCCAAGATAGCCTGCGTCGCACATCTGTTTAAGGAGCGGGCTCGGGCGATATTTCGGATCGCTGACCTGGCTCTTGATATAGGCTTCGCAGGCCTCCCGTTGCGCGTCGAGCGAATTGAAAATCCTGTTCGAGCCCCTGGTCGGTCGACGCCCGCGTATAGATCGCACAGCTGCGGGTCAAGCTGTCGCCGTCGTCGGCGCGGACAGCGAGCCGCAAGGACTCGTCACCAGGCAGTCGCTTGCGGAGGTGATGCTGATAAAAACCGCTCAGCCGAACTGGCGGTTCGCGCGCCGCAAATCGCGGGCTGAGACATAGCGCGCGGCGCTTGCGCGATCGGCGAAGATTTGTCGGCGCAACAGGCCCTATGCGGGTCACGGCATTTTCGACGTCAATTCGATCGTCTCGCCGTCCACGACGAATTTGCCAAAGCCTTTATGATGGATCGTCTTGGGATCGTTTTGCGCCGGATCGATCCACGCCTTGCAGCCTTCCAGCACGAACAGGCAATATTTGTTCACGAGCCGCGTGTCGACCACCCTGCATTCGATGTTGGCGAAGCATTCAGACACCAATGGCGCACAGACGTGGTCCGCTTTTTTTGGCGTCAGGCGGAAGGCCTCGAACTTGTCGATGTCGCGTCCCGAGCAATTCCCGATGGCGACGACCTTGTCCGCCATTTCCACCGCCGGGATCGCGATCACGCATTCCTTTGTCGCTCGCAGCGCCGTAAAACTATGGTCGCGGTTGCTGACGATGCAACCGATCAGAGGCGGTTCGAAGTCCATCATCATGTGCCACGACATCGGTCATGACATTGGCGCGACCCTTGTGCGCGGTGCACAGCAGGACGACCGGGCCTGGTTCGATCAGTTGATAGACCTTCGACAGGGGCAGGTTTTTCATCGGCTCGGCGTCTTGCATCCTCTTCGTCGCGCTCGCGCGGATCGGCGCGTCGCGCCCCAATGACGGCGGCGAGTATGTCTTCCGACGATCCGCCGCGTTCGCCGATGTCCTCGCCGGCGACAGGCGAGTTTAGCTCGTCCTGCCGTCGTTTGTAGGCTTAATCCGTTGACGGCGGGATAGGTCGGCGTCGTTCCGTTCGCGCCGATCGAGCCAGGCCGCAGCTTTTCGTTTATCCTCGCGCATCGCGAGATGGACGAGACGCGGCTGCGTGAGTTTCTCTCCAAACCGCACGGCAATCTTGGCGGAGCGCGCAAAATGCCCAATCCACAGCTTGCGCAGTTTGAGATCGACAAGATCATCGCCTATTTCCGGCAGCGGAAGGTTCAGCAAAAGGCGCATTGACGCCTGAAATTCCGGAGCGGTCGGCGCCGGGCGGGCCGCGAAGGATGGTTGCATTCGTCTCTTCACAAAGGCGAGTTCGTTTAATAGAAATGCGTCGATCACAATCACAATGTCGAAGTCGGCGCCTCGAACTCAAATCTCGCCATCCGCCGCACGGTAATCTTCACACAAGAGTGAAGATTGAAGGAAATCGCGCCTTGGAGCGACCATCCGCGACACTGTTAAAATGGCCGCCCTTCCAAGCCGCCTTTGGATGGCGCGACGGCGTCGCTCTTGCGATGGTCATTTTGATCATCCTGCTCCTTGGTTCGGGAGCGCAGCAGATGGTCGGCCCGTTCAGCGCGACGGAACAGCCGCAAATTTCCATATCGCCCTCGGCCCTACCCTATTACGCATTGCGGACGACGATGCGCATGTTCGCCGCGCTCCTGGCGTCGCTCCTGTTCACCTTCACTTATGCGACGCTCGCCGCCAAGAGCCGCCATGCGGAAGCCATTCTGATCCCTCTGCTCGACGTTCTCCAGTCCGTTCCGGTTCTCGGCTATCTCTCCTTCACCGTCGTATTCTTTCTGTCGCTTTTTCCCAACAACATCCTCGGGCCCGAATTGGCCGCGATTTTTGCGATCTTCACGAGCCAGGCCTGGAACATGGCTTTCAGTTTTTACCAATCCTTGAGAACGATTCCGTCCGACATTGACGAGGCGAGCCGCTGTTTCCGCTTTTCCGGCTGGCAACGGTTCTGGCGTCTGGAGGTTCCTTTTTCGATGCCGGGCCTCGTTTGGAACACGATGATGTCGATGTCTGGCGGCTGGTTTTTCGTTGTCGCCTCCGAAGCCGTGTCGGTCGGCGATCTACAGTTCTCACTGCCGGGCATCGGCTCCTATGTCGCGAAGGCCATCGAGAACCGGGATCTCACGGCTGTCTGCTTCGCAATTACAGCGATGGGCGCGACGATCCTTCTTTACGACCAGTTGCTGTTTCGACCCCTGGTGGCCTGGGCCGATAAATTTCGTTTCGAGCAGGCGGCGGCCCAAGTCTTTCCCAGAAGCTGGGTGCTCGATCTCTTCAGGCAGACCCCGACCTTGAACAGACTGTTCAGGCCGCTGGGCTGGCTGACAGATCGCGCCTTGCGCGCGCGCCTCAGCTTCCCCTGGCGCCTGCCGGACTGGCGCCCTTCGAAATTTGTCACGCGGATGATCGACGTCCTGTGGTTCGCCGCCCTGGCGTTGGGGATCGCACATGTCATGCATGCGCTGCTGCGTTTCGTCGAGCCGACCCTGTCTCTGGCTGATCTCGCGGAAGTCGCCGAAAGCGGCGGCCTGACGTTTCTGCGAGTCGCCATATTGATCGTCATCGCGACCCTTATCTGGGTTCCGATCGGCGTAGCGATTGGCTTGCGGCCGGCGGTCGCAGAAAAGATACAACCGGTCGCGCAGTTCCTCGCCGCATTTCCGGTCAACCTGCTGTTTCCGGTCGCGGTCTATCTGATCCTGAAGTTCGATCTTGGACCGAACGTCTGGCTCAGTCCTTTAATGGTCCTCGGCACGCAATGGTACATCGGTATGCAACGGGACATTCTGTTCAACGTCATCGCCGGCGCCTCGGCGTTTCCCAGCGATTTCCGCGAGGCGGCCGCGACATTTCGCATTCACGGCTGGAGCTGGTGGCGGAAGGTGATCCTACCCGGCGTCTTTCCTTATTACGTTACGGGCGCCATCACCGCCTCGGGCGGGGCGTGGAACGCCAGCATCGTGGCCGAAGCCGTGAGTTGGGGCCCGACGAGACTGAGCGCCAACGGCCTTGGGGCCTATATCGCGCTGGCGACGGAAGCCGGCGATTTTCCGCGCATAGCCTTAGGCATAGCCGTGATGTCGGCCATGGTGGTCGCGATGAATCGCCTGTTTTGGCGCCCGCTTTACGCTCTGGCCGAGCGTCGAACTCGATTGGATTGAGACTCTCATGGCCGCATCCGAGGCGAAGCCGGTTCTTCAACTGCAACACGTCTGCAAAGCCTTCGCGAAGCCTTCCGGGGACCCGCTGACGGTCCTCTCGGATATCGACATCTGCCTGCGTGAGGGAGAAATCCTGGGATTGCTTGGGCGTTCCGGCTCGGGCAAATCGACGTTGTTGCGCATCGCCGGCGGCTTGATGCAGCCTACTGCGGGACAAGTGCTTTACGGCGGCGCGCCATTGGGAGGACCAGCCGCCGGCATTGCGATCGTGTTTCAGACCTTCGCGCTCTTTCCCTGGCTGACCGTTCTCGAGAACGTTGAAGCCGGATTGGACGCGCTCGGGCTCGCTCCCACGGAGAGTTGCAAACGCGCGATGCAGGCGATTGATCTGATCGGGCTCGACGGATTCCAGTCGGCCTATCCTCGCGAATTGTCGGGAGGAATGCGCCAGCGGGTCGGATTTGCCCGCGCGATCGTGATCAATCCTGTCCTGCTGCTGATGGATGAGCCGTTTTCCGCGCTTGACGTATTGACCGCGGAAACCCTGCGCACCGACTTTCTCGATCTGTGGACAGAACATTTGCTGCCGACCAAATCCGTTCTGATGGTCACGCACAACATCGAAGAAGCGGTCCTGATGTGCGACAAGATCCTCGTGCTGTCATCGAATCCCGGTCGGATCGCCGCCGAAATTTCCATTCCCTTATTGCATCCGCGCAACAGGCTGGACGAGGAATTCCGCGCGATCATCGACGAAATCTATTCGATCCTCACGGCGCGCGTCGTAGAAACGATCGGCGCCCTGAGCCGCGTTCACGGCGGCCTTGTGCAGCCGCTGCCGCGCGCATCGGTCAATCGCATGAGCGGTCTATTGGAGACCTTGGCCGCGCAGCCCTATGACGGTCGGGCCAATTTGTCGGAGTTTGCGCGATCGCATGGGTTGGAGATAGACGACCTGTTTCCGACCGCCGAAGCGCTCCACATTATGGAGTTCGCCGAATTCGACGACGGAGCCCTCAAATTGACCGCCGCCGGCCGGGTGTTTGTCCAAAGCGGCGCCGATGAGCGCAAAAGATTGTTCAAAGAGCATCTGCTCCGCTTCGTTCCCTTGACCGCGCATATGCGCCGCGTGCTCGAAGAACGGAAGAGTCGCGGCGCTCCCGCGACCCGGTTCGAGATCGAGCTCGAAGATCATCTGACCACCGCCGACGCCGAACAAACATTGCGCGCCGCGACCGCCTGGGGGCGCTATGCCGAACTGTTTTCATACGACGACAAGTCGCGGACATATGCGATCAACCCAGCTGGCGATGACGCGATTTAACCCTGATGAGCCAAGTCCCGGCATCGGCAATTCATACGCGACGGCTTGCGGTCAACTCTCGGGTTTCTGCGCATTTTGCTCTTGCGCGGACAACTTGCGAAAGGGCAATGAGAACGTCCGGTGGGGGGTCAACTTCGCCCGTGTCGCAGTTGGCCGCCGCTCAAGAGTGTCGCGAGCGGACAATTCGCCACGTAGGTTGGAGTGAAAACGGGACTACCCCGAAGGCCCGCAGCCAAATCGGGGCCTCCAGTGGGAGAATTCAGTATGTTCATGCGCCTGCTCATCCTTCCTTTCACGCCGCGCATGATCGCGCTCACCCTGAGCTTTGTCGGCCTTGCTGGCTCGATCTATGCGGCGCATGGAGACTGGCTCGGGCCGCTTCTCCTTCCGATGCTCGTGTCGGGGGCCCTCTGCACGCTGGGCGCGCGAGACCTGCTCCAGCGACAGCACTCGATCTTACGCAGCTACCCCATCTCCGCGCATTTGCGGTTCTTGCTGGAGGGAATCCGGCCTGAACTGCGGCAATATTTTTTCGAGGATGACAAAGACGGACGCCCCTTCAGTCGGGACCAGCGAGCGGTCATCTATCAGCGCGCCAAGATGAACATCGACAAACGTCCCTTCGGCACGGTTCACGACGTTTACGAGGAGGGCTATGAATGGCTGCGTCATTCGATGATGGCGCGGCCAGTTTCGCACGAACACTTTCGCATCCGGGTCGGCGGCGCCGCATGTGTCAAGCCTTACAACATTTCGGTGTTGAACATTTCCGCGATGAGCTTCGGCGCCCTCAGCCGCAACGCCATCCGCGCGCTCAACGGTGGCGCGAAGAAGGGCGGTTTCGCCCATGACACCGGCGAAGGCGGACTGAGCCCCTATCACCGGAGAAATGGGCGGCGACATCATCTGGGAGATCGGCTCGGGCTATTTCGGCTGCCGCACGCCGGCCGGCACGTTCGATCCCGAAAAATTCGCCGCCGTCGCCGCCAGCGATCAAATCAAGATGATCGAAGTCAAGATGAGCCAGGGCGCGAAGCCCGGACATGGGGGCGTGCTCCCGGCTGCGAAAGTCAGCGCCGGAAATCGCCGCGATTCGCGGCGTCCCGCGAGGGCTGGACTGCGTGTCGCCGGCGGCGCATTCGGCCTTTTCGACGCCGATCGAGTTGATGCAGTTCATCGCGCAGCTGCGCCAGCTTTCCGGCGGCAAACCGGCCGGCTTCAAGCTTTGCGTCGGTCAGCCCTGGGAGTTCCTGGCGATCTGCAAGGCGATGCTCGAGACCGGGATCTATCCCGATTTCATCGTCGTCGACGGCAAGGAAGGCGGCACCGGCGCCGCGCCGATGGAGTTCATGGACCATCTCGGCATGCCGATGCGCGAGGGCCTCACCTTCGTGCACAACGCGCTGATCGGCATCGGCGCCGCGACACGCATCCGCCTCGGCGTCTCCGGCAAGATCGCCACCGCTTTCGACATCGCGCGCGCCATGGCGCTCGGCGCGGACTGGTGCAACAGCGGCGCGCGGCTTCATGTTCGCGATGGGCTGCATCCAGTCGCTGTCTTGCCACACGGACCGCTGTCCGACCGGCGTGGCGACGCAGGATCCGACCCGCGCCCGCGCGCTCGTCGTTCCCGACAAGATGGAGCGCGTCTTCAACTTTCATAAGCGCGACGCTGATGATGCTCGCCGAACTCGCGCGGCCGCCGGGCTCGATCATCCCGGCGAGTTCGAGGCCGGACATTTCTGCCGCCGAATTTCCGCGCACGAGGTCGCGACCTTCGCTGAACTCTATCCGGCGCCGCAGCCGGGCGCGTTTCTTCACGACGACATCGACGCCCGCTTCGCCGACGCTTGGAGTCGTGCTCGCGCGAATGATTTTCGCCCCGCGCCAATCACAAAAGCACAAGCGGCGTAGGCGGAGGTCGGGACGAAATCCTAAATCGTTGTGCGGCAAATAGGATGGATCGGAATTTTGGGTCGACGCAGGCCCTGAGGCGTTTTTGGCGCAGCGATCCTTTGCTCTGGTCGGCCTTGAGGATGTTGACGGCGGCGTGTCGGATGATGGCGAGATTGAGCGGGGAATGCGCGCGCGTCGCCGCGAGGATGGCTTCGGGATCGGGGTCGAGCGAGGAGATGTAGAGCCGCGTTTCCAGGCTTTCGGCCTTCGTCCTCTTGTCGATGCGGCCATGACCGGCGTCGGTTCTCGTCCAGCGGATAGGTCGCCATGCCTGGGATCCGATGGTCCGGCGCGATCCGCATGTGATCCAAAAAACCTTTCGTCATGGCCGCTCCTCCCGCGCCCTTCGAATCCATTATGATTAACGAAGCGCTAACGATTTGAGACTCTGCCCTGTTATCTCGTGGAAGAAGCGTTGTGTTGCGCCTCGATTCTCACTATAGCGTCGCCCGTTTCCGCCCCGCGTCGATACCGCACGTCGATTTCGGTTCCGATCGCGGCCAGTCCGACGAGGTTTCGCAACTGGCCAGGGTTCTCGATGGATTTGCCGTCGACGGCGAAGATTACGTCACCTTTTTCGAGGCCCGCGCGTTCCGCCGGCGAGGCCGGTTCAACGGCTGCGATTTCTGCGCCTCTACGCCCCCTGCCGTTGCTTGGCTCGCGCAGAGAGACGCCGATGCGTCCTCTCTGAATCTCGCCATGCGCGACGATCTGCTGCATGACCTTGCGCGCCATGTCGATCGGGATCGCGAAGCCGACGCCGTTGCTTGCTCCCGACTTCGAAAGGATCGCGGTGTTGACGCCGACGAGGCGTCCGTCGAGCGTGACCAAGGCGCCGCCGGAATTTCCTGGATTGATGGAAGCGTCAGTCTGGATGAAGTCCTCGTAGCCCTCGATGCCGAGGCCGGTGCGACCAAGAGCCGAAACGATGCCCGACGTAACTGCTTGCCCGAGCCCAAAGGGATTGCCGATCGCGAGCACAAAATCGCCGACTTCGAGCGAGCCGCTTTCGCCCATCGGCACGGCGGTCAGGCCTTCCGCATTGATCTGCAGGACGGCGATGTCAGTCGGCTTGTCGCGTCCGATCAGACGCGCACGGAATTTGCGTCCGTCCTTCGTCGTGACCTCGATGATCGAGGCGCCGCGCACGACATGCTCATTGGTTAGGACGTAACCGTGCTCGGCGTCGACGATGACGCCGGAGCCCGCGGAGGTCGTCTCGCGGCGCAGTCGCCGGGCCGGCAACTCAAAGAATTCTTGCAGGACTGGATCGCCGAGCGCAGGGACCTCGACCTGTTCGATCCTGCGAGTGGCGATGTTGACGACGCCGGGCGTCACGGCGCGCACGACCGGCGCGACCGTCTCCTTGGCTCCGCTCGGGAGAGCGCCGGCGAGGGCCGCCGGGGCCAATAGCAGCAGAAGGATCGAGAGAAAGCGCGAGCGCATAGCCGGCACGCTGACCATCTTCTTTCGGGAAGAAGCGACGCCTATCGATGCAACGGGCGCCGCCTTTACGCATTCACGATGACGCGCTTACGCGACGACCTCAGTAGTCCATCCCGCCCGCCGGCATGGCCGGCGCGCTCTCCTTCTTCGGAAGCTCGGTGACCATGGCTTCCGTTGTGATCAACAGGCCGGCGACGGACGCCGCGTCCTGAAGCGCTGTCCGCACGACCTTGGCCGGGTCGATGATCCCCTTCTTGTAGAGATCGCCAAATTCGCCCGTCTGTGCGTCATAGCCATGCGCATAATCGTTGGCCTCGAGCAGCTTGCCGACGACCACCGCGCCGTCGGCGCCGGCGTTGTCGACGATCTGCCGGGCCGGGGCCTGAATCGCCTTGCGGACGATCTCGACGCCGGTGCGCTGGTCAGCGTTGTCGAGCTTCACGCCGTCGAGCGCTTTCAGCGCGCGCAACAGCGCGACGCCGCCGCCTGGCAGAATGCCCTCCTCGACCGCCGCGCGGGTGGCGTTCAGGGCGTCGTCGACGCGATCCTTCTTCTCCTTGACCTCTACCTCGGTCGCGCCGCCGACGCGGATCACCGCGACGCCGCCCGCGAGCTTGGCAAGGCGCTCCTGCAGCTTCTCGCGGTCGTAATCGGAGGTCGTCTCCTCGATTTGCGCCTTGATCTGGCCGACGCGTCCCTCGATGTCGGCCTTGTCGCCGGCGCCGTCGATGATCGTCGTGTTTTCCTTCTCGATGCGCACGCGCTTGGCGCGGCCGAGCATGGCGAGGGTGACATTCTCCAGCTTGACGCCAAGGTCTTCGGCAATCATCTGGCCGCCGGTGAGGACGGCGATGTCTTCGAGCATGGCCTTGCGGCGGTCGCCGAAGCCCGGGGCCTTGACGGCGGCGATCTTCAGGCCGCCGCGCAGCTTGTTGACGACGAGCGTCGCCAGCGCCTCGCCCTCGACGTCTTCCGCGACGATGAGCAGCGGCTTGCCGGTCTGAATAACGGCCTCCAGGACCGGGATCATCGCCTGCAAGTTGGAGAGCTTCTTTTCGTGGATGAGGATGTAGGGGTCGTCGAGTTCGGCGACCATCTTCTCGGCGTTGGTGATGAAATAAGGCGACAGATAGCCCCGATCGAACTGCATGCCCTCGACGACGTCGAGCTCCGTCTCCAGGCTCTTGGCCTCTTCGACAGTGATCACGCCTTCCTTGCCGACCTTCTGCATCGCCTCGGCGATCATCTTGCCGATGGACCCATCGCCGTTCGCCGAGATGGTTCCGACCTGCGCCGTCTCGTCGTTTGAGGTGATCCTCTTGGCGTTCTTCTTCAGGTCAGCGACGATAGCCTCGACGCCGAGATCGACGCCGCGCTTGAGGTCCATCGGGTTAAGGCCCGCGGCGACGGCCTTGGCGCCTTCCTTGGCGATGGCCGCGGCGAGCACGGTCGCCGTCGTCGTGCCGTCGCCCGCCATGTCGTTCTGCTTGGAAGCCACCTCGCGGACAAGCTGGGCGCCGAGGTTCTCGAATTTGTCGGACAGTTCGATTTCCTTGGCGACCGTGACGCCGTCCTTGGTGATGCGCGGCGCGCCGAAGGATTTTTCGATCACGACGTTGCGGCCCTTGGGACCGAGGGTGACCTTTACGGCGTTGCTGAGGATTTCCACGCCACGCAGCATGCGATCGCGGGCGTCATGCGAAAACTTGACGTCTTTCGCGGACATTTCTCACTCCTTTGGAGACATGAGAGGTTGATGAGCTTTGCGGATCAGGCGGCTTTCTTCTGCGTGGAGGCGGTGGCCTCGACGACGCCGAGAATGTCGCTTTCCTTCATGATGATGAGGTCTTCGCCGTCGATCTTGACCTCGGTTCCCGACCATTTGCCGAACAGCACACGGTCGCCGGCCTTCACGTCGAGCGGAACCAGCTTGCCGCTCTCGTCCCTCGCGCCGGGGCCGGCGGCGACGATCTCGCCCTCCTGCGGCTTCTCCTTGGCGGTGTCCGGAATGATGATGCCGCCCTTCGTGCGTTCGTCGGCCTCGATGCGGCGCACCAGGACGCGATCATGCAGTGGACGAAACTTCATGAAGCTTCTCCCTTGGGGTTGTCAGAGATGTCGAAAGCGAGGCCGCAAGCGGCCTCGGTCGGCGAAATGGGAATCGATTTTTTGACGTTCAAGAGGGGACCGCAAAATATTTGTCACTCACCCAACGCGGCTGCTAGCACATTGATTTTGAATGGTTTTATCTCGCAGTTTGCTTGCCGTGGCCGCGGGAGGTTGGTACAATTCGTCCCGGTCAAAAACGCAAGGGAGAACCGCATTGGCATCGAAGGGCTTCCGTGACTAGTACTTTCCGGCAGGAAGCCATATTTCCTCAGAAGCTTGCGCTCAATTTGAGCGCAGCGGCCTTGTTCCGTTTGGTCTGGACCAAGACGTCCAAAACCTTCCCTTCGTCATCGACGGCGCAATCCGCAGATAGACCTCGTCAAGATGCCGCGTCGTGTGCGGTTTCGGTCGGCGTTCGCGAAGATCGGCGGCGATTTTCGGCCCGAAGCGGTTGACCCAGCGACGCACGGTTTCCTAAGAAACTGCGATCCCGCGTTCCGCCAACACATCTTCGACGCCGCGAAAGCTCAGATCGCCTGTTGAATGATCACGGGCGGAAACGGTAGCCGGCGTAGCTGATTTTGGTCATCACGAAAGATAACCGCCCCGGGCCACCGCCGGCAAGCGCCCAACGTGACAAAGCCCTCACGCCCCCTCCATGTCGAGGACGCTGAGCATGGCCAAGAGCTCGTCTTCGTCGGAAGCCTCGCGTCTCTCTGAAACACGGGCGGCGCAGCGCGTGTCACAGACGGGGGTCGATCGGCTCGCTCTCCAGCGCGAGGACGGCGAAGACGCATTCGTGAGTTTTGCGCAGCAGCGCGCGCGCGACGAAGCGCGTCAGCGCCTCGTGGCCGAGGGCAAACTCCCGCAAGGCGTTGGCGCGCTTGTTCCCGAGGCCGCGCTGGCGCAGGCGCGTCAGATTGTTTGGCAGATCATATTCCGGTCCGTAGATGATGCGCAGATAGTCGCGGCCGCGCACCTTCAGCGCCGGCTGAATGAGCCCCCGCGCCGGAGACCACATAGCCGAGCCGACCCAAGAGCGCGCGCAGCTCGTCGGCGCAGCCGTGCACGTCGCCGATGACGTCGAAGGGCCCGCGGTCGTCGCGTCGGTCGGTCCACATCGGCCGTCGCTCGATGCGCGCCGCCTCGATCGACTCGGCGGAGGTCAGCCTCCAGATCTGACGAAAACCCTCCTTGTCGAGGCCGCGCTGGCTTCGGCGGATTTCCTGGATCATCCGCTGCGGCACGCCGGGGCCGAAATTGCGGTCGGGGCGCGCCTTGTTGCGCTCGACGCAGACGTCCAAGCCGGGGTCAAGCAAGATGGCGACGGGCAGCGCGTGCCAGCGCCGCGCCAGCTCGACCCAGACCTTGCGGTCGGCTGGTCGCACATTGGTGGCGTCGATGACGGCGAGCCGGCGGTTTTTCAGCCGCTTGGCGGCGATGGCGGCGACGAGCTCGAAGGCGTCGGCGGAGATGGTCTGGTCGTTCTCGTCGTCGCAGACGAGGCCGCGGCAGCGATCGGAGGAGACGATCTCGGTCGGCTGAAACCAGCGCTTGGCGAAGCTCGACTTCCCCGTGCCCGTCGCGCCGACGAGCACGACGAGGCAGTAATCCGGTATATCCAGCAAAGCGGGGTCGGCGGGCCTCATCGAGAAAACACTCCGACTTGCGAAACGGGCCCGTGGTCGGGATGCGCCTCGCCGATGCCGGAAAACTCGACGGCGTAACCGTATTTCTGCGCGATGGCTTCCGCCCAGGCGGAAAACTGCGTCCGCGTCCATTCGAAGCGATGGTCGGGATGACGAAATTGACCGGCGGGCAGTGTCTCGAACAGCGCGTTATATTCGACGTTGGGCGTCGTAACGACCACGGTCTTCGGCCGCGCCGCGCCGAAGACGGCGTCAACGAGGGCGGGCAGGCGGTTGTCGTCGAGATGCTCGATAACCTCGACGAGCGCCGCGGCGTCGACGCCGGCCCAGCGCGCGTCACGATAGGTCAGCGCTCCGTGCAAAAGCGTCACACGCTCGCGCGAAGGGCCGCCGGCTAGATCGAGTTTTAGCCGCTCGCGGGCGCGCTCGAGATCGCGCGAGGAGGCGTCGAGGCCGATCACGCGCTCGAAACCGCGGTTCTTCACGAGCCGCTCCAGGAGTTTGCCTTCGCCGCAGCCGAGATCGGCGACGGCGCGCGCGCCGGTGTTCTTCAGCAGCGCGACAACCGCCTCGAGCCGGCGATCGTGCAGCCGGAGCGGCGCTTCCAGCGCCGCCTCGCGGCGTGGGGCCGCCTCGGCCTCGGCGAACGACTTCGTCTCCGCCTCGGGCGCTAGGCGCGCCAGCGCCGCGCGGGCTAACCCGCGCCGGTATTTCAGATAGCGCCGCGCGATGATCTCCCGCTCGGGATGGGCGGCGAGCCAGGGTCCGCCCTTGGCGACGAGCTTATCCACCTCGTCGTCGCCGACCCAATAATGCTTGTCGGCGTCGAGCGTCGGGATCAGCACATAGAGATGCGAGAGCGCCTCGGCGAGGCGCAGCGTTCCGCGGAGGCGCAACTCGACATAGCGCGAGGGGCCGCCGGGACCCTCGACGCGCCGCGCCTCAACATGCCAGCCGAGCGGCGCGAATAGACGCTCCAGCATATCGTCCTTAGGCGCCGGCAGCGGCGCGACGATGATCTCGAGCGGAATCGCCGAATGCGCCAGCTCCGGCCGCTCGCGCGAGACGCCCGACATCGCGGTGCGAAAGGCCTTGTTCAAAGCGACGGATAGGAAGGAGGAGGCGGCGTAAGGGCGGTCGTTCACATATTGGTCCAACACTCCCTCGGACGCCGCCGCGACCCCGCACCAGTCCCACGGGGTCGAGATCGAGGACGAGAGCCGCCTCGCATCGCCCGGCGTCCCCTTGCGGAAAAAACACGATGGCCTTGCCGAAGGCGAACTCGACCTCGTGCATTCGGTCTGGATGCTTCATCAGCAAAAAGCCGAGGTCGGTTGCGGGAGCGTGCGTGGTGGCGATCGTAAGAAACGTTGGTCAAGTGAGGTTGGCTTTGAATGGCCGCTCGTCGCATGATTTAACCCTGGGCGCAAGGAATCACGCCCTCGATCGCAGGGCAGAGTCTTAAATCGTTAGCGGTCCGTTAACCATAATGAATTCGAAGGGCGCGGGAGGAGCGCGCCATGACGAAAGGTTTTTTGGATCACATACGGATCGCGCCGGACCATCAGATCCCGGGCATGGCGACCTATCCGCTGGACGAGATTTTGCTGCGCTCAAGGACAATCAGACCAGCCTCTTTGACGACGCCAGACTGTTCTTCGCCGATCCCGCCTGCCGCGCAACCTGCGCTTCAGCCAGCGAAACCGACGCCGGTCATGGCCGCATCGAAGAGCGCCTGCGCCGCGCAGCCGTGGCGCGACCAGCGCGCGCTCGCTGCGATCACCGCAAGGCGCCGAACGTCGCAACAACGCCGGTGCCGAGGATTGCGCCGATTATGGCTCTATCTGCCGAGCTTTCAATGGCGTCCAACCCGCTGGGATCATTCCATTTCCTCGGATTGTTCCAGGCGAATGAGTAGAAATTCCAGTCACCCGCCGCATACCGGATCGGATCCTCGGTCGTAAACCTCTCCAGCACGGGATCATAGAACCGGGCGCGGTTGTAGTAAATGTTCGGCCCGGGGATAAAGTCGCGGCCCTTCCAGCCGTAGAACTTCAGAACGTGTGGTCATTTCATTTGAGTTCAATCCCTTTCGATATTTAGTCGATCTACAAGAATTTCATGGGCTTCGACTATTTTGCTGTAGGGTAAAGAAATAATAGCTTTCAGAAAATCAAATTGAACACACCCTTTTCGAATCGTAAACTCGATTGTTGATCCTTCTACTCCGATCCACGACTGACTTTTATCTTTTTGATAGCGATCGATTTGCCAATCGAAATTAGAAAATAAATTCATTCAGCATGACATTATACGGGATACGCTCAACACAGGACGAATTCAGCGTAAAACCATACGTAAAAAAAACGTCACTTTGACACTTAATCGCCCAAGCATATATCGTCTTATTCTCGTCGAACCAATCTCGCTGCCCCTCCGAGTCCGAGTGCGGCCAGTATTTTAATAAAGCATAGCTACCAACATATCCTAGAAAAGCTTTTACTGTTCTATCATCGAGACCACTTAGGCGATACTCGGGATATGCAAAATTTTAACTATGTCATATACCTCAAGCTCGGCACCATAACGGTCTTTTGGCCGTTCGTCGCCTTTAGGTATATTTAAGTCCATGACCATCACCCGGTTCTCCTACTCCGCTCTTATCAGAACCCCCAAAACCATAGAGGGATTTAATGATAGTTGTTAGAGATAAGTACCATCATTGCGCAATGTTGGCGTCTCCACCGTAATTCCGCCCGTCGCTGCATGATGCCTGAACGTGATAAATGTTTTTTACTCCAACATAACCCACTGCCCTACTGCATGAGTTTATAGCTGCGGCAGGGCATGTTCTTTCAGTAGACTTAGAAAATCTATAGCTACTAGGATCGTTCGGATCCCCTGCTCTACATTTACATGTGCATTGACCCCCTCCTGGAGGTGCAGGTCGGTAGATGGTGGGCATATTCCGAGTTGTATCTACGCCACAAGTCTGTTGATTTACACCCGCGCGGGCACGATCTCGCCAAGGCGATCCAGTACATGCTGAAGCGTTGGCCAGCCTTCGCCCTGTTCCTCGGCGACGAGCAATGGTCAAACCGAAGGACAGATTATCTGCTCGGACTGATCGAGGCGACGCCGGATATGACGATCAGCGAGCTTCTCGCTCGGCTTCTGACCGAGCGCGATGTCAAGGCGAGCCGCGCGCTGCTGTGGACCTTTCTGATCGCCTGGGTCTGACGTTCAAAAAAAGACCGCCCATGCGAGCGAACAGGATCGCCCGGATGTGAAGGCGAAGCGCGAGGCGTGGTTCGAGGGCCAACTCGATCTCGATCCCGCAAAGCTCGTCTTTATCGACGAGACCAGGACGAGGACCAACATGGCGCGCAAATGCGGGCGCGCTCCGAAAGGCGAACGGCTGCGCGCCGGCGTTCCGCACGGTCATCGAAAACGCCTTCTCGAAGCTCAAGGCGCTGCTGCGCAAAGCCGCAGAGCGAACCGTCAATGCGCTGTGGGACCGGATCGGCGTCCTGCTCCGCGAGTTCGCTCCCCGCGAATGCGCAAACTTCTTCGCAGCCGCTGGATACGAACCGGATTAAAATGGAATCCGCTCTAATATAATTAGCCAGTACCGATGATCCATCGTAAGCATACTTATTTTTAAATCACTCATTTTATTTTTATCTCATAGAGAATCTGACGAGTAATTCTGGTAAAAATGTCCTCATAATTTTCATTTTTACTTATTTTAAGGCAATTATAATCTGGATCAGGCTCAAAACCACCGTATTTCCAAGAGGTTATGTGCTGCCAGCGGTTTAAAATCACGAACTCAGCATCGTCTCTGATATCCCATAATGAAGCCCCTCTTTCGAAGGCCTGCCGCGATCGAGTTTTAGCCGCTTTATAGAGTAAGTTTCTGTCTCCAATCTCGGACGTATGCATTTTAGGGTTTCCTATCAAGAAATGACTCAGTAATACTGCCGAAAACGTTTGTAGATCATCAATGTTTACTATATCGATCGGTTCAACAAACAAATACGGCCCTTCAGTCTGAGCCAGAGTCGGAATGTATATTCTCTCGCGTCGTTCAAAAACAAGTAGGATCGTCACGTTAATAACCTACCGGACAATTGTCGTATAAACGTTGATTCCAAGAGCTTTTCCATCTGCGATTACTTCCTGGATTACTGCGGCTTGATCCGGCGATATCCCACCAGGAGGAATGGCTATCTGTAGCTCCTTACCAGTTATTTGCTCGACTAAGCCATTCGCAACAACTCTGGGGGGAGCATTCTCAATCGCGTTCAAGTAACTGAGCAAGTTTGAGCGTAACGAACTCGCACCCGATATGCCCTGATACGAAGCTGCTAAATCTACAGACTTAATGCTTGTCGCGATACCCGAAACATATTTATCAAAAACTGGGAAGTTTTTCAAATTATTTCCAAGTAGGGTATCTATCGCTTTACCTCTCGCAGCCCATCCGAGATCCCATACACCACGACCGACCGAGACGAGCGCCTTTTCAGGACCTGCGGCAACAGACCGCGCATTGTCCCACCTCGACAATTACATTTGAGCTCGACCCCACCCCATCTATGGCCTGCAAGGCAGAGGTGATCGTCGATAAAGTGCAAGCGAGCCCCGCGCCAATTAACGCAGAACCAACAGTGGCGCTCGTAGCAACACCTAGAGTGCTGCCCTCCTCGACTGCGGCGAGACCTGTTGGGTCTATCCACCTGAGCGGGCTGTCAAAGGCAAAGAGATAGTTGTTAAATCCTCCTGCCGCATACCCGATCGGATCCTCGGTCGTAAACCTCCCCAGCACGGGATCATAGAAGCGGGCGCGGTTGTAATAGATGTTCGGCCCGGGGATAACGTCGCGGCCCTTCCAGCCATAGGGCTGCGGCACGCTCTCGACTGAGGTCAGGCGCTGGCCATAGGAGTTGTAGCTGTATTGATTGGCGAACTGCGCATTGGCGTCGGAATTGCTAATCAACACTCGTCTTGAACGAAAGTTCAACTTCACGTTTCTTGAGTTAAGCCTCCTCGTCGAGGACGGTGTCGCGACGATATCTCTGACAAACGAATTAAATGCTTTGCAAAGAATGCAACTTCGGAGTCGTCTAGCGCAGCAGCCATGTTTAGAAGCTTTATATCATGTGAAGCTTGCCTTGCTGCCGCTATCGCACCGAATATTCGCTCGATACGGAGTTCAGAAAGAAGCATATCTTCGATTTTTTTAGCAGCTTGCAAATCAATATCCATTTGTAGAAGCCATGTTACTAGGCACGCCAACTGTTTATCGGCTTGATAACTTAAGCTTGCTGATAAAACATGCCTATCCATTATAGATAAAAAATTCATAACCTTCCATTTGACGGCAAATTCATCATCCTTAACTAGGGATACGGCGTTAGCAAGGAGCTCTTTATCGATATCCGTAGCGCATACTGAGACAACATCAAGCAAGAAAACACGGACATATTTGGTAGGATGGTTAATAAGACGCCCAACATCTTTGATTAGCGGTTTCGCTTTTATGCCGAGCTCCGATGCTATCCAGGCCCCTTTCTTAACCACGTCTTCATTGGCGCTATTTAATATTAAACCAACACTATCAACAGGATACCCGTTAAAAAGCGCGCTAAGAAATGTAATAACCTCAGAATCACTGGCGACCCCAGACAATATATTCTTGAAAATGACGTCGGCGTTCATGCGCTATGTTCCACTTAGTAACTTTCTAATCTGGCGAAGGAGACGCTCTTCTTGTCTCAGCCTATCACGATGAGCGCCATCCTCTCCCAAGAGCTTCTGCTCAGCTTTCCTAGTTTCAATACTATTTTCTACGTTCACTTCGGCTTCCTCTAATTCTTCAATCGTACCTTGAGGGTATGGCGGAACCTCGCCATGCACTTTGCCTGTTGCATCAGGAACTGGCAAGTTAGAATTGAAAATTACGGCGCCACAGGGAATAAGATGACCGTTAGGATCAAATGCTCCTTCTGCTATTGAATTGAAAAGACAGGCAAGACCTGCTCCGACCGCCTCGAAGCATGGAGCGGCAGCGATGCCGATGCCTGCAGCCTGAACATATTCTCCTCCGGCCGTTCCTCCGGCACCGCCGTTGGACCCCGCCGGGACCAGCGTCTTTAGTTGAGTGCCTAAGAGATAGGTGCCTCCACCAACAGCAAGCCCAGTCGCGCATGCTTGAGTCTGGGCCATGACGTTGACTGCTAGTTGATCCGAAAGAGCGCTCAAACCATTAGAGTCATTCCAGTTCTTTGGATTGTTCCAGGCGAAGGAATAGCGGTTCCAATCGCCGCCGCCATATCCGAGTGGGTCTTCGGAGATAAACCGCCCCAGCACCGGGTCGTAGAAGCGGGCGCGGTTGTAGTAAATGTTCGGCCCGGGGATAAAGTCGCGGCCCTTCCAGCCATAGGGCTGCGGCACGCTCTCGACCGCGGTCAGGCGCTGGCCGTAGGAGTTGTAGCTATATTGATTGGCGATCTGCGCATTGGCGTCGGTAAGGAGCCTGATCGAGCCCTCGCCATCCGCGTGGAAATAATATTGCGCGCCCGTCCCCGGCGTCGGGGCTGAGCCTTGCGGGTAAATCTCCAGCGCCAGCGGCTGGTCGACGCCCGGCCCATGCACATATCTTACCCACTGCGATCCCGATCCCGCGAAATAATTGCGCAGCTCCAGAGCGATGTCCGGACCGTCGTGATGCTCGACGACAAGCCCGCGGGTCGGATCGGCGAAGTTGCGCCCGATGTTGCGCAGGAGACCGTCATACATGAAGCTGATCGGATAAGCGCCGCCGACCGCTTCCAGCCGCAGCTGATTTAGCGTGCCCTGCCAGCTGTATTGGAAGGTCACGCCCGCCGCGGCGTCGGCCTTCGGCGTGCGCGAGGCCATCCCGCCGTCGGGAGTCCAGGTGTAGGTGTTGGTTCCGTCGTCGAGGACGTGGTTCGCGCCGTCGGTCACATAGGCCGGCGAAATATGCGAGGCGACGGTTGCCCTCGGTGTCATAGGCGTAGGCTTCGATCTGCGTTGCGGGGAGAGGAAGCGTCTGCGTCACCGCGCCAAGCCGCTCGATCGCGTCATAGGCGAAGCCCTTCGTGCCGCTGTTCAGTTCGGTCAGCGTCGCAAGATCGCCGCGGATGTCGTAGGCATGATTGAACTGCGCGATCGGCGAGCTAAGCGACCCGGCTCTGTGCGTGACGCTGGCGAGCCGCCCGGTGGCGGTCTCAAAGGAGAGGTCGGCGTCGAGACCATTGGGGTAGGCGAGATGCTAAATAGAAAGCTCTTCTTTTGTCCGCTCTAAAAAATTTCCCCAAACTTGTCGCGAAAATATAAGCCAGTCAGAGACAAGCCTTATACCATCACCATCATTATTATTATCATTATCAATGCATTTCTGGTTCTTTGGCATCGCATTGAATATAGACCTAGCTTTGCCAAGCTGTCCATCCAATATGTTCCAAGCTATTCTTGATATATAAAACAGACAGTCATTTTTTAATGGTATTCCGTTGACAATGTTATAATAATCTTTATCTCCTTGTTGGATAGTTTCGTTTGTTATATTAAACATATCTCTGAGAGAGATGTTTGCGTATTTATTTATAATAACATTATCGATAAATAGAAAAAACTTTGTAAAAACCTTACCTTTTTGAAAAGCTGCGTTTTCAGATATATTGCCCATAAGTCGATTGAACAAAATCATTTTCTCATCCCTTTGCTCGAAATCCCAATAGCACCCACCTCTCTCAAATTGGTATTTCTCACAGTTTTCATTTAGAGCCGTCCTTGCTGCAACAAACACAGGGGAATCTAAACGTGTACTATTATCAACTTTAGACAAAAGGTGACGAGTTTCCTCTGACCAAATAAACTTCGGCGACCAAAATGGGCAAACTGGATATGGATCGCGGCCGGGTCGAGCACTCCAAGATACGCCAGTCATTCTAGACATGAGCTCTATATATTTTTCATTTAAAAAGTCGATTGTTATGCGGAATTTCAATCCCGCGTTGTCTACGACAACGATCCTGATGAGCAATTGCCCTTCTTGAGCTGGGCGCAAAAAACAACTCTTACCCGATCTAGTGAACTCTAATTGCTGAAAACCAGGGGCCAGACCGTCAGATATTTTTTCAATACGGGTTGGTCGCCTGCTCACCGCTCATTTTCCCTTGCCACAAAGCGCCCTTATAAAAATTGCGTCCCCACTGCGCCCCTTAGCGGTATCAAGCTGCCGTTGACGTTGATTTTGTGCGAAATATACTTTATTTTTTCCACCTTTAACTTCAATGACAGTGTTTTGCGTGCTCGCGTCGACCTGCGCGAACCTACCAGATTTCGGGTTGAACGTTTCCGAAATAACTTCGGTGTTTGTAACTTCTTTTATTATCTCTGTAAATATTATCTCCAATATATCACCTTTGACCTTAGATAACCCTGAAGCCACTTGTTCACAGACATAACTCTTGAGAACCGTTGTTTTTGAGCTGACCGCGACTCCCTGCGCGGCACAAGTTTTAGGATCATATGCAATGCTTTGGAGAGTCACGTTTCGAGGATTGGTTTGAACGGTCTCCACGAGTTGAAACACGGAAGCGATCGTTCCAAACGCGCATGCTAACTTTTGCCCTAAGGTAGCCTCGGCCGGAGCTGCTTCCTCCGCCGCCCCCGCCGCAGCCGCATCATCTGGGGCCAATCCGCTCGCATCATTCCAGTTATGCGGATTGTTCCAGGCGAAAGAGTAGCGGTTCCAGTCACCCGCATCATACCCGATCGGATCCTCGGTCGTAAACCTCCCTAGCAGGCTGTTGAAAAAGTCACTGGCCCTCGGAATCTTGGTGTGATTCACTCCCTTAGTGGTTCGGGGGACGATGAATTATGCGGGGCGGAGACGTTCGATCCGGGGCGCTTTTCAGCTATGTCGATCTTGAGGCGCGTGTGGGGAAGACCCATCCCCTGCGGGCGATTCGCCAGCTCGTGAACGAGGCTCTGGCTGCGCTCGAAACGGAGTTCTCGGCGCTCTATTCCCCGATGGGTCGGCTGTCGATCCCGCCGGAGAAGCTGCTTCGGGCGATGCTGTTGCAGGCCTTCTATTCGATCCGCTCCGAGCGCCAGCTGATGGAGCGGTTGGAGTTTGACCTTCTGTTCCGCTGGTTCGTGGGTCTTGGCGTTGACGATCCGGTTTGGGATCATTCGGTTTTCTCGAAGAACCGCGACCGGCTGCTGGCGGGCGACATCGCCGTGAAGTTCCTCAACGCGATCCTGGAGCAGCCGCGCGTAAAGCGGCTTCTGAGCACGGATCACTTTTCGGTCGACGGCACATTGATTCAAGCCTGGGCGTCGATGAAGAGCTTCAAGCCTAAAGGTGGGGCGGACGAACCGCCCTCCGACGGCGGCGGCCGCAACAAGGAAGCGGATTTTCACGGCGAGAAGCGTTCGAACGAGACGCATGCGTCGACGACCTACCCCGAGGCGCGACTTTATCGCAAAGGCCCCGGCAAGGAGGCCAAGCTGTGCTTCATCGGCCATGCGCTGATGGAAAACCGTCACGCGCTGTTCGTCGGCGCCTGCCTGACGCCGGCGGACGGCCACGCCGAGCGCGTCGCGGCGCTGCACATGATCGAGCCGCGCGCCGATCGACCGAGAGCCATCACGCTCGGCGCCGACAAGGCCTATGACGCCGAGGATTTCGTCAATGAGCTGCGCGCAATGAAGGTGACGCCGCATGTGGCGCAAAACACCTCTGGCCGCGCCTCGGCGATCGACGCGCGCACGACGCGGCATGCGGGCTACGCCATCAGCCAGCGCATCCGTAAGAAGATCGAGGAGGGCTTCGGCTGGATCAAGATCGTCGCCGGTCAGGAACAGACCAAATTCAGGGGCTGTGAGCGGGTGGGCTGGTCCTTCACCTTCGCGGTCGCCGCGCTAAAATCTGGTGCGGCTGCCAAAGCTGATCGCGGCGCCGACATGAGCGCGCCCGAGCGGAGCGCGCCCATGAGCTGCAAGCTCATCGGTCGCTGGCGGATCGTCGAGGCGGACACATGGGATCGCGCCTATCTCGATCTGTGTGAGCCCGCGAAGATCGTCATCGGCGCCGACGGTCACGGCGAAATCGCCTTCGGCGCGATGCAGGCCACGCTCGACGTCGAATACGGCCCGACCTCGATCGCCTTCTCCTGGATCGGCTTCGACGAAATGGATGAAGTCTCCGGCGAAGGGGACGCCGAATTGCTCGAAGACGGATCCATCGAGATCAAATTCGAATACGACAGCGGCGACGAGGCCGTGCTAAAAGCGACGCGGGACGGTTTTTCAACAGCCTGCTAGCACGGGATCGTAGAAGCGGGCTCGGTTGTAGTAGATGTTCGGCCCGGGGATAAAGTCGCGGCCCTTCCAGCCATAGGGCTGCGGGACGCTCTCCACCGCGGTGAGGCGCTGGCCGAAGGAGTTGTAGCTATACTGGTTCGCGATCTGCGCATTGGCGTCGGCGAGGAGCCTGATCGAGCCTTCCCCGCGTGGAAATAATATTGCGCGCCAGTTCCCGGCGTCGGGGCTGAGCCTTGCGGATAAATCTCCAGCGCCAGCGGCTGGTCGACGCCCGGACCATGCACATATCTTACCCATTGCGAGCCGGATCCGGCAAAATAATTGCGCAGCTCCAGCGCGATGTCCGGACCGTCGTGATGTTCGACGACAAGGCCTCGGGTCGGATCGGCGAAGTTGCGTCCGATGTTGCGGAGGAGACCGTCATACATGTGCGCTGGACGCTGGTTCCGGTGGCGTCAATCGTCAGGATCACATTGCCCGAAGCGTCGTAATATTTGTCGAAGAAGTCCCGAGAGCGTCGGTCGTGCGCGAGAGATTGCCGTGAGAGGAGATCAGTTAAAGCAGCCCGCGCAACCGAGGGCACGAATACTGTCGATCTTAGCACTCGTGGATCACGAACTTTATATAAGACCCATTTGCGAATTTGCTTCCAGATTTAGCTCAAGACAACGCTGATTATTTGATATGTTTCGCTGCAGTTCAGCTTCTTCCTCTATGAGCCTGTCATTCAGATTTTTATTACGAAATATCTCGTATAGCTCTTTAGATCTTGGATTGTAGCTTTTTCTATCGGGTGCGATTAAGCATATTTCTAGCGCGCAAGGGACCAAATCCATAACAGGGGAGAGATCGCTATCCAGTATATGAGTTTCCATCAACTTTAATTCCCTTAGATGCTCCAGTTTACGAATAAATGAAATACTTTTTAATCTCATTATATGCATAACAATTGATTCCCAACGTGCTTATACTTCCTAGAGCATCAAAATCCTCAATATTATTGGATGCATAGAGATATAGTTTTTTGATGTTTGATTGCGCTACGCCCGCGATTTTAGTAAGACATCTGCATTTGTAAATATTTAGCTCTGAAAGAGAAGAGAGATATTCCATTCCATCTAAATTTGTGACGATTTGATCGTCTATAGATAACGAGCGCAAATTCTTCAAATTTTTAAATGCCTTTATCGTGCCGCCATTTTTGTAAAGATGCCGCTGAACACTTAGCCACTCAAGTTTCTGGAGTGCTTCTATATTTTTTGTTTTTTGGGGCCATGGTAATGACAAGCTTTTTAAACTTTGCAACCTCGAAAAATCGACCTCCCTAGCGACGGAAACAACGGCAAGTTCCTCGATGTGTTTAAAATTAAAGAAATCTTCAATTACTAGAGGCGAGGCTCCTGCATCCACCTTTCGTGCTTCAAATATTTGAGGCAACCGCTCTCGCAACCAAGGGATGGCCAATCCCTCGGCAAGAAGAGCAAACCTAATGCCATAAATTTTCTCGGCATTCAAGCTAAAATATTTGAACGACGATTTAAGATTAACCTCGTTAACTAACAACACTGGTTTTTCTGGTGAATCAACCACCTTTATCAGAGCCTTATTCATTTCGACTTCATCCCCCGCTGGCCTGAATGAACGTTATCTGGCGTTGTCTGCAGTTCGTACCCCGTGGTGAAAGGATATTCACGAGAGGTGAGGCTGGATTTAGGCTTTTAAACCCACCGAGAGCCAAAATTTCTGCACACTCAAGCTCATAAGCGTCCTGTTCATCCGAGGCGGCCAAGCACGAAACGTAGCCACCAGCTTGCGCAAGCTTGTTTCGAAGAGTATCCCAGACGCGTCCGCCTGTACCTTTCCCGACATAAATTGGCACTCCGGCTTTCGTGTAGATCGTGTACGTATAGTAATCTGAATTATTAGCAATAGAGTCGCAGCTGTTGTTATTGGGGTCGTGAGTTGTTTTCGCGTTTATTAAGTTGAACGGGAGCGCCGATGTACTAAGCGGCGGGAACCCACTTGCCGAGCAATTTGCAGACGCCTGTATATCCGTGTAGCCGTCAAGGGCTAAATACACCTTCGCAAACTGCGTATCGATTCCACATGCGATTTTCGGTAGCGTTGACACAAGCGCGGCCGCTGTGACGGCGGCAAGCGCGGCATATTCAGCGGCGGGGCCTCCCTGAGGCAAGATTGCCGATTGGCTTTGCAAGCCGCTGGGATCACTCCAATTTCTGGGATTTGTGTGACCGAATGAATAGAAATTCCAGTCGTCGCCGCCATATCCCAGCGGATCCTCGGTCGTAAACCTCCCCAGCACGGGATCATAGAAGCGGGCGCGGTTGTAGTAAATGTTCGGTCCGGGGATAAAGTCGCGGCCCTTCCAGCCATAGGGCTGCGGGACGCTCTCCACCGCCGTCAAGCGCTGGCCGTAGGAGTTGTAGCTATATTGATTGGCGATCTGCGCATTGGCGTCGGTGAGGAGCCTTATCGAGCCCTCGCCATCCGCGTGGAAATAATATTGCGCGCCCGTCCCCGGCGTCGGGGCTGAGCCTTGCGGGTAAATCTCCAGCGCCAGCGGCTGGTCGACGC
This sequence comes from uncultured Alphaproteobacteria bacterium, assembly GCA_963820145.1. Classification (GTDB taxonomy): domain Bacteria; phylum Pseudomonadota; class Alphaproteobacteria; order Rhizobiales; family Beijerinckiaceae; genus Methylocystis. The sequence continues at coordinate 43,204 of CAWFZD010000087.1, forward strand.
CCGGCCCGTGGACATATCTTACCCACTGCGATCCCGATCCCGCGAAATAATTGCGCAGCTCCAGAGCGATGTCCGGACCGTCGTGATGCTCGACGACAAGCCCGCGGGTCGGATCGGCGAAGTTGCGCCCGATGTTGCGCAGGAGACCGTCATACATGAAGCTGATCGGATAGGCGCCGCCGACCGCTTCCAGCCGCAGCTGGTTCAGCGTCCCCTGCCAGCTGTATTGGAAGGTCACGCCCGCCGCGGCGTCGGCATTCGGCGTGCGCGAGGCCATCCCGCCGTCCGGCGTCCAGGTGTAAGTGTTCGTTCCGTCGTCGAGGACGTGGTTGGCGGCGTCGGTCACATAGGCCGGCGAGATGTGGGAGGCGACGCGGTTGCCCTCGGTGTCATAGGCGTAGGCTTCGATCTGCGTTGCGGGGAGAGGAAGCGTCTGCGTCACCGCGCCAAGCCGCTCGATCGCGTCATAGGCGAAGCTCTTCGTTCCGCTGTTCAGTTCGGTCAGCGTCGCAAGATCGCCGCGGATGTCGTAGGCATGATTGAACTGCGCGATCGGCGAGCTAAGCGACCCGGCTCTGTGCGTGATGCTGGCGAGCCGCCCGGTGGCGGTCTCAAAGGAGAGGTCGGCGTCGAGCCCGTTGGGGTAAGCCAAACGCAACGGACGCCCCGCGGGATCATAGCTCTGGGTGATCGGCATGTTACGGTGAATTTTGCAATTCGTATCACGCAACCATATCACGTGACCGTAATTTAATTACTTGTTAATATATATCATATCTCCAGTTACACAACTATTTTTTGCCGTCTAACCTCTGCCGTATTATTGAGCGCATATTTGCATTTACGTCTCGTAAATCCATCACTCTTACGTTTGGGCCAACTATACCTTCGCGCAGTCCATCATGGACTTGATAGCAACATCTGTGGATACTTTCAATCATGAAATCAGCATCAGCCATCGTTTCATTAAATAGAAATTTTTTACACGAAAAATAGCCACCACAAAGTGGCGATAACCGCCACCTGAATTTTGCGACGTTTTGTACAAGCTGAAAATACACATCTAGATCTATAGCATAAGCCTCCCACGGATTCAAAATTCCTCCAAATATATCTTGTTGCATTGGCCCACAATTGCCAAATAAGATAGTTACCTCAGTATAGTTATCATTAACAAATTGTATTGTGATAATATCATAACCACCTTTGCTTTCATTTTTTTTAATCAAGTTTCCATACGGATAAGACATCTTGGCCTTCCAACCATCGCCCGCGCCCAACCCACTCATTTCAAAACCTGCGCGAACGAAGTCCTCTACAATGATATCTTTTACCTGATCGCGAATATAGCGACGCAGTTCCCTTTCATGCTTTCCATACGTCAACGGGAACCCTCCGATCTTCCCCTGGGCCAGTGCAAGGTAAAGGTTGATCCTCGATCATCAGTGCAGAGGGGTATGAAACTCATCCTCGCTTGAAAAAGCAGATGCCTAGTTAGATTGCGTCAGCCCACCAAGAAATCCACCGGCTGCTCCTCCGAACGCTCCAAAGAGGCCATAGCTCCATACTTCGACCGTGAAAAGGGTCGGCCCAAGCGCATCGAGCGCCACTTTCTGCGCGTCGGATAGTGCAGCTGTACCAAATTTTGATTCAATATAATACTTTAATCCGGTCGCAGAAATAACAACGAAATCCGGTCTAGCTGTAAGTCCTCGATAACCTGGGATACGCTTATTCCATGGTTCCACGTTCGATCCTTTTAATCCATTGAGTATTCTGGAAAGCGCTTCACCAATTTTTCCTTTTTGATTAATCGGCAAGGAGTTAAGGACCTTTACAAGCCCGACACTGCTGACCGCCCCAGACAACGCGCCCTCCGCGGCACCTTGTATCACAGCTCCGACGCTGCATAGACCCGGCTCGACAGCGATAATATTCCCGCTGAATTCTGGGAGCTCTAGCGCGGATGCGATCGTGTTGAACGCGCAAGCAACACCCGCACCCGCAGCTCCCGCAGCAGCACCAGAGGCCGCCCCAATCAAAGCGGTTTCCACATAGTCTACCGCAGCTGTCCCCGAGGGATCATTCCAGTTATGCGGATTGTTCCAGGCGAAAGAGTAGCGGTTCCAGTCACCCGCCGCATACCCGATCGGATCCTCGGTCGTAAACCTCCCCAGCACGGGATCATAGAAGCGGGCGCGGTTGTAGTAAATGTTCGGTCCGGGGATAAAGTCGCGGCCCTTCCAGCCGTAGGGCTGCGGGACGCTTTCGACCACGGTCAGGCGCTGGCCATAGGAGTCGTAGCTATATTGATTGGCGATCTGCGCATTGGCGTCGGTGAGGAGCCTTATCGAGCCCTCGCCGTCGGCGTGGAAATAATATTGCGCCCCCGTCCCCGGCGTCGGCGGCGCACCCTGCGGATAAATCTCCAACGCCAGCGGCTGGTCGACGCCCGGCCCGTGGACATATCTTACCCACTGCGATCCCGATCCGGCAAAATAATTGCGCAGCTCCAGCGCGATGTCCGGACCGTCGTGATGTTCGACGACGAGGCCGCGGGTCGGATCGGCGAAGTTGCGCCCGATGTTGCGCAGGAGACCGTCATACATGAAGCTGATCGGATAAGCGCCGCCGACCGCTTCCAGCCGCAGCTGGTTCAGCGTCCCCTGCCAGCTGTATTGGAAGGTCACGCCCGCCGCGGCGTCGGCATTCGGCGTGCGCGAGGCCATCCCGCCGTCGGGCGTCCAGGTGTAGGTGTTGGTTCCGTCGTCCAAGACGTGGTTCGCGCCGTCGGTCACATAGGCCAGCGAAATATGCGAGGCGACGCGGTTGCCCTCGGTGTCATAGGCGTAGGCTTCGATCTGCGTCGCAGGAAGGGGAAGCGTCTGCGTCACCGCGCCAAGCCGCTCGATCGCGTCATAAGCGAAGCTCTTCGTCCCGCTATTCAGTTCGGTCAGCGTCGCAAGATCGCCGCGGATATCATAGGTGTGATTGAACTGCGCGACCGGCGCCGCGAGCGACCCGGCGCGATGCGTGATGCTGGCGAGCCGCCCGGTGGCGGTCTCAAAGGAGAGGTCGGCGTCGAGCCCGTTGGGGTAAGCCAAACGCAACGGACGCCCCGCGGGATCATAGCTCTGGGTGATCGGCTGGCCCCAAGGGGTCGTCAGCGTCAGCAGCCGATCCTCGCCGTCATAGGCGTAAGACGTGGTCGCGTTGTAATTGTCCGTTACAGAGGCGCGCCGCGACAGCGGATCATAGGCGAAGGCCAGCGAATAGAACTGGTCGATGGCATGATAGTCGCCGATGTCCTGCTCGCTCACGCGGCGGTTCAGCGCGTCATAGGTGAAATTGGAGTGATAGCCGGAGAAAGGCGCGATGTTGGACGAGGCGCTCAGCAGATTGCCGGCGGCGTCATAGGAATAGGCGCGATCCTGATAGGCGATGACGCGCGACAGCCCGTCGTAATAGGCAGAGCCGTAATCGAGGCGGAAGCCGTTGGTCGGCGTCGCCGAGCCCTGCAGATTGTCGCGACGATCCCAAAGATAGATGAACTGCGGACTTGAAGCCCCCGGCGGCGTGCGCCCGGAAATGCGCTTCAGCGCGTCATAGGTGAAGGCGTTGGTGTTGCCGCGCGCGTCGGTGACGGTGATGGCGTCGTCGCGCAGATCATAGGTGAGCGTACGCGTCGCGCCGATGCCGTCGGTTGTCGCTATGACGCGATTGGCGGCGTCATAGACATAAGAGCTCACGGCGCCCGAGGCGTCGGTCGCCGTCAGGCGGTTGTTGTTGCTATCGTAAGTATAGCTGCCCGTTCCGGCGTCGGGCGTCGTCACCGAAACGAGGCGGTTCAAACTGTCGTAGACGCTCGTCGTCACATTGCCGGCGGCGTCGGTGAATTGCGCGACATTGCCATTGCCGTCATAGGCGGTCGATGTCGTCTGGCCGGTGGCGCTGACCGTCGCGATCACGCGATTGTCAGAATCATATTTCGTCGCGCGCGTGCGCTGGACGCTGGTTCCGGTCGCGTCAATCGTCAGGATCGCATTGCCCGAGGCGTCGTAATAGCGGTCGAAGAACGTCCCGAGAGCGTCGGTCGTGCGCGCGAGATTGCCGTTCGTGTCATAGGCGTAGCTGGTGACATTGCCGTTTTGATCGGTCTTCGTTAGCGGCAGGCCCTGGCTGTTGTAGGTGTAGGCGAGCACGCCGCCGAGCGCGTCGGTCTTGGCCAACATATTGCCGTTGGCGTCATAGCTATATTTGGTGACATAGCCGTCGGCGTCGGTCTTCTGAATGACCTTGTTGTAGACCGGCTCGTAGACGTAAGTCGTAATGCGGTCGAGCGGGCTGCCCGAGACGGGATCCTGCGGATGCCCGTTCGCCTCATGCAACGACAGGAGATTGCCGTTGCCGTCCCATGTGTATTCGTCGATCAACAGATCGGAGGAGCCGTTTTGCGTCAGCCCGCCCGGAGTAGCGCCGACCGGTCCGGTCGAGACGCCTGCGGGCGTGTCGCTCTCGACGACGCGATTGGCCCCGTCGCGATAGAAGTTGGAGACGCGGCCAAGCGCATCGGTGACCGTGACGACGGCGCCCCATTCATTGACCATCGTCTCCATCAAATTGCCGTTGGCGTCCTGCATCAGCGTGTCGCGAGAGCCGACGGGCACGAAGGCGGCGTTGGTCGGGCCGCCCAAACTCACGCCAAGCGCGTTGAGGCCCAGCGCGTTCGACACGTCGAGCGACACCGAGGCGCCGTCGGGATAGGTCTGCTTGTTGACTTGCCCGGTCGAGGTGAATGTGTTGCTGGTCGCGCCGCCGGTCGGCGCGATCGTCGTGATGAGCTGATGATTGGCGTCATAGAGATATTGCGTGACATTTCCAGCGGGGTCGGTGACCTGCGTGAGGTTTCCCGAGCCGTCATGCTGGAAGCTCGTCGTGCGCCCGGCGCCGTCGGTGACCGAGGCGACGAAGGCGCCCGAATAGGTCATCGTCGTCGTGGCGCCAGTCGGATCGACGATCGACGTCAGCTGGCCCTGGCCGTTGTAGCTGTAGTTCGTCGTGTTGCCGTTGGCGTCGGCGATCGTCGTCTGAAAGCCGTTGCCGTTGAAGGTGACGACCGTGCCGTCGTTATAAATGCGGCTGTAGGTTCCGTTCGCATTCTGCACGAGACGCGTATAGTCGCCGATCGGCGAGACGAAGGCGCCGGTGTTGTTCTGCGAACCGAAGAAGATTGCGACGCGGTCGTTGTCGATGTCGTTCAACGCGACGTCGGCGATGCCGTCGCCGTCGAAATCGACGACGTCGGCTTCGATCGCCACGCGGAACGGCGTCTGAATTTGCGTCGCCGGCCCGAAATTGCCCTTGCCGTCATTGAGGAAGACATAGAAGCCGGCGGTCGTGGTCGTGGCGATCACGCTCGCGCGATTGCCCTTGGCGAGCGGCGCCAGCGTCACGCTGTCGGGGACGAGCCCGTTCGGCAAATTCAGCGTCGCGACGACCTGCTGGTTATTGGCGCCCGTCCCATACCATTTGACGATATAGATCGAGCCGTTCGTGGAGGCGACCGCAAAGCCGGAGGTTCCCGTGCCGTCGATGTCGCCGGCGGAAAGGATGCGTCCGACATTACCTTGCGCCAGCGGCCCAGGCAGGCGCATGGCGTCCTGAAAATCGCCATCGCGCTCAATCGGCCCGGCTTGTCCAAGATTGCTCGAGGTCCCGACGCCGTGTGAAAACTCCGTGGTCGCGGTGGCGCCGCCATAGGCGTAGCCGATGCTCCCATCCGAAGTGACGCCGACGACGCTGTCATGCTGAAAGCCCGGAAGCCGCACCGTCGTCATGCCAAGCGAACCGCCCGGCAATATGTCGGCGTAGGGAAAAAAGGTAAGATCGCCGCGACCGTCGTTGAAAATCATATGATAGTCGGGAAAACTGCCGGCGCCCTCGCTCAGCATTCCGCTTACAATCCCGGCGCCGATATAATCGCCGAGCGTGATGCTGGCCCCGACGCCATGGTCCGTAATCGACAATGGGATTGGCAGGAATGTTCCGCCCGACGCGCCATAGTAGACGTTCACGGCAGAGCCGCTCGATATGATCTCGGCGTCCGCCGCGCCGTCGCCGTTGATGTCGCCCGCAGCGATGTCGACAACGTTGGGGTTGAGCGACCCATCGGCGTTCTGCGTTCCCGCCCCACCGACGACGAAGGCGCTCGAGAGCACGAACTGGCGATTGCCGCGATTGAGAATGGCGTTGAGCGTCGTGCCCGGCAGGCTCGCCGTGCCCTTCCAGCCCAAGCGCAGAATGCTGGGCGCGCCGTCGCCGGTCAGATCCGCGACTGCGCCGCGATAGGGCCCGGCGACCGGCACATAGACCGGATTGGGGATGGAGCTCGGCCCTGCTGCGGGCTCATGGTCAGCACGCGGCCGTTGCCCTCGGCGATCGACACCGTCCCGTCGGTATTCTTGTTGAGCTTTTGCAGTTCGGCCAATCCCCAGCCCGGCCCGAACGGACTTTGCGACTGGTTGTTGATCGTGACGGAGCCCTTGAGCTGCGAGCCGACCGTGGAGCAGGCGAATTTGCTCAGCGTCAGGAAACTGTAGCCATAGGAGCCGCTCGAAGATTTCGCGCCATTGACGACGCCCGCCTGCAGCACCGCGTTCTGCTGGCCGCCGTTCAGCGGCGCGGCGCCGGCGAGCGGCGTCGCGAGATTGGTGCTCAAGACCGTCGGCTGCGCGACGCCGCCGACGGTGAGCTGCGTCGTGAGACTCGACGGCAGGCCGAGGTTCGGCGCGAATTTCGCCGCTACGTCGATGATCTCGCTCGGATTGGCCGTCGTCGAGTGATAGACGAAAGTCAGCGCGCGCCCCGTATTGAGCTGGCGCGTTCCCGGCGGCGAAAAGCTCGTCGAGAGATCGCCGCCGCCGAGCACGCTGGGCGTAAACACATTCGTCGGCTGCGTCGCGATTTGCGCAAGGCCCGTGCGCCGCGGCGCCATGGCCAGCACGGTCCCGCCGGGCACGCCGCCGGTGGTCGTCGTGACCGTCTTGCCGTCGCTCGACACCTGCCCGATGGCGACGACGCGCGAATAGGCGAGCGCCGGATCGAAGGCCCAAAGATCGACATAGGCGCCGGCCGGCAGCCGATCGGAATTTTGCACGGTGAGCTGCGCTGGCGGATTGAAGGTCACCCCGACCGGCGAAACCACCAATAACTGGCACGGCGAAAAGCCGGGCGGCAAGGCGACTGGCGTGTTGGGCGGCAGCGCACCGATCGACACCTCGCCCGTATAGGGCGCGCCGTCGGCGTTGAAGGCTGAATTGGGCGAGATCGTCAGGGTGACGCCAAGCGAGGAATTGGTCACCGTCGTCGGCGCGCCGCCGTTGATCATCCCGCCGCCTGAGGCGCGCGCGAGCAGCAGCGGCGTATCCAGCGTGTTGATGACGCCGGCGATCACATTGGCGGATACGACCGTGTCGACATAGCTTGACCCATCTGGCGCCGGCGGCGCGGCCGCGGCCGAGACCAGCAGCGTGTCCTGACCCGCCGGCAGCCCGGCTATGGTGATCGAACCATTTGCGGCGCTGACGCCGGAAAGCGCGCCCTGCGTGACCACGACGCCCTCCACGGGAGTCAGCACGCCATTGGCGTAATTGGTCGCGTCATAGACGAAGGAGCTCAGCGTCCCGACGGCGCCCGTCGATGTCCCGGTGACCGCGATCGACACCGTCTGCGCGATCGTCGTCTTGCCGTTCGAGGCCTGGAAGGTCAGCGTGTAGCTGCTCGGCGGGGTCGAGCTTGGGCGGAAATAAAATGCGGCCGTCGCGGCGTTGAAGGTCGCGCCCGTCGGCAGCGTCCCGACGACGCTATAGCTGATCGGATTGTTTTGCGGGTCGGTCGCCGTGACCGAAAAGCTGAGACTGGAGCCGAGCGCGACGCTCTGGGGCCCGAGGACCGTCGTGAAGGCGAAGCCGGAATTGGCGACGATCGACGCCGTCGAGGGCGCCGAGGAGCCGTTGGCGTCGGAGACGACGAGCTTCGCCACATAGGTTCCGGCGACATCGGGAACAAAGCTCGCCGCAGCCGCCGTCGGATTGCTGATCGTCGCCTTGCTGCCGGCGGGAAGGCTCGAAAACGACCAGGCGTAGCTCAGCGGGTTGCCGTCGGGATCGTATGACCCGCCGCCGTTGAGCGTCTCAAGCTGCGTCACCTGAACCGGAACTCGCCGCCGCCGCCGCCGCGACCGGCGCGCGCGGCGCTGCATTGATGACGAGGGTCTTAGGCCGGCTCGCCAGCGCGCCGTCCGAGACGATGAGCTGCGCGACGTAAATGCCGTAAGTATCCGGCGTGATCCCGGCGATCGCGAGAGTCGGATTGACGATCGTCGATTTCGAGCCCGTGGGACGCGACAAGAGCGACCAGCTGTAGGTCAGCCCGCTCGTCGGGCTCGTCGGCAGATTGGGATTTTGCGACAGCACGCCGTTGAGCGCGAGCGCGACGCCGCGATAGGCCGGACCGCCAGCGCTGGGGACGGCGAGCGGACGCGTCTCGACCGTCGAAACCACCGCGTCGTCATAGTCGAACAGCAGCGCATTGCTTGCGACGAGCTGCACGATCGAAAGTTCGAGCGGCGGTCCGCCGCCGACCAGCTGCGTGCTGGTGAAGGTCGACGACAGCGCGTTGACCTGCGCGATGATCTTCCCGGAAAGGGTGAGCTTATGCGCCGCGGAGCCGGCGACGACGGGGCTCGCGACATAGAGGTCGGTGCGCGCCGGCACGCTCAGCGTCTGGCTGAAGCCGCCGGCGACCGCGGCCAGCGTCGCCGAGACGCTGGACTTGCCGTAATTGCTGATGAGCCAGATCGTATACGGGACACTGGCGTTGGAGAGCCGTCCCTCCGAATAGAGCCGCAGCGAATTATCATCATCGTCGCCGCGGCAGGGATAGGACTGCTCTGCTATCGCCGCCGGACCCGAGAACACCGCCTGCGTCAGCGGCACGCCGGCGACGGGGATGTTGAAATTGGTTTGCAGCGCGTTGGGCGTTGCGAGCGACCCGTCGAGCTGGTCGCCAAGGCCAAGGATCGTCCATGCCGGCTCCAGCGCGCCGCCATTGGGATCGGTGGAGGCGGAGCCGTCGAGCAGGACCGCTGTCCCCGTCCTGGCGAAGACGTTTGGCCCCGCCGAAACGATGGGCTTGGCGTTTTGCGTCGAGATCACAACGGTCGACGGCGTCGCATTGCCGAAGGCGTCGGCGACGATCAATTGCGCGACATAATCGCCGGCGACATCGGCGGTGAATTTCGGCTGCACCGACGCGGCATTGTCGAGCGCCGCCTTGGAGCCGGTCGGAATCGAAATCAGCGACCAGCTGTAGGTCAGCAGATCGCCGTTGACGTCGGTCGAGCGCGAGCCGTCGAGCGCGACGCGAGCGCCGGTCGCAATGCGCTGATCGTCGCCGGCATAGGCTTTCGGCGCGACATTGCCGGTGGTGATCAGCGCGGTCGCCGCGAGCGCCGCCTGATCGTCCCCGTCCCCGTCGCCGTCGCCGCCCGAGGCCGAGCCCGAAACCAGCGTCTCGACGACATAATCGCCAGCGATGTCGAGCGTGAAGCCCGCGCGTGAATCAGGCCCCGTCGCGAGCTGCGCCTTGCTGCCGGGGGGCGCCGCGAGCAGCGCGAAGGCCGCATTGGTCGGCGCGCCGGAGGGCAGATAGGTTCCGTCCGCATCCACGCGCGCCGCAGCGCCTTGCGGCAAAAATTGCGCGGGGCCGGCGCCGGCGCGTCCGGGCAAGGCGGGGCCGGTCGATATCGTGACCTGCGCGGGCGCGCTGATTCGACCCGTGCTGTCGGTGACGACGAGCTGCGCGACATAACTGCCTGCGGCGTCAAGCGTCAGGCTGGGACGCGCCGCGGTCGCGGAAGAGAGGCTCGCCTTGCTGCCTTTCGGCGCGCTGACCAAGCTCCAGGCGTAAAAGATCGCGTCGCCATCGGCGTCGAAGGACCGCGAGCCGTCGAGAGCGATGGTCGAGCCTTGCGCCGCGATGCGGTTCAGCCCCGCCTGCGCCACCGGCGCGACGTCGACCGTCGAAATCGTGACCAGCGCCTGCGACGGGCTGCATTGTCGCCCTCCGCCGCCGCCTTGGGACACCGTCAGCTTGAAAACATAATCGCCCGCGACATCGACCGTGAAGCTCGGCCGCACCGCGTAAATATTCGAGAGCTTCGCCTTGCTGTTCGAGGGCAGCTTGACGACGCTCCAGGCGTAGATGAGCGGCTGTCCCTGCAGCGAGGTGGAGGCGCTGGCGTCGAGTTGGAGCGTCTGCCCGATCGCCGCATGGCGGTCGTAACCGGCGTTGGCGACGAGTTGTGCAGAGCCGCCGTCATCCGCTCGGGCCGAGGCGAAGCGTGCGAAGGGCGGTGTCGAGGCCTTTGAATTGGCTGCCTTTCCCGCGTCGGAAAGAGCAAGCGCCGCGACGACCGTTGTGATGAATACAGCTAAACGCTTGATCATTTAGCGACCTTTTGAAAAACGACGAGCAAAAAAACGCCAACGCGACGAGCTATGAGCGTTTTATATACTCCGCCCAATCCCACGAGTAGTTGTCTATTGTCAATAGATGAAGCTTACTCAGATTTTATTGTCACAATCCAACTATTAGCATTTTAGTTCATATGTTTAATTCTACTGCTCGCTCAACAGACCCGTCAAAAACGACGGGTCTAAATCGTGCTTTTCGTTCGAGCGTTGTGATGGCGATAGGGGATTAACAACGCGAAACAGGCTTCCTGAAATCAAAACCCACGCCCTGCGGCTTTTAGTCTAGTTCCGGCGCCGCTGAACGCGTTAATACGGCTCAGATGTCGAACGCCTCGAGGTCATCGAAAATCGGCTCGTCCTCTTCTAACATTCCTAACGCTTCATCGAGGTCGGCGTCCGACGCGGGCCGCTCCGGCTGTAAATATGCGTTTCGATCCACGCGCCCGTGAAGGCGCGACCACGGCCGCCTTCTTCGGCGTCGTGCTCGACGAAGTTTCGATCCACGCGCCCGTGAAGGCGCGACATGTAGCTCGGCATCAGTAGGAGACCTTGACCATGTTTCGATCCACGCGCCCGTGAAGGCGCGACCTCAAAGCCCGCATCGGCGGTGAGGCATTGCAGCATGTTTCGATCCACGCGCCCGTGAAGGCGCGACCTCGAGAGCGTAAGATGCGTCGCGTCGGCGACTGTGTTTCGATCCACGCGCCCGTGAAGGCGCGACTCGTCGCGATGACGTTCTTCGGCGCGCTGGCGATGTTTCGATCCACGCGCCCGTGAAGGCGCGACCCGGCCGCGGCGCGGACGTCGGCGAAGTGGTGGCGTTTCGATCCACGCGCCCGTGAAGGCGCGACGCTCACATCGGCGGCGGGCTGCACCAATGTATGTCGTTTCGATCCACGCGCCCGTGAAGGCGCGACGTTCTGGAAATAGACGTTGTTGCCGGTCTGATCGTAGTTTCGATCCACGCGCCCGTGAAGGCGCGACGCAGGCGCTGCTGCGCCGCGGCTTGCTGGCCAAGGTTTCGATCCACGCGCCCGTGAAGGCGCGACACGGCCTCACGCTGATCGGCGACGGCTCGCCGGCGTTTCGATCCACGCGCCCGTGAAGGCGCGACTGGCGGCGCATCGAGACCTGCGACAGCGAGGCCGGCGTTTCGATCCACGCGCCCGTGAAGGCGCGACTCGGCACGGCGCTGACGGCTTTGGATCCCGTGCCCGTTTCGATCCACGCGCCCGTGAAGGCGCGACTCTGCTTCATAGGTGACGCCGGCGAGAATATATTGTTTCGATCCACGCGCCCGTGAAGGCGCGACCGAGCCCCAGGCGATTGGCGCCGACTGTGGCGTTGTTTCGATCCACGCGCCCGTGAAGGCGCGACGGTGGATGCGAGATAGACGCGGCTCGCGCTCAGCGGTTTCGATCCACGCGCCCGTGAAGGCGCGACCCGGACAGCTCTTCAAACTCAAATATCTCAACGAGTTTCGATCCACGCGCCCGTGAAGGCGCGACGCGAGGCGCTCTCCGCGCTCGACCGCACGGGCTTGTTTCGATCCACGCGCCCGTGAAGGCGCGACCTGCCCTACAAGAGCGGCATGCGCATGAAGGAGTGGTTTCGATCCACGCGCCCGTGAAGGCGCGACCACCGCGGGCGTGCCGCCCGCATCGCTGGGCAAGTTTCGATCCACGCGCCCGTGAAGGCGCGACGATCGCGGCGTTCCTGCGCGAGCATGCGGTCTTTGCGGTTTCGATCCACGCGCCCGTGAAGGCGCGACGTGCGGCTGCGCGAGAGCGTCAGCACCGCGCCGTTGTTTCGATCCACGCGCCCGTGAAGGCGCGACGCCGAGCGCGACGCCGATCATGCCAGCGTGGAGGTTTCGATCCACGCGCCCGTGAAGGCGCGACGCTGGAACACGCCGGCGTTGACCGGGAAGGTCGCGTTTCGATCCACGCGCCCGTGAAGGCGCGACCAGTCGCCGCCGCGTTCGACCCAAAGCGAAAGCGGTTTCGATCCACGCGCCCGTGAAGGCGCGAGCGAACGCGCATCGCGGGCATTCTCGATCATGAGTTTCGATCCACGCGCCCGTGAAGGCGCGACATGGCGACCATCAAACGCAGATAAGCTAAACGCCGTTTCGATCCACGCGCCCGTGAAGGCGCGACCCGGAACGACTTCCCTTGACGGCGTGTCATCCTGGTTTCGATCCACGCGCCCGTGAAGGCGCGACCGCGAAGTGTGCGATCAACGCGCGTTCCTGCAATTGTTTCGATCCACGCGCCCGTGAAGGCGCGACGCGCCCTTCTCAAAGCCCGGACGCCATGTCTCGGGTTTCGATCCACGCGCCCGTGAAGGCGCGACGTAGTCTCGGCGCCGCACGGAGGGACGCATGATGTTTCGATCCACGCGCCCGTGAAGGCGCGACCTGATCTTGAGGGATGTTGTAGGCGCCGATATCGTTTCGATCCACGCGCCCGTGAAGGCGCGACCCGGAACGACTTCGCTCGACGGCGTGTCATCGTGGTTTCGATCCACGCGCCCGTGAAGGCGCGACCGGCTTCTTGCGCGACCTTGCGCAGCTCGGTTTGGTTTCGATCCACGCGCCCGTGAAGGCGCGACCCCCTTGCTTATAACGCTTTAAATTTTTGACTGAAGGGGAGCGATAAGCGCGAAAGGCGCCCGCAGAGAGCGCCGAGAATGCTAACGTCGATCTGTCGAATGGCGGAATATATATAATTCAGTGGCCTATCGCCTGCGCGAAGCCTCCGGTGATTTTGGACGCGCTTGCGGTTCGCGCCGCCGCGGAGGGAACGGAGACGGAGCGCCCTCACACGATCATAGGCGCATCGAAGTCCGCCGCTGGCTTGGCGCCGATATGTTCAACCCGTCGACGCCAATTCGCGCCGAGATAGTAATAGCGCAGACTATCGCTTTTCTCATCGATGATCAATTCCAGCCGCGCCTTCAGCAACGTCCATTGTGCGGGATCGACATCGATCTCGAACACCGAGAATTGCACGCGCTGGCCAAAATCCTGGCAGGCCTTGGCGATCCGACGAAGCCGCCTGACCCCGCCTGCCCCGGAAGTTTGCACGTCATAGGTCACGAGCACCCGCACGTCTGCGTCATCCCGCGAACGCTCATTATTTCCAAAACCAGGGTGGATAGGCGTCGAGATCGCCCCGAAGGCGCCGCGCAAGCAACTGCGCCTGCAAGAAGGGCGCGAGGCCGAGCGGCGCGGTTTCGTCGAGAAATGGATGGCGCCGCTCCACTTTTTTGCGCTCCTGCCAAGCGGTCAGAACCGTCTTGCGAGCTTCGTCGGTCAGCAACACAGCGCCATTGTCCTGGACGCTGAAATCTCCAATACGAATTTGCACAGCGCCTGGGCGCAGAGCTGCGCCTCGTCGGCGCGACGCAGCTTGGGCTTGCCGCGCTTATACTCGACCGGATAGGGCGTCTCGCCCGTGTCGGTCTTGTGGAATTCGACGAGATCGGCGGTGAAGAGGTTCTCCTCCCAAAGCCGCCCGATGTAAATCAACGCCGCTTGCCGTAAACAATAAACGGCGTGTTGGATCGCCGAGAGCGGGATGGGGGAGTCGTCGAGGTCGTTGTCGTCCATTGTCCGCGCTCGTTATATTGAGTTAAAGAAGCTCGCGTATCGTTACGCCTTCAGGAAGGTTGTCGCGATTGATCGTCACGCGATAATCCACGAAGCGCCTCGCGGGCGGGGCGTTGTCGAGTCGCCTGTCCCCGATGGCGTAGGCCGCGCCGTCATTGATGCGCTCGATGGAGACGCGATCGAAAAGCTCGTGCGCTGGCGCGCGCCCCAGCGCGCAATCGTGCTCGAAGGCGACGAGCTTGCGCGCCGCCATTTCGCCGCGCGCCGCCGAGCGGTCGTGCTCGAACATGTTCTTCAGCGCGTCCCATAGGAATGCGATATCGTCGTCCGAGAAGCCGGTGCGCTCGGCCAGCTTGGCGGAAACAAAGCCATGTGTGCGGTAGAGCCCGTAAGGCACGATGTGCTTGCGCCCCATGGTGCGGTTTTCGGTGCGCTCGTCCTCGTTGGAGGCTTCCTCGTTCTTCTTCTTTTCGGCTTCGTTGGTTGCGGCCATTCGAGTGATCGAGATTTCAAGTGGCACGATAGATTCGAGCGAGCGCGCAAATGAAAGCTGCACGGGGCCACGCACCTGCCCGCAATTTATGCCCGTGCTCATGACGGCGCCGAAGCTGCGCACGTCGAAGAAATTGTCGCACATGAACTGACGAAGCCGCTTCATTTCGTCATCGCTTTGCGGACTGAGCTTCTTTTCCGATGCGGCTTTTTTGTCGTCGGGTCTTTGCGCGAGATAGGCCTTGCGATGCTGTTCGTTGAGAATCGCGCCTTCCCTGACGTAGATCGCGTAGCCGGGCTCGTTCTCTCTGGCGATCTCTGCGTAGTTGCGAATCTTGCGCTTTAGGCAGACGTCGGTGACGAGTCCTTGATTGGTTTCGGGATCGAGACGCGGCAGATTGCCGGCGTCCGGATCGCCGTTCGGGTTCCCGTTCGTCACGTCAAAGATGAAAACGAAATCGAAGCGATGAGAAAGCGCGGTCATGAATGTCACTCCTTGGAGGCGTCTGCGGTTTCTTCGCTGGCCTCGTCTCGACCGCGATAGAAATCATTGCGTTGATGGTAATAACCGATGGCGAACAGCGCTTGGCGCTGCGCATTCAACATTGGCACGAAAAGCCCGTCTGGTTCAGCGAGCTCGCATATCTCTCCAATTTTCCTGTCAATGAATCTGGCGCGGCCGGGATGCTCTTTTCTCAGTTTCGACAAGTGATGTGTCGCCTTTCGTTGCAGCGACGGAAACACCGCACGCGGCGTCGCCGAGGCCGTTCCGTAATATTGATCTCGAATCGTCGCGTTGACTTTCTTTCCGAGCGCCTGTGTCTGCGCATATTCGTAGGTGGCGAAAAGTCTGCCGAGCAAATATCCGGGATCGTCGTTGCCAGGATCGAGCGCCACGGGGGCCTCCATTTCGAAGTTGCGAATGAGCAGGGATTTCAGCATGGCGACGCGCAGCGCGTTAACGTCGTGATCGGCGCGCAGCCGCATCAGCACAATCGAGAGCAATGTCAGCGGATAGCGCGCGCCCGCGAGGATCGCCCGCAGCCAGTCGCCGGCGAGTTGCGGCGGGATGTTTTCGGGTTTGCGCTGTGACGCGGTTTCGATCAGCATACGCCAGATCGACAGCGCCAACTGGCGCGGCGGCGGCTCAATGCGCATCTGCTCGACATGTTTGGAAAAATTCTCGGCGATCGTCCCGAAATCATCCTCGACATAAAATCGCACGGAAAGCCGCGCGGCATTGGGCGACAGACCAAGCACATAAAAGCGCACGTCCGAGGGAAGCTCTGGACGAAGCTCGGCGGGAGGCTTGCCCATGCGGATGGATTCCAGAATCGCGGCGATTTTTTTTGCGCCGGTCCTTTCGTCGTCGCTGGCGACCCGACGCGCTTCGAGGAAGTCCTCGACCACGCCTTGCGCCACGGCGACGGCTTCGAAGTCGGAAGCGTCGGCCCAAAACACGGTCGAGGCGTCGCCGATCTGCACGCGATGGCCGCTGCCCTTTTCGAGAAAGCGGTTGAGCGCCGTCGTATAGGCGAAGGCGGCGGCTTCCGAAACGGGGGCGTTGTCGCCCTGCTCATGACCGTAGGAGCTGAACGCGTCGAGATTGAAGGAGACGATCGAGGCGCCGGAAGACTGCGCGCCCCACACACCCTTGATCGCGGGATGAAGCCGCGCGACAGGGCCATGTTCTCCTGTGACGAGACAGGCGGCCGCCGTCTTGTCGTCTTCGGCGCCAAGCCGCGCCCATAACGTGCGAGCAGCGGGGCGGTCGTGAATGCGGATGTTTTTCAGCCTGTCGCTTTCGAGCGAGAAAACGACGTTTTGATCCTTCATCTCCGCAGGCCAGCCGAGGCGGTCGAAATCCTCGGGCCGCCATCTCCGCAGGAAGCGGCAGCAATGCGCGCAGCCCGGCGTCGTCGGTCTCGCCCAGCGCTTTCGCGTGCCGCACGACAAAGGCGGTGTGCTCTTCGGCGGTTCTCTTGCTTTCGCCGGCAGTAACGCCGAGCACATAGGAGGTTTTGTCCCAGAGAAAATTCGGCGCGATACCCGATGTGCGCTTGGCCGGCTGCGGCGCCAAAATCGTTTTCGGCGTTTTTTTCTTTCCGTCGCCCTCACGAAGGTCGACAGGCGCGACCGCGGGAGTTCCATCCTCGTTCAGCGAAATCAGAAAGCCGATTTTCTCCGCCGAATAGCCGAAGGGCGGCGCGTCCGGCATTCGCTCATAGGCGCGAACTAGCGAGGCCAGCGCGCTCATCGGCGAATCTCCGGGAAGTTCGGCTCGGGAATGCGCAGCACGCCCTTCTCCAATCGCGCGCGAAAGAACAGCGACGCGCGGTCGTTCGCGTGATCGATGTCGTAGAGCATGAAGCCGAGTTCGCGCGTCTCGGCGATCGCGGCGGGCATCGCGTTTCCGGCTCGATCAGCGTGAAATGCGCAGGGAACTCGCGCGTTCCCAGACAAGGCTGGTGGAAGCACTGACCCTTGCGCGCCCGGCGATTGAATGTGTCGAGATGCTTGCCGTCATTGTCCTCTGGACCCGCTTTTCCGGTGAGCTCGAAGCGCGCCTCGATCACATATTCGACATCGCGCAAGACGGTCGCCGCGCGCTGCTGACGGTCTTCGTCGACGATCACCGCGAGGTCGCCGATGCTGCCCGACTTCATCGCCGAACGAATGGCGCCGACGGCGTTTTGTGGCCGACCTCGTTGCGGCGGATCGACTGGAAGCAAATCGGCTTCAGCACATGGATCGCCGTGACGATCCAGCGGATAGCCGGCTTCCAATGGATCGCCTCCAAAATCCCGCGCGCGGCGGAGGGCGTCATCACATCATAAGAGACGCGCTCCACCTTCATCTCGGGCCGGGTGAAACAGGCGAAGTCGCCGGAGACTCGCAGACGAATTCCGATTGCCAAGAACACCTCCAATTTAGTTGATACGAAGAAGTCGCTCATCGCGAAGAAATGCGTTCCTACATCGGTCTCGAGCACTTGA
>CAWFZD010000088.1:0-9961 GCA_963820145.1 uncultured Alphaproteobacteria bacterium
TACCGTGCGGGGCGCTGGAGCCAGCTCAAGAGTTGCCATGTAGATGCGCTCGATCTGCGCGCAATCTCATGTCCCGCTCGCCGGCGCTCAGCCGCAAACGGCGAGTAGTGTGATGAAGGTTCTGCAAAATCGCCGAGCGGGAGAGGCGGTCATGGCGGGCAGGTTTGGCCATCTCCGACGAAAGCGTCGACGCTTTCGTCGAGCGCCCCCTCGCCGGACCCTTCACCTACCTATATTGCCTATATTGCAATTATCAGTCCAATGGTGCACCAGTTCGAGCGCATGGGTCGTGTTTTACTTGGCACCCTTCGCGAGGGCTGAAGTCAGATAGCACGAAGTGCCTTTGCTCCAGCTGGGCTTCTAAGGCTTCAGCGGGGCGAGGAATGGGTGAACCATATCGCGCGGCCCGACGTCCAACTCTCGTTATTAATTCCAAGATCGACAAACGGTTCGTTCAGACGTGCCAAAAAGCTCTCTTCTTTGCAGATATACGATGTAGGAAACAGAGGTATTAGCCGATCCCTGTTTGATATCAAATAGACGGCCAGCAGATACTGTTCATTCCAATATAAAGAATTAAAGTTTTCTGGATAGTCAAATGGAAGTGTAACATCGCGGAAACCAATAATGACACCAGGGGGGATACGAGGAAGAATCTCGACAAAGAACACCACAACATCTGAGTTCATGAAAACCCGATGGGACCCGTTGAATAATACAACATCCCCTGGTCGTAGCAAATTAAACAATTCCTGGTCACAATTTTCTAGTCCATCCTCAATAAGTTCGTCGTATACTCGTTCTATATTAGCGTACTCAGAATTTATCGATACAATTACAGTATCGATAGAGGCGTCTTTGATAGCTCTATGCGCGAACAATGTTGTTATACCCGATCCAATTTCCACATAAATTTTGGGTCGATGCTCAACAATCATCGTATACAGCGCGAGGCTGTCTAACGGAGAATGAGGCACGCCAAGCCAGCAAAGCTTGAGAGAGCTTTCCTTGTCGAGCATCAACGGGATGTCGGCAAGTTTGGATGCGCTTACACGCATCTTCTGCATAAACATCAAATAGTCACTCGCATTGTCACTGAACCACTGAGCCGTAAGCTCTTCTCTTGGCCTTGTGTAACCCCATCGGGGACGTAACTCTCGCGCCGGCGGCTGATCGATCGGGACGAGATAACGACTACTCTCGCTGCCTGGCAGCAACGTGCAGTTCGCGACATCAAACAGCCTATTGTTGGGTAACTGCAGCGCCCAAGCTGGGAGACCTGCCAACAATTGCTGGGCTTCTGCCAGCTGTAATTGCTTTTCCGAAAGGGCCGCCTCAGCATCGGATAGAGATGCTAAGAGTTCCGTCGCGTTGTTCTCTGAGACGGCGCAAGGCCGGAACGGAAGCGATAACAAATCGTCTTATTTTTTTGAGCATCGTTCACTTTCCGTCGTAAGGGCTTCGGAGTCCGCTGAAATCACGATGCTCTGCAGCCGGGGTCGTTCCGAGTATCGCCTCGCACGACTGACTGAGAAAATGCTAAGGGGCAGAGGTCTGGATAAAACCCGGCGCCGATATCTGGCTTGCAATCCTCGCCGAGATGCGATGCCCTATTTTATTCCAGGGCCGCTCAACAAAGCGGAAGATTAGGTCCGCCATAACTATCGTTACAATAAATACCGGCGGTGCCTGATCGATCCCATACCAAAGCGCGCCACCGCCGTACATAATCCATGGATAAGTTACATCCGCCCACCAAACCAACGCCATGACGGGAAAGTGGAGCAAATACATCGAAAAACTACGATCGCCGAGCCATGTCAAGACCCGGTAAGCTCGACTTCGCTGGTTCTCTACGGGCTTACTGCCGGATGCTAACGCGACGAGCAGTGTGAAACTCACGGCCGCTATTGGCATCAATATGCGATCGTGAATTGGCTTTATTTCGGCGAAAGGCGGCTCGGCAAAAGCCCCAACAACAAGCGTGATCGCAAGCGCCAATACGCCAATGAGGATAGTGACCGATCTCCGAGGTAGAAGTATGGGTCCATGACGCTCGATAGCGAGAGCCAGAGCGACTCCCAACAACAAGAAGTCGAACCAGTATCGAATCATGTAAGATAGGGGATTGACAGGTCCCCAGTTCGCCATCGGCCAGCTCAAAATCCCAATGCGTGCAGCAAACGTAATTGATAGCAATAGCAAGACGACGAGGAGCAGCAAACCCTTCAGCCCGCGGCCCGCAAAACCTGCCCAAACCATCACCCCAACTAAGCCCGCATAGGCTGCATAAAATTGATATTCGACTGAAAGGCTCCACATCGCCGAGAAGTAGTAAAGGGGTTGGTATCCGAATGCGAAATTGAGCGTTCCTGTCAGCACCATGAATGACTGTGAAATAAATGCAGAGGGGCCCGTGAGGAGGAGAGACTTGGCAGCAGCCTGGTCGGGCAATCTGGCGATAAGAGCGAATACGAAGAGGCTAAATACGAGAAATGCGACGATGGCAGGCGTCAATCTAAAGAACCGCCGTATTAGAAAAGCGAAAGGGCTGAGCGCACCTTGAAATAGAGAACGAGTAACGACGAATCCGCTTATGACAAAAAACAGCTGAACACCGAGATAGAATGGACGCGTTGGGGGTCCAGGAACCATTTCGAACAGCGTCGCGGTGAGACTTAAATGCTCGAAAATGACCATAAGGCACGCAACGGCTCGCAGGACCTGGATGTCCTGTAATCGCTCCCCTTTAACACGATGTTTAGGAAGATCATGACGATCGTTTGAGGATGTGAACGCAAGCATTTATGAGGACGACTGAATCCAGCGGCCCGAACCAAGCGAAAGCGACCCCATGCGCTGCGTGAAATATTTCAGCGGGTTGCCGGGCAGACGAACGGTTTCGGAGCGGCTGATAGGAAGCACTAGAATGTGACCTCAACCCCGATCTGCTGGCCCGAATGATCGTGTACGTAGTTGATCGTTGCGCCCTCATCCGACGCATTATCCAACGCTTCCTTCAGGTATGAGAGGGGCTGAACGTCGTCAATCGGCGAAGAGAACTGCACCACGAAAGAATTGTGCTCGACAATTATGGACTTCGCACGATCTAGAAACACAGGCGTGTTGGTGAACGCCAATTCCAAGTTGCCCCGTGAATTTGGTCGATCAGGTCCAGAAAAGAGCTCAGAGTTGTCGCGCGTCGCTAAGTCGGATATCTCCGATTGCATCGCTGGGGAGACCGTTTCAGAAAAGCGAGTTGTCCCAATCAAGCGCTGATACTTTAATAGATAGGCCATGGCCCGCTTCAAATCATCGGGGAGATCTCCAGATGCATGCAAGTTCTGAAGGACATTGGATGCGACAAAGAATTGGTTGGCGCCGCTGCCCTGCAGACGATCAAGGAAAGCATCCAATTCTGATTTAGAACTGTTCGACGACATCATAATGTATTTAACAAATACCTCCTTTGGGTTAATCGACGCATAAGTTTTGATAGACTCCCAAACTCGATCCAAGACATCTTTTTTCTTTATGCGCCGATAGGTATCTCGTGTCCCGGCGTCGACGCTGATCATGATCGACGTAAGCCCTTTGCGAAGCCCGTCCAACAGGACCCTCGAAACTCCGACGCCGTTTGTGTAGACGGCCAGCGACATATCGCGGTCGAAAGCGAACTGTGCAATGGCATCGAACTCTCTGTGCAACGTGGACTTACCGCCGCCCATCTCAAAGCGGCAGCCTGCGCGAATGAACCCTATCTCATACCAAGCCTTCAACGTGGACAGGGTGGGGGAACCGCGGTCTGTTGGGTCGTTTTGATATGTTGAGCAATATGTGCAAGCCAAATTGCAGTGAAGAAAGCCACTTATCCCAATTGCAAGAAGGTGGTCTTTTGCTTGCCAGTGCTTTTCTTTCAGCAAGAAGCATCCGGCACACGGTGAGCGATCCGTCTGGTTCGCAATCCGCAGTCCACGCTTGCTCTCAAGCAGTTTTTGAGCGGCCTCGACCGGATCGTCGATCTCAAAAAACGTCGGAACTACGCTGTTCCCCATATTGCGGATACAGCACATCTTGGCCTTTGTGCCATCGATGAAAACGTCCTCCTCAATCCATGGGCAGCTCTTGTAAACACCATCACCGGTCCTGGCCGCGAGCTGCCGCCTCACCGCATTCACATGATCCGCCGCCATTTCAATATCCTTACCTGAATCCTGATTTGATCCTCGTTAGCGGGCAAAGCACTTCGCCGAACAGGCGGCGCAGGCCTAGCCAGAAAAACGACCGTTAAGGCGACGATCGCCGGTTTTCTCCGCCGATCGGAGGCTACCGTTCACTCCGTCTTTTTGAACCACATAGATCCGCCGTGCCTCCAAGATTGGTTCGCGCCGTCTGAGCCGAGGTCGACAAGAGGGTGCCGGAAAAAGTCGGAAAACTCCGAAGATCTGGCGATCCACGAAGTAGGAAGCAAGGGATAGAGGGTCGCTTTCGAAGCCATCATGTATACGGCAAGCATATATTGCTCGTTCCAATACCAGACTTTGAAGGAATTTGGATAATCCCAAGGCAGCAGAATATCGTGGACGTGCACGATGACTCCAGGCTTGATCCTCGGGAGCACGTCTATGAAGAAGACGGTCACGTCGGAGTTCATAAAACTCCGATGCGAACCGTCGAGGAAAAGGATATCTCCCTCTTCCAGCTGATCAAAGAGCGACACATCGCACGTCTCCAAACCCTCGCGGATAACCTGGTCGCAAATCGCGTCCACTTCCCGACGCGGCTCGGGGTCGATGGAGACGATTTTCGTTCGAAGTTGTCCGTCCGTGATCGCTTGCCTGGCGAAACAGGTCGTCATGCCCGAGCCGATCTCCAGGTAGAGCTTCGGCGACTGCTTGCGGACGATGCCATAGAGCGCCAGACAATCGAAGGCGGTGATCGCTCCTCCCACCCATGCGGGCGCGAGTGGAGCGGCTGGCGACAAGCTGTGGGGAATATGGCTCAGGTCGAGCCCTCGCAAGAATCCCAGGAATTCGCGATAGTCATCGCTGTGCGCGGCGAACCACTGGGCGAGCCCCTCAATCCGTCCGTGAGAATAGCCCCATCTCGGCTCGAAGGAGCGCGAAGGGGGATACTCCACCGGTATTGCGTATCGCGAGTAGGGCGTTCCCGGCAATATTTCCAGAGTGCTGCGATCGGGTTGTGCGGGCTCGATGGCTGGCATCAGCCGCTCGATGCGCTCCAGCCGTTCGAGGACCTCGTCGGTGCGCACCGACCGTTCCACACGGTCTAATCGCTCCATGACCTCGTCGCCGTGCATCGACCGCTCGATACGCTCCAAACGGTCGAGGATCTGCTCGGTACGTAGCGTGCGCCGCAGCAGCTTCGAGATTGGCGACGTCATGACGCAGCTTTCCTCATTTCGATTGCCAGAGCCACGAATGCTGTTCGTAGCGGTTATCGTTCAGCAGATCATAGCAAGGATTGGCGGATTCTCCGAGCGCCACACTGTGTTCCTGTTGATAACGCATTGCAGTCCGTCTCGCGCCGAACATGAGGGCGAAGTTTTTCCGACTGCTCGGCACAGCCCGTGCGAACTCAAAGTCACGTAGCTTTTCCAACATATCCGCAAGCCCGGCGTCGACTACGCCGACCACGGTCGAATCGGATTTTCGCGATTTGATGTAACGAGCCAGATAGTGCCCGTATTCGATGTCCGAGCTGATATGCCGGCAATAGGATTTGCGATAGCCGAGCGTCAGGCGCAACAGCGCCTCCGCATCTTCGACCGGCCGGTTTTCGAACGCATACCGAAGGCCTCCGGGCGTGCGGTGGATATACCAGGCCCTCAGATCCTCAAGCTCTGCCCGAGGACTGGCTGTGGTCTGTCCCTCGGGATAATTGAGGAAGAGACCGAGCCCGCGGTCGACGAACTTCGCTCGTATGTAAGGTAGGATACGGTTTTTGAATTCCGTATCGCCGGCCGCGCCAAATGTTTCGTCGTAGTAACCGAACCGGTCATGGATGCTTTTGCGGTACATGCCTCCAACCCACGAAAGATAGCAGGTTTCAAGATAGACATGATCCTTACCAGCACCGGTCCGATCGTAGGGCATTATGTCATTCTTATAGAGCCCGGTCTCCTCGACCGCCGTGACCAGCGAATTGCACATGACCCAATCGACATCAGGGTTATCGTCAAGTTCTCGCGCCAAGACTTCGAGCGTTTCCGGGTAGAGGGTCTCGTCCGCGCCGAGAAAAACCAGGTACGGCGCGCGGGCCAAGCCGATGCCTCGATTCCAGGCCGCCTGGATCGTCTCGCGCGCATGTGACCGCGCGTACAGGACATTAATGGGGTTGTGCTGCAAAAAAGCCTCCAGAGTCTCGCGCTCTGGGGTCGGGGAGCCGCTGTCTACCAGGATAAACTCGACTTTGCCGTTTTGAACTAATGTCTGCTGGGCAATTGCGGTCAGGAAATTGGTGAGCTTGTCCGCCGCTTTGTAGAGGGACACGATGATTGCGACGCTCGGATTCCCGGTTCGACGGTCGTCGAGAATCTCAAACGGCTTCGCCTCGTAGCTTTTGGAACGCTCGAACGCCGCCTGCAAGAACGCATGAGCGCGCTCCTCTGCTCGAGCTGGATCGCCGAACATGGCCTGCGCCGCTGCGGCTTCCCACTTGAACCCATGCCCAGTCAGCGTATCGCCGACGCGCGCGAGCAAGCCCATCCGATCGTCGCCCAAGAGCCGCAACACCCGAAGCTCATAGGTGACAGCGATGAGGTCGTTGCCGCGAAGACGCTCGATGCGCGCGATATCGAGCCAGAAGTTGCAGCGAAACAGAGGACTCGACGCATTCGCGTAGTTCGCGCGCAACCGGTCTTTCAGCATGTCCGGATTGAATTCCCTATGCCTCGAGACGCTTTTCAGCCGCCGGCGAACCTGTAGGGAATCAACGGTCGCGGAGAAAAATCTCGGATCGCCGAAATATCCCGAAGCGGAAAGTTGACCCATGACAAATTGGCGTAGCGCCTTCCGGATTTCCCGCAACGGGCCCCGAATTCTCGGCCGCTTCAGACGCAGTGCGCGGCGTTTTCGCGAGGATACGCGATCGACCGGAACTGTCGCAGCGCCTTTGCGGTCCTGAGTTCCTGTCTCTCTTGGCAGGGAAATGTATTCCAGGTGCGGCAAATCGTACCCCGCGTTCCGCCCGCGCGCCGGCCCCGCCAGTATCGCGTCGTAAACAGCGCCGATGTTGACGGGCGAAACAGGAAATGGAGGGTGTTGGGCAAGGCTTGCGTGAAGCCGGCGCCGGTGAACGTCATAGTTTTCAATAAGATCCCGGATAAGCGGAACGCTGGCGTAGAAGTTGTCTAAATTGATTTTGACATAAGGCAAATTCGGATGCGCCTCATCGAGATAATCACAGACGCCGGCGGCCGACGATACCGCTATTGGGCATCCGGAAAAGAGTGCGTCGAGCGCGACCAGATTGAGCGAGTTGTAGCGCGTCGGGAGAATAATGATCGAAGCGGCTGCGAAAAGCTTCATAAGCCCATCGCGATCCAGCGCGCGTCGATGCTCGACCCTGATGCCCCTCGCGTCCGCAATTTCGGCCAACCTATATGTAGAAGCAACGCCGCCAGTGCGGTCTTCGTCGCCGATATGGGCAGTCGCGTCGAATGTCGAGGAGTTTAACCAGCGCACGAGTTCGATGAAGAGATCGTTACCCTTCCGCCGTTCGGAGCGTCCAACACAATAAAGCGACGGAAGGGAACGCTTTGATGGGTGCCAGTCCGAAGTAGGCGACCGGGCCGAGGCGAAATGGGCCGGATCGATGTAGTGGATGTCGCGTTCTATTATTGCTTGCCAGGCCCGCATGTAACGCAGCGAAATTGAATAGATCCCATCGGCGTCGTTAAACTGCGCGCGTTCAAGGCAACGTTGTTCAAGAATTGAGTCACGCGCTCCACCCCAGTTCATAGCGATCGATTTGGATATGTTTCCGTGCATGGCGAGCACGAGCCGTCCGAACTTTATGCTATGTTTTGCGAAGGCCGCTCTCAGCGCGGCCCCAAAAGTGACGAAGTCGGGGATATCGACGATGTCAAAATATTGTCCGGCGACCGTGCTCGCGACACGATCCGCTTCGCGGAACGCTTCATTGACGTAGCCAACATATGGAGGAGGGGACAGGAGCGGGAGTTCGCCGATCGGCGGCAAGAGCAGCGCATGCGCGTTCGGTGGGCGACGTGTCTTTTCGGACGTCGTCGTCCGGAAATAGAAAAAATCGACTTCCGGGGAAAACTCGACGAGCTTTCTATAAACAGCCTGTCCGCCGCCGCTATTCCGGTAGAGATCAAATACGACTAGAAGGACCCGCATCCTCGCCGCCAAACGTCACCCCTTGGTCAGTCAAACATTAATATTTATAGGACCGCCGTCCCATAAAACCATTCGATTGTCCGGCGCAACCCCTCATCGAGCGGCGTCAGCCGATAATCCGGCAGCACGCCTTTGATTTTCTCGACGTTCAGGCATTTCGACGTCGCGCCGACATACCGGTCCGTGTCGTATTCGATCTTCTCGCTTGGATAGCCCACGATTGCGCATATTTTTTCGGCGAAGGCTCGGATGGAATATTCTTCGCCGGCGCCGATGTTGAAAATGTCGTCCTGGCATTTCGCCGTCAGATCCCAAAGAATGCGGACGAAATCGTCAACCGACACCAGTTCGCGCTTCTGGCGCCCGTCGCCCCACAGCACGACCCTGTCGCCGAATTCCTTGCCGCGGATGATCTTGCGGATGAGGTCGAAAATGAAGTGCATCTGCCGACCGTCGGTGTGATAGCCGGGCCCGTAGAGCGTCGAGGGCACCGCACACAGATAGCGCAGTCCGTACTGCCGATTGAGCGCGCGCGCCCCCTGATACAACATCCGTTTCGTCATTGCGTAAGTATAAAGACTGTCGATGGGCTCGCCCGCCATATATTCGGTCTCGCGCAAGTCGGAGCCTGGCGCATAGGCGCAGCTCGTGCCCATGAACACGAGCTTTGCTTGCGGCTGGCGTCCCGCCCAAAAGTCAATGACATTGGTGTTGATTTGCTGGTTGATGATCCATTGTTCGCCTGGGCGCCGCAGGCAAAAATCGCCAGCCTGGGTCCAGGCGGCGAGATGAAAGATGATGTCGTATTTTTCCCGACCGAACGCAGAAAGACTGCCGGCCTCGCGCAAATCGGCGTTGCGCGAATTGAGGCGCTCGACCGCGCAATCCTGACGCTCGAGCCAGGCGCACAGCGCCGTGCCGAGAAAGCCCGAACTTCCGGTCACCAGGATGTTCATTCGCCTGCTTTCGGATCGACCGGAAAGTAGAATTCCACTCCCTGCTCAATCAGCGCCTTGTTGTTGGCGAGAATCTCGCTCTTGAAATTCCAGGCGAGCACATAATAGATGTCGGGCAAAACCGTCAGTTCGTCTTCGATCACGATCGGAATATGCATCCCGGGCGAATAGAGGCCGCGGCGCAGCCAATTCTTCTCGACGAGACAGGCGATGCGATCGGGCCCGACGCCGAAATAGTTCAACATCGTGTTTCCCTTGACCGGCGCGCCGAACCCGAAGACGCGCTTGCCCGCGCTCCGGGCGGCGTCGAGATAGGCAAGGTTCTGCTCTTTCATTCGTTTGATTTGCCGGTCGAATTCGCGATAGGCCTCGATCGTGTTGCAGCCCGACGCCAGTTCCTGCGCGCGCATGGCTTCGAGCCGTTCGGAAACCGGGCGGGCGCCCAGATGCGAGACGAATCCGATAATCGATCCACCGTGGATCGGGTCGAGACGCGCGTCGAACATCGCGAGCCCATGCCGGTTCAGCAGCGTCTCAATGGTCGAAAGCGTGTAATAGCAATACGAAACTGAACGAAAGGCGCGCGGAGAACATGACCGAACGAAGTAGACGCAAAAAAAT
>CAWFZD010000089.1:0-35078 GCA_963820145.1 uncultured Alphaproteobacteria bacterium
GAGATGCTGTAATGGCCCCGACCCGAGCATCTGGTTCGGGACGGTGGCTGTCCCCCGTATCATGACGGAACGGGGTCCAGGTTAGAGCCGGCCCCAAGCATCGTTGGACGGAGGACAGCCATGGAATGTTATGCCGGAATCGATGTCTCTTTGGAACTGTCGAGCGTTTGCGTTGTCGACGCCAAGGGCAAAATCGTCCGTGAGGCCAAGGTTGTAAGTCACCCCGAGGATCTCGTCGCCTTTCTGCGTGCGCTCGGGCTGTCGATCGAACGGGTCGGCCTCGAGGCCGGGCCGCTGTCGCAATGGCTGCATATTGGATTGACTGCGGCCGGCTTTGAGACGGTTCTTCTTGAAACCCGCCACGTCAAGGCGGCGCTGTCGGCGATGACGGTCAAAACTGACCGTAAGGACGCGCGCGGCATCGCTCAGATGTTGCGGATGGGCTGGTTCCGCCCGGTGCATTGCAAATCGCCGGGCGCTCAGGAGGTGCGGGCGCTGCTCGTCGCGCGCAAACAACTGCTCACCAAGCTCCTCGACGTCGAAGCGAGCATCCGCGGCATCCTGCGCGGCTTCGGGCTGAAGATAGGCGCTGTGACGCGCAACGGCTTCGAAGCGCGGGTGCGCGAGCTTTGCGCAGGCCATATGATGTTGAGCGAGATCACCGAGGCGATGCTTGTCGCCCGTTCCGCGCTGCGAAAGGAATATACAAAATTGCACAAAGCCATGCTTTCAATTGTGCGCGCTGACGCCATATGCCGGCGGATGATGTCGGTTCCAGGCGTCGGGCCTCTAGTCGCGATCACTTTCAAGACGGCCGTCGACGATCCGGCGCGGATACGCAAATCTCGCGACATCGGGCCTTTGTTCGGGCTCACGCCAAAGAAATACCAGTCCGGCGAGACTGACGTGACGGGCGGGATCACGCGTGTCGGTGACGAGATGGTTCGCACTTCGCTGTACGAGGCGGCGAACACGCTGTTGTCGCGTGTCACGCGTTTCTCGGCATTAAAGCGCTGGGGCATGGACGTCGCCAAGCGACGTGGGACAAGGCGAGCCAAAGTGGCGCTGGCCCGCAAGATTGGCGTCATAATGCATCGCATGTGGGTGGACGGAACGACTTTCCGATGGACAAAGGAGGCTCCTAACGCTTCGCAACCCGCGCGCGCCTGACTGAAGGAAGATCCGCGCATGAATCCGAGGCGGATCACGTGAGATCCGCTTCGTCCGAAGTCCCATCGCCGGGACGATGGAACCGGCAAAGCCGCTAAACCGCTTGCGGCCGATCTATTCGGACCGCGCGCAAGCGAGATAGGCTCGCCGTTCCTCCTGATGGCATAATGTGGCGGCGGCCCTGCCGACCACGTACGGAAGCACGAGACCGGCGGCGGGCGACAAAGGAAATTACGCTGACTGCGCCGCGCTCGCTACGGCGCACCGGAAGGCGCGCTCGCGCGGCGCGCCAAAGATTGGAGAAGCCGACGCGAGAAGCCGACGCGAGGGACTTGACACCGAGGGGGCCATTAGCGAACAGTCGGATGGCGCGATTTCTGTCGTCTTGAAATTTTTCGATCGCTCGCGTGAGCGAGGGCGAGACGGACTTCAGGATTTTGCGCGCGAAGCATAGGATCGTGAAGACGTTGCGCTGCGCGTTGTCGCTGCGGTTGGTGTAGGCGTCTTCGCCGAGCGTCACGTCCTTGTCGCGATGCATGATCTCGATCCTCCAATGCCCGCGGTTGAACTTCAGCAAAGCTTCCGGCGAGGCGTCCTGCGCCGACAAGCTGGTGATGAGATAGACAATCTCCACCTTCGGGTCCTGCCATTTTCCGTTGACCTTGCGCTGTCGCCAGCGTGTCACGCGGCAGATTTGGCGAGCCGTCGGCCATTCGTCCTCAATGCCGGCCGCCGCGGCGGGCAGCAAGTCGATGCGACGGCGCTCGATGCGGCCATGGGCCTTCTCGATGCCGCTATCGTAGCGCGCGAGGGGGAAAAATCGGCTCGCTGAAGGCCGTTTCGACATTCTCCCGCAAGATTTTCTGATTGTCCTTGATGGGCAAGACGTAATCGCCGCCGCGCGCGACGATCTTCTCCGCAATCGACTTTTGACAGAACATGGCGTCGCCGGTGACGACCTTGCCCTTGAGGTCAAGCCGCTCCAAAAGCTTCAGCGCGTCGGGGATCTCGAGACCCTTGCCGCGTGACGCTTCCTGCTGGAGCATCGTCTGAAGGCCGCCGCAGAACGCCGAAAGCACATGCTCGGCCTTGCCCTCTCCGTCCTTGCTCGCGCGCATGGTCTTGCCGTCGATTGCAATATGGCGCGTCTCGCCGTTCGTCTCGACACAAAGGGCGCCGAGAGCCTCGGCCAAGGCGTGCGGATCGAGAATGCGCAGCGTCTCGGTGAGCGTCGCGTGACAAGGTGTGCGATCGTGCGGAAAGCCAAGCTCCGCCCTCTGGCGGCGGCTGAGGCTGCGCCCAAGCAGGAACGCCGCCTTCATCCCGCGCCGTCCGCACACCATCGAGATCATGATCAAGCTGAGGATCGACCAGAGGCGATAATCTCGCCCCTGCTTGCCGCGAGGGTCAGGAATTTGCTGAAGGACCGAGCGCAAGCTCATATCGGGGTCTCCGCGAACCAGGAAACCCTTAAGAATCAGAAACTGCACGCGCACTCAACCCGTTAGGTCACTTCAACAAATTGCCCTGTCGCTCCTCAAAGTTGCTGGACTTTTTCAGATCGTTTGGTATCGTAATATCCGACTTAAACTAAAGCTCCTGGGTTGACCGTCCAGAGGGAGGAAACGAAGTGAAGGGGTTTGCGATGCAAAACGGAGTCCGGTCTGCTTATGTTGAAACTCAAGACCGTGTCCAAATTCTCGGCGTTAACGTTAGTTGTATCGACCTTGACGATGCGGTGAATACGATAGAGGCTTGGATCGCCACACGTAGCCAGAGATATGTTTGCATCACTGGAGTTCATGGGGTCATTGAGAGTCAGGGCTCCGAACAGCTTAGGGCTATTCATAATGCCGCTGGGATGGTTACGCCTGATGGCGTGCCTCTAGTTTGGCTATCCAAGCTTTGGGGAAAGCGCGCTACGGAGCGCGTTTGCGGGCGAGATTTGATGCGGCGTATGACCGCAGTATCCGAGCGACGTGGATATCGGCAATTTTTTTACGGTGGAGCAGAGGGAATAGCTGAAGAGTTGGCGCAAGTCTTGAAAGATACTCATCCGGCACTCGAAATTGCAGGCACATTTTGTCCCCCTTTCCGTGAATTAACGCCTGAGGAAGACCAAAGAGTAATAGATATGATCAACGCAGCTCGTGCTGACATCGTTTGGATCGGGCTGAGTACCCCCAAACAAGAGTATTGGATGGCAAGCCATCTTGGGCGCATCAACGCACCGGTGATGGTCGAAGTCGGGGCCGCATTCGATTTTCTCGCGGGGGCGAAGCCTGAGGCGCCTCTTGGGATGCAAAAAATAGGACTCGAATGGGTGTTTCGTCTCTACTCGGAACCACGTCGACTGTGGCGCCGATACCTTACTATCGTGCCCAGCTTTATAATCCTCGTGCTAAAAGAAATAGCATCAAATGGGGCCCTCAAAAAAAGATCGGTCAAATTTTAAAAGCCTATTCGACGGATGCAATCTCACTCAAACACCCCCGAGGCAGACATATTTGATTTCGAGATAATCCTCAATTCCGTAACGCGATCCTTCGCGGCCGAGCCCCGATTGTTTCATGCCGCCGAAGGGCGCGATTTCCGAGGAAATCAGCGTCTCATTGGCGCCGATCATGCCGAAGTCGAGCGCCTCGGCGACGCGGAAGATGCGCGAGAGATCGCGGCTATAGAAATAGGCCGCGAGCCCGTACGGCGTGGCATTGGCGAGGCGCAGGGCTTCCGCCTCGTCCTTGAAGGAGGCGATCGGCGCGACGGGCCCAAAAGTCTCCTCGCTGAAGATCAGCGCGTCCTCGCTGACGCCCTCGAGCACGGTCGGCTCGAAAAAGGTTCCGCCGAGCTTATGGCGTGCCCCGCCGATCAGGAGCTTTGCGCCGCCCGCGACCGCATCGGCGACGTGCCGCTCGCATTTCTCGACCGCCGTTTCCTCGATAAGCGGTCCCAAGGCAACGCCCTCCTCTCGCCCGTCACCAACCTTGAGTTCGGAGACACGGAGCACGAGCCTCGCGGCAAACTCACTGACGACGCTCTCATGTGCGAACAGGCGGTTGGCCGAGATGCAGGTTTGGCCGCCGTTGCGATATTTGGCGGCGATCGCCCCCGCCACCGCAAGATCGAGATCGGCGTCGGGAAAGACGATCAGCGGCGCGTTGCCGCCGAGCTCCATCGAGCACTTCTGCACATTCTCGGCGGCTTGACGCAGCAGGATCTTGCCGACAGCGGTCGAGCCGGTGAACGAGAGCTTGCGCACGAGCGGGTTTTGCGTGAGCTCCAGGCCGACGGGCGCAGGGTCCCTAGCCGTCACGACATTCACGACGCCCACTGGCGCGCCCGCGCTCATCGCGAGATCGGCGAGCGCCAGCGCCGACAAGGGCGTCTGCTCAGCGGGTTTCAGCACCATCGCGCAGCCCGCGGCGAGCGCTGCGCCGACCTTGCGCGCGAACATCGCGGAGGGGAAATTCCAGGGCGTGATCGCCGCGACGACGCCGATGGGTTGCTTGAAGACGAGCTGCCGCCTGCCGCCGGTCAGGACGGGCAGAACGTCGCCATAGACGCGGCGGCCCTCCTCGGCGAACCAGTCGATGTAAGAGGCGGCATAGGCGATCTCGCCGCGCGCCTCGGGGAGCGGCTTGCCCTGCTCGGCGGTGATGAGCTGCGCCAGACGCTCCTGATTCGCGAGGATGAGCTCGAACCACCGGCGCATGATCGCCGCGCGCTCCTTCGCGGGCGTCGCGCGCCAGAGAGGAAAGGCGCGCGCGGCGGCGTCGATCGCCCGCCGTGTTTCGGCCGCGCCCATGTCGGGGACCTCGCCGAGCGTCGCGCCGGTCGCCGGGTCCTGCACCGGGAAGCGCGCGCCGCCGTCGGCTTCGACCCAAAGGCCATCGATGAGAGCGTCGCGTTGCGCGATAATCGACGAGCGCGCGTCCATGATCCTGCTTTCCCTTCAGCTCGTTGCGCAGACCGCGCACTCAGCACGATCTCAACTAAGACAGAGGTCTGCGACTTTGACAATGCGTATTGGCAGACCCTATGGGGTGAGCGACGGCCGAGAAGGGGTCGTCTTCGGTTTGTCGTTCGAACCGAAAGGAACTCCGAGGATTGGCCGGGTTGTGGATCAAGCGCCTGTGGCCGCCGCTGTGGATTATGATAGCACGCTGGTCGGAACACTGGAGCTGAGCTCGAAGAAGTGGGTGTTCGCAGTCCAATGTCCGGGCTCACGCAAGCACACGAAACAAGTGGTCGAGCCGAACGGGCCGGCGCTGGCGACACTGCTGGAGACGATGAAAGCGCGTGGTGCAGCGGCCGGCAAGCCGGTCGCCCGGGTCGTCGTGACGCACGACGCAGGCCGGGACGGCTTCTGGCTGGTGCACTTTCTGAAGCGGCGTGGGATCGAGGTCCATGTGATGCAGGCGTCGAGCCTGCCGGTCGATCGCCGAGCGCGACGGGCGATGACGGATGCGATCGACGCCGAGATGCTGCTGCGCACGTTGCTGGCGTGGCTACGGGGCGAGCCGCGCTTCTGCTCGATGGTTCCCATGCCGAGCGAGGCCGACGAGGAGGCGCGGCGCGCGCATCGGGAGCGAGAGGATCTGATCGGCGAGCGTCGCTCTCTGCTGAACCGGATCGACGGCATTCTGGCGACCTTGGGGAGCCGAAAGGGCGATTGTTGGGATAACGCCGTGACCGAAACGCTCTTTGGATCGTTGAAGGTCGAGCGGCTGCACGGAAGGCGCTTCGTTACACGGCGTCAGGCAAAAGATGAGGCGATCGATTGGCTGCGCTTCTACAACCGCGCATCAGAACACCCATCTCTCTATGTCATTGAAGGGAAGAGGTTTTGCTGGCCGTGGTCTGGTCCCGCGGGGTATCTGGCGTTGCGACGCGCTCGTTCGACGATCGCCGCGTCAGTCGCAAGCGCGGTGCGAGAGAATATCCAAGGTCCATCCGGCAAAGGCCGGGGGGCCTCGATCTCACCGACTTCCGCCGCCAGTCGCAGGGTCTTGGACGCGACCTTCAGTAGGCGCGCGGCGTCGGAGAGATTAAGCCAGGGCTCGACGCCATCCTCGGCGGCCTTGAACACTGGGATTCGGTGGTGCGAGCGCAGCGAGGTAACCCGTTCGCGGGTCCAGCGCTTGCCATGGCCGGTCTTGAGGTCATTGCGGTTGAGAAGCCCGGCTATCAGATCGTCGCTGGCGATCAGCACTAGTTCGCGTACGGCGGCGATGATGTCAGCGGGGGTGCTGTTGCGCTGTCCGCGTCGGCGCTTGGGCAAGCGGAGCTCGCTGTGAACGCCGCCTGTCCAGTGGACGACGACAACGATCTCGGAAGCATTGTCGTCGATATCGGCCACGACCTCGTGGATGAGCGTGCGCACGATGCGCTTCTTTAGCCGCGCGTCCGTCGTCGGGGCTGACCAGACTGTCTTGAGGTTCGCTCCCAGCAAGGCAAGCGCGGCCTGGTCGATCGTCGGCGTCGGAGAAGCCGCCTCATGCGCGACGATCTTGCTCTCGACGTCGGCGACGCGGACCAGCGCCCGATTCCAGCGCGCCTCGAGTTCGCCGGCGACCAGGCGGTTGGCAGGGTCGGCGGCGTCATACTGCCGGAAGGCGCGGTCGGCGGCATAGCGCGCCGCTTGGAGATCACGGCCCAAGAAGCCTCGCGCACTTGATCCCGCCGCTCGGCGGCCTCCTCAGCCGCAGCGATCGACGCAGCAACGGCGCCGGGGCCAACAACGCCAAGAAGCGCTTCCTCGATTGCATCGTCGACGCGCAAGCCCCCGAACGCGATGCAGCGCGGCTCGCCATTATCCATCCAGCCGCGCGAGCGACTGTAACGCGGGATATGATGCTGCATGCCGCTATAGCGTAGCGTCAGTTTGCGTCCGCAGCGGCGGCAACGGATCAGACCGGCGAGCAAGGCGTCGCCATGTTTGGGCGCGCCGTGATGTCGGCTCTTTGGAACGTTGCTCGAGACCATTGTGCGGATCGTTTCGAATCTCTCCCAGCTCACATAGCCATCGTGGGCCCCGGGCTTCAACGCGAGCCAGTCGGCGCGCGCCTTGCGGCGGATCCTCACACTGGCGCCCTTGGCGCCGTATCCCGTCGCCACGGCTGTTCTACCATAGGCATAGGCGCCGCCGTAGACGGGGTTCTCGACCATCCTGTGGAGAGTGGCGTAATTGGGCCGTCGCCAAGTCGTCTCGCCGTCCCTCTGCTCCACCGGAAGGTCGAGGTTCTGCTCATGGAGCCAAAGCAACGCCTGTCGGGCGCTGCCTAGTTCCTCGATTTTGTCGAAGACCAGCGCGATTGCCGCTTGCACGCGCCGATCCGGATCCTTCTCGTATTGGTCGCCAGCCTTCACGAAGCCCACCGGAGCCGCTACGACGAGTTCGCCGCGCCGGGCCTTCGCATAACGGGCGGAGAGCGAGCGCTGGCGTAGAAGATCGAGCTCGTATTCGTTGAGGCTTCCTTTGAGCCCAAGCAGCAAACGATCATTGCCGTGCTGAGGCGCGTAGATCGTCTCCTGATCGACGAGCACCGTGTCGACGACGCGGCACATCTCGATCAGTTGTTGCCAATCCCGGCTATTACGGGCGAAGCGCGAGACTTCACGGGCGCAGACGGCGCCAACCTTGCCGAGGCAGACTTCGGCGACCATCCGTTTGAAGCCGGCGCGCTGCACGCTGCCGGCCGCCGAGCGGCCAAGATCTTCATCAATTACTTCGATCTCGGTGAAGCCCAGCGCTGTCAGCCTATCCCGCACGGCGTATTGCAACGCACCACTCTCGCGGTTGTGCAGCACTTGGTGGGCCGAGGATTGGCGCACATAGAGGATCGCCTTGCGCTCCAGATGATGAGGGCCGATCTTGTCAGTGATCATGGCCGGCTCCCCTCGTCGTTGTTTGCACATGCGCCAGGATCAGCCGCGTCATCAGGCCGATCAGCGCTTCTCGCGCACCCTTTGGCAGGTCGAACTAATTGGGTGCGCCGGCCGCTACCCCCCAGGGCTGTTTAGTTCTCAGCTAATCCGGGCATTCTGAGGAGTGTGTCGATGTCGATCGCGGCGCGCCATCTGGCGTTTTTGATGTTGTCGCAGCCGCTGGCGCGCAGCAGATTGTAGGCGAAGGAGCGCAGGCGGGCGACGATGTCGGGGTTCTTGCGGATGCGCGACGCGTCCTCGGCGAAAGCAACATCGCGCACGTAGTGGCTGCCGTTCTCGATGCGCCAATGGCCTCTGATCCATTCGTTCCAGCTTTCCGGCGGCGAACCGGCGGCCGAGGACACCCAGAAAACGATCTCGGTCGTTTGCTTGCAAAGACCCGTCGCGGGATCGCGCCGGCACACCGTGCGCTCCAGCCGCAGCACGGTTTTTATGAGCCTCTCCCACGGCGTATGGCGGAACCACGCTTTGGCGGGGAAGACTGTCAGCTCGCGCGTCTCCCAGCGATTGCGGCCCTTGGTTTGGCTTTTCGCATAGCCGCTCGGCTTGCGGCCCGCGGAACCGAGCTCGAGCCGGCGTCGCAAGCCGGGCTGATTGTCCTTCACCTGCGTCAGCAGATGATTGCCCGTGGCGATCATGCGTTCGAACAATTTTTTTGGCAATGTTCGGCGTCGAGCGTGAACAGGCAGCCCTTCAGCCCCAGCGCCTCGATCAGTTCCGGCGCGGTCGGAATTTCGTTGCTCTTTTCCGCGACCATCACATGCGCAAGCACGATCCTGTCCGCATGGCGCAGCGCTGACATCATATGCACGGCCTTACGGTCGTTGAAGGCGTCGAAACTGCCGCGCAGCGTCTTGCCGTCGACGGCGATGGCGGTCAGCCCCTCCACGGCAGGCGGCGTCGGCATACCTGCGGCATGGCGTCGAAACGCGGCCTCCAACGCCTCTGCGTCGACGCCTTGCAGAATGAGCCGTAGCCCGGTGTAGGACGGCGAATAAGGCAGTTCGAGCCCGAAGGCTTCGTTGAGACGCTGGCGATGGATACGAATGAACTCATGCATCTGCCGATAGGAATTGGCGCCGGCGACCACGGCGAGGATCGCGTAGAGCAGCACCGTGGCCAAGTCGAAACGCTTGCCTTCCCGGCGACGATGGTCCGGAATGGACCGCAAAACCTCCAATAGCGAGACCGGCATGCGACAACCTCCGATTCGGGTTGTCGCCTATAGATTCTCATGTCCTTTTCAATCCCGTTGGCCACAAGGTGCTCTTCCGCGGCGGCGGTTGAAGGGATACGGCTGCGCATCGCTGGAGGCGGAGGCTTCGAGACGACGGTTGATCAGACTCTGATGCGCGGATTGGATACCGCAAGACCGCGTTTTCGTCTCGGGCCTGCCTCTGTCTCACAACGGGCGTCGATTTCATCGGCCACAGAATCTAGAGCGAGGTTTGCCCTACCGTGCCCCCGCCTCCGGCGATGCGCAGATGTTCACACTGAATGCTTGGACCCTCCCTGCTGAGCCGCCCGCCGTCAGGCGATGGCGTCGTTCGTCGCGATCGCCCAGACGAAGGCGGCGAGTTCGCGCGCGATCGCGACACAAACGACATTGGTTGGCTTTCCCGCCTTGGCGAGCTGGCGATATCTGGCGCACAGCCGCGCCTGCGCCTTCCAGGCGATCTCCTTGATCGCCTGCGGCAGGGTCTCGTTGCGTTTGAGGATCTCGGCTCCCATTCGCGCCGGCAGCCGGTAGGTCCAGGCGCCTTCGACGAGCATGCGTCTCGCCCGCGTGTTGCCCGCCTTGGTGATGGCGCCGCGCGCCGTCTTGGCGCCGGAGGAGTGTTCACTCGGCGTCAGTCCGAGATAGGCCATGAGCTGGCGCGGATTGGCGAAACGCTTGAAGTCGCCGATCTCTGCAACGAGAGTGATGGCCGAGATCATGGCGACCCCGCGCATGGCCTGGATGGCCGCAACGATCTTAGCAAGCGACCAGGAGGGCAGAAGCTCCTCCATCTGCTTGGCCAGCCGATCACGGCGAGCTTTCGCCTCGTCTATCGCCTGCACCAGCTCCTCGAAGGCGATTTGTCGCGCCGGATGCTCGAAGCGTTGCGCCGAGAGCCAGA
Source organism: uncultured Alphaproteobacteria bacterium (assembly GCA_963820145.1). Lineage (GTDB taxonomy): Bacteria > Pseudomonadota > Alphaproteobacteria > Rhizobiales > Beijerinckiaceae > Methylocystis. Next base: position 10,239 of record CAWFZD010000089.1, read on the forward strand.
GGCGATGCTTGCGCGTCCAATGCTCGCCGTCGGAATAAACGCGGCCGTGCCGCAGAAGGAAGCTCAACACCTGCTGACGCGCGCGCCGCAACGCCTCCACCGCCGCCTGCCGGGCGCGAGAAAGATCGCGCATGGCTTCATGGGCGTCGTCTGGTACCCAGACTGGCGTCAGTTCGCCCGAGCGGAACAGAGACGCTTGCGTCACGGCGTCGCGGTGGTCGGTCTTCACTCGGTCGCCCGGCCGCGTGGGAATCAGCGAGGGCGCGACCACAACGCATTCATGGCCGAGCATCGTGATTTGTCGGTAGAGCCCGTAGCCGCAAGGCCCCGCTTCATAGCAGAACGCCAGCTGGCCATGCTTCTTGGCGAGGCGATCGACCATCTTGCCCACTGCTTCCGGACGGCTGGGGATTTCTCCAATGAAGCGCGTTTCCCCGCGTCGCCCGCCTTCGGCGAGCGCAACCGAAATCGTCTTCTTGTGCGTATCCATCGCCACATAGGTCGTCGTAGACTGTTTCATGGCTCGTTCCCCATGCATGAGGCTCTGACCGATTCGTCGGCCAACCCTTGTTGTTGCATGCCGCGGAACGAGCCACCCTAAAAAGGACATAGCGTCTCACACATCCCGGCCGGCGGGAATCCCCAAACCGCCATCAAAGATCAGAGAACTGAACAGCCCTGCGCTACCCCCTGAGGCTTTTGCAAAATTTCCAAGGCGCCTTCGCGAACTACGTGCACATTGATGAAGCAATATATTTGTAGTTGTACAGCTTTTTCCTTTTCGATATCCGATGATGTGTTATCATAATATTGTCGAATCCCTCGGGGCCTGCCGCAATGGACTGGGACGACCCTATCGCCGCCATGAAACTGCGCTGGAGCCATATCCAGCCCTTGCTGTTCCCGTTCCTGCGCGAGGAGGTCAATCCGCTCACCGAAAAACTCGAACGGCTCATCGTCGTCCTCAACTCCATCGGTCTCGAATCCTTCGTGCGCGCCTTGCCCGCCGGTCCCGGCCGCCCGCGCGACGATCGCCGCGCCATCGCCCGCGGCTTCGTCGCCAAAGCCGTGCTCGGCCTGCCGACCACTCGTGCGCTCGTCGAACGCCTCCAGGTCGACGGATCGCTGCGGCGCATCTGCGACTGGGAGCGCCGCGCCGAAGTTCCTTCGGAAGCCACGTTCTCGCGGGCCTTCGGCGAGTTCGCCAACGACGGCCTGCCCGAGCGCATGCATGAAGCGTTGGTCAAGCGCGCCTTCGGCGACCGCATCGTCGGCGTCGTCGCCCGCGACGCCACCGAAATCGAGGCGAGAGAGAAGCCGGCGAAAAAGGACGACGATCCGCCGCCGCCCGCGCCGAAAAAGCGCGGGCGCCCGCGCAAGGACGAGCCGCCGCCGGCGCAGCCCAGCCGGCTGGAACGCCAGACCACGCAAAGCCTTGATCAGATGCGCGCGGAGCTGCCGCAAGCCTGCGACGTTGGAACCAAGAAGAACAGCAAGGGCTACAAGGAAAGCTGGATCGGTTACAAGCTCCACATCGACACGGCCTGCGGCCAGATTCCCGTCTCTCTCATTCTGACCTCGGCGTCTCCGCACGACAGCCAGGTCGCCATCCCGCTGATGACGATGACCAGCCAGAGAATAACCTATCTCTACGAGGTCATGGATTCCGCTTACGACGCCGCGACGATCGACACGCACAGCAGGACGCTCGGGCACACGCCGGTGATTGATCCAAACTTCCGCGCCAACAGGGAGCTCAAGGCCGAATGGAGCGCGGAGACGAAGCGCCGCGCGTTCATCAACATGCCCGATTTCGACGACGCGATTTACAACTTCCGCACCATGGCCGAGCGCGTCAACGCGCGGCTCAAGGACGAGTTCGGGGCAAGGTTCGTGCGCGTGCGCGGAGCCGTCAAGGTCAAATGCCATCTCATGTTCGGCGCCTTGGCGCTCACGGTCGATCAGATTTTCCACGTCCGCGAATTTGAAAACGCGCCAGCGCCAGCCTGACTGACCCTGCCAGCTCCATGGGGGTCAAAAAAAATCAGCGCAAATGCGCAATTTTGCAAAAGGCTCACCTGTGAGAATAAATCCATCTGCTGTGGAGGGAGGCGCCGCTTGCGCCGATTCTCGGTCACTGCCGCCGTCGTCTTCCGCACCATCGGTCTCTCCCTGATTCTGGTCGCGAGAGACCCCAGATGCGCTCGGAAGCCGGGCATTCGATGATGGCGCCGTGTTCTTCAACACCTGGTCGAGCAGCGCGCACAACACGCTGAGCGCTTCCACACTAACGAACGGCGCGCTTGAAAACCGTACGCCGGCCGCACACGCGGCGCGATCGAGCATCCAAGCAGGGATCTCGAGCCAACGCCCGACATCCGAGCCGTCTATTGAGCATTGGAATACGACACCGTCGGTCTGGTCGATCGCGGTGTGAAGGAAGACCTCGCGCCCGAACCACGGATGAAGCTGATATAGAACCTCCCGACAAACGGTCCTGTGGGCGTTCTCATCGTCCTCAACTCCCTTTCAGATCGGCATGAATTTCAAATGGTTAACGGATAGTTTCGGCGAAAGGAGTTGTTGCAGGAAGATGATTATTTGAGCCAACTCGGCGGAAGCGGCGATTTTTCTCAATACGGCGAGGCCCAGCGCGAAGAGGGACCAAGCCCTGCGGCCATGCTTTTTGAAGGGGATCGGACGCCGCCGCGCCGCCGCTGCGCCGGTCTTGACGCAGAGCGTCACGGTCAGCGCCAGCACAGCGAGCAGAGTCGACAACTTGAGCGGATCGACGATGTGCGTGTCCTCCAGATTGAAGCCCTTGGTTTTCAGATTTGCGAACAGCGTTTCGATGGTCCATCTTCGGCGATAGCCCGTCAGCGCCTTACGCGGGTTTCCCGAGCAAGCCAGCGCCAGCAGTTCGTTCGTCGGCAACCGCATAACGACGATCCGCAGCAGCGGCGAATGCGTGCCGGCGCCCTGTCCCAACCTGCACCATCCCTTGAGGATCGTTTTCTCGCCCTTGGCGAGGCGGCGCGCGATGTCGGCGATCGTCCACGTGTCGTAGCCATCGCGCACAACATGCTGGTTCTCGCGAAGCCGCAGAATGAAAGGGATTTTGCGCTTGCGCAGATAGGCCATCCAGGCGTCGCCGATGAACTCGCGATCGCCCATCAGCGAGGCGATTTTCAGATCCGGAAACGCCACGCGCAACCGATCGAGCAGGTCGGTGCGCGCCCTGGTGTTGGAGTTGCCCGCCGACGGCAGCAACGTCCAGATCAGCGGAACGCCCATGCCGTTCCAGATCACGGAGATCATGAGAATGTTGATGGTGGCTTTGCCGAACTCCCAGTTGGTTCGATCCATCGCCAGAACCCATGGCTTCTCGCGAATGCCCAGCACGTCGACGACCACCTGCGCCGTCATGGCGCCGTCGAGTTGGACGTGCTGAAAGAAACGATAGAAGCGCCGACGCACCGAATCTATCGAAGCCGCCGTCGCGACATGCGCCGCCAATCGCCAAAGGCAGATCGTGCCGTGCCGCATGATCAGCGACGCCAGCCAACCCAGCGTCTCGCGCCTTGTCGCGGAGAGAGCGATGTGGTTGTGTATCGCCCCGGATAAGGCGTTCGAGAACGTATTCTGCATCAAAGCGATCCTTCGTTTGCAGACAAAGAATCGCTTTTATAAATCAACTCAGCGCCTTATCCAACCGCGTCCAGTACCGATGGGGCGTTCTCGAACCTCGTTGTACAACACCGAGCGTCCCCACGGCTCTCTCGGCTATAAGCAGCCGGCGCCAGAAGTCTTCATCCCGGCCTTCGCCGCGCGGCCGGCTGCGCAACCCCAACCCGCTCCGCCCCCCAGGGCAGAGTCCTAAATCGTTAAGGCTTCGTTAACCATATTGGATTCGGATTCGAAGGGCGCGGGAGGAACGCGGCATGGCTCAAGGCTTTTTGGATCACATGCGGATCGTGCCGGATCGCCGCATTCCCGGCATGGTGACCTATCCGCTGGACGAGATTTTTCTGACGACGCTGGTGGGTGTCATCTGCGGCGGCGACGACTGGGAAGGCATTGAGGAAGTGGCCCTCGGCGCGCTCGACTGGTTGCGCCAGTTCCTTCCCTTCAAAGAGGGCGTCGCTACCGCGCAGACTTTGCGAAAGGTGTTTCGCCTGCTCGATCCTGCGGCGCTGGAGCAGGGTTTTTCTGCTTGGGCGTCGTCGCTGCGACCGCAAGCGCGCGAGGTCGTCGCCGTGGACGGCAAAACGCTGCGCGGCTCGCGGCAGCCCGACGGAACCGGCGCGCTGCATCGGGTCTCCGCCTACGCCACGGCCGCCGGGCTCGTGCTGGCGCAACGCGCCGTCGACGGCAAATCCAACGAGATCACGGCGATCCCCGAGCTTCTCGACATGCTCGCGCTCGAAGGAGCGATCGTCTCGATCGACGCGATGGGGACGCAAAAGGCGATCGCCGCCCGCATTGTCGAGAAAAAAGCGGACTACCTGCTCGCGCTCAAAGGCAATCAAGCCGGTCTCTTCGACGACGCCAAGCTCTTTCTCACCGATCCCGCCTGCCGCGAGGTTTGCGCCTTCGCCCGCGAAACCGACGCCGGCCATGGCCGCATCGAAGAGCGGACCTGTTGTGTCGCCGACGCCGCCTGGTTGTCCGAGCGCCATCCCGAATGGAGCGGCTTGCAGTCGCTCGCCGCCATCACCGCGCGGCGCATCGACAAGAAAACAGGGGCGCAAAGCGTGGAGACGCGGTTCTACATCTCCTCGCTCAGCCCCGACCCAGAGGCCATCTTGCCGGCGACGCGCGCCCATTGGGGCGTCGAGAACGGCCTGCATTGGACGTTGGATGTGATCTTCGACGAAGATCGCTGCCGCACGCGCAAGGACAACTCCCCACTCAACTTGGCCATCATCCGTCACGCCGCCGTCAACATCCTCAAAACCGACCCCAGCAAAGGCTCTCTGCGCCGAAAGCGCCTCCGAGCCTGCGTCGACCCCCGCTTCCGATCCCAGCTCTTCGCCGCTTAACGATTTAGGATTTGGCCCTGTCGCGCAGGCGGGCACCTCTTTGCCAATCGCCCGCGAAGTGATATGAGTTGGAATGAAAATTTAGCTGCCTGTCTCGACGTCAACGGTGCCGCCCATCATTTTGAAGGCCAGCGAAGGGCGGATCCAATGTTCAAGAAACCGGCGCCGAGCCGTGCGCGGAGTTCGCAAACGCGCGCCATATCACGCGTAGCCGTTGTCGTCGGATGACGGGTCAAGACGGACTTCCAGCGAAAAAGCCTATTGCTTGCGCGACAGGGCCAATGATCCGCCCTCTGGACCCTCAGGCCCGAGCGAGTCCTAGGATGCGCTCTGTCCCGGTGTGCGATAGAAATACTCGTGTCCCCACGGATCCTTGGGAACGCCGTGGGTCCTCAGAGCCTGTCCGCGAAGACGTTGAGTCCGGTGAGTCACTTATGATTCCTTCTGTGCGGCTTGGCACCGGAGGAGTGTTCATTCGGCGTCAGTCCGAGTTAGGCCATGAGTTGGCGCGGATTAGCCCGAACTCTGCCCCAATGTCTCCATATGAGTTACCCGAGATCGATCCTGATCTCCGGCTCTGACGTTGAGTGGGTTGCTCGTGAGCAGATGTGTCGTGAAAGCTGTCCTGGCGGCTGTGTGCCTAGCTGTTACGGCCTGCCAGGCCACGAGCGAGCCGCCTGTAGCGGAATGGAGTGTGGAGCCGTCGAACGCTCCGCGTGAGCCTGCGCGCGCGGGCGGTGGAGCCGCTAGCCGCAGCGCCGCCCTGATGAATTCGCGCGGCAACGCTGCTCTCATCGTGCCTGGAAGCGGGCGCTTCATCGGCCCCGGCGGAGAACCCAGAGCCGAAGCGCCCGAGATGGGTGAAGAGAACGTCACGCTTAATCTCGCCAACCTGCCAATCGCGCAAGCCGTCAAGGTGGTGCTCGGGGACATAATGGGCGTGAATTATGTCATTGACCCCCGGCTCGATGGCAAGGTCACCGTTCATACGACGCGGCCGGTGAGCAAAGCCGCGGCGCTGGAGCTTTTTCAATCGGCGCTGCGCGTGGCGGGCGGCGCAGTCGTTCAAGCGGGAGGCGTCTACAAAGTCGTGCCGCTCGACCAGGCCGGAACGGCAGGCGGAAACGTTTCGACCTCGACGACCGATCCTTCGTCGGTGTCCGCCGGGGAGAGCACCCGAGTGGTCCAGCTCCGTTATGTCGCGCCCTCAGAGATGCGCCGGCTCCTCGAGCCGATGACCATTCAGGGCGGCGTCGTTCAGGCCGATGACGGACGGCATACGATCACGCTGAAGGGCACGCCGCAAGACCTTGCGACGCTCGAGGACGTCATCGCGACGTTCGACATCGACACGATGCGCGGCATGTCCTTCGCCCTCGTGCCGGTGAAAAGCGGCGATGCAGATTTGATCGTGGAAGATTTGCGCAAGGTCTTCGGAACGGACGAGAAGGATGGGCCGATGAAGGGCATGGTGCGCTTCGTCAGCAACAAGCGTCTCGCATCGGTTCTGGTGATGTCGGCGCAGCCGGCCTATCTCGACCGCGCACGGGCGTGGATCCAACGGCTGGACGCACGTGCGCAGGGAACGGAAAAGCAGTTTTTCACCTACCGGGTCCAGAATCGGCCCGCCAAGGAGATGTTGCAGGTTCTGAGCTCAATGTTCGGCTCCGACGGCTCTCGGAGCGGAAGCAACACGGCGCCGCGTTTCGGTCAGTCCTCATCCTCGTCATCAGGCGAGGATGCTGTGCAGAGCTCTTCGAACTCGGGGCCGGCGAGCCCGTTGGGTGCGCTTTCGAGTTCCGGCCCCACCGGCGCCGGCGGCGGCGGTCCCTCGAGCGGCGGCGCCTCCGGCGGACTGGGGGGGCAGGTTGGAGGACCGGGTGGCTCGCCAGGCTTTTTCGGCTCCGCGGGCGGAAATGGATCAAACGATCAGAATCAGTCGAAGGGCCCCGGCACGGTCACGCTGGGCGAGGACAGCCGTTACAAAGTTGGGGTCGACGAAGCCAAGAATTCCCTCGTCGTGATGGCGACGCCGGAGGATTTCGAGAAGATTTTGCACGTCATTGAAGCCCTCGACGTGCAGCCTAATCAGGTCTTCATCGAGGCGACGATCGCGGAAGTCACGCTCACCGACGAGCTGCATTTCGGCGTCGCCTGGTTTCTGCAGAAGGGCGCCCACGCGGGGGGGTTTGGAGGACTTCCCCCCGCCGGCGCCGCAACGTCGAACGGAGTCGGCACTTCCGCCACCACCAACAACTTCCTCGGCCTCAACAACCTTCTCGGCGGCAATCCGGTGGGCGTTCCCCTTCAAAGTGTTTTCCCCGGCTTTTCCTATGCATTCACGGCGGCGAAGGGGATTGTGGTGCTTAACGCGCTAAACGCGATTACAAGCGTCAACATCCTATCGACGCCCTCGCTGACCGTGTTGGATAATCGTCAGGCGGTGTTGCAAGTCGGCGACCAGATTCCGGTAACGACCCTGCAAAGCGTTGCGGCGCTCGGCAACACATTCAATTCGGTGTCCTATCTCAACACCGGCGTGATTCTCGCCATAACCCCGCATATTAGTGAAAGCGGCCGGCTCATGCTTGATCTCGATCAGGAAGTCTCGAACCAAGCCCCTGGCACGGGCGGAAATGGCACCAATCCCACGATCCAACAGCGCAAGGTGAAAACGCAGGTCGCGGTGGCTGATGGGGAGTCTCTAGTGCTTGGCGGCTTGATCCAAAACTCACGCACGAAAGCCGCCAACCAGATCCCGGTAATCGGAGATATTCCAATCCTCGGCAGCGCCTTTAAGGACAAGGACGACCAAATCACGAAGACAGAGCTGATCATCATGATCACACCGCACGTCATTCGCTCAATGTCTGAAGCGCGCGCAATCGCCGAGGAATACAAGCGGAAACTCTTGTCTGTCTCGACAAAGGCGATCGCCAGACCTCACGACATCGAACAATCCGCGCGACGCACGTTCCTCGACGACACTTCAGTCAGCCCCTGGATTCTCGACCGGGTCTCGCGTTGAGCATTCGCTGCTGGCCCGCCCCGGAAAAGTGGTCCTCCGGGAATTACGGCTTTCGAAGCGTTGATCCGGCTCCCGGCTGCCGGGCGCTCCCACGCATTATAGGGATTCCGGCTGATTGACTCGGAGGATAGGGGATTGAACGAAGCCGCTATCGCGGCGGGATCGGCGAAGTCTGGTGATTGGCCTCCTGTCTGAGAGGATTTGGGCGTCGCAACCCACTCTCAAACAGGAGGTTTCAGATGGCCGAGCTCAGCCCTCTGCGCCGTCGCATGATCGAGGATATGACGGTCCGGAATCTCTCGCCGGCGACCCAGCAATCCTATCTCCACGCGGTCTCGAAGTTCAGTCGGTATTTTGAGCGCTCCCCAGATCGATTGGGACTGGAGGATGTACGGGCCTTTCAGGTTCATCTGGCGTCCACGGGGATCTCCTGGGCGTCGCTCAACCAGATCGTCTGTGCGCTGCGCTTCTTCTATGGCGTGACGCTCGGCTGCGAGACGATCCCAGAGCGGATCGCCTACGCCCGCCAGCCGCGCAAGCTGCCGGCGGTGCTCAGCGGCGAGGAGGTCATTCGTTTCCTCGAAGCGGTCTCCAGCCTCAAGGCGCGCGTGGCGCTGACGACGGCCTATGCCGCGGGACTGCGGGTCTCGGAGGTGACGGGGCTCAAGGTCGCCGACATCGACAGCGAGCGCATGGTCATCCGGGTCGAATGCGGCAAGGGCGGCAAGGATCGCTACGTCATGCTGTCGCGGCAGCTGCTCGGCATTTTGCGCAGCTACTGGCGTCTGGCGCGACCCCCGAACTTCCTGTTCCCGGGGCGAACGCCGGACAAGTCCATCGAGCCCAACGTTCTGCATGCAGCCTGCCGTTCGGCGCGCGCGGCGGCCGGCATCGACAAGCGGGTCAGCGTCCATGTGCTTCGGCACAGCTTTGCCACCCATCTTCTGGAAAGCGGGGTCGACATCCGCATCATCCAGGTTCTGCTCGGGCATGAGAACCTCTCGACGACGGCGCGCTACACGAGAGTGTCGACGCATCTGATTGGCGCCACGACGAGCCCTCTGGATCGGCTGTCCTTGGAGGTGACGCCGCCCGAATAGGCGCCGGATGGAACGGCCGGCGCTCGAGCTTGCCGACATCATCCGCCGTCACGGCGACGCCTACCTTCGCGACCACGCCGCGCATCTCGGCCGCGGGGAGCGTCGCGTCATGGGCGCCGTCGCCGCTTGCCGAACGGCGGCGCTCGGCGGCCACGTCGAACATTGCGACGCCTGCGGCCTGACCCGCGTCGCCTACAACTCCTGCCGCAACCGCCATTGCCCCAAATGCCAGGGCGCGGCGCGGGCGGAATGGCTCACCGCGCGCAAGGCCGAGCTTTTGCCCGCGCCCTATTTCCATGTCGTCTTCACCCTGCCGCCGGAAGCCGCGGAGATCGCTTTCCAGAACAAGGCGCTCGTCTACGCCCTGCTCATGCGCTGCGCCGCCGAGGCGACTATGAGGCTTGCCGAAAATCCCAGGCGTCTGGGCGCGAGGATCGGCCTGCTCGCCGTCCTCCACACTTGGGGACAGACGCTCACGCATCATCCGCATGTGCATTGCGTCGTGCCGGGCGGCGGCCTTTCGCTCGACGGCGCGCGCTGGATTGCTTGCAGGCCCGGCTTTTTCCTGCCCGTAAAACCCTTGGCGCGGCTGTTCCGGCGCTTGTTCCTGGAAGGCTTGGAGACCGCCTTCAAAAATGGCGCGCTGCAATTCTTCAACGACCTCGCGTCGCTCGCCGAGCCGAGCGCCTTCGCGGGGCGGCTCCGATCGTTGCGCCAGATCGATTGGGTCGTCTACGCCAAGCCGCCATTCGGCGGGCCCGAGCAGGTCCTCGCTTATCTCGCGCGTTACACCCATCGCGCCGCGATCGCCAACTCTCGGCTGGTCGCGATCACCGACGTGGAGGTCGCCTTCAGCTACAAGGACTATCGCCGCAACGGCCGCAAAAGGATCACGCGTCTTGCGCCGAGCGAGTTCATCCGCCGCTTTTTGCTGCACGTTCTCCCCGACGGCTTCCATCGCCTTCGCCACTACGGCTTCCTGGCCCGAGCAGACCGTCGCAAACGGATCGAGCTATGCCGAAAGCTCGCCGGCGCCGATCAACCGACCGAACCGGACAAGCCCGCGTGCGAGGAGGCGCCAGTTGAAACCCACGCCGCCTGGCCATGCCCCGACTGCGGCGCTCTCATGCGCCGTATCGGCGTCGCGTCACCCATCAAGCGCTCGACCTTCTCTTGCGACACATCATGAACGCCCCAATCGCCCTCGACCGCAGCAGCGTCGCCCATCCATTGCTCGTCGCGCTTCGAGCCGCCGGCGCCCCAGACTGCGTCCTCACCGCGACAACATTCGCGTCGACACCGCTGTCTCCGTTGTCGCCGGCGCCGTGCACGCCCTTGCGTCACCCTTTTCGGCTTCTCCCCGGCATCCTCGACGCCACTCGCCATCGCACCGGCTTGCCCGTAGCCGCAGTCCAAGCCTCAAACGTTCCGCGCTTTCCCCATAGCGCCTAACGACCCGCGCCTTCGTTCAATCCGGCTTATGTGAGGTCCGCATCCCCCCAGCCGGAGCATTGCGCCGCGGACCTCACATAACCCTCCAGATTCCCGTCGAGAGTCGAAGCGGTTAGGCTGCGCCGTCCTGAATCACTGGAGGCGGGTCATGGTGACGATAGCTTGGCATTTGAGCGTCGATGCGTTGCGTGAGCGGTATGTTTCGAGTTCGACCGCGCGTGAGGCGCGGCATTTCCATACGATCTGGCTTCTCGCCAACCAGAGGCGCCTTTGAGACGGTTCTGCGGGAGACTCGTCATGTGAAGGCGGCGCTTTCGCGCGATGGGGACCTGCGTGAATGATTCGCAATAGAGGTCGACCATGGCGCGGCGCAGGCGCAGCAGCGCGCGGGCGTCCGGCAGATTTTCCAGACGCGAGATCGTCGACTGCGAACACAGATCGCGGTCCGAGGGCGAAAGATCATGCGCCATCTTGAAGACGGGATCGACGCGAAGGCCGGTGGCGTCGTTGCCGTTCTCGTAGTCCGCGGCGATCATGAGCAGGCGAAAACGAATGATGTCGCCGAGCGTGTGCGTGATCTGCTCCGGCGCGCCTGGATCGACGATGCAGGCGGCCATGCGTTCGGCAACGTGAAGACGTAGCTCGACGTCGCGCAAAACTAGCACGCCGGCGGCCAATCGGAGGGGCCGACCGATGGAGCGACGTTATGCTCTGCGCGATGATCAATGGGAGCGCATTGAGAATTTGCTTCCTGGTCGCGAAGGGACGGTAGGCGTGACCGCAAAGGACAACCGGCTTTTTATCGAGGCGGTGCTCTACCGCTATCGCGCCGGCATACCCTGGCGCGATTTGCCGGAGCGCTTCGGCGATTTCCGCGTCGTGCACACGCGCTTCAGCCGCTGGGCTAAGACCGGCGTTTGGGCGCGCGTTTTCGCGCAAAGGCTTATTCCCCTGGCCGACTGCGACGACTATGACGCCATCGCCGCCTGGGGCGAGGCGAACCTTTCTTTCCTGCGCCGCTACTTGCCTTATCACCACGGCGTTCCCGGCGGACGCTGGCTCACCCTGCTCATGAACCGCATCAACCCGGCGCTGTTCTCCACCGTGTTCACCGCCTGGGTGCGCGAGACCTGGCCCGAACGCCCCGACCTCGTCGCCATCGACGGGAAGACCTCGCGCCGAAGCCACAATCGCGCCGAGGACAAAGCGCCCTTGCATCTCGTCTCCGCCTTCGCCACCACGAGCCGCCTCGTGCTCGGCCAGGAAGCGGTGGAGGGAAAAGCCAATGAGCTTGCGGCGATCCCCGTTCTGATCGACCGCCTCGCCGCAAACGGCGGTCTCGAGGGCGCGCTCGTCTCCATCGACGCCATCGCCACGAACGCCAAGATCGCGCAAAAGATCAGGGACGCGGGCGCGGATTATCTGCTCGCGGTCAAGGCCAATCAGCCGACGCTGCGCGGCGAGATCGAAAGCGCCTTCGCCGCGGCGGACACGATCGACATCGACATCGATCACGATAAAGGCCACGGCTCGCATCGAGCAGCGAAGCGTGAGCGTCATCACAGACGTCGATTGGCTGAACGGCGCGCGGCGTTTTCCCGGCGAGCTGCGCCTGCCGCAAGCCGCCTCGATCATCCGCGTGCAATCGCAGGCCGAGCTTTCCGGCCGCTGCCGCTTCGAAACCCGCTACTACATTTCTTCGGCGACGCTCTCGGCGAAGCAGGCGCAAGAAGCCGTGCGCGGCCATTGGAGCATAGAGAACCAGCTGCACTGGGTGCTCGACGTCGTCTTTGCCGACGACCAGTGCCGCCTGCGCAAAGGCCACGGCACAAGAAACATGGCCGTCGTCAGACACTTCGCGATCAATCTGGTCAGGAGCGCTCCCGAGCCCGAAAGACCGCCTCCTCTGAAGCCGCAACGCAAGGCCACGAAGCCCAGGCGCACCAGCCTCAAGCTGCGCAGAAAAATCGCCGGGTGGAAGGGCGATTACCTCGCCAACGCCCTACGAGCCACCCCGCGTTAACCCGGATTCGGAGCCCTGCTAAGGCGCCCCGACGCCAAGGCTTGGCGCCGACGCCCTCGAGGCAGCTCCTGCGCCTTTCGTTCGCTGCCGCGGCCTCCTGCGCCACGAGTCGGCCCTGGGAGCATGGCAGATCACGCCGTCGTCATAGAAATACTCGCACGCCTCGTCGGCTTTCAGTGCATTCAACACTCCGAGCCATCCCCCTTTTGCGTCCATCGGTGGAAGCGCGTGTAGCCTGTGTACCATTTGCCGAAAAGCGGCGGCAGGCTGCGCCAGGGCGAACCGGTGCGCACGATCCAGAAGACGGCTTCGATGAAGAGACGATTGTCGCGGCCGTGGCAGCCGGGATCGCCCTCTTTGCCGGGGAGGAGGAACTCGATCAGCGCCCAGCGCTCATCCGTGAGATAGTATTTCGTCAATGCGGCCTCCTTGCGGATTGGTTGGCGTCGCGTTTTGCGGGCGGCCCGATTTTCGAAGTGATTTCTTAGTCCCCACCATCTGCTGTATCCATCCCGATCTGTCCGCAGCACCCAGTCATCTGCGACAGAAGGGAGACGCAAGCAACCTCCCCTATCGTACCTGTTTACGAAAAGCTGTAGCACAAATGCCACACCTGCCGAAAAAAATTCAGTTTGAGCGAGAATACGGTCCATAGGAAAACGAACGCGATTTCGATCTGGTCGCAGGCGAGGGACGGTCTTACCTCGCGGCAACGCCCTTAATCAGGGTTCGCCGGTCCTCGTTTCCCCGAACTTGACGCCCTTAACCTCGTCGTGGCCGAGCTGCTCGACCACGAGCCCCTCGGGCCGTCGCTGCATCCTCCGCTAGGCCGGCGTTCTCCGTGATGGCGCGGCCTTGTCAGGCGTCAAATTCGGGGAACGTAGCCTCCCAACCGGAAGCTCTTCCGGTGCAATCCCGGGAATCGCAACGATCCGTGTTAGGCTTGCGTTCGCCTCGCCAAATCCCTCCCAGCCGGGGTCTCTGCGGAATCCAAGATTATTGAAACTTTTTCGCAGCTCGTCGGCGAGGAATTCGGACGAGTCGCGCCAGGATTCGACCTGTCGATCGTCGTCCAGGCTGGACCCGATTACGCTCAGGACATCTTCACGGGCGCGCTTTTTGGCTCGAGCAGGCCAGTGTTCGCTCTCCCGTCGAGCTTTACAGGACCGGCGAAGTTCACGAAGGCGATGGCGGCGCTCCGGCGGCGAAGGCTTTGGCCGAATCTCTTCCCCTGCTAGCCCAGGCCGTGAAGGTCGAAGTCGTTCGCGTGCGAGACGAGGACCACATCCCATACCGGCCATCCGGCGCGCTCAGATCCATCCTTCGCCACCTCGCACGACACGGCGTCACGGCCGCCTTGTGCGAGCGATGCGCGTCGCTCGCCGGCCAACCGGAGATCATCAAAAGCCGAGCCCGCTTGCATTGGTGGCCAAAAATCGCCAAGCTGAAGTAATCCAGCCGGAAACCGTATTACTCATCCCTGGACGCCACGGAGGGCCTCGTGCGGGTGACCTCCGGGAAGAGTTCGGTTATCGCCACGGCCATCGCAAACGCTCGCTGACCGGAACCTTCGGCACGACAGAGATTTCCGTGCCGCGCGCCCGCCTCGTGTGCGAAGCCGAGGGAGGCGGGACGCGCGAATGGAAAAGCCGCTGCGCGCCTATCAGCGCCGCACCAAGGCTGCCGACGCGCTGATCGCCGGCGCTTATCTTGCCGGAACCAATACGCGCCGGGTGCGCCGGGCCTTGCATTCGGGGTTCGCCGGCGCAATCGGCAAGGACGTGGTCAGCCGCACCTGGCGTAAGGTGAAAGGCGACTGGGATCTATGGAACAAGCGCCCGCTCGGCGAGGAGCCAATCGTGAGGCTCATTCTCGACGGAACCGTCGTGCGCGTGCGGCTCGATAAGAAGGCGACCTCGATCTCCTTGCTCGTCGCGCTCGGCGTGCGCGCTGACGGTCAGAAAGTGCTGCTCGCCGTCAAGAACATGGGCGGCGAAAGCGAAGCAGCCTGGCGCGCGCTGCTCGACGATCTCGTCCTGCGCGGGTTGAAGACGCCGGAGCTCGCCATCGTCGACGGCGCGCCGGGACTGGAGAAGGCGCTCGCCGTGAGCGTCGCGACATGCCGGCGGCCGACGGCGACGCCCTCGCGCCGCAACAGATCGCGCAGCATCCGGGCGCCCGCGAAGGGATAATCGAGATGCAGCTCATCGATGCGGCGCATCAGCTTTAATTCTCGTCCCGGATCGTTCAGGGGATCGAGCTCAGCTTGTCTGTGTTCGGACGATGAACGCGGTTCGAACGTGCGCGCTCTCGCGCCTTCTCATACGGTTTCCGGCTGATTACTTCGGCGAGGCGATTTTTGGCCACCAATGAAAGCCGGCTCGGCTTTTGATGATCTCACGTTCGTTCGCGAGCGCGGCGCATCTTTCGCCGATGATGGCGTCGAGTTCGTCGATCGTTTCGACGTGCTTGTTGACGATGGGCTCGTCGACGAGCGCCCATAGGGTCTCCGCCGGTTGCAGCTCCGGCGTGTAGGGCGGGAGAAAGACCAGGCGCAGACCATCGGGCACGCTCAGTCCCGCCTCGCCATGCCAGCCGGCGTTGTCGATGACGAGCACGATCGTGCGCTCGACGCCGGCCTTCGCTTCGCGCGCGAAGGTTTCGAGCAGCGCGGCGAAGAACGGTTTCGAGACGCCGTCGTGCACATACCAGA
Source organism: uncultured Alphaproteobacteria bacterium (assembly GCA_963820145.1). Taxonomy (GTDB): domain Bacteria; phylum Pseudomonadota; class Alphaproteobacteria; order Rhizobiales; family Beijerinckiaceae; genus Methylocystis. The sequence continues at coordinate 25,597 of CAWFZD010000089.1, forward strand.
AGGTCTCACCGCTCGCCGGCGAGACGAAGGCGGTCACGTAGAGCCAGTCGAAGCGGTGATGGCCATGCGCCGTCGGCCGCTCACCGATCGGCGCCCAGACGCGCCGCGTCACGGGCTTCAAGCCGAGCCGGTGCTCGTCGCTGGCGAAGACCTCGACCGGGCGCTCGGGATGTTGCGCGGCTTCCTCGGCGACGGCGTCTTCGAGGTTTTTTTGAACGCCGCCGCCTCTTGCGGCGAGGCGGACTTCGGATTTTTGGGGCGCGGAAGCTGGATGGACATGCGGCAGGCCTTCAACGCCTCCCAGCCGCGCTGAACCGCGACCTTCTCCAACCCCAACTCGCGCGCAAGGAAAGCCGCGACCTTCGCGCTCGTCCACAAGCCGCCATCGTCCGGCGGCTGCTTCAACCGAAGCCGAAGCTTGTCGAGCAGCTCGGGCTTCAACACCGTCGCTGACGAGCCGTTGCGCCGGCGCAGGTCACCCAGAGACGCGGGGCCTTCGGCGTTGTAGCGCGCCGCAAGCTGTTCGATCCAACGCCGACCAAAAGACGTCATCTCGGCGACTTCGCCAAGCGTGTGGCCCTTGGCGAGGAGCCAGATCGTGTGAAAATGCCGCGCCTCGCGCGCGTTCGAACTCGACACATACCGTTCACGCAACGCCTCGACGCTCAAATGCGCAGCTATCGTCGCCATGACCCGCCTCCAGCAATTCATGACGACGCAGCCTAACTGCTTCGATTCTCGCAGGGAATCCCGCCCCGCCGAGTCAATCAGCCGGATTCCGTATCATCGAGCGGTTCGCCCAATTTCATCGTGCGGTGGCGCAAGGTCATAAATGATTCCGCCGAGGGAATCGTTCTCGCAATCCCAGCAATAGCGGCTCGTCAGGAAATAGGCCTCACCTTGCTGCTCTAATACAAGCTGCTGCAAGCACGCCATGATCGCCGTGCCATCCGAGATCGAGAGGCGATCTTCCCCTTCGACAAACAATTGAATTCCCTTCCGATCACCATCTCGGCGCTATCGCAACCGACGAACTCGTCCATGCCCTTGATACTGATCTTCCAACGCATCGCCGTTCTCCTCGGCGTCGGCCCATCCTGCGCCAGAAATCGTTAATGTTCGTCGTGGCCCAGTTAATTTTACGGTCCCCTTCAGCGACGATGCCGCGGCTCATGCGGAGCGACGCAGGCCTGCCTTGCCCGCAGACACGAGTTTTATCCAGTTTCGATAGAGATTGACCGCATTCGCCGACCAATCGGACAGATATTTGGCGCTGCCGAGGATTTCGTTCAGCATCGCCTCGCCGTGTTTGTCGCCGGCCAAGATGGAGAGCCTCAGTCGTTCGATCTCATCGAGCGTGCCATCGGCAAAATATCCCTGCGGGGCGTCGGGGTATGTGGCTCGTTCCCCATTCAGGAAGCGCAAGACGTCACGGCGATATTCTCTGCAAAGCGTCTCCGCATCATATTCGGGGTGACCCTGGAGGAGCAGAAAGACGCTCGGCTCGCGGCGCCAAACGGCGTCGACGCCGACCGATTGCGACAGAGTGGACAGCGTGTAGCCATGCCGCTGCAAGTCCTCAGCGCGCAACCCATAATAGCGGGAATGCGGGACGAGAAACTCTGCCGGCGCGCCGGCGGTCAGCCAATCGTCTCCAGCCGTTTCGAAGCTGAAGACGCCGCTCGTCTTCGCCGCGCCGCGGACGCGTTCGACGCCGTCAAGCGCATGAGCCGCCGCATGAGCGGCGAGGCAGGACCAAAGGGCCGACACGGTATTGTCCCGCGCCCATTGCACAAGACGAAGGAAATACCGCCAATACGGCTCCTCCTTGAAGGAATGAGCCCGGGGTTCTGAACCCGTCACCACGACGGCGTCGGCTCCTCGCGCATAGAGCGCTTCGATGTCCTCATAAGAATGGTGAAGCTGTTGCTTGAGGATTTCGCTCCTTTCGACACCAGGCAAAAGATAAAAGCGCATGTGGAACGACTGCGGCCCTGCGCCGGCATCTAACAGGCGTCTGAACTGGGCCTGTGTGGCCAAAAACGCGGCGTCAGGCATGTTGTTGACGAACGCGATTTCAATCGGCGCCCTCTGTCCGCCGGGAAGCCTGAGGAGATCAGTGTCTTCCTCAGCTTTCGCGGGCATCGTTCTGTGACCTTTCCTCCACCCCCTCGAGACGGCGGGTGCCCCCGTGAAGGCGCTGCGCGACGCCGAGGGCCTGATCGATGTCCTCCAGAAGATCGTCGATGTGCTCGATGCCGACGCTGAGACGGATCATCTCCGGCGTTACGCCCGCCTTGGCTAGTTCGGCCGGTGACATTTGCCGATGCGTGGTCGACGCCGGATGACAAGCCAGGGATTTGGCGTCGCCGATGTTGACCAGGCGCTTTACGAGACGAAGCGCGTCGTAAAACGCTTTTCCAGCCTCGATCCCTCCCTTGATGTCGAAGGTCAGCAAGGAAGGGACGCGCCCGGCGAAATATTTCTGAGCTAACGCGTAGCGGGGATCATCCGCAAATCCGGCGTAGTTGACCCAGGCGACGCGCTCATCAGCCTGCAAAAATTCCGCGACCTTGCGCGTGTTCTCTACATGCCGCTCGATTCTCAACGGAAGCGTTTCGAGCCCCTGCATCAGGAGAAAGGCGCTCAGTGGTGGCAACACTGCCCCTGTCGTGCGTTGATACACGCTGCGCGCCCGCGCGATGAAAGCGGAGTCGCCGAAGCGTTCGACATAGACGAGCCCGTGGTAGGAAGGATCCGGATGGTTGAACGCGGGGTAACGCTCGGGATGCGCGGCCCAGGGAAAGCGACCGCCGTCGACGATGATTTCCTCCTAGCGTCGTGCCATGGCCGCCGATGAACTTCGTCATGGAGTGAACGATGATATCGGCGCAATGTTCAAACGGCCGCATGAGAACCGGCGTGGCCACCGTATTATCGACGATCAACGGAACGCCATGGGCGTGCGCCAGGGCGGCGAGCGCTTCAATGTCGCAGATGGAACCTCCAGGATTCCCAAAGCTCTCGCAGAACAGCGCTTTGGTGTCTTGATCGATCGCCCGGGCAAAATCTTCGGGAGACTCGCTGCTCGCAAAATGGACAGATACGCCTTGTCGCGGCAAAACATGAGCGAGCAATGTGTGAGTGGTGCCATAAAGCTGTGGCGCGGAGACGATATTCCCGCCCGAGTCGGCGACGTTTGCAAAGGCGTAGTATAGAGCGGCCTGCCCACTCGCCACGCTGAGCGCCCCGACCCCGCCTTCCAAGGCGGCGACGCGCTTTTCCAGCACGTCGTTAGTCGGGTTTGCGATGCGGCTGTAACGGTAACCTTCGTATTCGAGATCGAACAGCGCCGCCGCGTGATCTGCGGTATCAAACTCATAGGCGACGGTCTGGTAAATCGGCGTCGCGACGGCTTTCGTCGTCGGATCAACATCGTAACCGCCGTGGATGGCGATAGTCTCTCTTCGCATCTCAGTGTCCGAGCCGAAGGCAAACAATATAGCGCGCGCCCTCGTGTCCACGAAGTCTTATAGCTAATGAACGCGCTTTTCAAGGCCCGACGGCGGCCATATACAGGGCTACGTCATTCGCCTTCGGGGGTCGAGAGCCGCGCAACTCGGGAAAGAGAGCTGTGATCGAGAACGCTATCAAGATAGAGCCGGGCGAGAGCGCCCTGACTTCCAAAAGTGTTAATCGGGTCTAGGCTGCGCGCGCTCCAAAGCGTCGCGCCGATTGACAAGGAGCCAAAGGCTCTTCTCTTCACACATTTCGACTCGATCGCCGGCGTTCGCTCGGACGCCCCGGCATTGATCTCTGATGAGGAATCCTACACCTTCGGCCACCTCGCGGAGCGATCAAATCGTTACGCCCGTTGGGCCATCCACAATGGTTTGCGCAAAGGGGACGTCGTCGCGCTGATGATGGAGAATCGCGCCGAATATGTCGCGATCTGGCTCGGCCTTAATCGTGTCGGCGTCATCGCCGCCCTTCTCAACGTCAACCTCAGGGGCCCCGCGCTCGAACATTGCATTCGGACCAGCCGTTCGCGCCCGGTCATCGCCCAAGCGGGCTTTGTTCCCCCTGCCTTGACGCGCTCGGAGGGAGCCCGGAACTCGCGGTTCTCTCCTACGGTGCCGACGGCGCGCGTCGGCGGGTAGACGCAGAACTGGAGCAACATTCGGGAGCGACGCTCGAACTCCAATGAGCGCCGGCAGTTCGCCCTTCGGGATGATGCGCTCTATATTTACACCTCCGGCACCACGGGGCTGCCGAAAGCGGCGAAAATCTCAAACCATCGCCTGCTGAACTGGGCGCTCTGGTTTCGCGGACTCATCGACGCGAAGAGCGACGACCGGATGTATAACTGCCTGCCGCTCTTTCATTCGGTCGGAGGCGTCATAGCGATCTGGCCAGTTTTGCTGGCGGCAGGCTCGGTCGTCATTCGCAGGCGATTTTCAGCCAGCAATTTCTGGCAGGAAATCGCGGAATTCGACTGTTCCCTCTTTCAATATATCGGCGAGCTTTGCCGCTTTCTCACGCTCGCGCCGGAAGACGCGGCGATTGAACCGAACCGGTTGCGCCTGTGTGTCGGCAACGGCTTGCGCGCCGATGTTTGGACGTGTTTCCAGGCCCGCTTCGACATCCCCAGGATTCTGGAATCCTACGCTTCGACGGAAGGGAATTTTTCTCTTTACAATTTGGATTGCAAGCCGGGTTCGCTCGGCCGTATTCCCTCCTTTCTCTCTTCCAGTCTTCAGGTCTCGATCGTCGAGTTCGACTTCGACCGGGAGCAGCCCCTGCGTCTTCCGTCGGGTCGCCGGCAGCTTTGCACAATCGGTGCCGCAGGCGAGGCGATCGCGAAGATCGAACGCACTGCGGATGGCGCCGATAATTTCGAGGGTTATCTCGATTGTCACGCTGCAGTCAAATCCAAGAATCGCATTCATACTTTTCAATAGCTTATCCATGCGCTTAATTTGATAACATGTATCAAATTTGATAATCTCACCGAGTCTGTTGCAGCTTATTTGATAATCGGAACGCATCACATGCGCCGATTGTGGTTAGCCGAAATGCCTGATCCGTTTCCCGAGGAAGTGGCGCCGCAGGAATGGGAGGAAGCGCGCCATCGGGCAGACGCGACACGCGAATTATTGCGCCGGAACCCACATAGATCGACGATCGACGAGATTTTGGAGCTCGCAACCGCAAACGGCGTGAGCCAAGCCACAGCCTATCGACTGGTCAGGCTCTTTCGAGAGGGAGGGACAGTCTCGTCGCTGGTCGATCGCAAACGCGGACGGCGCAAAGATCATCGCACCCTCGACAAGGAGCGAGAGGAAATTATCCGCACGACAATCGCGCGTTTCTATCTGAAGCCGACACGTCCGCCATTCTCGCGCTTGGTTCGCGAAGTGCAGGCGAACTGCCTCACAGCCGGGTTTAGGGCTCCAAATTGGCGGACAATCAAGGATCGTTTGCAAGGCATCGATCTTCGGCGGCGAGCGAAGCGGCGCGACGAGAATCATAAAGGCCACAACGGCGACGCCGGGGGAGCTACGCGCATCACAGCCATTGGAAATCGTTCAGATCGATCACACCAAGGCCGATGTTTTCGTCGTCGACGAAGAAACACGAGAGCCGATCGGCCGCCCCTGGCTGACGTTGGCGATGGACGTCTTTAGCCGCATGGTGACCGGCTTCTATCTCTCGATGGATGCGCCGTCTCGATTATCAGTGAGTCTTTGTCTGCTTCATTCGGTCTTCGATAAGTCGGCATGGCTGAAGGAGCGAGACATCGACGAACTCTGGCCGGTCGCGGGGCTGCCGTCAACACTGCATGTTGACAACGGCCCCGAGTTTCGGAGCCGCGCCTTCATTCGGGGCTGCGAGGATGCGGGCATGAAAATTCAGTGGCGGCCGCGACGAACGCCACATTATGGCGGACATATCGAACGCCTGATCGGCACCCAAATGGGCGCTCTATCTCCTGCCCGGATCCACATCAAGCAACATCGCGGAACGCGGCGACTATGATCCAAAGCTGCGCGCCGCCCTTTCGCTGCGTGACCTCGAGCGACATGTTGCGCTTGAGATCGTCGGCTCATACCATCAATCAATTCACAGCCGCTTGGCTCGCGCGCCGATCGCTGTATGGCGGGAGCGCGAAGGCGACATTCCACTTCGTTTGCCCCATGATCGCATGCGCTTCTGGTTGACGTTTCTTCCTGAGGAACAACGCACATTGCGGTCGGACGGAATCCATTTGTTTAACTTGCGCTACTGGTCTCCGGCGCTCGGCGCGGATGTCGGCAGAACTAAGCGACGGCTGCTTGTAAAGTATGATCCGCGGGACATGTCGCGGGTTTTTGTTCGACGCCCCTCCGGGAATTTCGTCGAGGCTCGTTACGCCGACGTGACCTTACCCTCGGTAACGCTTCGAGAGGCGTTGACGGCGCGCCGCGCCCTGCTGGCGCAAGGACGCCGCGAGGTCGACATGCGCTCGATTGTCCGCACAGTAATGGCTCAGCGGGAACTTGTTGACACCGCAACCAGGAGAACGAAAGCAACTCGACACGGGAACGCCGTCAGCCCAAGATCTAAGGGAGATCAGAACGGATGGGGCTCGCTCCGCGGCGTCGATTCGAGAATGCCCGTTCCCTTTGTCGAAGATACGGATTGAACGGACGCTGACATGAATGAAGAAAGCCCTCATCTGACACCGGCCGCCGCCGCTCTTCTTAGTGAACCTGACGCGCGTCGTATCCGCGAATAAAATCGCGCCGATGGGTGCTTTATCCGCGCCTCAAGCATCCACTCATTTTTCAGCCCACGGCGAGCACGGCGGCAGTCGCTGAGTTTTCCATGATCAAAGCCTGGAAGCGGTCCAAGAGCGCGATCAATCTCGGCTCCGGCATGTTGGGAATGGCGTCGTAATAGAGGCAGCCCTGGTGAAAAAGGGAATGCACACGGCGCTTGACTGTGTTGCTTTTGAGCAGGCGGTCCATGCCGAGCGCCTCTCCGGCGCCGCCGAGCAGCGTCAGCAGCATGATCGCTATGGCGCTGATGAGCAGCAGACGGTCGCGGCGGCAGGGATCGCCGACGCGTGCCGCGCTCAAGCCCATGCCGAAGCGAAGGTCCTTCGTATCTCTATACCCAGGCTCGATGCTCCAGCGACGAGAGTATAGGTTGACGATGGCGCTCGACGTCGTCTGACCGTCGCTCGGACGCAGACCACTGCGCCGACCCTTTGCTTCTCCCGCGAGATCTCGGCGTCCGCAAGCTTCTTCGCTCGCCCGCCGACGCCGACCCAATCCTTGGCGCGGCGCGTCTCGCCGTTGGCCGCGGTGACGTAGGTGTCGCCACGAAAGCGGATCACATAGTCGAAGCAAAGCTCCCCGAGAAAGCCGAACAGCTTGACGTCGCCAAAGCCACGGTCAGCGAGGATCGTCACCTTCGTTCCCTCGGGCAGCGACTGCTTGAGCCGGACGAGGCAAGAGTCCTCGATGTCGTTGCGCTTTCCGGCGAGTTCCGCCTTGAACACGGACAGCCACAACAAAGGCTGCGCGCGCGTCCGTGCTTGGTGACGAGGCTGAGCACGAGCGTGGACTGATCGTCGGCGTCGAACTCGGTCCAGTCCATGGCGACGACGATATCCCGGCTCGCGCCGATCGCTTCCTTGATCCAGAGCGGGAACAACTTCCAGACCGTCGATGCCTTGGTTGCTCAGGAGACGGTCGACCTGTTGGTCGATGCTCACCGACTTTGCCGCGCGCCTGCGCCAACGCCTGACCGATGACGGCGACGGCAAGCGAGGCGCTGGTCATAACGCCGAGCACCGCGATCGATAGCGAGCAGACCCGCTTGACGTGCAGGTCCGAGCCAAACAAGGAGGTCGAGATAGTTCTGAATGAATTCCAGCTCGTTGTGTCGTCGATCGCATTGCCGCGCCATCTCGCGTAAAGTTTCGTTAACGAACCCTTCGCGTGCCAACCATGGCAAAAGTAAGTCGCCTTCAAAAATGAGATCCTATGGGGCGTGGATAGCAGCCGGCGCTCTGGCAGAGTGAGGTTGCAACCACCCGCCCTGGAGACGACCATGCCAACCGCAGCTGACCTGGCCGAAGCGCCGACCGCTATCCAAACCAACCTTGCCGCACTATTCGTTTCATTGGAACTGAGCCGCTCTGTTTGGCTGATCACATCTCTGTCTCCGGGTTCCGGCGGGAAGATGTCGAAGCATTCTGTTCCAGCTGGCGACGTCGCCGCGCTGCTGGCGCGCTTTGCAGAACTCAAACAGAAGACGCTGGCTCGGACGGGGCAATCCTTTCCGATCGTCTCTATCCAGGAAGCGGGGCTGGACGGCTTCTGGCTTCACCGCGTGCTGGAGAGCGAGGGTATCGAAAGCCACGTCGTCGACCCGGCCTCGATTGCGACGTCGCGACGGCGGCGGCGCGCCAAAACCGATAGGATCGACGGCGAAGCGCTGCTGCGAGCGCTGTTGGCTTATAAGCGCGGCGAACCGCGGGTCTGCGTGATGGTCAAGGCGCCGACGCCCGAGGAAGAAGATCGCCGCCGCCTCAGCCGCGAGCGCAAGGTGCTGGTCGCCGAACGGGTTGAGCACGTCAATCGGATCAAGGGGCTGCTGTTCTCGCAAGGAGTATCAGGCTACGAGCCTCTGCGCCGCGATCGGCGCACGAGGCTCGACGAGCTCATGACCGGGGATGGGCGCGCTCTGCCGGCACATCTCAAGACCCAGATCAGTCGCGAGCTTGATCGGCTGGAACTGCTTCTCGATCACATCAAGGCGGTCGAGGGCGAGCGGAACGCACTGCTTGGCGAGCAACAAGCCGAGGCGTCGCCGACGGTCGCTGCGGGCAAAATGCTGCTCGACTTCAGGGGCATAGGGCCGGAGTTCGCCGCTATCCTCTGGCTGGAGGCGTTCTATCGCCACTTCGATAATCGCCGCCAACTCGCAGCATACGCCGGCTTGGCGCCGACGCCATGGCAAAGCGGATCGGTCGACCGCGAACAGGGCGTCTCCAAGGCTGGGAATCCGCGCTTGCGAGAGACTCTCATTCAGCTTGCCTGGCTATGGCTGCGCCATCAGCCGAAGTCAGCTCTGGCCCTGTGGTTCAAAGAACGGGTCAGCCGCAACGCAGGCCGCATGAAGAAGGTGATCATCGTCGCCTTGGCGCGAAAGCTACTGGTGGCGCTGTGGAAATATGTCACCGCTGGCGTCGTCATCGAAGGGGCAGTGTTCAACGCCGCCTGACGACGAAATCTCAAAAGCTTCTCAAATCTTCCAGGGCCTGATCTGTCCTGGCGGATCCGGGTGGACGAACCGAGAATCCCCATGGCCTAAAACGCCGAAAATGAGAATGGTCTCGCCCGCCCGAGCCCTTGCCCGTCGCAAGCGGGATTTTGGTGCAGCCGTTGTGAACGGCGACCGTATGTAAGGTTGCGCGCGCTCGGAAACGG
>CAWFZD010000090.1:0-29345 GCA_963820145.1 uncultured Alphaproteobacteria bacterium
ACCTCCGTGCAGCGGCGTCGGCAGTCCCGCGCCGCCCGGCAAGCCGGCGTGCGTCGGAGCTCCCGGAGGGCCAATTTTTTGAGCACATGCGGCAGGGCGACACCGATCGCCGCCGCCGCGCCGCCTGCGCCGATCGCGGTCAGCGCATGGTTGGCGAGCACCCGCCCCGCCGGCGAGGAGACGACGAAATTATTTGTCGCGTGATCGAAGGCCACGCGATTGTGCAGATTTTCGAAGATCAGATTGTTCGGCGGCGCAATTATGTACGCGGGCGCGATTACATACTCCGCAACCGGAACAAAGACCGGCGCCGGCAGCATATAGGGGTCGCCGAAGACGTAAGGCGGCGGCAACACCACGAAGTCGGGCGGCGGCGGCGGCAGATAATAGGCCGGGAACGGCGGCGGCGGCGCAAAGCCGAAGTCCGGATCGTCGAAATAGACGACGGAGCGGTCGACAAAGTTCAGCTCTTCGGGGGCGGCGGCGGATAACCGAGGTCGACGGGGGCGAATTGGCGGCGGCGGCGCGACCGGATCGGCCTTGACCGCCAGTCTGCGCTCGGCGTCGGCGGCGTGCGGTCCGTGCGGATAGCGCCGCAGATAGGACCAATAGGCGTCGGCCGAATTGGCTTCGCGCGCATGCCGCCAGATCGCCGCCTCGCGGCGCGCCGCGAGCAGGCCGCGCACGCGTTTGGCCATCGGATCGTTCGGGAAAGCGGCGAGGAACTCCTGATAGGCCTCGATCGTGTCGCGCTCGAGCGCTGCGGCGTAGGCGTCCTGGGCGTTAAGCCCCCCGATCGGCGCGTCGCGGCCGGGCGGTTCGGCGAGCGGCGGCGCTTTGGCGCTGCGCTCGAAGAACATGAAGGAACTGCTGATCGGCGTAGAGTTCCACGGGATTCTGCGCGCCCTTCGTCGTCTCAGCGACGCGCAGGCGCGTCTCCTCGAACACTTGCGCAAGCGAGACGCCGCCTTCGCGAATCATCTCCGCCAGCGCATGGGCGTAAGGGCCGTAGGGGCCGTCGCCGTCGCGCGCGATCGTTCCCGGCGCGGCGTTGAAGGCGAGCATCAGCGCGGGGCCGGGCTCATAGAGCGCGAGACCGCCGGCGATCGGCTGCCCGGCGAGCGCGAAAGGGTTCTCGCGCGCCGCATCCAGCACGACGACCTTGGCCTTGAGGCCGGCGCCGGCGAGCGGCTTGAGGTAATCCGAGATTTCCACGGTCTCGAGCGGAATATCAGCGGCGCGCGCGATCGTCGCATTGACGGGCACGAGATAGTTTTCGCCTTCGAGCTGCAGCGCGACGCCGGCGAAATAGACGAAGGCCGCCGTGTCGGGCCCACCGGAATTCGCCTTGTCGACGAAGTCGCGCAGGGCGGCGCGCAGATCGTCGCCGGTCAGATCGCGCGCGCCGGTGACCTCGAAGCCCGCCGCCTGCAGCGTCTGCGCGATGAGACCCGCGTCATTCGCCGTCGTGGGCAGCGCATGGCCGCGATAGGCGGCTTCGCCGATGACGAGCGCGATGCGCTTTTCGGCCGCCTTCGCGGCCGAGGAGACGAAGACGCCGAGCAGCGTCGCGAGCAGAAGGGGGAGGATGCGCTTGATCTTCATGGCCGCGAACCTTTGGGAAAATTGCGCCGACATTAAGGTTTAAGGAAACCTGCGCTGAACGGCGGGTGAATGGGCGCCCGCCGCAACCTCAAACCCGCTCCGGCTCGATCCTGGTCACATGCCCCATCTTGCGGCCCGAACGGATTTCGCTTTTGCCGTAAAGATGCAGGCAGGCGCCGTCTTCGCCGAGCAGGTCGCGCCACTGCTCGGCGTCTTCGCCGATAAGATTCGCATCACGCAGCGACCATGGCGGCGCGTCGAACCGAGCGGCCAGCCGGCGATGGCGCGGACATGCTGCTCGAATTGCGAGGTGACGGCGCCGTCGAGCGTCCAATGGCCGGAGTTGTGCACGCGCGGCGCGATCTCATTGACGACGACGCGTTCGCCGCCTTCGGCGACGAGGAACATTTCGACCGCGAGCACGCCGACATAGTCGCTGGCGTCGGCGATGAGTCTCCGCGATCTCGATCGCCCGCGCGGCGCTGGTCGCGCTGATCTGCGCCGGGGCGAGAGTTGTCGCCAGAATATGGCGCCGATGCACATTCTCGCAGACGTCATAGGCGCGAAACGCGCCGTCCACGGCGCGCGCGGCGACGACGGAGAGCTCCTTTTCGAACGGCACGAAGCTTTCGAGAATTGCCGGCGCGCCCTTCGCCGTTTCATAGGCCTCTTCGAGCTCGATTCCGGCGCTGGATCAGGGCCTGACCCTTGCCGTCGTAGCCGAGCCGCCGCGTCTTGAGGATCGAGGGCCGGCCGAGCCTGGCGACGGCGCGCTCGAGCGCCCAGAGGTCGACGACGTCCTCGAAGGCCGCGGTCTCGACGCTAAGGCTTTGCAAAAACTGCTTTTCGATCAATCGATCCTGCGTCGCGGCGAGAATTTTCGGATTGGGCCGCACCGGTTTGCGGTTGGAGAGAAATCCGCGCAGTCCGCCGGCACATTCTCGAATTCATAGGTGATGACGTCGACCGCATCGGCGAAACGCGCAAGGGCGCCGGTGTCGCTGTAGGCCGCAATCGTGCGCCGCGCGCAGACGTCATTGGCCGGTTCGCTCCCCTGCGGCGAGAAGACGTGGGTCTTGAGACCAAGCCGCGCCGCCGCCATCGCCAACATCCGCGCCAGCTGGCCGCCGCCCAGAACGCCGATGGTCGCGCCCGGCGCCAGCACCGGACTCAAGCTTCTTCGCGCGGGGCGAGAGCGACGCCCTCGCTCTGTCTCGCGCGGTATTTCGACAATCGCTCGGCGAGCGCCGCGTCGCCGCGGGCGAGCATGGCGGCGGCGAGCAGCGCCGCATTGACCGCGCCCGCCTCGCCAATGGCCAGAGTTCCGACGGGCACGCCGGCCGGCATCTGCACGATGGAGAGCAGCGAGTTGAGGCCGGAGAGCGACGCCGAGCGCACCGGAACGCCGAGCACCGGCAGCGGCGTCATGGCGGCGGTCATGCCCGGAAGATGCGCCGCGCGCCGGCGCCTGCGATGATGATCTCGAAGCCTTCGCTCTCGGCGTTCTTCGCGAAGGAGACCAGCCGGTCGGGCGTGCGATGCGCCGAAACGATCCGCGCCTCGAAGCCGACGCCAAGCGCCTCGAGCGTCTGCGCGGCGTGCCGCATGGTCGACCAATCGGACTGCGAGCCCATGATGACGGCGACTGGGGTTGCGGGTTTGGTCAAGACGCTTCCGTTCGGGTGCACTTTCGGGAAGCCATGCGGGATAACCCAAGCCGCCCCTCAGAGCAAGTTACGAAAGCTCCGCTTCAGCCGCCGAGGCCGTTCAGTTCAATGCGCAAAGTGATACAGCCGCCAAAGGGCGAGCAGGACCGTCAGCGCGGCGATGATCGCGAGCCAGGCGAACGCCTTCAGGAAGAGCGGATGCGTCAAAACCGCACCTGACGACTCCTTCCGGGCCATCAGCGGCGTCACGTCGCGGGCCTGCCGGCCGAAGCGGTCCGCGCGCGACGCGCTCTTGAGAGGGCTATAGCTATCGGATACGTTTACTCCGAGACGCGGCATGTCTCCAACTCCCAGTTCGATCGCGCCGTCGCTTCGCCTGTCGCAAAACGAGACGCGCAGCTCTTTTCCAAGGGATCGGATCAAAACGCGGGCCATCGGCGCCGTAAGGACGAGCGGCGGACGGATGACGGAGCGCATCGACGGCTTCCTGAATGGACGTCTGCTCTTGAAGCAGGGCGAAGGCGGTCATCGCGCCGGCGCCGACGCGATCCTGCTCGCGAGCGCGACGCCGCGCGACGCGGCCGGCCTCTTGCTCGACGTCGGCGCCGGCGCCGGCGCCGTGGGGCTCGCCGCGGCGCTGCTTGCGCCGAGGGCCCGCGTCGGCCTCGTCGAGATCGAGCCGCAGGCCTGCGCGATGGCGCGGGGCAATATCGCGCGCAACGCGCTTTGCGAGCGCGCGCAAGTCTTCGAGGCCGATCTCTTCGACGCCGCGGCGCGCCGCGCCGCCGGCCTCGCCAATGAAGGCGCCTGCGTGGTTTTGACCAATCCGCCCTATCTCGACCCGGCGCGCGCGCGCGTCTCTCCCGATCCAAGGCGCGCTCTGGCGCATGTCGGCGCGGCGCCGCTCGCAGATTGGGCGCGGGCGGCGCTCGCCCTGCTGCAGCCCGGCGGCGTCTTCGTGATGATCCATCGCGCCGACGCGCTGGCGCCGTGTCTGGCCACCGTCGAGGGGCGGCTCGGGTCCATCGCGCTGCTGCCGATCGCGCCGCGCGCGGAGGAAGCCGCGAGCCGCATCCTGCTTTGGGGCGTCAAGGGCTCGAAAGGACCGCTAAAGCTTTGCGCGCCGCTCGCGCTGCACGAAGCCGACGGCGCTTTCACGCCGCTTGCAGACGCGATCTTTCGCGGCGAGGCCGCGCCGCCGCTTTAAGCCGGACGAGCTGATGCGACTTTTAATTCGCCACGGGACTGGCTTGCTTCATGAACAGGCTGACGATCACCGCATGCGCCACATGTTCGGCCATGCATTGATAGCCGAGGTCGTTGAGGTGGAAATTGTCCTTCGACATCAGCTCGAGATTGGCGCGCGCGCGCGTCATGAAGCGCATCGCTTCGTAGCGGCGCACGTAGAGGATGTTCTCCTCGTTCGCGATGCGGCGCAGGCTTTCGCGAATGGCGCCATAGCTTGGATCGCGCACGAAACGCGGCGTGTATTGCAGTCCGACGAGAACGACGTCGATTCTGTTCTCCTTCAGCCAGCGGATCGTGGAGCGCACCTTGGATTCGAAATCCGCCGGACCGACTCTCTGCGAGCGCGTCATTGGTGCCGAGTTGCCACAGCACGAGATCGGGCTTTTGCAACGCGACTTCGTTGCTGATCCGCTCGGCGGCGATATCCGCGGTCTCGCCGGAGACGCCGCGCGTGACGAGGTCGATGTCGACGCCTTTCAGCGTATGCTCCAATATGGCTTCGAACTGGAGCGGATAGGTCTTGGCGTCGGAGGAGGCGCCTATCCCGACCGTCGACGAGGACCCGATCGCCAGGACGCGGACCGTGCGGCGCTCCTTGAGCGCGGCGCTGAACACCGGCAAGGGCTCCGGCTGCGCGATGTCCGCGTTCGGCGCCTCGCAGGCCGGGCTCAACGGCGGCGCCGCTGGGCCCTGCGCCTCCTCTGCCGCCGCCGCGAAGGCGAATCCGAGCATGAGCGCCAGGGTCAAGCCGAAGGCTTTGCCAAACTGGCGCGGAATTGTCTGGCCATTCGGAGAACCACGCGACTAACCCCAAGGTGAGCACGCCAAGAATAACGATCGCGGCGTCCGCCGCAAGGACGTCGCCGTAAAGGAAGCGCGCAAGCTGTCCGAGGAGGCTGAGAAGCGACGAGGCGCAGAACACGTTCAAGGAATTTCTGCCGAGCAGCGTCAGGAAATTCGACGCCGCCGACGCGCGCGCGGCGATCCAGCCGAACGAGCCGGCGAAGAGCGCGATGAGCGCCAGACTGTGAATGAGCCGCGCCGGCGACAGGAACGTCTTGTCGAACAGGAAGAATAATTTCGGCGAGGGCACCGCGATCGGGTCCGGCCGCAGATCGGCGAGCGTGACGACGACGCCGAGCAAAACGATCAAAAACGCGAGCAGGCGCAAAGGCCTGTGCGCGCGCCGCGCAAACGCGCCCACGCCGTCGCGGCCGGCGAGGAGAAATCCGAGCACATAGATCAGCTGCCAGGCCAGCGGATTGAAGAACCAGGAGCCTTCGACCGGCCATGTGCGGAAATTCACGCCGAAGCCGAGCGCGCAAACATAGATCGCGAGCGACGTCGGCAGCGTCCAAACCGCGGCCTTGCGCTGCAGCAGCACGAAGATCGGCGCGATGACGAGCAGCACGACATAGAGCGGCAAAATGTTGAAATAGCCGAGCTGATGCGTCAGCAGCACGAGACCGATCTGCGCCCGCGCCGGATCGTTGAAGACCGCAGACGCATTGTGCCAGTCGAGCAGAAACGGCGCGTCGAGGAGGATCGACGAGCGCCGCGAGCAGCGCGATCGGCGAATTGCGCGATGCACCACTCTGCGCGAGATAGACCGTGAAGGCGCGGCCTCCAGGCTGCAGCACGAGCCGCTTCGCTGACAACCGCGTCGCTCGGGCTCTCGACGAGCTTGCGCATGGCCCAGCCGGCGAGAAAGACGAAAAGCTCGGCCGAATCCGAAAGCGAGAAATTGCGAAAGGTGAAGCGCTCGAAATAAAGCCCCGGAATATGATTGATGAAAATCGTCAGCGAGAGCGAAGCCGCGCCAAAAATCGATTTCGTTGGGCGCCCCGCACGGGCTTCCTTCCTCGGGCGGAGTCTGACGCGTCACCCCTCAATAAAACTTCGCGAACGCCCGCACGACCTCGACATAGACCTTGCGCTTGAAGGGCACGATCAGCTCCGGCAGCTTCGCCGGATGCTCCCAGCGCCAGTCGTCGAACTCGGGATCATGCGCGCCTTTCGCGGGCCGCGCGATGTCGATCTCGCTCTCGTCGCCGGTGAAGCGCATGGCGAACCATTTCTGCGTCTGGCCGACATATTTGCCGCGCCAGCGGCCAAGCGCGTCCTTCGGCAGATCGTAGTTCAACCATCTGTCGCATTCGCCGAGCGGCGCGACGTCTGGATATTGGTTTCCTCGTAGAGTTCGCGCAGCGCAGCGTCTTGCGGCTTCTCGCCGTCGTCGACGCCGCCTTGCGGCATCTGCCATTCGTATTGCGCCATGGGCCGGTCCTGCGGTCCCTTGGGGCGCCGGCGCCCGATGAAGGCGAGCCCGGCGGCGTTGAGCAGCATCACGCCGACCGCGCGGCGGTAGAGTCGCGTCGTCACTTGTCGGCTCCTATCGCGGCGTTCTTAGCGCCGAGGGGGATCAAAACCGAAGACACCGGCGCGATCGCGATCCCATGACGCTCGGCCTCCCGCGCGAACCGCGAAAGACGCGAAATCAGCCCGAGCTGGGCGTTGGCGAAGCCGATCGCCGAACCCGATTTCAGCGCCTGCGCTTCGAGCTGCGCCAGAGCCGCGTCGATCGCCTGCGGCGTCTTGCGCCCGTCGAGTATCACGTCGACATGCGCCGCGGGCAGCGCCTGACGCGCCGCGATCTCGACGATCATCGACTGCGGCAAGGCGCCGTCGTCAAGAACGTAGAGGCCGCGCTGCGCGATTTCGCCGAGCGCCGTCGAAAGCGCCTTTTCGTCGGCGGTGAAGCGTCCGCCTAGGAAATTCATCACGCCAGCATAGCCGGAGAAGCGGCTCATCAGCCAGCGCAGATCGTCGACGACGTCGCCGTTGGTGAGCAGCGTGTGCGGTCCGGGATTGGTCTGCGGATAATCGAAGGGCTCCATCGGAGCCTGCAGCAGCGTCTCGTGTCCCCGCGCTCTCGCCCGCGCCGCTGCGGCGACGAGGTCGTCGCCATAGGGCGCGAAGGCGAGCGTCACGGCCTCTGGCAATTGGTTGATCGCCGCTTCCGTGCTCTGCGGATTGAGCCCGACGCCGCCGATGACGATGGCGATCCTCGGAGCCGTGACCTTGAGCCGCCCCGGGGCGATGAAGGGCCGCGAATAGACGTCCATCGGCTTTGCGCCGTCTGCGCCGATGCGCGGCAGCGGCCCGTAGCGTCCCTTTTCGACGACGCGTCTGTCGGGCGCCGGCGGCAGCCTGACCGCCGAGCTCTCGACCTGGATGATGACCGGTCCCGAGGCCGCGCCCTCGCCGCCGACGCGCGTGATCTTGACGCCGTTCTGTTGGTCGAACTCGCCGACCGTGGCGACGTGATCGCCGCCCGAAAACGGCTCCGTCGCCGGCGCCGCGGGGGCCGGCGGCGGCGCGACGGGCTGCGGCGGCGGCTCGGGCGGCTTGTAGGGTTCGATCTTGGCGACGACATAGGGCCGTCCGCCCATGCTCAGGGCAAGCGGGTCGCGCGCGGCGAGCAGATAAAGGCCGCCGCAAAGACCGAGCGCGGCGAGGCCGAGCGCCACGAGCGCAAGTCGTCGGCCCGGCGCCGGCGTCTCTCTTGGAGGCGGCGCATTTCGCCCAAGCGGCTGGTGCAGTTCGTCGTCCATAAGGCTCCGTGCGCCGCGTCGTTCGAAATCACGGCGGCTCTTTTGGCCATTGTGCAGGGCGAAAGAGGATTCGTCGAGCGAGACGGCGGATCGTCGCACTTTCGACATGGCCGATCCCGATAGCACGCCAAGCAAGGAGCCGAACATGTCCAAATCCCCGACCGAACATTTCGAACACGCCGAGCACGCCGAACATGCGGCGCATGAGGGAACGCCCTTCCTGCTCACCGTCTCCGTGACCATCGCGATTCTGGCCGTCCTCGTTGCGAGCGTCGGCAGTTTAAAGTCCGTCGAGACCGCGGCGGCGCTCTCCGAACAGAACGCCGCTGCGCTGTTGCAGAACAAAACCAGCGACCAATGGGCCTTTTTCCAGGCCAAGAGCATCAAGAAGAGCCTTTTCGAGTCGCCGCGCAAAATGGCGGCTCAGGCGCCGCGCGTCTCGCCGAGGAGGCGAAGCGATATGACCGCGAGGCCGAAGAGCTTCGCCTTAAGGCGGAAGGACTTGAGCGGGACGTCGATCATAGAATGGAGGAGGCCGAACGGCGCGAGCGGCGCCATCACGTGCTCACCGTCGCCGTCACGTTGCTGCATGTGGCGATCGCCGTCACGACGATCGCCATCGTGCTAAGGGGCAGCCGTTGGCCATGGCGGGCGGGTCTGGCGCTCGGCGCCGCCGGCGTCGCGACCGCCGCTTACGCCTATCTTTGAGCAGCGCTCGCCGAGCGAGCCTGCTCTGCGGGCCGTCCGCTCAGCCAGATGCGGTATTGCGGCAGCATATAGTTGAACTTGCGTTCGCCATAAATGCGATCCGGCCAGCAGGTCCGGGTTTCGACCTGCAGCGGCTGGGCCGCGCCGGGTGGGAACAGCCAGGCCGGAAAAGCCGCCGCCGGGGCGAGGTAAGTGGAGACGAAACTATGTCCCCACCATCGCAGATTGGCGGTGAGCTGATTGCAGTCGCTATAGCTCCAGCGCGGCGTCGATAATGTGTCGTAGAGTTCGAGCGCCGGCGTCGCGGCGCCGATCAGCGCGATCAGGCAAGCCGCGACGGCGCCGGCGACGAGCGTCCCGGCCTGCGGCGGCTGCGCCTCCGCCGCTTCCTGCCGCTCGCGCCTCGGCGCAAAGGCTTTTTCACAAAGTTCGATCAGCAGCGCGTTGAAGGCGAAGGCGACGACGCAGTGCGGAACGATCGAGGCGCGCTGCGTGAAATCGCTCATGAAGCCGACATTGTAAGCCGGAATGACGAGCAGCAGCGCGATGGAGGCGAAGAGCGGCGCGCGCAGCCAGGGTTCGACGCGCCGCCAAAACACCGCCAGCAGGACCGCCTGCGGCAGCGAGAACAAAACGAACAACTGATCAGGAGTTCTAA
Source organism: uncultured Alphaproteobacteria bacterium (assembly GCA_963820145.1). Lineage (GTDB taxonomy): Bacteria > Pseudomonadota > Alphaproteobacteria > Rhizobiales > Beijerinckiaceae > Methylocystis. Next base: position 9,501 of record CAWFZD010000090.1, read on the forward strand.
AAAGTCCGGCGCGAAGATCCGCAAGCCATGCGGCGCCAGAGTCGGCGGCGACGCCAGATAGACCAGGATCGGCGCGAAACCGAGCGCGCTGACGCAGACCAGCGCGAAGCGGCGGGTGATCATTTGGCGCGGCGCGCGCAGCGCCAGAAAGGCGAACATCGCGACCGAGCCCGCGAGCGTCAGCGGCGACCACAGCAGCAAGGGCGCGCTGGCGCCGGCGAGCGCCGCAAGATCGAGCTGGCGGCGCAGATACAAGATCAGCAGCGCCGCGAACCACAAGCCCGGCAAAAAATGATTGGGCGTCCGAACAGTTGCGAAAGATCGGCCGGATAATACATCCCGTCGACCCAGAATGCGAGATAGCGCGGCAGCCACTGCCCTTGCGTTTCCATCAGCACGGGCAGAACGTCGAGCCCGCTGAAGACGACGAACAGCGCGACGAAGGCGAGCCGCCGCCGCGGCCAGATCAGCGTCACGCAGTAGAAGAAACCGCCGAGGATCGCGCCGGTCTGCGCGGCGAGCGCGAGATGCGCGCCGAGGCCGAAGATGCGCCCAGCGGCGGCCGGGAGGAGATACATGCCGAGCGGCGCGCGCAACAGCGACACGGCGTCGTCGCCCGCAGCATAAGGCACGGGAAGCCAGCGCAGGACGAGATCGGCGAGCACGGCGTCTCGGGTCAGCCAATCGTCCTTGGCGAAGAAGAGGTGCCCCTCGCCGCCGAGCAGCGCCAAAACAAGCCCTATCGCGACGCAGGCGAGCAGCCAGCCGCGATCGACCTCGCGCGCCAGCAGATCGCCGGTTCGCAGACCAGAGGCGAAAATCGCGAAGGCACCGGCCGAGCCGGCGAGGCAGGCGAGCATGGGCGCGGTCTGCAGCCCGGTCGCGAACAGCGCCGCGCCGGCGAAAAAGACCGCGGCCACGGCCAATAAGACATGCCGATTGCAAAACATGCGCCTCTCCAGATCGTTGCGGCGCATCTTAAGGGAGGGAAGTTAAGGTTCGCTCGCCAGCAAAGCGAGACAGCAGGCCGGCGCGCAGTCGGCGGCGGCGCCCGCAAGGCCGGGAGCCGCTTTGACGAAGCCGGAAAAATCCTCGAACTCGCGTCCCTCGCGAGCGGCCCAGGCGGCGAGGACGCCCCGCCCTATTCCGGCGCCGATGATTTTCGCGCGCGCCGCGAAGCTTTCCCGCGACGCAAGGAGCGCGATCTGGTCCTCGATGCGACGCAGCTGCGCACGCGCAAAAAATTCCGCGAGCGCGTCCCAATGCGCTGCTTCGAGCTCGGCGGCGTCGCGGCCGACGAGGCGCGCGAGCCTTGCGCGGCTCGCCGCCTCCGTCTTCGGGCGTCCGTCGACGGTTACAGCGACGTCGGCGCCTTCGGGGATTTGGCCCAAGATGCGGTGGACGTCGGCCATCGCCGCGAATTGCTCGTCGATGAGCGAAGTCCGCAGCGCCCGGCGACGGGCGCAGATCGAGGCCCGCGCCGGGCGAACCGCGCAGCAGGCCGGTGTCGACGAGTTCGCCGCAGGCGAGCCGGCTCGCGTCATCGTCGCCCTGCGCGACGACGCGGCCGTCCCGGATCGGAACGATGTCGGTCGTGGTCGAGCCCATGTCGACGAACAGCGCCTCGGCGCAATGTTTGACGGCGAAATCCGCGCTGACGCGCCAGTTGGCGGAGGCGATCCGCTGCGCCGCCGCGTCGACGCCGCGCATGTCGACAAGGCCGATCGCGCCCGCATAGAAAAGCAGATCGGCGCCGGAAAGCTCATGCGCGCAAATCGCCGCAATCATGGCGACGCCGCGCGCGCGATCGGAAAGGCGTCGGAGAGCTCCGCCGTCATGGTCACGGCGTTGCGGATCGGCGGTCCCGAGACTTTGCGCGCCATGCGCAGCGCGGTCTCGATTTCGCCGAGGCCCATGTGCGGCGCGCAAGGGATTTGCAGGGCCGCGACGACGAGGCCGTTCTCGGCGCGCGCGGCCTTGAGATTGGCGCCGCCGATGTCCAGCCGATCGCGTTTGGCATCGAACGAACCCGCAACTCCAACCCAAACAAAAAGGAGAGCCGACGCGCGGCTCCCCGACTTTTTAAAGCGTTGCTCGCGCTCTTCCGAGCGCTTTCCGGACCGAATGGAATCATTCACTCCGACAAGAAATCGCTCCAGAATCGGAATGCTGGAGCAAATTCTGATCGAAAAAGTCTATCAACTTTTTCGGATTTTGCTCTTAGTGCGCGGCGAAGGGGTGCTTCGGCGTCGTTGCGCTTGGCGACGACTTCCGCGGCCTTCGGCTCGCCCTTGATGGCGCGCACCAGGGCTTCCTTCGTGGCCTGGTAGTTATAGTCCTGGATCTTGGCGTCGTCGGCCGCGTCCCAATGGATGAACACGCCGACGCAGATGAACAGATCGTCGGCTTCGTCGACCGGGATCACGCCTTCGGCGACCAAATCGGCGACCGCCTTGGCGACGCCGGCCTGCGCCGGTCCGAACATCTGCACAGCCTGCTTCGCGCCCTTGATCGTCACCTTGTTGAACAGGATCGTGTTCGGCTTGGTGAGCAGATTGGGAGCAACGACGGCCAAAAGCGTCGTGAAGCCGTCCTTGTTGTTGACGAGCGCATTGGCGAAAGCCAGCTCGGCGGCGCTGCCGCGCGGTCCGACCAGCAGATCGATGTGGGCGACTTCGTTGCCTTCGCCGACCAGCAACTCGCCGACCAGCATTTTGTTGATCAAAGCCATGTGCGTTCCCTTTGTAAGCTCCGGCGCTCCGTGCAAAGCGACCGGCTTCGAAACGCGCCGCGAGACCATCCCGCGGCGCGAAGACGGTCAAACCAGCGTGCGCGCCAGCGCGAAGGCGTGACGGAAATCGAGGCAGAGCGGCTTGTCGGAGGTGGTCATCTGCTGGAACAGACCCGCCTGCGTCCCGTATTTGACGTTGCCGATGGCGAGCGCGCCGATGCCGAGCGCGCCATGCTCCGAGATCACCGCGCCATTGTCGTGCAGGTCGCAGCCTTGGACGCCGAGCGGCGGGACCGCATTGACGTCGGCGGCGATCAGCAGGTTCTTCGCCGCGTTGAGATCCTCTTTCGAGATGACCTGAACGCCGGCGCGCGCCGCGCACAGCGCGATGTCGGCATCGAGCAGGAGAGCGCGGACATGTTCGGCGGTGCTGCCGTCCGCGGCCTTGACTTTGACGCCGAAGCGCGCCTCGATCTCATCGGCCTGCTTCTTGACGCGGTCGAGGCCGCTATAGCCGACGACGGTGACGTCGGCGCCTTCGAGCGCCGCAATGACCGCCGAGGAATAACCCACGACGCCCGTCGCGCCATAGATCACGATGCGCGTAGTCTTGATCTCGCGCTGCTTCTTGTCGCGCAACAGTTTCTCGACGCAGGCGACCATCGCGCCCGCGGTCGTGAACGAGCCGTAAGGATCGGCGAACAGCGAAATCTCGAAAGGCTTCAGCAAGGTTTGCTTGGCGACGTCGAGCATGTCGAGCGCGAGCACCGCGTCGCGGCCGGCGAAGAAAACGCCCGTGCGCAACGCAGCCGATGGCGCGCGGGAGAACATCGCATCCTGAATGAGCGCGGGAAGCTCGTCCATCGTGACGTTGGTGTAAGGGATGGTCACGTCATAACCGGCGTCGACGGCCATATTCACGTCGAAAGGACTCATATGTTTCAACGTGCTCAACATATGCAATATTGCTTTGGCCGCCATTTGGGTCTCATTCCTTTCTGTCGTCGCCGCGCCGCGCCGCCGCAAAGTGACTCGCCTTTACGCAAATCCGAGCGAGTTCTCAAGGAAGCGCCGACGAACGGCGTGGTGAAGTTGCGCCGGGCGTTGGAACCCCAGCCCTGCGCCAACCGACCTAAAGATGTCGGGACGGCATAGAACAAAGAAAGCAGCTGATGTCCAGCGCTAAGTAGCCGCAGCGCGGCGGGGCGCCCCGCGCTCGAGCGCGCGGGAAGGCAGGCCTCAGGGCCGCCCCGCGCCTTCTGGTCAGTCGAAGCGGCCCGCGGCGTGGCCGAGCATCGTATAGACCTTGCCGGCGTCGCCAGTCAGCAGCGCGAGCGCTTGCGCGCCGTCGCGGTCGCCTCTGCTGGTTTCGGCCAGCAGCTCCTCGAAGTTGCGCAAATATTGGTCGACGGCGCCGCGGAACTCCGGATCGACGCGGTGACGGCGGCGAATTTCGTCCAGCGTCTGGCGACCCTGCGACGTATAGAGGTGACGCGAGAACAGCCCGTCTCGCTCCCCGCGCTGATAACGTCGCCACAGATCGGCGACAGCGGCGCTGTCCACCATCCGCGCCACGTCGAGCGCCAGATTGTCCAGCGCCCCCGTCGCCTGCTTGCGCGGCGGGCGCGTCTCCTCCTCCTCGCGCGAAGCGCGCGCCAGAACGTCGCTGAGCCAGCCCGGTCCCCCCGCCTCGCCGCGCGCCGGCGGAGCGTTGCGGCCGATTGCCGGTTGCGGCGCAGCACGCGCGCGCGTCGGCTCGATCCGCGCAGGTTCGACCCGCTGCGGCGGCTCTACTCGCGACGGCGTCTCGACGCGCGGCGCAGATTCGAACCCGCGCCGCGACGCCGCCGGGGCGGGCAGCGCCGGCGCTTCGGCGACGTCGAGGACGCGGCCGGAATCTCGCGACGATGTCGGTCAATTCGTTCAGCGCCTTGACCTGATCGCCGACCACTCGGCGCAACGCCGAGGCCTGTTCGGCGGTTTCGCGCGGCAGTTCCTGCGCGCCGCGCCGCACTTCCTCGCGGGTCGTCTCCAATTCGCGCTGAATGTCGCGCGAGAGCGCACGCACTTCGGCGGCGACCGTGTTGAATTTTTCCAGCGCCTGGCCGAAGACCGAGGACAATTCGCCGGCCGCCTGCTCATAGGCCGTGCGCAGCATCGCTGCGGTGCGGTTGCGCTCCTCTTCCGCAACCCCGCGCACCGCCGAGAACCGCTCCTCGACGAAGCTCGCCGTCTCCTGCGTGGTCTGCGTCAGCAAGCCGCCGAAGTCCTGCGCGCGCGTTTCGACAGCGCGGAAGTTTTCGTCGACCAGCGAAGAGAACTTCGCCACCGAGCCCTCGAAGTCGCGCTGCTTGGTTTCGATGAGTTCGAGCAACTGCTCCAGCGAGCGACGACGCTCGTCGAACACCGCGTCGATCGACGCCTGACTTTTTGCGAGTTCGCTCGCGCTCGACGCGAGGCTGCGCTGACGCGACTCGAGGTCGCCGATGAGCGCCGCGGCGTCGCCGAGCGCCGAGCTCGACGTTCTGTCGATCGCCGCGATCTGTTCCGAGACATTGCCGAGCGCGCCCTGGAACTCGCGCAATTTGCTGTCGAGTTGGCCTTCGAGGCGCTCCAGACTGCCGCCGGCCTCGCCGATGATGTCCTGCAGCGAGCGATTCGTCGCGCCAAGGCTTTCGAGCAGCACAGGAAGTTCGGCGCGCATCTTGTCATTCGTGGAGATGAGCTGGGCGAGCGACCCTTTGGCGCCCGTCTCCAGCGCGTTGGACAGCGCTTGCGTCGAGCCGTCGATCGCCGCGACAAGCTCCTCGCGGCGACGCCGCAGCCGCTCGACGATGGACGCGCCGCCGCTTTCGAGCGCCATCGCGACGCTGTCGCCGACCTCGGCGAGTTGACGCGCGACTTCGGCGCCGCGCTCGCCCAACGCGCCGTGCATCTCGTTCAAGCGTCCGTCCAGCGCGCCGCGGATTTCTTCGACGCGCGTCGTGAGCGCCTGACCAAGATCGCCGGTGCGCGCGTGCAGCGTGGCGTCGAGTTCGCGCCGCGCCGTAGCAAGCGTTTCTTGAATGTCGAGCACGCGGGCGCCGACCAGGTCCAGGACGGCGCGGCCGCGGTCGTCGAAGTCGGTCGATATCCGGTCCAGCCGATCAACCACGTCGGTCTGGAATTTGCCAATGCGATCGTCGAACGCCTCGCTCATGCGATCGGCGCTCACGGACAGGGCGCCGACGACCTCATGCGCGCGCGCGTCGAGACGTTCAGAACCTTCGGCGAGCGCACGATCGATCGTCTCCGTCTTGTCGGCCAGCGCTTGCGACAGCTCCGCTGTGCGCGACGAAAGCGTCGCATCGAACGCGTGGGTCTTTTCCTGCAACGCCTGCGACAGATCTTCCGTGCGCGACGAAATCGTCGCGTCGAGCGCGTGGGTCTTTTCCTGCAACGCCTGCGACAGATCTTCCGTGCGCGACGAAATCGTCGCGTCGAGCGCGTGGGTCTTTTCCTGCAACGCCTGCGACAGCTCCGCTGTGCGCGACGAGATCGCTGCGTCGAGCGACTGCGTTTTCGTCAACAAGCTCTGCGCCAGTTCGGTGGAGCGCGAGGCGATCGTCGCGTCGAGCGTCTCGGTCTTTTCCTGGAGCGTCTGCGACAGTTCTTCCGCGCGCAAGGCGATCGCCTCGTCGAGCGACTGCGTTTTCGTCAACAGGCTCTGCGTGAGTTCGGTTGAGCGCGAGGCGATCGCCGCATCGATCGCCGCCGTCCTTTCGGAGAGCGACCGGCTGAGTTCCGTCGCGCGGAACGACAACGCCTCTTCGAGCTCCTTGAGCTTGGCGTCGAGCGCGGTCGTCGCCTCGCGATTGCCTTCGGAGAAGGCGCGCGCGACCTCGACCGCATGTTTGGCCAAAAACTCCTGCAGCTTCAGGCCGCCCGCGGCGAGCCCAAGGTCGATGCGCTCGGACAGCGCCTCGATGCGGTCGCCGGCCTCCTTCGTGCGCGCGAGCGACGCGCCTTCCACGGCGCCGATCTTCTCGTCGAGCAGTTTCGAGACATGCTCCACCCGCTCCGTGACCTTCTCGATGAGGGCCTGGCCGCGCGATCCACCGCGCCGTCGATCGCGCCGAGACGGTCGTCGAAAGTGCTCGCGAGTTTCGTCATCGTCTCGTCTAGCCTGCCGCCCACGACGGCGTGATGCTCCTGCAACTGGTCGATCAGCGCCCCGCCGCGTCCGACGATCGCTTCTTCGACGCCGCGCAGATGCGTCTCCATCTCCTCGCCGAAATGCCGCGAATTATCGCCGATGCGCGCGGCGAGCACGTCGGTCGCGGCGAAGATGCGCTCGGCCAGCGCCGGACCGTTCTTTGTCACGACCGCGTCAAGCCTTTCGAGACGCTCGTCGAGAGTGTGCGCGATGTTCTGCGATTTGTCGGCGAGCCGCGACGCGACGTCGTTCGCCTGTTCGCGCAGACGCGTCGTCAGCGCGCCGCCCTGCCCGACGACGACCTCTTCGACGGCGCGCAGGCTCTCGCCGACTGCGCTGGTGAAGAGTTGCGAGTTGGAGATTATGCGCTCGGTCAGTTCGCCGCCGTCGCGGCGCAGCGTCTGCTCGAAGCTCGAGAGCTGTGCGCCGAACTGCTTGGCGATCTCGTCGCCATGCGTCGCCAGCTCCTTCGTCGCCTCTTCGCCGTGCTGACGCACTGCGGTCTCGAATTCGACAAGGCGGCCGCCGATGCTGTCCGCCACTCTCTCACCCTGCACCGAGAGCGCGACGACGGCGTCGCTCGCCGTCGCGGCGAAACGGTCGCCGAGCGCCGTGGACTGACCGGCGAATGTCGCCGCAGCATCCGCAACGATCTTCTCGAGCCGCTCGCGGAAGGCCGAGCCATGCGCGTCGAATTGCGCCTTGGCGGCTTCGTTCTGACCTTCGAGCAGCGTCGCCAGTTTGTCGCCGCTTTGATGCAGCTCGTCCATGCGCTCCCCGAACAGGCCTTCGAGGCGCGCTGCGTGCTCCGCGACGGAGGTCGAGACCTCCTCGCTGTTCTTGCGCACGGCGCTGGCGAATTCGTCGAGCCCGCTCGCCAGCGCAGCCGCGAAGCGCGCGCCATGCCCGTCGAGATTGGCGGTGGCGTCGCTCGCGGCGAGCGCCAGCTTGCTCTGGAAGATCGAAAGACTTTCGAGGATTTGCTTGCGCGCGGCTTCTTCCCTTTGCGCGAGCGCCTGCGCGGCGAGTTCGCTGCGCCGCCCCGCCGACTTTTCGAAGGCGGCGAGACGATCGGTCAAGGCTTCGAGGATGCGGTCGCCCTGAGTGGCGATGGCGACGACGGCGTCGCTGGCGGTCGAAGCGAAGCGATCCTGCACGCTGAGCGAATGGTCGGAAAGCGCGGCCGCCGCGTCGGAAACCGTGTTCTGCAGCGACGCGCGCAGCGCCTCGCCCTCGGTCGCGAAACGATCGGTCGCAAGATTGCGCTGTTCGAGAAGCAGGCCCGAAAGCTTCTCGCCGCTTTCGCTCAACGCGGCGGCGCGCTCGGACATGAGCCCGCCAAGCTTCGTCGTATGCTGAGCGATGGTGGCCGTCAGTTCGTCGCTGTGCTGGCGAACCGTCGCGCCGAACTCGGCGATGCGTTCGCTGAGCAACGACTGCGCGCGATCGCCATGCTCGCCGACCTGCGACGCCGCGGCCTTCGCAACCTTCGCGACTTTGTCCTCGAAATCCGCGATTCGCGCCGCAATGGCCTCGGCCTGCAGGCTGCAACCCGCTTCGAAGGCGGAGAGACGATCCGCGAGCGCCGTTTCGATCTTGGCGCCGCTGGCGACGAAACGCTCGGCGAGCGCGTCGCCTTTGTCCACGACCCCCGTCTCGAAAGCGAGCAGGCCTTCGCGGGCCGCCGCCGTGGCGCGTTCGCCGTGCTCTGCGACGCGCGCGACGATCTCGTCGCCGTGGCGGCCGAAGCCCTCTTCGAAGGCGGCCAGCCCTTCGCCCAAGGCCGCGGCGACGCGGTCGCCTTGTTCCGCGACGCGTTCGAAGGTCTCGCTGCCGGCGTGAATGATCTTGTCTTCGAATGCGGCGAGTTTTTCACCCAGCGTCGCGGCGACGCGGTCGCCATGGTCGGAAACGCGCATCGCGGTCTCGCTGCCCGCATGAACGATCTTGTCTTCGAATGCGGCGAGCTTTTCGCCCAGCGCAGCGACGACGCGGTCGCCATGGTCGGAGACGCGCGTCGCGGTCTCGCCGCTCGCTTGCACCACCTTGTCCTCAAAGGCGGCGAGCTTTTCGCCCAGCGTCGCGGCGACGCGGTCGCCATGGTCGGAGACGCGTGTCGCGGTCTCGCTGCCAGCATTAACGATCGTATATTCGAAAGCGGCGAGCTTTTCGCCCAGCGTCACAGCGACGCGGTCGCCATGCTCGGCGACGCGCTCAGCGGTCTCGCTGCCCGCGTGAATGATCTTGTCTTCGAAAGCGGCGAGCTTTTCGCCCAGCGTCGCGGCGACGCGGTCGCCATGCTCGACGACGCGCTCGAAGGTCTCACTGCCCGCGTGAACGATCTTGTCTTCGAAAGCGGCGAGCTTTTCGCCGAGCGCAGCGGCGATGTGGTCGCCGTGCTCGGAGACGCGCGCCGCGGTCTCGCCGCTCGCTTGCACCACCTTGTCCTCAAAGGCGGCGAGCTTTTCGCCCAGCGTCGCGGCGACGCGATCGCCATGGTCGGAGACGCGTGTCGCGGTCTCGCCGCTCGCTTGCACCACCTTGTCCTCAAAGGCGGCGAGCCTTTCGCCCAGCGTCGCGGCGACGCGATCGCCATGGTCGGCGACGCGTGTCGCGGTCTCGCTGCCCGCATTAACGATCGTATATTCGAAAGCGGCGAGCTTTTCGCCCAGCGCAGCGGCGACGCGGTCGCCATGGACGGAGACGCGCGCCGCGGTCTCGCTGCCCGCGTGAACGATTTTGTCTTCGAAAGCGGCGAGTTTTTCGCCGAGCGCCGCGGCGATGTGGTCGCCGTGCTCGGAGACGCGCGCCGCGGTCTCCCCGCTCGCTTGCACCACCTTGTCCTCAAAGGCGGCGAGCCCGCTGGCCACCCTCGCGGCGATCCGCTCGCCTTTCTCTTCAAGCCGCCCGGCGACGCCCTCGCCGGCCTGCGCCACTTGATGCTCAAAGGCGGCGAGCCCCTCGTGAACCGCGGCGCTCACCCGCTTGCCATGCGCGGCGACGCGTTCCGCCGTTTCGCCGCCCGCGCGCGCAACCCTCTCTTCGAAAGCCGCTAGTTGCTCGACCAAAGCGCCTTGCACGAAGACGCCGCGATCCGCAATTCGGTTGGCGATTTCGTCGCCCCCATGAACGACCGTCCGTTCGAACGCCTGCAGCCGCTCAGCCAATGTCTCGGCGACGCGGTCGCCATGCGCGCCGATCGCGTTGACCGCTTCTACAGCGACGGTGCTGAAGCGATCCTGCGCGGCGGCTGCGTGTTCGCTAAGCGCGGCGGCGCTCGCCGAAAGGTTGCGCGCGAGATCCTCGCACAGGTCGCGACCGCGCTGCTCGAATCCCTCCCGCGCGGCAGTGTGGGCGACGTCAAGCAGGTTCGAGAGCTGCGCTTCGCCGCTCTCGAACACCGCTCTCGCGCTCTCGACATGCGCGCCGACCTTGGTCGCGAGACGTTCCGTCGTCAACGCGACGGCGGCGTCGAAGGCGTCGGCGTGCTGGACGAGCGTCGTGTCGATGCGCCGGCTGGTTTCGTCAAGTCTTGCGGCGAGCCGCTCGCGTTCACTCTCGGCTGCGCTCGAAAGCTGTCCGGCGAGTTGTTCGACCCGCTCGAAAGCGCTGGCGTTGCGCGCACCGATGTCGTCCAGCAGCGACTGGCCGGTCGCGTGCAGCTTGTCTTCGATTTGGCCAACGCCGTGCGCCAGGCTCTCGGTCATCGCGCTCGCGGCGGCGTCTATGCGCCGCGCGACATGCTCGCGGCTCTGCGACACCTGCTCCGCCAGCTGTTCGAAGCGGTCGATGGCGCCGACGTTGCGGTCATGAAAATCCTGGAGCAATGTTTTGCTTGCGTGCTGCAACCGCTCGTCGAGCTGCGCGACGCCGTGGCCGAGGCGCTCCGCGACGTCGTCGGCCGCGCTTCCGATCCGATCCGAAATATGCTCGCCGGTCTGCGCAAAGCCTTGCGCAAGCTGTTCGAGGCGTTCAACGACGCCCTCGTTGCGCTGGTGCAGATCGTCGATCAGACCCGCGCCGGTCGTCTGCAGCTTCTCGTCGAGCTGCGCGACGCCGTGGCCGAGGCGCGCCGCGACGTCGTCGGCCGCGCTTCCGATCCGATCCGAAATATGCTCGCCGGTCTGCGCAAAGCCTTGCGCAAGCTGTTCGAGGCGTCCAACGACGCCCTCGTTGCGCTGGTGCAGATCGTCGATCAGACCCGCGCCGGTCGTCTGCAGCTTCTCGTCGAGCTGCGCCGCGCCATGCGCGAAACGTTCCGCGACTTCAACCGCGGCGAGATCGAGGCGCTCAGCCAGATGCGCGCCGGTCTGCGAGAACTGCTGCGCGAATTGCTCGATCCTCTCCATCGCGCCGTCGTTGCGCGTATGGAAATTGTCGATCAGACCCGCGCCGGTCGACTGCAGCTTCTCGTCGAGCTGCGCCACGCCATGCGCGAAACGTTCCCCGACCTCCGTCGCAGCGGCGTCGAGCCGCTCCGACATATGCGCGCCGTTTTGCGAAAACTGCAGCGCCAATTGCTCGATCTTTTCGATCGCGCCCTCGTTGCGGCTCTTGAAATCGTCGATCAGCGCGGCGCCGGTCGATTGCAGTTTGCCGTCGATCTGCGCGACGCCGCTCGCGAAGCGCTCGGTAACGTCGCCGGCGGCGGCGCCGATCTTTTGAGAGACGTCGTCGCCGACGCGCGCCAAAGCGCTCGTGACTTCCTCGCCCTTAGAGCCGAGCGCGCTCGCGACGCGCGCGCCGGCTTCGCCGACCTGTTCGGCGAGCAGCGCCGAGGTCGACGTCAGCTCCTGCGTCAAGGTTTCGCGCGCGCCGAGCAGGGCCTTGCGCGCGTGATCGGCGTTGAGCACGATCGCTTCGCGCTCGCGCATCAGTTCGTCGATGAGCATGCGAATGCGGCGCTCGTTCTCGGAGTAGGAGCGTTCCAGATTGGTGACTTCGGTGCGCACGATCACTTCGAGTTCGCCGGCGCGCGCCAGCGCGCGTTCGATGCCGTCGCCCATCGACGCGGATTTGCGGCGGATGGCTTGCGAGAGCGTGACGACCTGTTCGGTCGCGACCGTCTCCGGTTCGATGAGCCGGATCGCAACTTCCGTCATGGCGTTGGCGATCTGCCGCATCTCCTGCGCGCGGCGGGCGAGCAGCCCGGTCACCAACAGGAAGCAGATCGGGAACAGCAGCGCCAGGAGCGTCAACACCGGCCTCGCCGCCAGAAAAGAGCGGTCCTCGCCGAGAATGTCGCCCTGGTGGAAAAACACATAGGCGAGCCAGAGCGCCGCCCACACCATCACGCCGAGCATGGTCATCACGGTGACGGCGCTGTTCGGCCTCACCTTCAAGGCGGCGCGCAATTCCCCGATGGTCTTGCGATCGTCGTTCGCCGGCTGCGTCTTCGGCGCGACGAGCGGCGGTTTGCGGTCGTTCTTCTTTGCCGCAGGCTCTTCCGCTCGCGGCTTGGGCTCCTCGAGCTGCGGCGAGGACTGCGGCTTTAATTTCGGCTCGACGCGTTGAGTTTCGCTCTCCCCCCTGCCCTTCTCGGCCAAACGCTCGGGGCTTTGAAGACGGGGCGGTTTTGGAAAGCTGAATTTCGGAATGAAGGCGCCGCCGCCGCCTGTCGGCTGCGCGTTTTCCGGGCGCGGCCGCTGCGGTCCGATGACCTCCGCGGTAGGCGCGGCGGGCGGCTTCGCGTGCTGCTCGGTTTTCGCGGCGGCGTCGGACGCGGCGACTTCCCCTTCGGGCGCGCCGTCTAGATCCAAAGCCTCCTCGATCGCCGAAAGAGCCGCTGCGGCCGCATCCTGGATCTTACCCGTCATCGCCATTCCACCTAAGATTTGGTCGGAAAGAACCCTTCCGCACGCTGCTCCCTAGAGCATGCAACAAAAAAGCGGGAGGCTTTTTTGTTACACGCGCCAATGCTTCGATCCGAGCGATTTCAGCCGTCGCGCATGACGCCATGCGGGCGCAGAACCGCCTCCCCGCCAGAAAAGCTGGCGTAAGCCGGAAGTTAACCAAATCTTACCGCCCTTTGACGGCTATGGGAACCTTTGCGAAACAAGGAACGTAAAACGTCGTTAACGGGGCGTTCACCCTTTCTGTGGTCCCATGGTCCAAGGACCAAGCAGATAACCGGCGCTGGTACGAAATTCCTTTGTTTTTCCATCGAATCGCCGCTTAGATGCAATGTCGCCCAGCGTCGCTTCGTTCCTTGCCCGGCGAGGCCGGAGCACTAAATTTCACATGGCGGCGGCGCGGCCTTACGAGAGAGCAAAATGCCCCACAGCATAGCAGAGCCTGCCCTCGACGAGCGAATGTCGCAAATGCGACGCGCCAAGGCGCCGCTGTCGATCGACCTCGTGCATCTGTCTCGGCAAACGCTCGGGGACACCCGATTGGAGACCGAATTGCTCCGCCTCTTCGATCGCCAGGCGCAGGATTTTTTCGCGCGCGTCGCCTCAAAGAGCGAGCCGCTGAGCCGCGCGGATCTCGCCCATTCATTGAAAGGCTCCGCCCGCGCCGTCGGCGCTTTCGCCCTCGCCGACGCCGCGGAGCGCTTCGAAGATGCGGCGCGCAACGACGCCTCGATCCTAGACGCCTGCCGCCGCGATCTTGAGGCCGCAATCACCCGCGCGCGCGTCGACATCGCGCAACTCATCTGAGCTTTTCAGTATGGGCTGATCGGAAACCACTTCAAATACAGCTCGGCGTAAATCCCGCGCTGCGCAAGACGGGCGAGCGCGTAGTCAATGGCCAGGCGCATGTTCGTCGCGCCCTTTTTGACGGCGACGCCGACGCCCTCGCCAAAGAAGCGATCGTCGAGATAGGGCCCGCCCTTGAAAATGCAGCAGCCCTCAGCTTCAACCCCGTTCAGCCAAAATGAGAGGGAGATCGCGTCGCCGAACAGCGCATTGACGCGGCCCGTCTTCAGCGCGCGCCGGGCGAGAGCCACGGTCTCGAACGCCGAGAGCTTCGCGTTGGGAAAATAGGCTTTCAGATAGGCCTCATGCGCCGATCCCGCGACGACGGCCACCAGGCGATCGCCCAGCGTTTCCGGCGTCGCGTCGAGTAGGACATTGTCTTTCAGCGTCGCGAAACGCCCCGGCGATAGATAATAAGGCGCGGTGAAATCCACGCGCCGGCGATTTTCTTGCGTCGACGCGAGCGATGCGATGACCGCGTCGGCGCCGCCGTCGTCCAGGGCCGAAACCAGAAGATCCCAGGCCCGCCGCTGGATGGTGCAGGTCAACTCCAGCTCTTTGCAGATCGCGCGCGCGATATCGACGTTGAAACCGACGATTTCGCCGGAGCCGAGCGCGAAGTTGAACGGCGGGTAATCATCCTCGGTCACGAAGCGCAATTGCGTGAGGCCGCTCATGTCCGGCTTTTCCAGGCGGTGCGCCGGGTCCCAAAGCGAGGGCGCGGCGGTCTCGGCGCAAAATCCGGACGAAGGCCCGACGAGGACGCAGGCGACAACCCGGATCGCAAGAAGGAAGCCGCGCGTCAGGACGCCGCCTCCTCATGATGAGGCTCATGGAGCGACATGCTTCACCCGACAGCTTTGGCCGCAGGGCGCGGCTGCGCTTCCAGCAAAGCTTTCACCTTCGCGGCGAGACTGAGATAGACGGCGGCGTGTGGGCCCTGCGGGTCGGCGCCGACGACGGGTCGGCCGGCGTCCGAGGTTTCCCGGATCGCCGCTTCCAGCGGAACCTCCCCGAGGAAGGCCGCCCCGATGCGCTCGGCGTCGCGCCGCGCGCCGCCGTGGGAGAAGACGTCCGTTCGTTCACCGCAATGCGGACACAGGAAATAACTCATGTTCTCGATGACGCCGAAAATCGGCGTCTCGACCTTCTGAAACATGGCGATCGCGCGCCGCGCGTCGGCGAGCGCCAGATCCTGCGGCGTCGAGACGATGATCGCGCCGGTGAGCGGAACCTGCTGCGCCAAGGTGAGCTGCACGTCGCCGGTGCCGGGCGGCATGTCGATGATCATCACGTCGAGATCGCCCCAGGCGACCTCGCCGAGCATCTGCGTCAGCGCCTGCGTGACCATGGGGCCGCGCCAGACCAGCGCCGTCGCCTCGTCGACGAGGAAGCCGATCGACATCGCTTTCAGTCCGAAAGCTTCGAGCGGCACGAGCTTGTGCTCTTCTAATCTGGGCTTTTCGTTCAGCCCCAGCAGCCGCGGGATTGAAGGCCCGTAGATGTCGGCGTCGAGAAGCCCGACGCGCCACCCTTGCGCGACGAGGCCGAGCGCCAGATTGACGGCGGTGGTGGATTTGCCGACGCCGCCCTTGCCCGAGCCGACGGCGAGGATAAAGCGGACGCGGTCCAGGGCGGGAATGGGACGCCGCGCCGGCGGACCCTCGCGACCGGCGGCGGTCGCGGTCCGGGAGGGCGTCGCGACGCGCTCCGCGGTCAGCGTCACGAGCGCGCGCTCGACGCCGGGAAGCGCTTCGACGGCCTTCGTCGCCGCGACGCGCACCGCTTCCCACGCCGGCCCCTGTCCCGGATCGCCGGCAATCGAGACGAAGGCCTTTTGTCCCGAGACGGTCAGCCCGCTAAGGGCGCCGCTCGACGGCAAAGGCGCGCCGTCCGGGGTTCGCACGCTCTCCAGCGCCTTGAGAATTTCCGCTTCTGTCGCCACGTCAGCTGTTCCCGATCGGCAGTCGGCGATCTGACGACTGCTTTATGCGCGTCACTTCACCTCGATCAGCTCCACGTCGAACAGCAGCGTCGCATTCGGCGGAATGACCCCGCCGGCGCCGCGATCGGCATAGCCGAGCTGCGGCGGGATGATGAGCGTGCGCTTGCCGCCCGGCTTCATCGTCGCGACGCCTTCGTCCCAGCCAGGGATGACCTGACCGACGCCGATCTTGAAGGAGAACGGCGCGCCGCGATCGACGGAGCTGTCGAACTTCTTGCCCTTGGCGCCCTTTTCATAGAGCCAGCCCGTGTAGTGCATCACGCAAGTCTGGCCGGGCTCCGGGCTCGCGCCTTTTCCGATCTTGACGTCGACGTATTTTAGGCCGCTCGCCGTCGTGACCGCCTTGGATTGATCGAAAGCAAAAGCGGCGCCGGGCGTGAGGGTCGTTGCCGCGCCGAGCAAGGTCGCGAGCACGGGGGCCGCAAGCGCGGCGAAGGTGGCGGCAGGGCTTTTCATCGTCATACTCCTGACAAAGGGGGTTATAGAGCCATGCCCGCGTCGCGGGCGAGCTGGCGCAAATCCTGCTGCGGACGCGCGCCGACATGGGAGATGATCTCGGCGGCGGCGAGCGCGCCGAGCGCCGCGCTCTTGTCATGGGCGAAGCCGCGCACGAAACCGGCGAGGAAGCCCGCCGCAAAAAGGTCCCCGGCGCCTGTGGTGTCGACGACCGCCTCGACCGGATGCGCCGGCGCGGAGACGACGCTCGCGCCTTCCACGACGAGAGCGCCCTTCTCGGAACGGGTCACGACGCCGAGCAGCCCGCGTTCGGCCTGCAGCGCCGCGACCGCCGTGTCGAAATCGGCGGTCTGATACAGGGCGTGCAGCTCGCTTTCATTCGCAAACAGGATGTCGACGACGCCGTCCCGGATCAAGCCCAAGAACTCGTCGCGATAGCGGTCGACGCAAAAGGCGTCCGAGAGGCTCAGCGCCACCTTGCCGCCGCTCGCCTTGGCGGATTTCGCGGCCTTCAGGAAGGCGGCCTTCGCCGCCGGCGGGTCCCAAAGATAGCCTTCCATATAGAGGACGCGGGCCGACGCCGCGAGGCTCTCGTCGATATCGTGCGGACCGAGCGCCTGGCAGGCGCCGAGAAACGTGTTCATCGTCCTTTGCCCGTCGGGCGTGACGAAGATCAGGCAGCGCGCGGTCGCGACGCCGTCCGCGGCGAAAGGCGTCTCGAACGCCACGCCCGCCTTGCGGATGTCATGCGCGAATTCGCGGCCCGCCTCGTCGTCCCTCACCTTGCCGACGAAAGCCGAACGCAGCCCTAGACTGGCGAGGCCGGCGAGCGTATTGGCGGCCGAACCGCCCGAAACGATCACCGTCGGCCCCATCGCAGCGTAGAGTTCGGCGCAGCGCGCTTCGTCCACGAGTTGCATGGCGCCCTTGTGCAGACCCGCGGCGAGAAGAAAATCATCTTCGGCGCGGCAGAGCGTATCGACGATGGCGTTTCCGACGCCGAGGACGTCGATGGAGTGAGGCATGAAGCGACCGCCTTGATGGATATAGCCGAAACCAGAGCGCTTTCCGCCCCTTGGAGCTGCGAGCGACAAGAAATCACTCCAGACTCGAAACGCTGCGTCCATATCATCGCTCGCGCAAAAACCAAAATAGGCGCCGCCTTTCCGGCGACGCCTATCGAAAGCCGCGATCTTAAAGCGCTTAGAGCGCTTTCCGACTGAATGGAATCATTCGGTCGATAAGAAATCGCTCCAAAATCAAAATGCTGGAACAAATTCTGATCGAAAAAGCCTATCAACTTTTTCGGATTTCGCTCTAGTCGGTTGACAGACGGACGCCGAGGCGCACCTCATGGCTCTGGATGTCCCGCGTCACCAGCGGCGACGAGGACAGCGAGCTTGGCATGCTGGTGAAGGAGCCGGCGTTGAGGAAGCGATAGCCAAGGTCGATCTTCACATTCTGCGAAATTTCATAGCTGACGCCCGCCATCAGGTTCCAGGCGAACCGCCAAGTCTTTTTCGTGCCGTTTTCATTGGGATAGAGTTGCGTCCAAGGATAGGGCGACAGCAGACCTATCGGTATGCCGCCAGAGTTGACCCATTGGATCGGCACGCCGGGTTGGCCGAGATTCGGGGCCCACAGCAAGCCGTTGGCGGTCTGGTAATAATTGACCGATGCGCTGCCCTGGAAATAGGTCACGCCGAGGCCGGCGCCGACATAGGGCGTGAAATTCCACCAGGTGCCGAGATCGAAATAGCCGTTCGCGATGAGGCTGGTTCTCTCGAGGTGCTGGTTGAGGACCGGGGAACATGTCTCGTTCGGATCGTAGAGATATCCGATCGGCGTGCCCGAGGAGTTGTCGAGAACGGTGCCATAGGGACACCAGCGCGCCGGCTGATAGGAAGTGGGACGGAACACCGAACGATCGAGCGTCAGATCGGTGCGGAACCAGTTGTTGAACTGATAACCAATGCCGACCCCGCCGGAGACCGCGCTCATCCGATTAAGATTGCTGGCGAGGTCCGCGATGATGACCGGGGCGTTGGCGTTTTGATAGCCGACGTCGCCGCGCAAATACCATCCGGTGCCGAATTCGATGGGCGTATTGACCGGCGCCGGCTCGGGTGAAGGGAAGAACGGCATGTCGGCGGCGAAAACCGGCGAAGCGAGCAACGCCCCGACCACGGCCGTGGTTAAGCTCGCGCGGGCGCTAGACACTTTAAAAGCCATCTTCCTTTTCCTTGCTTCGCGCCGGCCGGACCCGATCGGCGTCGCGGCGGATGTTGAAGCAAAGATGAAGGATTATGTTTAATGCCGGCTTAATTCGCCGCGATCTTGTTCCCGGACAACTTTTGAAATGCGGCGACGCCCATTATCAAAATCGGACGGGCGGCTCGCCCGTCCACAGGTTTTAGTCGGCCGCTACATCACTTCGATTCTCAAGAGCGGCAAGCGGCCCTAGAGCGAAATCCGAAAAAGCTGATAGGCTTTTTCGATCAGAATTTGCTCCAGCCTTTTGATTCTGGAGCGATTTCTTGTCGACCGAATGATTCCATTCGGTCGGAAAGCGCTCTAGTGAATCAGCACCATCAGGATGAGGTAGACGATGATGACGAAAGAGGCGGCGAACGCGAAAGGCTGGAAGCAATCGCAGGCCGGCGTGACGATAGATATAGGCGAAGCTGAACACGTTCCACATCGGGATCGGAAACAGCAGGAAGTTGACCAGGCGATGCGTCGGCAGCGGCGCGGGCAAAGCGAACGCCAGGATAAAGTGCAGAATGATGGAGGTGATCGCGATCACGACGCCCGTCACCGAAAGCGCCGTGATCGTCTGCACGGTCAGGTCGCGGCGCTTGTAGAGCTCCATGACCCCGGCGTTCGCGGCCACGAGAAGGGCCGTGCAAGCGAGACCGAATCCGATCGACGGGCCAAGATCATGTTCGAGACGATGCAAACTTATCATCGCCGCGGCATAGGCTGCGAGGCCGACGCCCATCAGCGGGAGGCTGACAGGCAGCTCTTTTTGGCCGCCTTCAAGAGCGATGATATGGAATAGAGCCTTGGGCGTTGAGTTCGCCCAGTTCGCGGGCAGGTTGATCGCCATGTAGAATCCGATCCGTCAGAGGTCTGATCCGCGCCGTCGAAGCTTGGGCTTCAACCAGCGAAGCGCGGACGCGCAGGATGAAGCCATCTCCTCTTGCTGGCGAGGAGGCCGCGACATGGCTCTTTGCACATCCCATATCCGCTTTTTCGACTGCGCGAAAGCGCGCAAGCTTCAGGCGATCATCGCATAGATCGCGTCGATCTTGGCCCCGCGATCTTCCGCCTCGACGATCTGCAGCTCCAGGCCTTCCGCCGACGCCTCGACAGCGAACCGTGCGCGAAGCCGCTCCGCCTCGACTTCGCTCGGCGCGAAAACAAAGCCCGTCGGACCCCATGACGTCTGCCCGGCGCCGACCGCGCCTTCACGCGCGAGCCGCGTCGCCATCGCCTCCACGCGCGCACTGGCGAAGCGGTCCCGCCCTGGACCGGGGCGAAATAGTCGCCGACGACGGCCTGAATATGGGCGATGGCGGCGCCGAAGGCTCCAATGTCCGCTTCGACCAGCGCCGGCAGCGCCTGCATCAAGGCGCATCTGCACAAATCGCCGGCCTGTTCCGCGGTGAAAGGCGGCAGCGCCGAGAAGGCTTCGCGCTCGCGCTCGCCGTGCAGACCCGCGGCCTGACCGTCGATGATGAGCAGGATGCGCCATTGC
>CAWFZD010000091.1:0-7420 GCA_963820145.1 uncultured Alphaproteobacteria bacterium
GCCCTGCCTCTTATGGATGCCGACGACTGGCGCGGGCATACCGGAGCGATCTATCGGGCCGACAATTGGACTTACATCGGAAAAACCAAACCAGAGCGCACCTATTGCGTTGCTGGCCGAACGACCGCCCGGAAGGCGGGAGGAAAGACGCGGACCCATGCTCAAATGCTCGCCCTCGGTGCCGAACTCGTCGGCACATTCGCCAAGCATAAGTTCGTCAAAATCTCGGAGGCAAGGGAGTGAAGTATATAGTTCCCAAAAAAAAGGCCCGCGCAAGCGAGCCAGTTTTGGGAGGAAACATCTCATGGGCGGGCGCCCAGTCGACTTTCCCAGGATAGCCACAAAACGCCGCCCGTCTATCTCGCATCCGGGTTATCCACATATTTTGCAAATACCACGGCTTGCAACGCGCCAAAAATCATCCACGCATTGAGCCGCGGTAGCCACAGGACGCGACCATGCCCCGGAAGAAAAAGCTTTCCAAGGAAGAAAAGGCTCAAGCCGCGCGAGAAGCCGCCGACCGCGCGGCGCGACTCAAGGCCACGCGGGTCACGAGCTGGACGCCTGAATACGAGCGGGAGATGGTCGGGAAGCTCGACGCGCTCCGGGCCCGGCGCAAGGCGGCCGGGAAACTCGCGCTGCCGAGGCGGCAGCCTTGACGACAGCCGTCCGCAGGCGCTAGTTTTAAAGCCGCAATAAATGGAATGGGCGGCCTATGAAATTCGACATCACTCAGCTGGTTCGAGGCGTCGAACGCCGAATAAACGGCGGCGTCCGGGATTATCTCGCGATCTTCCAGGAGATCACCGGGAAGGGCGACACGGAAATCTCGATCGCCGCGACCGGCGTCCGGTCGACGCTCTGCGTGCTGCGCGCGCGCGGCTTCGCCAACGTCTCTCCGGAGCACTACGACAAATTCACGGACTATTTCGATCGCGAGTTGCGTGCGCGTGCAGGCGTTTCTCAAGAGCTTCTTCCCATGTGGATCGAGGCGAAATTGAATTCGATGCGCGCCGCCGGCCAGGCTGTGCGTCCGGATAAGCGCCGGCCAGGGCGGCCGGTCGGAACCAGAAAGGACTTAGGATATGGCTCGGCCAAAGGGGTCAAAGAACAAACCGAAGGACGACACTCCGGTCGGAAGCAAGGAAAACCCTCACAAGACGCCAACGACAAACGTCACCGAGGGGCTGTTTCTCGTCCACTGCCGCAAGATAGCGGACCTCGAGAAGAAAAAGGACGAGGCGGTCGCAGCGCTGCGCGCCGGCCGAAAGGCGGCGAAGGGTGACGGGATAGATCTCAAGACGTTCGACGCGGTTCGCCATCTCGCGAAGCAGACCGAAAACGAGATCGCGCACGGCTTCAACACGCTTGTCGCTTATGCGCGGTGGATGAAAACGCCGGTCTATCACCAGATGGCGCTCTTCGAGGTCGGCGAGGTCAACGAGGATTCCGTCGCCGCCAAAGCCAAAGAGCGCGGCGAGGCGGACGGCCGGCTCGGAAAGGGCCAGGAGGCATGCCCCTACGATCCGACGAGCGAAGCCGGGCGCCGCTGGCTCGACGGGTATCATGAAGGGCAGGCGGCCTTGATGCAGGGCTTCGAGCAGCTCGGCGGCGCGCAGTGACGATTGTCGCGCTCGATCTCAGCTCCCGCGTGGGCTGGGCGATTTTTCGCCCGTCTACCGGCCAAATCCAGTCAGGCACGATTGATCTTCGGCGCACAGCGCGCGGCGGTCTTTTCGCGGCTTATCGGGATTGGCTTATGGAGATCGTCATCGGGTCGGCGCGCGACACACATTGTCCGCGAGGCGCCATTCCTAAGCGCCAAGAACGTTCAGCGCGGCTCCATTGCTCTACGGGCTTGCGGCGATTACCGAAGAGGTCGGCGCGCGCCGCGCGGTTCCCGTCCACGAGGTCGCGCCACACGAATGGCGGCGCTTCGTGATCGGCGAGGCGATGGCGCCAAAAACTATCGCGAAGGCGCACCGGCGCGCGTGGCTGAAAGACGAGGCCCGCGCAGCCTGCGAGCGCAGGGGAATCAAAGGTCGAGTCACACGACGAGGCCGACGCAGTGGGCGTTTTGCTGTTCGAGCGCGCGCGGCTTTATCCGCGATTTGCCACGGATGGAGAACTCGGGCTGTGAAAAATCGAAGAATGAAAGCCGACTTCAGGCCATGCCGATGCGGGAAAAACATCGGTTATGGCTCTGTGTGGCTGGACGCGGCGGGGATTGAGCACGTCGAATGCCAGTCCTGCTCGACGGGACCGAAGATGCCTTACTGGCGCGAGCCGCCTTCCGTCTACAGCGGAAGCTATGGGGAGCTCGACGCATTCGATCAGATTGAAGCGGGGGGATTCCCGTGACCGACGACGTCAAAGAATACATCGACCTCGCAGAGCGTCTTCTCAATGAGACGAGCGACGAAGCAAAGTCATTCGCAAGTCATCCGCCTCTATGGGCGGCGCTCGTTTGTGTGCTTGAAAGGCACCCGCAATGGGCGCAGCTGGGGACGGCGCTTTTACGAGGGGTTCGGCCGGATCGACGTAGACTTCTTCGTCGGGATGTCGCGCATATTCGGGGGCGACTGCCACAGCTGCCAGATGAAGGTGATGGTCGGCATGCTTGCCGCGGAGCTGCACCGGGAGCTGGATCGTCCTTGACGAAGTTCGCGGGAGCGGGCTTATAAATCGGGCCGCCGATGACGAGTCGGCGGCCCTTAAAAGGCGCCTCGCGGAGTTAGCAGCTCCCGAAGCAGGCCGGCAGAGAAGCTTGGTGGAGATCAACCATGCCGACAGGCGAACAAATAAAGATCGCGCGCCGAATTGCAAGCCGTGCGTAACGACTTCCATAGCCGCGCGCACTGACCCCACTCAACGACAACACAAGCTTTGACCCATTCGCGTGGGAGAGCCGAGACAACTGTTTGTTTATATAATGGTTGCGGAATGTAATATGCAACCAAAACGGGGATGTCGGTCTAGTTAAAGTCGGGATAAGCGCAAACCCAGAAGGGCGGTTAGCTACCTTTCAAACGTCAACACCATTCCATCTTCATATCGCAAAGAAATGGAGATTGATTAAGAGATCTGATGCTTTATGGGTAGAGCAAAGGTTTCACAGGCGGAATAAAAATCAAAGGACGTTCGGAGAGTGGTTCAAGTTTGATCAAATTCCATGTATTTGGCATATTGAAGCAACTATAACAGAGTGGTGGGTGGAATACGCTGTCGGCAATTTCGGTGGATGTGTAGAATTCTTACAATTTGCGGGATTAGAAGAGCATGAGGCCATGTCGTATGCTCAACTCGATGTATGGGTCGTCATCCTCCTCAGAGGAGCAATGGGAGCAATGACCCTCTCCGAACTGATCCGTGCTATGGCCGCTGTCGGCGCAACACCAGAAGCAATCGCGATAGCTGTCGATTTTATCGAGGAGCAGAGCGCCGCGCTGGACGCTCGTCGAACGGCCGACCGGGAGAGGAAAAGAAAACAGAGGTCACGTGACATTCCTGGGACAGTCACGGGACATTCCGCGGACAGTCACGGGACAATCCCCCCCCCTAAAGAAATACCCCCCACACCCCCTAAAGAAATAACCCCCCCCCTCCCTCTCGCTTCGCTCGAGGGCAAACCAACGCGTGCGCGCGAAGAACCTCGAAAAACCTCTCTGCGAGAAGACGCCCAACCAACCGAGGGTGATCGACGCATAGCCGAAGATGCCGGAATGTCCCAGACGGAGTTCCGCGAGGAATGGCGCGCGTTTCGCGACCACCACTGCTCGCGCGGCAACACCATGAAAAACTGGCATCTGGCATGGTCGACGTGGGTTCGAAACAACCGGCGGTTCAAAGCTCGCGCCGGCCCGTCTGCGGCTCCGACCAAATCTGTGAAAATGAACCCATTTCTTAGAGACTACCTCGAAAGGCAGGCTGAAAATGGAAAAGCTAGGGAATATTGTGACAGCAATGGTCGCGACGACGAAGACGGGACAGAATCAACCGTTATCGACGGTCATCTTCACCCGCATTGTCGGGTGAGGTCGACGCTGAGCTGACGGCCATGCTCATGTGCCTTGAGTTGCCGGCTGAGCAAAAAGACAACTCGAAGCTGATGCAAAAATTCTATAGCGACGCTCTTGATGGGCCTCGATGAGCGCGATGTTTTGCAGGTCGATACGCGACTACCGCCTCGGCAATCTCGGCGACGGGAAATGGGCGCCGCGCCCCGGGGAAATCCGCAAGGCGGTCAAGGATCGCCAGCGCGCGGGACAGGAGAGCGACTACGCCTACCGGATGCGGAAGCTGGCGGAGGATCAGGTCAGGGAACTCGATCGGCAGAGCCAGCCCTATGTCCCGCGGTATCCGGATCAGATTCCGTTCTACCACTCGCCGGAAGAGCGCGCGGCGCGCGCGGCTGCCGCGGCGTCGAGCGGGAGCCAGCATCGCGAAAGGACGCCGGCGGAAAAGGCGAGCGTGCAAAGGATGGTCGACGAGTTCAAGAATGGCTTGGCGAAGCAGGAACGCGCCAAAAGCTCATGGCCGCCGCCTTCCCTGGGCGAGGTCGGCGCCGAAGCGGTCCCGAAAATTATTGCGGCGCTTGAGACCCGAATGAGCGGGCCGGTCGAAATATCCAGCGAACTCTCTGAGTTGCTGGCGGTTCCTTATGCAGGATATGAGCGACAGCCATGAAGGCGAAGAAAGCAAAGATCAAGGCTCCGGAAGGCGAGATCACGGCGTCGAGTTACGCCGAGCACGCCGCGGCCTACTGCCAGCGATCGGGCCGCGGCGATGGACAGCACCCGGTCATTCGCGCGGGATCAGGTCCGTGGTATGAGTGGCTTGCATATTTCGCGCATATCGGCCATGCGCATGGCAGGACAGGATCGTTCGCTCGGGAGTGCGGCAAGCTGACGGTGCCGTGTTTGGACCCGAACGACTTCGACGGCGGATGGCGAGCGCGGGAGAAAGCGAAATGACCCTAGCAGTTGAAGGCGTCCACCTGACGCCCCTAGAAGCCGAGACGCTGGCGAAGCTGCACAAGCGCGCGGCGATCGTGAGAGACCGGAGAACCGAGAGCATGGTCGTCAGCCTGCGCAGGAAGCTCGAGCCGATCGGCGTCAAGATCGAGACGACCGAGTTCGGCTACAGGCTTCCTCCCGCGGACAAGGCGCAATTGAGTGCGGCCCTTGTCGGCTGAGCCCCTCGAGGCGAGCCGCCGCGCGGTCGCCACGCTGCTCGACCGCATGGCGGCGGAGACCGCCACGCGCCGGGATTGGTGGCGCAAGGGCAGAAATCCTGACGGCTGGCCAAAGACGCTCACGCTGCGCTCAGCCGTGACGGGCGAGGAGACGGTTCTCAACCTCGGCGGGGGTTCCCGTGGGAAGTGACTCCGATCGCCCGCTCGGAGCCCCATTAGGGCGCGAGCCTGTTCTCAAGGACCATCGTGATATAGAATTTCTCTTCGACCGCCACAGATCGAAGCGCCGCATCAACAATACGTCGTGGATACTGGGTGATCCTCGAGCCAATCGGGAGGAAGATGGCGCGCTCAACCGGCGCCAGGATGTCGACGACGGGAAGCGCCGCAACGGCGCGTTTCACCGGGAGAAAAAGCGATGAGTCCCTACGAGCAAGGGGTGATCGAGGGGAGGGCATGGTCCGCCTGTTTTCTTCGGAAGATCGCCCACAACCTGGCGAACGAAGCTCAGGTCAGGCGGTTCAAGAACCTCGCCGACGAGCGGCCATTGAGCCACGCCGCGGTTGCGCTGCGCAAGGTGGCAGAGGACATGGCTCCTCTGGCAACATGCGAGTTCGAGCCGCCGGCGCAGCGCGTCAAAAGGCTGGCGATGGAAATCCACAGGGCTGAGATCGACGACGACGCGCGGGCCTATCGCCCATGCGCTGTTGATCTGGGGTGCGGTCCCTGCTAAAAAGGGCTCGCACTGTCCCCTCCTGTGGCGGGATAAAAGAGGACAGCGAGGCCCTGGGGTCCGTCCCCGGGGCCTTTTTTATTAGCCGTCGGTTGGCAGTTTCTCGATGCGATATTTGTTCTCTCCGATCGAGAACTGGCCTCGCTGAATCCACTGGATCACGCGGAGAGCCGCGCCCGCGCTCGCCACATCGAGCCCGATAACCAGCCCGAGGATGAATGACAGTCCGCCGACTGCGAGGAAAATGATCGCGGTCATGACGTGCTCTCTCCTGCCGCGACGCCGCGCCGCGTGCGCTTGAGGTCGCCGGCCTCGCGCCTCGCCTCGCCGCAGAGGCGTCCGGCCTGCTCCAGCGCCGCGGCGAGCGGCCTATGCGACTCGTCATAGGCCAAGGCTCTCTCAAGGTCGGTCGAATTGGCATCGGCGATGAGCAACTTCCAGTTCGTCGCCTCGTGTTCTCGGCAAGACTTCTCGTCGTCGAACTCTTTGCCGTCCTCGGCGATGTATTTGATTTTCACGTCTTCTCTCCTTCGTTTGCAGATTCCAGCCTGAGCCTCGTCAGGCTTTCAGCACCTTGCGGATATGAGCGCAAAGCGATCCCGTAGTGGCGACGGGGCTCCCTGTGATCTTCTCCCACAGGGCGCGGCTTTCCGGCGTCCAGTTGACGTCGGAATAGAACAGCAGCACCAGCTCAAGCGCCAGGCGCATCTCGTGTTCTTTCGTTGGTCATGTCCGTATCTTGCTCCATTCGGATTCTCAGCTCGCCGTCTAGGCGGGCTAAGTCGATTGCGGAGAATCGGGTCGGTGCCGGCTCCGCGTGCCGGCCGAACTCCGCCCATTCGGCGAGCGCGCGCTCACAGCGCCGGACTCGGTCGATCTCGCCGTCGAGCGCCACTAGCGCGGCGGCGGGCGCCAGCGTCTCAAGGTGCGCGTCGAGGCCCCGCAGATAGGTGAAGATCGGATCAGCGGTTTTGATAGGCTCGGTCACGGCTCATACCTCCCACATCCTGCCTCGCTGGCTTTCACCCGTGGCCAGCGCCCGGCCTGCGCGCGCTCGATCGCCGCCACCATGGAGGCGTTAGAGGCTGGGACGCAGCCGATCAGAAACGACGGCGGCCCGGCGCGGCACTCGCCCACGCGCACGTCCTGGTTCTTGCTCACTCGCCCGGTACGCGTGACGGCTCGATGGGTCGAGAGCCAGAACCGGCAGGCGCCGCACTCCTGCCGCTTCCTTGAGCCCTGGATCGCCTCCGCGGCGGCCTCCGCCTCTTCCACGCGCCTCTCCGCGTCCCTTATGTCGCTTTTCAGGCTGGCGATTGTTCCTTCGGCGCGCCGCAGCTCGGCGAACACGGTATCAGACATCGTTCCCTCCCTGCGCGCTGGCGTCGCCGGCGCCCTTCACGAAGAGCCATGCGACCATAGCGGCTCCCCAGATGATCACCCAGGGCGGGACCCATTCGGCAAAAGCGATCAGGCATTCGAAAAAGCGTGAC
>CAWFZD010000092.1:0-164273 GCA_963820145.1 uncultured Alphaproteobacteria bacterium
GTCGCTGGTCGAAATCGCCGCGCCGAAAGAGAGCGCTCGGGCGGTCGGGGGCGACCTCGGCGCGTCTGCTGCAAGACGCACGGCCCGGCGCCTTCGCGCCGCAATCGGCGCGGTTGTGGTTCATCGCGCCCGGCGACTGCAAGAGCCCTGTCGATGTTTCGGCGTTCGTCTGGCGCGGCGAGCCCGCGACCGTCGAAGTCGCCGGCGAAAGCGCGCAACTGCCGCCCGCCGCGGCGCCGAGCGGCAAGGCGCGGCTGTGGCTCGCGCACAGCGAAGCCGACCGCGTCGGGCTGGGACGCCGGACTAGGAATGGCCTGGTCCGAGGAAGCCACCGCAGCGCTCGCCGGCGACAAGCCGCTGCGCCTCTGGAACGCCTCCGGTCGCGGCCCCTTGCGGGCGACGCTGGAGGCGATGGACCTCGACCTTGCCCCGGCCGCGCGCGCCGAGGTCGCCTATCGCGCCGTCCTCGCGCCGCATACGGCGACCCCGCTGGCGCTCGCCGCGTCCGACGCGCCGCTTACGCTGGAGCTGCCCGCCGGCGCGGCGGTCTTTTCCCGCGTTCCAGACGGTCAAGGGCTCGCGCTCTACGCCGCTTCAAAACCGCTTTCGGCGGTCTTTCACGGCGCTCTCGCCAAGGACGCGCCGATCTCCGTCCTCAATTTTTCCGACCGGCCGTCGCCGGTCTTCATCGGTCGCGCGCCGACGCCGCGCGAGCAAATCTCCGACAGCCGGGTTCTGAAGCGCTTTTTCGGGGCCGCGGGCGAAATCGTGCTGCCGGTGGAAGGCGGCGCCGCGCCAAGCTCCATGCGCTCGGCGGCGACGCGCGCTTCCTTTCGCGCGACGGGCAAGCCTCGCGCCTGCTGAGCGCCGATCGGGCGCGAAGCGATGGCGACGCGCTTTCCGTCGACGGCCCCGGCCTCGTGGTTTTCGACCATCCTCCCGGCCTCGCGGCGCTCTGGCTGGAGAGCCCGGGCAAGACGCCCTGGCCCGCCGCGGCGGCGAAGCCGATCACGCCGCCGCAACGCGTGATCGTCAACGGCGACGCGGAGAGCTTCCATCCGCCCGCGGCGGCAGGAATGTTGATCGTGCGCGGCGCTGCGCCGGCCATCGTCGCATTGACGCAAGGCGACGTTCGCAGGCTCGAGGCTTTTCCCGAAGGCGTCGAACTGCGCGCGCACATTGCGCCCGGCGAAGCCCGGCTCGACGTCTTTCCGCCCAGCGACGTCGGCCTTGGCGGCAGCCTCGACATCGCCATCGCGCCCGCGGTTCTGGCGCATGAGGGGCTCAACGATCCCGTCACCCTCGCCGCCGGCGAAGCGGCGCTCTTCGCCTTCGAGGTGAAGAGCGACGGCGAGATCGGACTTGGGCTGCGCGCCGAACCCGATCGCGCGACGATGCGTCTTTTCACCGCCGGCGGCGCGACGCTCGGCGAGGGCGCGGCGCAATTGCAGAAGCTGAAGAGCGGACGCTATTTCGTGGAGGCGCGCGCGCCGCGCGACGCGCCGCTCAGCGTCGTTCGGCTGGCGATTCTCGGCCTCGACCCGGCCCCCGCCGGGCCGCCGAACGAGATCGTCAGCGATATCCTGGAAAAAGCCGGCCTCAAGAAAGCGCGAAGGTAGATGCGATGAAGAAGGCGCTTCTCTGTCTCGCCGCGGCGCTGCTGCTTTTCACCACCGGAAATCCGGCGCTTGCGCAAAATTTCGACGCCGTCCGCAGAGCCGACGGCGCGCGCGTGACGCCAGAAAAATACTTGCGTGATTGGGACCCGGTCACGGTCTTCCTCGACCAGGACGCCGGCCCGAAAAACGGCGGCTCCGCCGACGCGCCGCAAAAATTCGCGACGATCACGCCGCAGCCGGCGGGCGAGTGGCGCTGGCTCGGCGCGCGCACGCTGCAGTTTCGCCCCGCCGAACCCTGGACGCCGCTGCAATGCGTCACCGTCGCCTCGGCGCGCGGCGCGACGAAACTCGTCGCCTTGCTTTCGCCGCCAAGCTCGACGGTTCCCGCCGACGGCGCCGATCCGGTCGCGGAACTGACGCAAATCGCGCTGACCTTTCCCGCGCCCGTCGACGCAGCCGCGCTGGCGCGGCTGATCTCGATCGAGATTCGCCCCTCGCCGGGGCTCTCCTCGTCGCAGGCGCGCCTTCTGGCGCCCACGGATTACGAGGTTCTCCCGCTCGCGCGAGAAAAGCGCGACGCGGCGCAAAGCTATGTCGTGAAGTTTCGCGACCCCATAGGCGCCGGCCGCGTCGTGGCGCTGCGCCTCAAACTCGCCGACGACGCGGAACTGGCCGACGAAATCTTCGAGCTGCGCGCACAGACGGCGCCGCCCTTCGCGGTCACGGACGCGACTTGCGGGCGCGGCTGGAGCGACGACCGCATCGCCGGCGCGCTGCGCTGCGCCTCCTTTGGCGACGGCGCCGCGCCCGAGAGCGGCGCCGAAGAAGGCGGCGACGTCGCAAGCGCCTACGCCGCAGCCAACAAGCGGCGTTTGACGCTGCAACTCTTTCCGCCGCGCCCGCCGCGCTCGACATCCTCAAGGCGCGCGAGGCTCTGCGCATCACGCCGCCGGTCGACGATCTCAACGCCGAAGTCGACCACAAGCGCCTCGTCGTGACCGGCAAGTTCCTGTCGGACCAGCTCTACAGCCTCGCCATCGCGCCCGGCGCCCTGCGCGACGCCACGGGCCGCGGATTGGCCGAACCCTATGCGCTGCGCTTCGCCTTCACGCGCGACGCGCCGGCGCTGCAGTGGGACACAGGTTCCGGCCTCATGGAGCGCTACGGCCCGCAATATGCGCCGCTGCGCGGGCGCGGCTATGAGCGCGCCGACCTCCGGATCCATCCGATCGATCCTTTGTCGCGCGACTTCTGGCCGTTCCCGGCGCAGGGCGTCGAGACGCAGGACGCCGCGCCGCCGCCGCTGCCCGGCGCCGAGCCGAAGCCTTGGAAGGACAGCCCGGACATAGAAGCCGAGGCGATCAAGGAGCGCATCAAGGCGCTGGGCTCCCCGGCCGTCTCGCGGCTCGTCGACCTGCCGTTGAAACGCGGCGGCGTCGACGCCAAGTTCGGCCTCGACCTTGGCGACGACTTCGCGCGCGTCAACGGACGCGGCCAGCCTGGCGCCTATCTCGTCGGCCTGCGCGCCCCAAACGAAGCGACGCGGCGCTGGATGCGCGTCGGCGTGACCGATCTCAGTCTCACGGCGATCGAGGAGCCCGGGCGCGTGCGCTTCGCGGTGACGTCGCTCTCCACCGCACGGCCGGTCCAGGGCGCCCAGCTGCGGATCGAAGGCGTCAAGGACGACAAATTCGTCGCGCTGGCGCAGGGAACGACCGACGTTGGCGGATTCTACGCCTGGACGCCGAAAGCCGGCGAGGCCAAACCGAAGCGCAAGGACGGCGAGGACAAAGACGACGTGTCGACGACGGAGCTCCGCCGCGTCGTCGTCGTGAAGGGCGACGACGCGCTCGTCGTCGATCCGAACGGCGCGCCCGCCGAATATTCCAAGGAGAACTGGTCGAAGCCCGACGAAGTCCTGGCTCTCCTGGACGATGCTGGCGGAGCCGGAGCGCGTCGAAGGTCCGCGCACGCTCTGCCATCTCTTCAGCGAGCGCCCGATCTACCGACCCGAGGAGCCGGTCCATATCAAGGGCTATGTGCGCGTCTATCGCGGCGGCGCGCTGAGCCTGCCGAAATCCGCCGGAACGCTCGTCGTCTCCGGTCCCGGCGGACAGGAGTGGCGCATTCCGGTCAAGCCGGACGCCGCCGGCGGCTTCTATCACAAATTCGACGCCAAGACCGCCGCGACCGGCGACTTCACCGTCAAATACGAGCCGGACGGAACCAAGCCTAAAGCCAAACAGACGCAAGACGAGAGCGGGCAAGCCGAGCCGGCGCCCTCGACGCAAGACGACGCCGCGCAGCCGGCGAAAGACGCGCAGGACGGCGAAAGCGACAGGGTCGACGAAGCGGCGCAGAACGACGAGCAGAAAGACCCCTCCTGCGGACGCTTCTCCTTCAAGAAGGAAGCCTACCGCCTGCCGAGCTTCGAGGTCGTGCTCAACGCGCCGCAGATGGTCGCTCTCGACGGTTCGTTCAGCGTCGATCTTCTGGCGCGCTATTTCGCCGGCGGCCTCGCCGCCGATCGTCCGGTCAAATGGCGCGCGGCGCAATTCCCGTATGCCTTCACGCCGCCCGGAAGAGAAGGCTTCCTGTTTTCGACCGACGCGCGCTTCTCCGGCGACGGCAAATTCAAGTCGAACGCCGTGCTCGAACGCGATCAGCGCACCGACGCCGGCGGCGCCGCGCGTCTGACCTTCGACATGAGCCTGGAGCCGACCGCGCAGCCGCGGCGGTATCCATCGAGGCGACCGTCACCGGCGACGACGGGATCGACGTGCGCAACGTGCAGAACGTCATCGCAGCGCCGCCTTTCGTGCTCGGCGTCAAGACCCCGCGCTATGTCGAACGGCCCGGGACTCTGGCGCCGGAAGCCATCGCGATAAACGCCAAGGGCGAGGCGGTGGAAGGCGTGGACATCACGCTGCGCCTCATCCGCCGCAATTGGATTTCGACGCTGCAGGCCTCCGACTTCGCGCAAGGCGCCGCGAAATATGTGACGCAGACGCAAGACGAAACGCTGCTCGAACAGAAGATCACCAGCGGCAAGGAGGCGCGCAAACTCGAACTCCCCGTAAAGGAGGCCGGCGTCTATCTGGTTCAGCTCGAAGCCTATGACCAGCTCGGCGCCGCCAGCAGGTGAGCGTCGATTTCTTCGTCGGCGGCGATACGCCCGTCACCTTCAAGCGCGCGCCTTCGTCGACGGCGAGCGTCACGCTCGACAAGGAGAAATATGCGCCGGGCGAGACCGCGACATTGATCGTTCAGTCGCCGTTCCAGAACGCCCGCGCGCTCGTCATCGTCGAACAGCCGAGCGGCGTCTACGACTATCAATGGTTCGACATCGCCAACGGCTTCGGCCGCTACGCGCTGACGCTCAAAAAAGAGCAGACGCCGAAGCTCGCCGTGCATTTTCTCATCATGCGCGGACGCCTGAAGGACAGCGCGCCGACCGGCGGCTCCGGCATCGATCAGGGCAAGCCCGTCACGATCGCCGCGACCAAATGGATCGAGGTGACGCCGGTCAAGAATATCGTCACGGTGAAACTCGACGCGCCCGCGAAAGCGCGCCCGGGCCAGGAGATCGAAGTCGCGCTGCGTCTCTCCGACGACGCCGGCAAGCCGCTCGCCGGCGAAGCGACCTTCTGGATGGTGGATCAGGCCGTGCTCTCGCTCGCGAAGGAACAGCCGCTCGATCCGATCGCCAATTTCATCCTCGCGCGCGAAAGCACTATGGCCGCGCGCGACACGCGCAACATGGCATTCGGCGTCATTCCGCTCGAAGAGATCGCCGGCGGCGACGGCGGCGCGCTCGACGAATGGGGCGCCGAGACCAACATCTCCGTACGCAAGAACTTCTCGCCCGTCCCGATCTATCTCCCCAGCGTCAGGATCGGCGCCGACGGCGTCGCGAAAATCAAGGTGAAGCTGCCCGACACGCTGACCGTGTTCAAGCTCCGCGCCAAGGCCGTGAGCGGCGCGGATCGCTTCGGCTATGCGAGCGGCGAAATGCTGATCCGGCAGGAACTCGTCGCACAGCCCGCGCTGCCGCGCTTCCTGCGGCCCGGCGACGCTTTCGATCTCACCCTGCTCGCGCGCGTCGTCGAGGGCCCCGGCGGCGCCGGAACGGCGCTCATCAGCGCGCCCGACCTCGACCTCTCCGGCGCCGCGCAGCAAAGAATCGATCTCGCCCAGAACAAACCGGCGCGCGTCGCACTCGCCGCGCGCCTCGCCGAGACCAAATCCGCTCTCGACAGCGCGAAGCTCGCCTTTCGCGTCGAGCGCGACGCCGATCATGCGAAGGACGCGGTCGAGATCGACCTGCCGGTGAAGCCTGACCGCGATCCCATCCGCCGTTACGAAATCATCGAAATCGGCGCCGGGCAAAGCAAGACGATCGACCCGATCCCGGAGAACGTCAGGCCCGGGAGTTTTGCGCGCAAAGTCACGCTCGCAGGCGATCCCGCGCTCGTCAAATTGGTCGCGGGCCTGAGCGCGCTCGTCAGCTACCCTTACGGCTGCACCGAGCAGCGTCTGTCGCTCGCGCGCTCCGGCCTGGAACTGAAAGCCTTCACGCCGATCCTCTCCGCCGCGGGCTTCGAAGGACGCATCTCATCGAGCGTCAGGGCGACCGCGCAAGCCATCGAACAGGCCGTCGACGGCGACGGACTCGTGGCCTTCTGGCCGCGTCAGCAGGGAAACGTCACCCTGACCGCCTGGGCTTATGAATTCCTCGTCGAGGCGGCGCGGGCCGGCGAAGCCGTCGACCAGAAACTGATCGAGCGTCTGGCGACGTCGCTGAAGGCGGCGCTGCGCTCGGATTACCCGCGTCTCGTGAGCGGCGGCGAGATGCGCGAGCGCGTCGAAGCTTTGAGCGCCTTGGCGGAAGGCGGCGCGCTCGACAACTCCTATCTCGTCGAATTCGCGCGCCAGGCGCCGTTTCTTCCCGGCGGCGCCGTCGCGCAAATGACCAGCGCAGCGGCGAGCGCCGGCGCCGACAAACGCCTTCACCTCACGCTGATTGACGCCATGTGGTCGCGCGTAAAATTCGTCAACCGCGGCGGAGCGCTGGCCTATAACGGCATCGCCGGGGAAGACGGCTATCCGACGATCCTGCCCTCCGAAACGCGCGCGCTCGCCGAGATGACCCGCGCCAGTGCGCTCGTTGCGCCCGCCGATCCGCGCGCCGGCGTGCTGCGCAACGCGCTGCTGCGGCTCGGCGACGGCGACGGTTGGGGCGAAACCGACGCCAACGCCGCGGCCATCCGCGCGCTCGCCGAAAGCTGGAAGCGACCGCCGACGCCGATCGCGCTGAGCCTGACGCAGGGCGACGGCGCGCCGATCACGCTGACGCTCGACGCCAATGCGCCGGCGGTCGCCTTCGCGCGCGGCGACAACACGGCCCTGACCATCGCCAACGGCGCCAATGCGAGCGCCATTGCGCTCGTCGAGACGAGCTACGAACCACAGGAACCGGGCGCCAGGGCGGCGCCCCGGGCGGAGGGACTGGCGCTGACGCGCGCGCTGTGGCGTGCGCCGGGAGGCGACGCGAAGCTCGAGCGACTCGAGCCTTCCGAGAACGGCGCTGTGCAAGTCAAACAGGGCGAGGTGATCGAAGAATCTGCGGAACTCGTCAATCCCGAAGATCGCGCGCATGTCGCGATCACCTTGCCGCTGGCGGCGGGCTTCGAGCCGCTAAATCCCAATCTCGCGACGGCGCCGAGAGAGGCGCAGCCTTCCGCAGCGCCGACGCTGCCGCCGAGCTACATGTTCTTTGGCGACGACCGCGTATTTTACGCCTATGACGCGTTGCCGAAGGGCAATTACCGCTTCCGCTTCCGCGTCAGGGCGCAGACATCTGGCGCTTTCACCGAGCCCGCCGGCCTCGCCGAAACGATGTATAAGAAAGGCGTCGTCGGCTCCAGCGCCGGCGCGCGCGTCGAGATCGGGAAGTGAGGCTGCCGAAGTGCTCTAAGGCTCGCAATTCTTATAGCACCTCCGCCTTGAATACTCACATGTTTCTATGCGCTGCTGCTTAGTTGTTATACAGCTCGGCATCTCTGAAAGTGGCGCTTCTTTGCAATTAACACTGCTCAGGGAACAGTCGAAATTCGCGCACTGCGAGCATTTAAGCGGTGCGGTCGCGGCTAAGGAATGAGTAGCAATCAACGAAAACGCTGAAAGCCACAGAGTTCGTCGCCTATGCATTCTCATTTTCCTAACGCCCGTTCCTTGAATGAATCGTGGCGTGGAAAACGCTTAAGGTGGCATTTCGTTCCTCTTGAGCTGGCCGACGGTCAGAGCGTCGACGCTCGGGCGAAGCGGCTTCGCGCCTCAGTTGCGACGCAATCTTCGTGGCGACGCGCTGCTTTTACGCCTATCTAGAAACCAACAGCGTCAAGTCCAAGCTCTGCGGTATACGCTGCGGCGTTTCATCCTCCGGGTGCGCGCCGCGAATGAAAACTCAATAGGGCTTTGGCGCTCTTTTTGGGCATCGTATGATAGAGTTTTCTCGCGCTGCATAAAGCACATCGCAACCATGCCGAAGATTGAAGATTTGCGCCGTCGCCGGAACCCGGGAAAGCTGCGGCGATTATCCCTCGCCCTGGCCGTCGTCTGTTGCATGCCTGGCGGCGGCCTGTGGCTCGCGGGTGCGGCGTCGTCTCGCGCAACGCTCGTCTCGCCGCGCGCGAGCGAAATCGTCTACGATCGCGCCGGCGCCTTTATCACGCAGATCGCGCATTCCGACGCGCATGGCGACTACGGCTTTTGGCCGCTGGAAAAAGTCCCGGAGCGCTTCGCTCAGGCGACGCTCGCGCTCGAAGACCGCCGCTTCCATCAGCATCCCGGCGTCGACCTTATCGCGATTTTACGCGCGGGCTGGCGCAATCTCTTCCATCGCCATGCGCGCGAAGGCGCCTCGACGCTGGCGATGCAGGTCGCGCGCATGCAACATCCGGCGCGGCGCGGATTTGCGCAAAAGATCACGGAGGCCGCGACCGCGCTCGCGCTCACGGCGCGCTTTGGACGCGACGCGATACTCGCACATTATCTGCGGCTCGCGCCCTATGGCGCGGGCAGTCACGGGGCGGCGCACGCGGCGCGCTTCTGGTTCGACAAACCGCTCGAGGACCTCTCCTTGGCCGAGACGGCGCTGCTCGCCGCCGTGCCGCAGGCGCCGGGCGCGATGAACCTCGCCAATGAAAAGGGCCTGGAACGCGCCAAACGCCGCGCCGCGTCCGCGTTGGACGAACTCGCGCGCGAAGGTCATATCGACGCTGCGCAAGCCTTGGCTGCGAAGGCGCAGCTTAACGCGATGCGGCCTCTGCCGCTCAAGCGCAGGCCGCCGGAGGCCTTGCATCTCGCGCTCCGCTTCGAGCGTCTCGTGCGCGACGGGCTGTTGCAGGCGCCGGCCCGTGATCCGATCCTGCACGCCAGCGTCGATCTTGCCGTCGAGACGCGCGTCGCGGCGCTGGCCAGGCGCTATCTCGACGCCTTCCGCGACGCAGGCGCGCGCCAGGTCGCGATGATGGTGGTCGAGCGCGGCTCCAACGCCGTCCTCGCCGAGGTCGGTTCGGCGCGTTACGGCGCGCGCGACGCGGCGGCCGGCGCGTTCGACTTCACGCGCGTCGCGCGCTCTCCCGGCTCGGCGCTGAAGCCTTTCGTCTATGCGCTGGCCTTTGAGCGCGGCGCGCTCAACGCCAGCGATCTTTTGATCGACGCGCCCGAAGTCGCCAGCGGAATCAACAACGCCGACGGCGCTTTTCTGGGGCCGATGTCGCCGCGCCAGGCGCTCGCCAATTCGCGCAACGTGCCGGCGGCCAATCTGCTGCGCCGCGTCGGCGTCGACGCCAATTTCGAATTCCTCCACGACCTCGGCCTGCATGATCTCGAAACCCCGGCGGACAGTTTCGGCGCCGCGATGGCGATCGGCGCCTTGCCGACGCGGCTCGACCGTTTGATGCGCGCCTATGCGATGCTCGCCGACGACGGCGTGCTGCGCGATCTGAGTTACGCGCGCGAACAGCGACGTTCCGCGCCGCGCCGCGCGCTGTCGCTCGATACGGCGCGGCTGATCACCTCCATGCTCGCCGATCCGCAAGCGCGCCTGCCGACCTTTCCGCGCTACGGACCGCTCGACTATCCCTTCGCGGTCGCCGTCAAGACCGGCACGAGCCAGGGCTATCGCGACGCCTGGACGCTCGCCTATTCGAAGAAATTCATCGTCGGCGTCTGGCTCGGCCGCGCCGACGCCGGCGCGATGCGCGAGGTCGGCGGCGCGGCTTCGGCGGCGCGCCTGGCGCACGCCGTGCTGACCATGCTGCATGGCGCAAAGCCAGGCGAGATCGCCGGCGACGACTTCGCGCCTCCCCCGGGCCGCACGCAAGCGCTGCTCAGTCTGACGCTCGGCCAGGACGGCGCCGCTGTCGGGACGCTGCGCGAATGGTTGAAGCCGCAGGAGGCGCCGCATGCGCTTTTGCTCCCCGGCGTCGCAAATCAAGCTGCGGCGTCTCCGCCGGAGCTAAAGATCGCGACGCCCGAACCCGACACGCATATCTGGCGCAACCCGGAACAGCCCGCGTCGCTGAACAAGCTGGCGTTGAAGTTGAAGCCGCTGCCTTGGCCGGCGCAAATCGTCTGGTATGTCGACGGCGACCCTTTCGTCACCGCCGACGCGGACCAGACCGTGTTTTGGCCGCTGCGGCCGGGCGCGCATCGCATCGAGGCGCGGCTCGCTCTGCACAAGAGCGCCTCACGCAGCGTTCGGGTGGTGGTGGAGTGACTCTGGCGTCTGGCGCCGAGAATAAGGCTGATTGATAGTCAAAGACGTCCAGCCTATCTTCAGCCCATGAGCGCAACGAACCTGACCTTCGACAGGCTGGCCTATATCGACCGGCTTACAGCCGCGGGAGTCGACGAAAAGCAGGCGCGCGCCCAGGCGGACGCTTTAGACGCGGCCTTGCGAGACACCGTCGCCACCAAAGCCGATCTGGAGCGCCTTGAAGCCAAGCTTGAAGCCAAGATGGAGACCCTGAACGCCAATTTGAAAGTCGACGTTTTGCGCTGGCTGATCGTCACGCAACTCGCCTTGGCGGGCTTCATTTTCGCGGCCGTCAAGTTCGTGAAATAGCTTCTACATTCGCCGCAGCAGCACGATCCGGTTCGAATTCGTGCCCTTGGCGTTGTTGTCGACGCCCCAGCAGTTGCTGGTCTTGGTGAATTCCTGCGCATTCACCAGCACGAACAGGCGCTCGAAGGGCAGGCCTTCAGCGGCGCGCCAGACCAGGCGCTCCAGCAGAACCTTGCCGCCGCGCACTTCCCCGACCTCGAACGCGACGTGGCCGCCAGGTTGTACAACACGCGCAAACTCGGCGAGACAGGCCCGCACCATGGCGCTCCATTCCGCTGCGCTGCGGTGCGTCGACAGGCCCACCGCGCCTGCGTCGATATTCGCGAACCAGAGACGAAGCCAGTTGTCTTGGGCGTATTGCACGACGTCGAGGAAGGGCGGCGAGGTGACGATGAGTTTCACGCTCGCGTCGGCGACGAAATCGAGCTTCGACGCGTCGCCCGTCGCGAGCAAACCCACGGGGTGCGCGGGCGGCGCGCCGTCCGCAAGCAGGCTGCGCGATTTCTTCAGGATCAATTGCGCGACGTCGCGCCGCGGCGGGGTCTGACCGCGTCTGGCGTTTATCCTGCGCTGCGCCTCGACCGACACCGCTTGATTGGGCGGCAGCGAATAGACCGAGAAAAAGCCCGGCGAATGGCCGGTCAGCCGGTTGATCGCGACCATGGCGATCCAGTCGTCGGCCGCGTCGGGCGCATGTTGCGCGAGCAAATGTCTGCGCAACGCGCAAATGCGTCGCAGCGTCTCCGGATGATAGAAGGCGAGCAGGTCCTCGCGTTCGATGTCGCCGCGCCAGTCGATCTCGCTGAGCCGCGCCGCGATCACGTCGAGAGAAGGGGGCTTAAGGCGCGGGCGCGTGAGCAGCGTGCTCAAGGGGTTGACGTCGGCGCCGAGCGGGCGCCTGCCCTGCAGAGCCGCCTGCAGCGGCGTCGTGCCGCGCCCCATGAAGGGATCGAGGACCGCGTCGCCAGGATCCGTCAGGCGGCTGATGAAAAACTGCGGCAGCTCCGCCTTGAAGCAGGCGCGATAGCTCACCTCATGCAGCGAGTGTCCGCGTCTTTGCGCCGAGGTCCAGAATTCATTGACGAAATAGCGAACGCCTTCCTCGTTGATGAGGCGCGTGGGCGCGCCGAAGGCGCGAAACTCAACGAGTTCGTCTTCGAGACGCGCCGCGCCGCCGGCCCGCGTCACCCGCCTTTGCGCGTCTTGAGGCCGCGCTCCCAGTCCAGCGCCTGACGCACGATCTCTTCGAGGTTGTCGTGTTCCGGCTTCCAACCCAGCACGTTTCTGATGCGCGCATTGGCGGCGACGATCGCGGACGGATCGCCTGCCCGCCGCGGGCCGATTTCGACAGGGAAGTCGACTCCGGAAACCCGTTTCACCGTGTCGATGACCTCGAGAACCGAAAAGCCCCGCTCATAGCCGCAATTGCAGACGAGGCTGCCCTTCCCTGCGCGGAGATGCCGCAAGGCGTCCATATGGGCGCGGGCGAGATCGGAGACATGGATGTAGTCGCGCACGCAACTGCCGTCGGGCGTCGGATAATCGTCGCCGAACACCTGCATTTTCGGGCGCAGGCCGAGCGCAGCTTGCGCCGCGACCTTGATGAGATGCGTGGCGTTCGGCGTCGACTGGCCGCTGCGGCCCTTCGGATCGGCGCCAGCGACATTGAAATAGCGCAGCGCCACATAGTTGAAGTCATAGGCTTTGGAGACGTCCTCCAGCATCCATTCGACCATCAGCTTGGAGCGGCCGTAGGGCGACATGGGCTTTAAAGTTTCATCCTCGGTGACCGGATTTTGCGTCGGGTCGCCATAGACCGCCGCGGTCGAAGAAAAAATGAAGCGCGTCACGCCGCATTCGGTCGCGCGTTTCGAGCAGGGTGCGCGCCTTCGACGTGTTGTTGTGATAATAGCCGAGCGGATCGGCGACGGATTCGGGCACGACGATCTTGGCGGCGAAATGAATGATCTCGTCGACGTCGTGGCGGGCGATGATTTCGGTGACGAAATCCTCGTCGCCGAAATCGCCGACGACGAGCGGCGCGCCCTCGGGAACCGCCCAACGGAACCCTGTCGACAGATTGTCGAGAACGACGACCTTTTCGCCTGCGTCCAAAAGCTCGAGCGCCATGTGGCTGCCAATGTAGCCGGCGCCGCCCGTCACCAATACCGTCATGCCGTCCCCTGCTTGAAGACCTTGTCACCCGATGTTAACGGGCGGAAACTAAATAATCCCGCGGCAAAGATGAAAAGATCGTAGCCGTGGGCGTGTCATACCCTTTACCGCGAAAACAACGGACCCTCTATGACCAAGCGCATACGCAAGGCTGTTTTTCCAGTCGCAGGCCTCGGCACCAGATTTCTTCCGGCCACCAAAGCCGTGCCGAAGGAGATGTTGACGGTCGTCGACAGACCCGTCGTGCAGCATGTCGTCGACGAGGCGCGCGAAGCCGGGATAGAGCATTTCGTGTTCGTCACCGGGCGCGGCAAGGCGGTGATCGAGGATCACTTCGACCGCGCCTACGAATTGGAAGACACGCTGCGGCGCCGCAACAAGACCAAGGAATATGATGCGCTGATCGCCGATACGCCGCTCGCCGGCGCGACGAGCTTTACGCGTCAGCAGGAGCCGCTCGGGCTCGGTCACGCGGTGTGGTGCGCGCGCGACATCATCGGCGACGAGCCATTCGCAGTGTTGCTGCCCGACATGGTCACGCTGCCCAAAGGCCCGCGCAAGAGCCGCTGCCTCGCGCAAGCGGTGGAGACCTACGAGAAGCATGGCGGCAACGTCATCGCCGTGGAGGAGGTGCACCCGAGCGAGACGCACCAATATGGCATCGTCGGCGTCGGCGCGGATTTTGGCCACAGCTTCAAGATCGACGGGATGGTCGAGAAGCCGCCGCAGGGAACGGCGCCGAGCAGCCTCATCATCTCCGGGCGCTACATTTTGCATCCCGAAATCTTCGCGTTGCTGGAGAAGGGGGAACGCGGCGCCGGCGGCGAAATCCAGCTCACCGACGCGATGATCAAGCTCGCCGCGACGCAAGACTTCCACGGCGTGCGCTTCGACGGCAAGACCTACGACACCGGCTCCAAGCTCGGCTTTCTCGCCGCCAACATCGCCTTCGCACTCGAGCGCCCCGACATTGCGGAGGGGCTGAAGGCGGAGATCAAGAAGCTTTTGGGCTGAAGTCGGCCTGTAGCGCAATAGCGGCCGTCATTGCGAGCGAAGCGAAGCAATCCACAGGAATCTCTGATCAGCATAGCATCGCTGGAATCCTGGATTGCTTCGCTTCGCTCGCGATGACGTCGTAAGTTTTCGACGCAGCGGCGGGTTCGACGCCGTAGAATTGTCGAAGAACCTCCCGTCATCCTTTTGTCGGCTTCGCACCCTTAACTGCCGCGCCGACAAGGAGGGCCGTAGATGTCCGATGCAAAAGTGACGTTGTTCCACATGCCGCAGACGCGTTCCTCGGGGACGCAAATCCTGCTGGAAGAATTGCAGGCGCCCTGATGAGCTGCATGTCCTGAACGGCAAGCTCGGGGACAATCACAAGCCCGACTATCTTGCAATCAACCCGCTGGGCAAGGTCCCGGCGATCAAGCATGGCGACGCCGTCGTCACCGAGCAGGTCGCGATCTACATCTATCTCGCCGACGCTTTTCCGCAGATGGGCCTCGCGCCTAAGATCGGCGACGCGCTGCGCGGACCCTATCTGCGCTGGATGGCGATTTACGGCTCCTCCTTCGAGCCGGCGATGGTCGATCGCGCGCGCAAAACAGACGCCGGCATGCGCGCGATGAGCCCCTACGGCGGCTATGACGATGTCGTCGCGCTGGTACGGGCGCAACTCGCCAAGGGCCCCTATATGTTGGGCGCGCAAATGACCGCCGCCGACATTCTCTGGGGCACGGCGCTCCGCTGGATGACGAGCTTCGGCCTGTTTCCGACGAGCGAAGAGGCGCAGGCCTTCATCGAGCGGATCGCGTCGCGTCCCTCGGCCAGGAAGGTCGGCAAACAGGACCATGAACTCGTCGCCGCGCATGAACTCGCAGCGAGGGGGTGAGACGAGGGCCTTTTCATCAAGATCGTCGCCGCTCGCCCGAGCGGCGACTGATTTCTTCCTGAACAAGCGTCTGCATCCTTGATCGGTTAACTCGCCTTTACCCTTCGTTTCCTCTGCTCGTTCATAATCGCCGTGGAGGGCCCCTTCGGGTCAGCCCTTAGCTTGCTTCCAAGCCGCGACGAGCCAGAGACATGATCCGCAGCCAGACCTTCGGCCCCGCCAGCGATTCGTTGCGAGAGTTCTCGCGCCGCCGTCTCGTCGAATTCGTCGGCGCGCTGGTTTTGGCCTTCAGCGCCGCGCTGGCGCTGGCGCTATTCACATGGTCGGCGCAGGATCCATCGCTCAATCATGCGACGGATCGGCGCGTGCATAACGCGCTCGGCCTGCCCGGCGCGGTCGTCGCCGATCTCCTGATGCAGCTCGTCGGCGTCGGCGGCGCCGTCGCGGCGCTGCTCCCCATTGCGGCGCTCGGCTATCGGCTCGTGACCCATCGTTTCGGCGAACGCGCGCGCTTGCGCCTGCTGCTGTGGTTCGGCGGCGTCGCCTGCGCCAGCGCCGCGGCGTCACTGCTGCCGGTCACCGACAGCTGGCCTCTGCCGACCGGGCTCGGCGGCATCCTTGGCGATGCGATACTGTCGGCGCCGCGCCACGCCAGCGGGAATAATCGCTTAGGACCGGCGATTTTCGAACTCACGTCGATCGCCGGCGCAATATTGATGCTGACCGGCGCGGCGGGCTACGGCTTCGAGAGCGATCAGGATTTGCGCGAGGAACAGCGGCGGTTGTCGCAGATCGCGCCCGCGCCGGCGCGCCGCGAACCCGAGCCCGACGACGCCGACGACAGCGCGGGCGAGCCGGGCCTCGCCATCATCGCGCTCGGCGCGACTCTACATTGGGCCCTCGCCGCCAAAGCCTCTTTGCGTCGCGCCGTTACGGCGGCCGCGCGCAACATGATGCGCCAGGCGACGCTGCTTGGCCTGGCAAAGCAGAAGACGCAGCCGCTCGACGCCGAAACTGTGGACGCGCCCGAGCGACGCGAGCCGAGCTTCGACGAAACCTACGCTTTCGAGCCGCGCGCGCCGCAGCGCAGCCGCGCCGTCGACGCGGATGAAACGCCTGTCGCGCGAACGCGCGCGGTCAACCAGCCGGCCCCGGCAGCGGCGCCTCCCGTCGCGGGCGCCAGGCGGGTGTCGCGCGAACGCTCAGCCGTCGCCGCCCCTCTGACATATGAATATCCGGCCATGGAGCTGCTCGCCGAGCCGAAAAAGGCCGGGCCCTCGCAAAAAATATCGCAAGAGGCGCTGGAGCAGAACGCCCGCACCCTGGAGGGCGTGCTCGACGACTTCTCCGTGCGCGGCGAAATCATCAACATGCGTCCCGGGCCGGTCGTCACGCTTTATGAACTGGAGCCTGCGCCGGGCATCAAATCCTCGCGGGTCATCGGCCTTGCAGACGATATCGCGCGCTCCATGTCGGCGATTTCGGCGCGCGTCGCCGTGGTGCCGGGGCGCAACGCCATCGGCATCGAACTGCCCAATCAGCGCCGCGAGATGGTTTACCTGCGCGAACTCCTCGCCTGCGAGGATTTCACGG
Organism: uncultured Alphaproteobacteria bacterium; assembly: GCA_963820145.1. Lineage (GTDB taxonomy): Bacteria > Pseudomonadota > Alphaproteobacteria > Rhizobiales > Beijerinckiaceae > Methylocystis. Next base: position 16,412 of record CAWFZD010000092.1, read on the forward strand.
CGACGAAACACCGAGCTAGCCATCGCGCTCGGCAAGACGATCGGCGGCGAGCCGGTCATCGTCGATCTCGCCGCGCATGCCGCATCTGCTTGTCGCCGGCACGACCGGCTCGGGCAAATCGGTCGCCATCAACACGATGATCCTGTCGCTGCTCTACCGGCTTGAAGCCCGAAGAGTGCCGGCTGATCATGGTCGATCCGAAAATGCTGGAGCTTTCCGTCTACGACGGCATTCCGCATCTCCTGACCCCCGTCGTCACCGACCCGAAGAAGGCGGTCGTCGCGCTCAAATGGGCGGTGCGCGAGATGGAGGACCGCTACAAGAAAATGTCCAAGCTCGGCGTGCGCAACATCGACGGTTTCAACGCGCGCGTCACCGAAGCCCGCGCCAAGAGGCGAGATGCTCACCCGCACGGTGCAGACCGGCTTCGACCGCGAGACCGGCGAGGCGATCTACGAGCAGCGAGGAGATGGACTCTCGCGCCCTGCCCTTCATCGTCGTCGATCGTCGACGAAATGGCCGATCTGATGATGGTCGCCGGCAAGGAGATCGAAGGCGCGATCCAGCGCCTCGCGCAGATGGCGCGCGCCGCCGGCATCCACCTCATCATGGCGACGCAGCGCCCCTCGGTCGACGTCATCACCGGCACGATCAAGGCGAATTTTCCGACCCGCATCTCCTTCCAGGTGACGTCGAAGATCGACAGCCGCACGATTTTGGGCGAGCAGGGCGCCGAGCAGCTGCTCGGCCAGGGCGACATGCTCTACATGGCCGGCGGCGGCCGCATCTCGCGCGTGCACGGGCCTTTCGTCTCCGACGGCGAGGTCGAGAAGGTCGTGGCGCATCTGAAGACGCAGGGCCAGCCGGAATATCTCGACGCGATCACCGAGCGAGGACGAGCCGGGCGAGCGGCGAGGACGGCGCCGCTGCCGGCCCGGGCGCGATGGACGCCGAGGAATCCGGCGATCTCTACGACCGCGCCGTGGCCATCGTGCTGCGCGACAAGAAAGTGCTCGACGAGCTATATCCAGCGCCGGCTTTCGGTCGGCTACAACAAGGCGGCCTCGCTGGTCGAGCGGATGGAGAAGGAAGGCGTCGTCAGCGCCGCCAACCATGCCGGCAAGCGCGCGATTCTTGTCGGCGGCGGGGTGGACAGAGGCGCGTTCGACGTGGAGGCGGCGGAATAGGAGACGGCATGAAATGGTTGGAGTTTTCAGAGATCATCCGTAACTTTGGCATATTTTTCGGCGGCGCGTTCGGCCTTTATCTCGGCTGGCTTCGCGTCACTGTCGCCAAACGCCAAGCCGAGGCTCGTGCGCGAGCAAAGGAGAGACGACGGTGAATCTGGCGGCTAGGTCCGAAAGACGCGCACCCTTCAAGATCGACCTCAGCGGCGTCTTCATGCGCCGCACCGATCTCAGCAACGCCCAATTTGGAAGGCGCGATTTTACCGGTGCTCGCAATCTTACGCATTCACAGATCGAGAGCGCAATAATCGACGACCGCAAGATCTTGCCCACGAACTTTGTGAAGTAGCCACGCAACTCTGCGCGGAAAGGCGGCGATAGCGACCGTGCCGGCCGACAAGAAAAGCCTCGCGCCGCATGAAGCCTCTCACCCTTGCGCGACCACTCAAGACCCTCCCCCAATCGCATCCTCACGCCAGATGCGTCCCCCGCATAGGCCTGCGCGAGGGGGAACTCGAACCCGACCAACTCCAGAACAACCGCTCCGCCCGCCTCAATGGCTTGCGGATCGGCGGGCCAGGCGCCGGCGGCGTCGCGGGCGAGCAGTTCGGCCTTCACACGGGTCGAGTGGACCACCAGAAATCTCCTGAACCGACGGCAACGTTGTGTAGGCCATGACGTTTTCCCAGGTTTCGCTGGCGTTGCCCGGAGAGAGAACCTCGACCAGCAGAATGGGGTCGGGCGTCATGATGTCTCCGGCCTGGGCGGGCGCGCAGGTGACGCCAAGATCGGGGATGCGAAAATTCCAGCTGGCTCGCACACGCGGTTGAACGCCGGGCGCGACGACGACGCGGCAGCCCGGTCTTGTTCGTTGCAGCTGGTTAGCCAGCATGACGCCAAGAGCCATGACGATCGTATTGTGCGTGTCGCTTCCGGGCGCCATGGCGCGCGGAACGCCGTCGATCAGCTCGTATCTCATGTCGGAGCCATCGCCCGGCCAATCGATGAAGTCGGCGACGTCCATGAGCGGCGGCGGCTTGCGTTGGGTCGTGACCATGCGACACTCGCTCGGGCGATTGGTGAACATATCGATCTTAGCACGAAACCGCGCTGTGTCAGGCGAGGCGCTGGCCGAGCTCTCCAGACCGGCGTCTTGGGTTCGCCGTCTTCGGCCGATATGCAAAAAGCCTCGGCAGCTCGCCGCCCGCAGATCATGATCGCGATGAAGATGAACATGTACAGAATGAAATTCCTCGCCGCCGTTCTCCTTGCCGCAATCTTGGCGAGCCCCGGACTGCGCTTCGAAACCGCGCAAGCGCAGTCCGCGCCCTATTACCAGGACCAGAAGGTCGTCTACCACAATGACGGCGGCGGCCCCGACAACGCCTCCTATTTCAGGCGGATGCTGAACAGCATACGCAATCACGTCGAAGCTGTCGGCAAGGATCATGTCGAGATTCGCGTGGTCGACCACGGGGCGGGCGTCGAATTGTTTCAGTTAGCCAACGGGGATAAGGATCTCGCCAGCCGCCTCGACGGGCTCCGGAAGGTCGGCGTGCGCTTCCTGATATGCGCCAACACCTTGAAAGAGCGCCAGATCGACGTGCATGCGCTTTATGGCGTGACGCAAGACGATATCATCCCCAGCGGCGCAGCCGAACTTGCCCGACTGCAAGGCATGGGCTTCGTCTATATCCATCTTTGAGGCTTTTGGAGCCTTGTCCGATGCTGACCGCGCCTTCGACGGATCTCCTCGCGCTCGCCGAACTCTTCGCACAGCTCTGCGTCGAGGCCGGGACGATCGTCATGGAAGTCTATTCCCGCGCCGCCATCGAAACGCGGATCAAAAACGACGACAGCCCCGTCACGGAGGCTGACGAGCGCACGGAAGCCTTTCTCCTCGATCGCCTCGCGCGCGCGCTTCCCGCACTGCCGATCATCGCCGAAGAGAGCGCCGTGCAAGGCGAAACGCCGCAGCAAAGCGGCGCCTTTCTGCTCGTCGATCCGCTCGACGGCACGCGCGAATTCATTGCGCGACGAGACGAGTTCACGATCAACGTCGCCTTCGTCGAAGACGGCGCGCCAAAAGCCGGCGCAGTTTTCGCCCCGGCGCTCGGCGCGCTTTGGCTCGGCGCCGGCGAGGAGGCCCTTTTCGCCGCCGTTGCGCCCGGCGCGCCGCTTCCCTCGCGCGAGAACCGGCGCGCGATTCACGTGCGCAAAACGCCGCAAGATGGGCTGACCGCACTCGTCTCGCGCTCGCATAGGGACGCGCAAACCGAAGACTTCCTCGCCCGGCTGAACATCAGGGAGCGCGCCGACGCCGGCTCGTCGCTGAAGTTCTGCCGCGTCGCCGAGGGCGCGGCCGACGTCTATCCGCGCTTTGGTCCGACGATGGAGTGGGATACGGCGGCCGGCGACGCGGTTCTGCGCGCCGCGGGCGGCATGGTGCTGGGGCCGGACGGCGCGCCGCTGCGCTACGGCAAAGCCGCGCAAAACTATCGCAACGGGCCCTTTGTCGCCTGGGGGTCTCGCCCGCTCTAGAACGCTTCATCGTGTTTTCTTCACGCGAACCGGTTCCCGCTTCGCTCGAAAACACTCTTAAAACGGCAGGTTGAACACGCGCGACGGCACCAGGGCGCCTTCCACCACCTCGCCGAAGGCGACCGGCGCGCCGCCGCAGGAGGCGTAGGCGACGCCGCCCAACGGCGCCCCCTGCCCGCGCAGGATCAGCGAGCCGCCGCGACGCAGCCGCGCAGCCGCATTGCGATCGACGACGACGCAAGGGAGGCCGAGCAGACCGGCTTCGACCGAAAGCAGCGCCGCGAGCGCGCCGCCCGGCGCCTCGATCTCCTCGAAGGTAAAGCTGTCGTCTTCCAAAAACGGACCGACGCGCGTGCGCCGCAGCGCCGTCACATGGCCGTAGCAGCCGAGCAGCCGACCGATGTCGCGCGCGATCGCGCGCACATAAGCGCCTTTGCCGCAATCCATCGCAAGCCGCGTCTCGTCGCCGGCATGGCCGAGGATTTCGAGACGATGGATGGTCACCGGGCGCGGCTTCAAATCGACCTGCTCGCCCTCGCGCGCAAGATCATAGGCGCGCTCGCCAGCGATCTTGATGGCGGAAAACTGCGGCGGCGTCTGCAAAATATCGCCGTGGAAACGCGGCAGCAGCGCCGCGATGGCGGCGGGCTCGGGCCGAGCGTCGCTGACGCGCACGACAGTCCCGTCGGAATCGTCGGTGTCGGTCTCAGCGCCCCAGCGCACGGTGAAAAGATAGGATTTTTCGCCGTCCTGCACGAAAGGCACGGTCTTGGTCGCTTCGCCGAAAGCGATCGGCAACATCCCCGAGGCCAGCGGATCAAGCGTGCCGGCGTGGCCGGCTTTCTTGGCGTTATAGATGCGCTTCAGGCGCGACACCGCCTGCGTCGACGTCATGCCGACGGGTTTGTCGAGCGCGATCCAGCCGTCGACGACGGCGCGTTCGATCTTGCGTTGATTCATTTAACTAGCGATCGTCTTCCGATGTCTGGCCAGTTCCGTCTTGCGGATGCAAGTCGCGCCTGACCTTGTCCGAATTGAGCAGCGCATCGATGCGCGAAACATTGTCGAAGGAATCGTCGATGCGAAAGCGCACCTCCGGCGCAAACTTGAGATTGATCCGATGCGCGAGTTCGCCGCGCAGGAACTTCCTGTGCTTCTCGAGCGCGCCCAAAACCTCGGGCTCGTCCGCGCCGCCGAGCGGCATCACATAGATGGTCGCGAGCTTGAGGTCGGGACTCATTTTGACGCGCGAAACGGTGACGACGTGCTTCTCCAGCACGGGATCGACGATCTCGCCGCGGGAAAGAAGCTGCGCGGATGCGTGGCGGATGAGTTCGCCGACCCGCAGCATGCGCTGCGAGGGCTCTGCGCCGGATTGGTGATGAGTTCTGGACATGGTTCGTAAATCGCCGCCAATAGGCTTCCGCTGGGATTGAACCGCGAAAGGCTTCCTTTTGAAGCGCGAAAGCGCTTCGCCCATTGTTACCGAAACTCTCTCTCGCTAAGAGGCGAAATAGCGCGAAGAGAGCGCCGCTCTATGACCGGCGCTCTTTTTGCTCCCAGACCAACCGCCCGCCATCACAGCGTCCGCTTGATCTCCTCGATGCGGTAGCACTCGATGACGTCGCCGGCGCGCATGTCCTGGTAGTTCTCGAACGCCATGCCGCATTCCTGGCCGGCGTCGACTTCCTTGACCTCGTCCTTGAAGCGCTTGAGCGTCGAGAGCTTGCCCTCGTGCACGACGACATTGTCGCGGATGAGCCGGACATTCGCGCCGCGCTCCACCCTGCCGTCGGTGATGCGGCAGCCCGCGACCTTGCCGACCTTGGAAATGTCGAAGACTTCGAGGATCAGCGCATTGCCGAGCATCGTCTCGCGCAGCGTCGGCGCAAGCAGACCCGACATCGCGCCCTTCACGTCGTCGACGAGATTGTAGATGATGTTGTAGTAGCGGATTTCGACGCCGGTGCGCTCCGAAGCCTCGCGCGCCTCCTTATGCGCGCGGACGTTGAAGCCGATCACCGCGGCGCCGGAAGCCTCCGCGAGCGAGATGTCGGATTCCGAGATGCCGCCGACGCCGGCGTGCACGACGCGCGCCGCCACCTCGTCCGTGTTGAGCTTTTCGAGCGCGGCGATGATCGCCTCGACCGAGCCCTGCACGTCGCCCTTGACGACCAGCGGGAACTCCTTGCGGCCCGCGGTCTTGAGCTGGCTCATCATGTCGGTCAGCGAAGACCGCGCCGAACCGCCGCGCGCCGCAGCTTGTCGCGCTTCTGACGTTCGCGATATTCGGTGATCTCGCGCGCGCGAGCTTCCGTTTCGACCACGGCGACACGGTCGCCGGCCTCGGGCGTCCCGGAAAAGCCGAGAATCTCGACCGGGAAGGACGGACCGGCCTCATGCCGCACAGCGCCCTTGTCGTCGAGCAGCGCGCGAACTCTGCCCCATTGCGAGCCGGCGACGACAAGGTCGCCGACATGCAGCGTGCCGCGCTGCACCAGCACCGTCGCCACCGGGCCGCGGCCCTTGTCGAGCCGCGCCTCGATGACCGTGCCTTCCGCCGAGCGGTCGGGATTGGCCTTGAGGTCGAGCAGTTCGGCCTGCAGCGCGATCAGTTCGAGCAGCTTGTCGAGATTGATCTGCTGCTTGGCCGATACCTCGACCTCGAGCGTTTCGCCGCCGAGGCTTTCGACCTGCACTTCATACTGCAGCAGTTCCGCGCGCACGCGCTCGGGCTTGGCGTCGGGCTTGTCGATCTTGTTGATGGCGACGATGATCGGCACATGCGCGGCGCGCGCGTGATTGATCGCCTCGACCGTCTGCGGCATGACGCCGTCGTCTGCGGCGACGACCAGCACCACGATGTCGGTGACCTTGGCGCCGCGCGCGCGCATCGCCGTGAAGGCGGCGTGGCCGGGGGTGTCGATGAAGGTGACCGCCGCGCCGTTGGGGGCGGTCACCTGATAGGCGCCGATGTGCTGCGTGATGCCGCCGGCTTCGCCGGACACGACATTGGCGTGGCGGATGGCGTCGAGCAGCGAGGTCTTGCCGTGGTCGACATGGCCCATGATGGTGACGACCGGCGGACGCGGCTGCAGATCCTCGCCGACGTCCGGAGCGTCGAACAGGCCTTCCTCGACGTCGGACTCGGCGACGCGCTTGACGGTGTGGCCGAGTTCCTCGGCGATGAGTCTGCGCCGTGTCGGCGTCGATCACGTCGGTGATCTTCTGCATCTGGCCCTGCTTCATCAGCAGGCTTGATGACGTCGACCGCGCGCTCCGACATGCGGTTGGCGAGTTCCTGGATCGTGATGGTCTCGGGCAGCACGACTTCGCGCAGCAGTTTTTCCTTCGTTTCCGCTCACGCGCCCCTTGAGCCGCTGGGTGCGGCGCGCGGAAGCGGCGATGCGAGCGGATGCGCTCTTCCTCTTCGCCGGAGGTGGCGCGGGTGATCGGTCAGGCGGCCGCGATCCTTCGCGCCGCGCGAGGGGGTCGGACGCGCCGGCGGCACTGCCGCCGTCGGCATCGCGGGACGGCGCGCGACGGGCGTCGCGGTCGTGACGCGTTTCGTATCGGCAGGCTGCGCGGTCTCGCGCCGCCGACGCGGGCTCCGCCGCTGCAGTGGCAGCCGGGCGCGGAGCTTGCGCCACGGAGCGCGAAGGCGCGGGAGCCGGCGCCGGGGGCTCGCCGGCGAGACGGCGGCGCGCCTCGTCTTCGGACCGGCGCTTGGCCTCGGCCTCGCGCGCGATGCGCGAATCTTCCTCGCGCTTGCGGGCGTCGGCGGCGGCGCGCTCCTCACGTTCTCTTGCGTCGCGCTCGGCTCTCGCCTTGGCTTCGATCTCAGCGCGGCGGCGATCTTCCTCCTCGCGTTGGCGGGCGTCGACCAGCGCTCGCGCACGGGCCTCGCGCTCATCGTCGGTCAAGGCGCGCAACACCACGCCGGCGCCGCGGCGCGGCGCACGCTGTTCCTGTTGACGCTGCTCTTGCGGCCTGTGCTCCTGGCGCGGCGCGGGCGCCGCGGGCGGCGGCGAAACGGGGCGGGCGCCGCGGGAGCAGCGCTGGCCGGCGCGGGCGCAGCCGGCGTCGGCGCAGCGGGAGCGGGCTTGGCGGGTTCGACATGACCGGCGGACGGCGCTTCACCTTCTCCACGACGACGGCCTTGGTGCGGCCATGGGAGAAGCTCTGGCGCACGACTCCCGTTTCCGGCGGACGCTGCTTCAAATGCAGGGTCTTCGGCGGAGAAACGCTCAGGGTTTTGTCGCCGCTATTTTCGCTCTCACTCATTCGGTTTCCGACCCCTGGCCCTTTCGACGCTCAAACATCATGGACTGATCTTCATCGCCCGCTTCAGAGGCGCGCTCGTCCATACAATCGGCGTCAGCTTCGCTCTCCAAAAGCGGCTGCGCCTCTTCGACTTCGGGAGCGCCTTCGCCGCGATAACGCGACAGCCGGGCGCATCTTTGCGCAAAAGCATCGGATACCCCGCCCGACGCGAGCGCTGCATGTATCACATTTGTCCGGCCTAAAGCCAAATCCAATTGCTTGACGCAAATATTGTTACGAATTCGAGGCCCGCGCCCGGTGGCCGCCGCCGCGCGGCGCGCCAGCTGCACGAGTTTGCGCCGACCGTCCGCGCTGCCGTTTTTCGGCCTCGATCAGCGTGCCGGCTTCGCCTTTCTCCAGCGCTCTCCGCCACTTTGCCGAAACCTGCGACGACTTGTCCGGCCTTGTTGGCGAGCGCCAGCATCTGCAGGCAGTCCGCTTCGAGCAGAGCGTCGACATCGGCGGCGAGCGAAGCCGGCGCTTCGGCCTTGGCCTTGAGCGAGCGGGAAAAAGCTTGCTTGCGCGCCGCCTCCGCGACGACCTCGGCTTGACCGGTGACCCAGACGCCGCGCCCCGGCAACCGCGACCTGATGTCGGGAACGACGAGTCCATCCGGCGCCGCGCACGAATCGGATCATCGCCGCCGGGTCGCCTTGGCGCCTCGTGACGATGCAGGTTCGTTCGCTATCCGCCGCCTCGGGTTTCATCGGAATCTTCCATGACCTTGGCTTTAAGCGTCGTCGCCGGGGCCGACGCGCTCTGCGTCGTGCTCTTGCGTCTCGCCTTCGGGGGCTTCGGTCGCGGGCGCCTCGATCCAGCCGGCGCGCACGCGCGCCGGCATGATCATCGCCTCGGCCTCCTCGCGCGACACCTCGAGACCGTCGAGGAACCGGCATGCTTGACGGTCTCGCCGTCCTTGCGTTCGGTCCAGCCGACGAGATCGTCGGTGGCGCAGCCGGCGAGATCCTCGACCGTCTTCACGTCGTTCTCGCCGAAGCTTGACCAGCATCGCGCGTGGTGACGCCGTCGATCTCCTTGAGCTCGTCGGCGACGCCGAGTTCGATGCGCTGGCGCATCCATGCTCGGCTTCGATCGCGGTCGAGATAGTCGTGCGCGCGCTCTTGAATCTCGGCCGCCGTGTCCTCGTCGAAGCCTTCGATCGCCGGCGAGTTCGGTCGGATCGACAAAGGCCAGTTCCTCGACCGAGCGGAAGCCCTCCGAGGCCAGCAACTGTCCGACGACTTCGTCGACGTCGAGCGCATTCATGAAGATATTGGTGCGTTCGTCGAATTCCTTCTGACGCCGCTCGGATTCCTCCGCCTCGGTCAGGATGTCGATGTCCCAGCCGGTGAGCTGCGAGGCGAGCCGCACATTCTGGCCGCGCCGGCCGATGGCGAGCGACAATTGATCGTCCGGCACCACGACTTCGATGCGGTTGCGTGTCCTCGTCGAGCACGACCTTGACGACTTCGGCGGGCTGCAGCGCATTGACGATGAAGGTCGCGGCGTCCGGCGACCAGGGAATGATGTCGATCTTCTCGCCCTGCAATTCGTTGACGACGGCCTGCACGCGCGAGCCGCGCATGCCGACGCAGGCGCCGACCGGATCGATCGAGGAATCCCGCGAGATCACCGCGATCTTGGCGCGCGAGCCCGGATCGCGGGCGACCGCCTTGACCTCGATGATGCCGTCATAGATTTCCGGCACTTCCTGCGCGAACAGCTTGGCCATGAATTGCGGATGGGTGCGCGACAGGAAAATCTGCGGCCCGCGCTGCTCGCGCCGCACGTCATAGATATAGGCGCGCACGCGGTCGCCGGTGCGGAACATCTCGCGCGGGATCATTTCGTCGCGGCGGATGATGGCTTCGCCGCGGCCGAGATCGACGATGACATTGCCATATTCGACGCGCTTGACGATGCCGTTGACGATGTCGCCGATGCGGTCCTTGAATTCCTCATACTGCCGGTCGCGCTCGGCCTCGCGCACCTTCTGCACGATCACCTGCTTGGCCGATTGCGCGGCGATGCGGCCGAATTCGAAGCGGCGGCAGCGTATCGGCGATGGTGTCGCCGATCTGCGCCGCCGGATTGCGCTTGCGGGCGTCCTCGAGGGAAATCTGGTTCGCGTCGATTTTCGACCTGATCGACCACCAGCATGTGACGCGACAACCGCACTTCGCCCTTCTTCGCATTGATCTCGGCGTGCACATCGGTTTCCTGCCGTAGCGGGAACGCGCCGCCTTTGCGATGGCGTCTTCCATCGACGCGATCACGATCCGCGGTCGATCGATTTCTCGCGCGCGACCGCGTCGGCGATCTGCAGAAGTTCGAGTCTATTGGCGCTGACGGCCATTGTTTCGCCTCCCTTGCGCGAAGGCGGCTCCGATGCGGATCAGTCGCGCGCGGAACCTCCTCCGCCCCCTTTCTTGAAATGGGTCTGCACGCCGGCCGGAACCAGCGGCTTTTGTTTTTCCCTGGCCTTTTGCGCGAACCGGCCCGGGCCGCGGCGCGGGCGCTCTTCCTGCGTCGCCGCGTCGGCTGGGCTCTCGTCCTCAGCCGCTTCTTGCGCTTTCGCGGCGCGCAGCGAGGCGCGGATCAGGCTCTCCGTGAGCATCAGTTTGGCTTCGTCGAGATCGCGCAGCGAGAGCCGCACCGTCTTTTCCTCGTCCTCTTTGGCGTCGCCCCGCTCCAGCGTCAGCATGGCGTCCGGCCCCTCCCCGTCGACCGCCATGATGAGGCCGCGAAAGCGCCTGCGGCCAGATTCGAGCGGTTGCGTCAGTTCGATCCTGGCCTCGTGGCCGATCGCGCGGCGAAAATCCGAAACGCGCACGAGCGGGCGATCGATTCCGGGCGATGAAAGCTCGAGACGATATTCGCCGGCGATGAGGTCGGCGACGTCGAGTTCGGGCGAAAGCGCCTGACTCGCCGCCTCGCAATCGGCGACCGACATGGAGCCGTCGGCGCGCTCGGCCATGATCTGCAGGGTCTGGCCGTTCTGCGCCATCAGCTTCGCCCGCACGAGACGAAAGCCGAGCTGCGCCAGAACCGGAATGGCGAGGGCGGCGACGCGCGCCGCGACCCCGGTCTCGGAGACGAGACGCGGTTCGTCGAGGGCGGCGGGCGCCGGTTCAACCTGCGACAAGACGTTTCCCAATGTTGCGAAGAGCGACAGGCGCCGACCAAAACAAAAAGAGCGGGCCCGGCACAGGACCCACTCTCAACAGCCGATCCATTAAGGATCGTTATGAGATTGAAGCTTCGTTTCCTATACATCCGCGCCGCGGCCAATGCAAGAGCCGCGCGCATCACATCAAATACCATTGAATTAAAGAGAATAACCAAGTCTCATCTCTGTCATTCGCGGAGGCTAAGCGTGGCGCGGCACTACCGCGGCCCGCCATAGTGGCCGAGCCGCGCATTGGGGGAAAATCATGTCGATCAATTTCAAGGGCGGCCTCCGCGCGCCCAGGGCGAATCTCGCCGTCACCGCGCTCGGCGCGAGCCTCGCGGGCCTCATCGCCGCTCAGGCGGCTTCCGCCGCCGAGGCGCCGACTCCCGGCAATCTGCTGGTCAGCCGCGTGATTTACGACAACAAAGCGTCGAACGTCACCGTCGGCCAGCCCCTGCCGCCGGGCTGCACGAGCGGCTGCGTGAGCGCCGTCGCCAACGGAACCTATCCCTTCGTGTTCAACAACGCGCCGGTCGACGGCAGCTTCGGCATCACCTCCAAGATCACCTTGGACCAGATCACCCCGGCCGGCGTCTACATCAACACCTATGAGGTGCCGAACAGCGCTATGAAGGGCGTGAAAGCCGAGACCGATCAGATGGTCAGCAGCTTCTCGTCGAAATCGGAAGTCGCGCTGAACCTCTCATCCGACAAGAGCCGCGTCAGCTTCATGGGCTATCTCGCGCCGATCGACGCGATCGACGTGTCCAACTCCAACACGCCCGGCGTCATCGACCCGACCAATCCGGTCATATCCACCTATTATCGCGTCGTCGCCGACTTCAACTTCAACGGCGACTTCTTCTTCACGGCGACCAACGCCTATAGCGGCAACAACGGCCGCGCCGCGATCTCTTATGTCTGCCGAACAGTGAGAACGTGTATGTGACGGCAGGCAACGCCGGCAACGGCGGCAACCCGCAACCGACCGGCGTCATCCTCGCCGCCGGCGCTGCAGATCTTCGGCGCGCTCAACGAGCCGCTGTCGCACCCAGACGCCCGGCGCGCCGACCCCGGTCGCCAGCTTCAACGTCACGGAACTCGGCGATGCGGCGGACAAGATCGGCAAGGACGACAATTTCCGCGGCATCACGATCTTCAACAACATTCTCTATTCACCAAGGGCAGCGGCAGCAACGGCGTCAACACGGTCTATTTCGTCGACAACAGCGGCGTGAACTCCAACGGTCAGCCCAACGCCTGCCCGACCGGCTCGGGCCTGCCCAATCTCTCGGCTCCGGTCCTGTCGGCGCCGCTGCAATACAACTCCTCGACCCTGACGACAAAGGGTCTGCCGAACAACATGTGCGTGCTGAAGGGCTTCAATACGACGATCGCCAAGACGTCGACGAACTCCTTCCCCTTCGGCATCTGGTTCGCCAACGCCACGACACTCTACGTCGCCGACGAAGGCAACGGCACAGGCACTTTCGTCGCCGGCCCCGGCAACAATATCCTGACCGGCTCCTATACCGCCGCCGCCGCGCAGACCACCGCCGGCCTGCAGAAGTGGGTTTTCAACGGGACCCAGTGGAACCTCGCCTATGTGCTGCAATCGGGCCTCGACCTCGGCAAGCCTTATGAGGTCAGCGGCTATCCGACCGGCCTCAACACCGCGTTGAAGACCCCGCTGCCCTGGGCCCCGGCCACCGACGGGCTGCGCAACATCACGGGCCGCGTCAATGGCGACGGCACCGTGTCGATCTGGGCGATCACCTCGACGGTCAGCGGCAGCGGCGATCAGGGCGCCGACCCGAACAAGCTCGTCATGATCACCGACGAGCTTGCGGCGACGACCCTGCCCGCCAACGAGCATTTCGCGACGGTCCGCAAGGCCGGTTTCGCGCGAAGTCCTGCGCGGCGTCTCCTTCACGCCCGGCACGAACTGATCCTCAAGTGAATAAGCTGACTTGAACGCAGCGCCCGGGCATCTCGCCCGGGCGTTTTTCGATCACAACAGCCGTAGGCCGCATTCGGCGCAAAAAAAACCGCGCGCAAATGATCCGCGCGCGGCGCAAGTTTTTCAGATCGGACCGGGGATTGTCCCCCGGCCCGAATTGCAAGGATCAGGGAACGACCGGCAGCGCCTGCGTGCCCTCGGCCACAACGGCCTGCAGGGCGTTCGGATTGAGGCCGAGCAGGTTGAGGACGGTCGGCGCGACCTGGGCGGTGGCGACCGGCGTCGTGACCAGCGACTGATGCAGCGTCGGGTTGGAGACGAGCAGCATCACATTGGTGTCGTCATGCGCGAAGCCGCCATGCTCGGCGATCTTCTTGCCGCCGCCCGTGTAGATGACGCCGACGTTCGGCGCGATCACGATATCGGGCGTGCGCAAGTCGAGCTGCGGATTGTCGAGCAGCGTTTCCAGGCTCGCGCCGTAGTAGATCTGGCCGCCGTCGAAACCGACCGTGGCCGCCGCGCCTTCCAGCGCGTTCACCGCCGCAAGCACGCCGGGCGCGCTGTCGTCGGTGAGCCACAGCAGCGAAACGTCGTCTTCGTCCGCCTGCGCCACGCCGATGCTCTGGCCGGCCAGATAAGTCGACGGAGCCATCTTGGCGGGCGCATCATGCGGGATGCGCTGAACGCGGTTCGGGTCGATCGGCGACTGGCCGTGCTTGGCGGTGATGATGATCGCCGTCGTGTTCAGCAGGCTGGCGTCCTTCAGTTCCTTGACCATCTGGCCGATGGCGGCGTCGACGTACTGAATTTCAGCGAGAAGCGCCGGGGTTGGGGTGCCCGCGGCGTCGAGGTAGCCGCCGGTGACCGTGGTGGTCGGCGAGACAGTGGTGGTCGTCGTCGGAGCCGGGGTCGTAACCTTTTCGACGAGCTTCTGGCCGACGCTGACGGACTGGAAGTTCATGCCGAAGAGGTTCGGAACCTGCGCCGCATTGCCGCTGCTGTTCATGCCGCGTCGATTTCCTTGAGGATCGCCTGCACCTTGAGCTGTCGTAGCACTGGATGTTCTGGAAGCTGTCGGTCCAGGCGTTGACGAGGTGGCGGCGCCCGGATCGGGCAGCGGGCTGCAGGCGCCGGCCAGAGGAACCTTGACGTTCGGCAGCGGAACCGGGATCGAGTTGATCTCGGGGCTGTAGAGGTCGATCACGCCCAGGCCGCTGGGGCCGTTGACGAAGTCATAGGACGGGTGCTTGTCGGACCAGGCGGTGTAGAGGCCAGCGGTGCGCGCGACTTCGAAGATCGTATTCACGCGGATGTAGTTGTGCGGATAGACCGGCGCGCAGCCGTTCTTGGGATCGCGCGGCAGATAGGCCGGGTTGATGCCGCCGCCGCCGTTCAGTTTCAGATAGTCGATGTCGATCTCTTCGTCGAAGCCGACCTGCGTGCCGACAACCGACGGGCACATGTGGGCGCCGCCCGGAATGCCGTAAGGCGTGGTCTTGGCCGGGGGCGACAGCTGACGGTCGTAGCTGACGTCGTAGTAGATGCCGGCTGTGCGCGGCGTCGCGCCGGTGATGATCGCGGTCAGAGCCCGGAAAGGAGTCGGACGGGCGCGAGGTCGAGGCGTTGGAGAAGGTGACGCCGGCCTGGGCGAGATTGGCCAGGTTCGGGCAATAGGCATTGTTGCCGTTGATCGAAGCCACGCCGTTGGCGCAGTTATAGAAATCCACGGCATGCATGCCGTCGATGCTGATCAGCAGCACGCGCTGAATGCCGTTCGGGCCGGCGGCGTTGGCCGGGTTGCCCCCCATCGCGGCGGCCAGCGCGAGCGCGCCGATCGCCGTCGAACGAAGAAGTCTTTTCGACATAGTGAATTAATCCCCCTCAAAAAACGCGTCGATGCGTTGCGTTTCGGCTTCTAGAGAGGGGAATCGACAATGAGATGACAGCGCGAAGACGGAGCTAGCGCGCCAGCACGCCGAGGCCGAGAAGTCCGATGATGATGAGATAGATGGCCACGATATAATTCAGCAGTCGCGGGACGACGAGGATGAGGACCCCGGCGATGAGCGAGACGATGGGTTGCATGTGGGCGACGCCGATGACCATGAGGCTCTCCATATTCGTGCACGAAAAAGTTGACGGCGCTACAGGCGCCGCTCTCCCGATATATGGAACAGCGTGGGCGGAAGAGAAGCGCTGAGCCATGCATCAAAGAGCGCGGCCAGGATGGGGGAACCGTCATTGCGACCGCGAGCCGCAGGCGCGGCGGGAAGCAATCCAGGAGTTCCGGGCGCAGCTAACACCCTTAGCCGGTCTGCGGGTGCGGCCCTGGAATTGCTTCGCTCCGCTCGCAATGACAACTCATGAGCCCGCCGCTTGCATCTTTAAAAGGCCTTACATCTCTTGGCGGAGCATTATCGGCGAGACGGATCGAGCCTTGTCAGGGACGGCGCTGCGCGCCGCCGCCGCAGGCGGTTTCATCCTTGACAAGGATCGACCGCTCGCCACGCTGGCCGCCATAAGATGAAAGGCGCCGCGCGAGCTGGTATGTGTGGATAGCCCGACAAGCGGCGAGACATTTCATCGGAGCATTTCGGTGGACGATACGACGGGGCAAGAGGGCGCGCCGCGCCCGGATCGAGAACCGCGAGCAGCTTGAGGCATGGCTGAGAACGCAGCCGCGCGAGGTCGCGGTCATCATCGCCGCCCGCGCCGCGTTGAGGGTGTTGCCGCTGGTGGTTTCCGCGATTTCGAATCGCGGCGGTATTTTAGAACCACGAGAACTTGCGAAATTGACGGCGTCACTGTTTCGAGCCACCGTATTGGCGCGATTTGCCGGCACATATCCAACCCGCGCTAATGAGCTTCGAGCCGCCTCTGCCGCCGCCCGAGCCGCCGTCGAATACTCCGCCGGCTCTGCCGCCGCCGGCGACGTCGCCTACTCCGCCGCCCGAGCCGCCGCCGCCATCCTGGCCACCGATGCCGCCAACGTAGCCACCGACGCCGCCGCCTACGCCGCCCGAGCCGCAGTCCACGCCGCCGAGATCCTTGACGACATCTACGAGTTTAGAGTCTTCAGTTATGCAAATGATTCCGCATGGTCGGCCGTCTCGTGTGAGGCTGCGGCGTTCTCCCTGGGACTGTCGGTGTTCAAACTGTCCGAGCAGCCGTTGTGGCCGGACCGCTACACGCCGAATTGGATCACTGAGCTGTGGACCCGCCTGCGCGCCGCGCTGCCTCTCGAAGACGGCTGGCAAGTCTGGATCGACTGGTATGAGGATCGCCTGAAGGGCGTCTCCGACCCCGAAGAGGTCGAACTCGTCTACGCGACGGTCCCCGCCGAAAAATGGGAGGAAGGCCCCGCCGCCGCCAACGCCTGGATCAAGGCGTGGCTCGACGAACTGGCGCGCAAACCGTGGCAAGTTGAGAAAAAACCCGAACCGCAAAAGCCTCTCGCAGTCCCGCCCAAACTCCCCGCCGCCATCGAGCCGATCATCCGCGACGGAAAGATCGCGCTTCCCGAGGCGCCCGGCGCCGCGGACCTCGACGGCGCTTCATTGGGCGCGGCGCTCGACGCCTTGCGCGCCCAAATCCTCGAACTCGCCGCCGATCTCGACGGCGAGGGAAACATCGACAAGCGCGTTCCGGTCTATTTGCGAAGCCTCGCGGATAAGCTCCCGCAGGCGCAGCCCTCGCAAGCGGAACTGTTTCTCGTCGCTCACGAGCAAGAGACGCTGCAAGACTATGGCAGGACCGTCGCCGCCGAATGGCCTGCGCTCCCCGCCGGACGCTTCCTCGCTGTAACGCGCGCCTTCGATCGCACGGTCAGGCAATTCCCGCAGTGGCGGGCGTTCAAGCAGAACGCCGCCAAGGATCAATTCGACGACGCGCAGCGCGAAGCCGCGCCGCAACTCGCCGCCGACTTCGCAGCCGCGCTGCGTGAAGACGGGGCGGCAGAGAATGTCGAGCCGCAGATCGCCGATACGCTCGAAGAAATGTGCCGCGAACTCGACGCCGCGCGCGATAAGATGCGCGACGACCGCTTGCCGGCGGCCGCCGGCACGCTGCCAGAGGACATCGTCGCCAGCATCGGTAATATCCTGAAGCTGATAGCGGAATCGGCGCTGCACGGCGTGAAGGGCGCAGCCAAAACCGCGAAAGACGCAGGGGCCGGCTACGCCAAGGAGTTTGCTGATGGCGTTGTCGAACAAGCCAAGAAAGAGGGCAAGAAGGACGGGCCGGCGCTAATCAAATGGGCCAAACGCACATTGATCGCCGCGGGGGCCGGCGCGGCCGCCAAAGCGGCGGGCCTTGGCGGCGTCATTGCGGCGATGATGGACAAATATCCGCAAGTCGCCGAGTGGCTGCGTCCGATTATCGATTGCCTCCCGCATCTTTGAGTGGGGCGAGCCGCCCCCTACTTCGACAGCCGCCGCAGATTGCGCCGCACTTTGCGCTTATAGACCGCCAGCGCGCGCTTGGGCGCAAGATGCGCCTGTCCGGTCATGACGCTCTGCGCGGCGGCCATATTCGCGTCCATCGCCGCCTTGATCTTCTCGTCGACCATCAGCCGGCTCTCGGCGTCCGCCGCGGCGCCGCCGCGCGCGATCTTGGCCAGCCGCAGCGCGATGACCTTGTTGGCGTTGAAGCCGAGCAGCATCGAGTCGGAAAAGAGCTTGCTCCAGTTCGGCTTTTTGCGACGCATGGCGGAACTCCTTCCGATCTGTCCGGTCAAAATAGCAGAACCGTCGCAGATTCAATAATCAGGCGCCGCAAGCCCTTTCATCCCGGCGCGGCTTTCTCCATATTCAGCGCCAGCCCCGTCACTCGCGCAGAGGACGCCCGATTGCCCGCGCCGAAAAAGCCCAGCTCCCCCAAATCTCCCGTCCGCGCGACGCGCGCCAAGGCGTCGAAGCCCGAGGTCAAGCCGCTCGAGCCGCATCTGGCGGCGCTGCTGAGCCCGGCGCTTTCGCCGGCGCGCGGCTTCGAGGAGGCGGCGCAATCGGCCTATGACGCCGGCGCCGTCACCGGCCTCGATCCCGAACAGCTCGACGCCTTCGGCCTCAACGCGGACGGCGCCCCGCAAAATCTGCCCGGCGTGCAGGCCACCATCGACAGTCTCGACCAACTGCTGCGGCTCGGCGATCCCAACATCCGCAACAAGGCGGCCTGGACGCCGCATCGCCCGGCGCGCCCCGACAAAAGCGAAGGCGGCGTCCGATTCGAGCTCGTCTCCGAATACGAGCCCTGGGCGACCAGCCGGCGGCGATCGCGGAGCTGGTCGGCGGCGTCGAAGGCGCAGCGAGCGCGATCAGGTGCTGCTCGGCGTCACCGGCTCGGGCAAGACCTTCACCATGGCGAAGGTGATCGCACGGCACGCAGCGCCCGGCGCTGATCCTTGCGCCGAACAAGACGCTGGCGGCGCAGCTCTACGGCGAGTTCAAGAGCTTCTTCCCGGATAACGCGGTGGAATATTTCGTCTCCTATTACGATTACTACCAGCCCGAAGCCTATGTGCCGCGCACCGACACCTATATCGAGAAGGAATGCTCGATGAACGAGCAGATCGACCGCATGCGCCATTCCGCGACGCGCGCGCTGCTCGAGCGCGACGACGTCATCATCGTGGCCTCGGTGTCCTGCATCTACGGCATCGGCTCGGTCGAGACCTATACCGCGATGACTTTCGCGGTCAAGCGGGCGAGCAAGCTGGACCGCGGCAGCTGCTTCGCCGATCTCGTGGCGCTGCAATACCGGCGCAACGACGATTTCTTCGCGCGCGGCGCGTTCCGCGTGCGCGGCGACACGATCGACGATTTTCCCGGCCCATTACGAAGACCGCGCCTGGCGCATCGAATTTGTTCGGCGACGAAGTGGAGATTGCATCGGCGAATTCGATCCGCTGACCGGCAAGAAGACCGCAGGAGCTCGAATTCGTGAAGGTCTACGCCAATTCGCATTATGTGACGCCGCGCCCGACGCTGCTGCAGGCGATCAAGGGCATCAAGGAGGAACTGCGCGCAGCGGCTCGACGAACTTTATCGCCGTCGGCCGGCTGCTCGAAGCGCAGCGCCTGGAGCAGCGCACCCGTTCGACATGGAGATGATGGAGGCGACCGGATCCTGCGCCGGCATCGAGAATTATTCGCGTTATCTCACCGGCCGCAAGCCGGGCGAGCCGCCGCCGACCCTGTTCGAATATCTGCCGGACAATGCGCTGGTCTTCGCCGACGAAAGCCATGTCAGCATGCCGCAGATCGGCGCCATGTACAAGGGCGACTTTCGTCGCAAGGCGACGCTCGCCGAATATGGCTTCCGCCTGCCCTCCTGTCTCGACAACCGGCCCTTGCGGTTCGAGGAATGGGACGCGATGCGGCCGCAGACGGTCAGCGTTTCGGCGACGCCCGGCAATTGGGAGCTGGAGCGCACCGGCGGCGTCTTCGTCGAGCAGGTCATTCGTCCGACCGGCCTGATCGATCCGCCGGTGGAGATACGTCCCGCACGCGCGCAGGTCGACGACCTGCTGGACGAAGCGCAAGGCACCGCGCAGACGGCTATCGCTCGCTGATCACCGTGCTGACGAAACGCATGGCCGAAGACCTCACCGAATATCTGCACGAACATGGCGTGCGCGTGCGCTACATGCACTCCGACATCGACACGATCGAGCGCATCGAAATCATCCGCGATCTGCGCCTCGGCGCCTTCGACGCGCTCGTCGGCATCAATCTTTTGCGCGAGGGTCTGGATATTCCCGAATGCGGGCTCGTCGCGATACTCGACGCCGACAAGGAAGGCTTTTTGCGCTCCGAGACCTCGCTGATCCAGACCATTGGCCGCGCCGCGCGCAATGTCGACGGCAAGGTGATCCTTTACGCCGATCGCGTCACCGGCTCGATGCAGCGCGCGCTGGACGAAACCAACCGGCGGCGTGCGAAACAGCTTGCGTACAACGCCGAGCACGGCATAACCCCGGCGTCGATCAAGCGCGGCATCGCCGATATATTGGGCTCGGTCGCCGAGCAGGATCATCTCACCGTCGACACCGGCGTCGAGCTGGCGCCGGGGCATAATCTCGCGGCGGTGCTGGCGGAGCTCGAAAAGCGCATGAAGGCGGCGGCGGCGGACCTCGCCTTTGAGGAGGCGGCGCGGCTGCGCGACGAGATTCAGCGGCTGCAACGCGCTGAGCTTCTGGCGGGCGCCGGGCCGCTAAAACATCTCTCGACGGCGCGACGCGAGTCTGCGGACGGAGGCGTCCCCGGCACGCGGGCGCGCAAACCTACCGACGCCGACATGGGCCCGCATAATTTCGGCGGCGGCGAGGCGCGGCCGCTGGGAGCGTTTTCGAGCGAAGTGGGAACCGGTTCGCGTGAAGAAAACGCGTCAAAACAAAATCTGCGCAGACCGGCGCCGGCCCCGCGCTCGACGATGGGCCGGCCGGGAACGCGGGCGGTGAAGGGTAAGGCGAAGTAGCGACCGGAAGAGGCCGCTCCCCTTCGTAGGTCAGAAACCCCATTGTTCTCTTTTTGTTCTTGACTTGGTCGATTGGCGATGTTACACTTTGCATACCATCCACTAAATGTGGTAGGGAGTGGGCTATGAATGAGCCGCCTGTGCCGCGGCGTTGGAACGAAAATTAAGGTTTCTAATTGATAGATTGGTCCTTCTTTTCGAAGGGCTCCAAAGGATGGGCGATTATCCAAAAGCGGATTTTCCGCCGCTTCTCGCGCCGGGAAGGCACTTTCTGTCAATGGCCGAGATTGAAAGGCTCTGCGTTGGTAAATTCGTTGGTGCATCAAGAGAGCACAGGGCTCGTCTCTTCGAAGATTTCAGCACTTTCGTTAATGCAATAACATCTGTTGAGCTAGTCTGTGAGATAGTAACGGACGGAAGTTTCCTAACAGAGAAGGAGCTACCAGATGACGTTGATGTAGTTCTTGTTATAGACCATGACGTATCTGTAAAACTTACTATTAACCAGAGAAATGTTATTGACCTCCTCAATGAAGCGGAGTATTTTGCAAGCATTGACGGAACATCATGGACGCGATTTCATATTGGCAACGATTTTTTTGAGAGTGCGATAGACTCTTTTAATGCGACTAGAGATTTTGGCTTAGAGCATGGAGAGAGATGGTTGAAGGGATATGCAGTGGTTCGGGTAGGAGAAACTGATGTCGGATTACGCCTCTATCGTTGAGAGAGCGCGCCGCTCTTCTGCTACGGTCTCGAAGATTGAGGCAGCACTTACTCGCGCTCCTGAAGACCCATCTCTTCAGATAAATCTTTCTGCAGCAAAAAAACTGTCGCAAAAAGCACACGACGCTCTATTAGGTCTTTCTCGGCTACAGCATAAAGAGGTGTGTAGTTATAGGCTTATCCCTTCTAAATCTCTAGGATATGCTGTCGCATCTGTGTCTAAATCAATGCTGGAATATCAGAACTTATTTAGCCAATTATATGACTGCAAGCGTAATGGCAAAAAGAAAAATGCCGCGATCGGGAAAGAGGCCGCAGCGGAAAGCGCGCTTCAATTTGCGTATTCATTTAGCGGGTCGTTAGGTGTTGTAATGTTTGCGCAGAGTGAGGCTGATTTCTTTGAGGGGAATCTTGATTCGTCCATAGAAGCGTTTTTCTCTATATTAGATATAGATGATGTTTCTTCGGCAAAGCGCGTGGCAGATAGCTTTGGAGGTGCCGTTATTAAGCGCATACACGATTGGTCAGCCTCTAACATCGAAGGTGGCTTCTCAGCTGATGTGCAATGGAATAAGTCGGATGGCCGTATAATAAGTTCTATGTTTGATATGAGGAAGATGGAACGAATAGTCGAAACTATATCATCTGTCTCCGACGAAGAATCGGATGATATATATGCTGATGGCATATTTATCGGTGGCGATCTAGATGCAAGAACCTTTCATTTCATTATCCCACAGGGCGCAAGTTACAGAGGGACATTGTCAAAAGAATTTGATAAGGGCCTCATTCAGCTTGGCGGCTCATATTCAGCCCATATAGTTGAAAAGCGTAAAACTTTCTACGCCACGGAAAGGACAGACAAGCGTTATGAACTCGTTTCATTAAGAGCCGTAAGCACTAAGTAGTTGAATTCTTTTTTGTAACCATATCGAACGCTCGATCAAAGGATGACGACGTTTCTTCGGCTCCAACCTCGCTCGCCATCTCTACGAAGCGCTTGTGGCGCTCCGCGTCCGTGAGCTTCGGCTTTTGCGCGGGTTTTTCTTTAGCCCGCGCGGGTTTCTTCTCAGTCATGCGTCATCGTCCCCTAGCGGTAACCGCATCTGTCGAGGATCGACATAATGCGGCTTGCGCCATTTCCAACGGCGTTTGGGCGCCTCACGCTTGGGCCTGTGCTTCTGCCCTTCTGCGACAAGTCGTTTGATAGGTGAGCCGCTTGCCGACGACGCCATCAAGCGCGTTATCGGCGCGAGCAACGTCGTCGATCCCGAGCTTGATGCGGTTGTTATAGCGGAAGTCGAATTCCGACAAATACCGCTTCAGATGCGCCTCGGAAACATGCTGGTAAACGCCGTAGATTCCGCGCTTTAGAATAGAGAAGTAGCCTTCGACGGTGTTGGTGTGGGCGTCACCGCGAACGTATTCTTTAGCGCTATGGCAAACAGTTTCGTGCGAGTTGAAATTCCAGCCGATCCCGACATAAACCTGAGCTTCGTCAGTGCGGAAATCACTCTGCGCTAAGGCATGGCGCGAGATAACGGATTGAAGGGTATTGGCGGTGACGTTCGCGACATGGAAACTGCGAACCTTCCCGCCGCGCTCGACAAGCGAGAACACGGGCTCTTGCGGCCCGGGGCCGGCAAGCTTTTTGGACGCGTCGCGCCCGATGAAAGCCTCGTCAGCTTCAAGGGTGACTCCTTCGCCGCCGAGCGGAGAAATGATCACGCCGTGCTTTTCGGTCATGGCCTCGCGAATGCGGTGGCCAAGGAACCATGCGGTTTTCATGCTGCAAGCGAGCATCCGCTGAATTTGGCGGGTCGAAATGCCCTTCTTGCTGGCGCACATCAGATGGATGATTTGGAGCCAAAGATGCAGCGGAAGGTGGGACGATTCGAAGATTGTCCCCATGCGCACGGTAAAGGGCTTGCCGCACTCGTAGCACTTGTAAAGGCCGCGTCGGGTGGTTTTGCCCGCCAGCTTGCGAATGCGCTCGCCATTGCAGTTGCCGCAGTGATGACAAACCGGGCCATTTGGCCAGATACGCCCCTCGACATAAGCGAAAGCGGCATCTTCGTTTTGAAAGTGCGGGGCGTTGAGAACCGAGGAAGCCATGACCGAATCTCCTATAGCTGGAAATCTAGATCATGGGGCTTGGTATGTCAAGTGTAACAACGCCGGTCGATTGCTCAATCTAGGCAGTGGTTCAGGATTTCATTGGTCGGAGAGTTTCGTGTCTCGTAGCGGCGCACTCGAAGGTCGGTTTATCGCGAGGGCCAGAGCGGTCGGCAAACCGTCGCTTACGCCCTTCGAGGCGCCCACGATATTTTCGTTGATCATGACACCGGCGCGCCGATCGCGCGTCTCGTCCAGGGCAGCCTTGTCTTCGACGCGGATTCGCTCGCCGACGGCGCGTCGGATCGGCGCGCGCGGAGCGCAATCGACGAGCCGAAGCTTTGTCCCGATCCCGGTCCCGACGCGCCGCATGGGGCATCGGAACGCGCCAAAGCCTATCAGAAGCAGATCAGCAGGTTGAACAACCCGCAGCGTCCTTTGTTGCGGGGCGAGGCCGTCAGCCTGATCAATCCGCAGACCGGCGATCCCGTCGTTTTCGACGATTGTCGCGAAAGCGACGGGACGATGATCGAAGCCAAGGGACCGGGCTTTGCGCAGCAGATGAAATATGCCTATTTCGACACGAGCATCGTTCCAGGCTGGGAAGAACAAGCGAGAACGCAGCTGTCCGCCAGCGGATGGCGCGACGTGATCTGGTACTTTGCCGAGCCTGAGGCTGCAGAGAGGGCTCGACAGAAATTTTGGAACGACCCAAAACTTCGAAAAATCAAGATATTTTTTGAGCCTCCGGAGGCCCCGTGATGGGAGATTCGACGCCAAGAGAGATCAAGACGACAGATAGCAAGGACTACTATGTTCGAGCGAGTTGGGAAGCGCGCGCCGAAACGCTTGACGAACTTGCCGCGCGCTTCCTGCGCATGATCGACGCCTTCAAGGAGATCGATCCCGTCTTCAGCCTTTGGATTTGCGGCAGAAAGCGGCTGGTGGAATTCGAAAAGGTCCGAGACCGCTTCGCCGAGGAAATCGCGGCGGGATTGGCGCGGAGCGATTGGGGAGAGCCCACGCCGGTCTATGGGTACTGGTTCGCCGCCGTCACCCGCGACACGCCGCAAGATCGTTCCTTCGTGATAAGATGCAACGCGGGCCAGACCGTTCCAGAGTCTTTCCCGAACGCCGTGACGTTGACGACATCCTCCCCCAAGCTCGGGCCAGATCCGTACGTCGTCGGCTATCGGGTTTTTCGTCCCGCGCTGCTGGCCATGGTGGACGCCTGGGATCCCGTGCACGCGGGCGCCTATTCCCAGCAACTCATTGAGCGATACGGCGGCGACTCGTATTTTTCGGCGCCTTGGATTCAATATCTCAATCCCTGGCTCGCGGAAAAGATCACGCCGCCGTCGTCGGTGCTAGCCGAGCATCTGCCGAATGGCGGGCTGTTGATGACCGCGACGACGGAAACCTTCGACGTCGACAACCCCGCGCATATGGCCGCCGCCCGTGACATGGCCGCCGCCATGGCGCCGCTCGAGCGGCTCCCGTCGCCCTCGCAGGGTTGAACGGTTCAAGCAGAGAGCATCGCCTCACCCTGCAAGCGCCGCCCGCAGTCTCGCCAAATCTTCCGGTAGTTCGCTTTCGAACATGAGCTCTTCCTTCGTCACCGGATGAGTAAAACCCAGCGTCGCGGCGTGCAGCGCCTGGCGGCCCAATCCTTCCACGATTTCGCGCGCACGCGGCGCGAGCAGCGCGGATTTGGTCTTGAAGCCGCCGCCATAGGTCGCGTCGCCGATCAGCGGATGGCCTATGTGCGCCATATGCACCCGGATCTGATGCGTGCGGCCGGTCTCCAGACTGCATTGCACGAGCGCGGCGACGCCGTAACTCTCCAAGGTTTCGAAATGCGTGATCGCCTCGCGGCCGCGCTCCTCGCGAACCACCGCCATACGCTCGCGATGCGTCGCGTGACGCCCGATCGGCGCCTCGATCACGCCGCGCGCGCGATCGGGCGTGTTCCACACGAAAGCGAGATAGTCGCGGGTGAGCGAAAGCTTGCGTCCGTGGTCTTCGAAGAGGCGCGAGAGCCCCTTATGCGCGGCGTCGGTCTTGGCGACGACGAGGAGCCCCGAGGTGTCCTTGTCGAGGCGATGCACGATGCCGGGCTTTTTGACGCCGCCGACGCCGGAGAGCGTATCGCCGCAATGCGCGATCAGCGCGTTGACCAGCGTGCCGGTCTCGTGCCCGCTCGCCGGATGCACGACGAGCCCGGCGGGCTTGTCGATGACCAGGAGATGCGCGTCCTCGAACACGATGTCGAGCGCGATGTCCTCAGCCAGAGGCTCGGCAGGTTCAGGCTCGGGTATGTGCAGCGTGACGACGTCGCCCGGGGCGAGACGACGGTTCGCGTCCGAGACGACGGCGCCGTTGACGAGCGCCGCGCCGGCCTCGATCAGCGCTTTGATGCGCGTGCGCGAGACATGAGCGGCGGCGACCTCCGCCTGTTCCGCGAGAAATCGATCGAGCCGCGCGCCGGTTTGTTCTTCCCCAACGGTGAAGGCGTGGTCGATCGCGTCCGTCACCCGAGCCGCCGCCGCACGACGCTCAGCGCCACTGCGCAGGCGTTGGAGACATTGAGGCTCTTGATCGCGCCCGGCATGTCGAGCCGCGCCAGCGCGTCGCAGTTTTCGCGCGTCAGGCGGCGCAGGCCCTTGCCCTCGGCGCCGAGCACCAGCGCGAGCGGCGCGCGCAGCGCGATCGTCCGAGACTTTCCGGCGCCTCTCGAATCGAGGCCGACGCGCAGATAGCCGTGGTCGCTCAACTCGGTCGAGCGCGCGGGCGAGATTGACGACCTGACGATCGGCACATGTTCCAGCGCCGCCCGAAGCCGACTTGGCGACAGCGCGCCGGAAATTCCGGGCTGTGCCGCGCGGTGGTGACGATCGCCGTCGACCGCGAAGGCGGCGGCGGTGCGCAAAATCGCGCCGACATTGTGCGGATCGGTGATCTGGTCGAGCGCCAGCACGATGCCATGCTCGGGCGCGACGTCGTCCAGCGGACGCTGCGGCAGCGGCCGCGCTTCGAGCAGCAAGCCCTGATGCACGGCGTCCGCACCGAGGCGCCGGGCGAGTTCGCGCGCTTCGACGAGCTTTGGCTTCAGCCCTGCGGCGTCCGCAAGTTCGGCGACGCGCGGCAGCGCGTTGGCGGTGGCGTAAAGCGCCAGCGGCTTGCGCTTGCCGGCGGACAGCGCCTCGCGCACCGCATGCACGCCATAGATGAGCGTCACGGCCTCTTGCGCGCCGCCGCGCCCGGCCTTGCGTTCGGCGCCTCGGCCTCCGCCCTCGCTCACCGCAGCACCACGGCCTTCACCCACCACTGCGGATGTTCCGATCTTATGATGGCGGCGGCGCGAGACGCGCGTTCGCGCGAGACGAAAAGTCCAAAGCAGGTTGCGCCCGAACCCGACATGCGCACGAGCCTTGAGCCCTTCGCCATGCGCAACACGGACAGCACGTCGACGATGACCGGCGCCGAGATCGGCGCGACCTCTTCGAGATCGTTGCGTCCCTTGGCCAGCGCCTTCCACACCTCGTCCGGCGACATGTCGGCGAGGATCGACGGGTGCGCATTGCCGCCGCGCCTCTCGCCAGGTTGGAGACCCAGGCGCTTGAATACCTCGGCGGTCGGCGTCGGGACGCGCGGATTGACGAGCACCGCGGGCAACGGCGGGAGACGCACGGCCTCGCCGACGAGTTCCCCGGCGCCGCGCATGAACCGCGCGCATGGCGTCATGCACACGGACACGTCGGCGCCTGTCGCGCGCGCCGCCTCGAACAATCTGGCGTCATCGGGCGCGACGTCATTGGCGCGCGCCAGCAAACGCAGGGCCGCGGCGGCGTCCGAAGAACCGCCGCCGACGCCGGCGGCGACGGGAAGCGTCTTGCGCAATTCGAAACGCCCCAGCAGCTTGCGGGGAAAGCGCACGGCGAAATTCCCGGCGGCGCGCAGAACGAGATTCTCGGCGCCGCCGCCGGCGGCTTCCGCGGTCGGTCCCGACACCTTGAGCGAGAGAATGGGGCCCGGCTCCAAAGTCAGAAGATCGCCGGCGCCGGAAAAAGCGACGAGGCTTTCGAGATCATGATAGCCGTCGTCGCGCCGTCCGAGCACATGCAGCGTCAGATTGACCTTGGCGGGCGCGCGCGCGATCAACATGCTAGAACTCTCCCGCGCGGCGGCGCCGATCGAAGTCTTCGAACCAGCGGACGGCGTCCGTGAAGGTTTCCTCGCACGGCCTCGAGCTATAGCCAAGCTCGCGGCGAGCTTTGGCGTCGTCGAAGAACATCGGCGTCGCCGCAAGGCGCAGACTCTCACGGTTGAGGAAAGGCTCGCGGCCCGTGAAGCGCGCGATGGTCTCGTTGAGCGCGGCGATCGGGATCAATGGCGTCCGCGGCAGCTTGAAGCGCGGCGGCGCGCGCCCGCTGAGGCGGCAGATTTCCCACAGCATCGCTTGCAGATCGATATTGTCGCCGCCCAAAATGTATCTTTCGCCAATGCTGCCGCGGCGCAGCGCCAGGAGATGTCCTTGCGCGACGTCGTCGACATGGGCGATGTCGAGCCCTGTGTCGACGAAGGCGGGCACGCGGCCGCGCACGGCTTCGAGCACGATGCGGCCGGTCGGTGTCGGGCGCAAATCGCCCTCTCCGAGCGGCGCCGCAGGCAGCACGATCGTCGCCGGAAGCCGTTCGCGTTCGATCATCTCCTCGACGAGACGCTCGCTGACGATCTTGCTGAGCTTATAGGCCCCAAGCCCGGAGAGACATTGTTGCCGCCGGGTTTCGTCGCAAAGCCCGTCGCGCCCGGGCGCGAGCGTCGCCACGCTGCTGGTGTGCACGATGCGCTCGACGCCTTCGCGCAGCGCCTCCTGCATGACGATGCGAGCCCCCTCGACATTATTGCGGATCAGGCGCTCGGGATCAGCTGTCCAAAGCCGGTATTCGGCGGCGACGTTGAAGACGTAGCGCACGCCCCGCATCGCAGTCGCGACGCTTTCGCGATCTACGACGTCGCCGACCGCAATCTCGTCGTCGCAGCGCAGGTGCCAGCGCGAACTCGATCGCCGCACGAAAGCCCGCACGCGCAGCCCCGACTCTCGCGCCGCCCGCGCGACCGCGCCGCCGATAAATCCGCTGGCGCCAATGACAAGAACCAAATCGCCGCCGCCAGCGTTCGCGCCGCTCCGTTCACCTGTCGCCAAAAGAAGTCCTACCCTTGTTCGGCCAAACTCGCTGGATCGCCCTGATAGGGGATAGCCGGCCCTGGCGCCACCCCTATCATGCGCTGCGGCACTGGCGCAGGACCGCCGAAGCGTCCTGCTCGCGACGCGGAAAACGGCCGCGCGCGGAGGTTAAGGCGTCGCAACATAAATAGTTCTCGCCGCATTGCAATTAGCCGGCGTCAGGCGAATCGCCGGGCCTCGGCTTGCTTGCGCGTCAGTCGACGTCATCTTATGTTAAGACGATGCCGCCCCGGAGGTGTCCATAACGTGCGAAACTCGAAAGATCGGCGCGACGAGATCGAACATGGAGCTGTCATGAACGCTGATTTTGGCGCCTTCTTCGCGCCGCTCACGCTGATCATTGGCGGCGTGCTGGTGGCGATCGGTCTGCTCTCTTTCCTCGATTTGCATTTCTTCAAGAACAAGTGGCAGGGCAAGGCCGCGCTGGCGGCAGGCCTCGCTTTTATTCTGGCGACCGAGACGATGTTCGTAACGAGCAGCGGCGCCGGGCGCTATTTTCCGGTCAAAATCTGGATGTGACGGATTGCGAATATAAGGTCGAGCAGGCCAACCCGCTGGAGCGCGGCAAAAAAAGCCTCGTCATCGAGGACAGCATACGCGCCTGCATGGACGGGCTCGGCTACGACTGGACGACCGAACACCCGCACTGCTCGGAGGCGATCGTCGCGACCAACACCTTTTGCTACCTGCCGAAAAAGGCTTTCGAGCGGGCGATCGTCGCCTTCCAGATGCGGTTCGAATAGCCGCCCGCGCGCCGTTGGCGAACGAGAGATGTCTTTTTGCATTGAGAAGAGGCGTGTAAATTGCACCTGACGATCTCGGCACAGGGACTTAACCCATGCTTTCTCTTCGACCCATGGTTGTGAAGACCGCCTCCTGGGCCTTGGTCCTCGCTCTCGCGCCGCTCGAGGCCGGGGCCGCAAATTACGAATTTCTCGCCGCCCCGCAGACTGACCTCAATCGCGTGTTTCGTTTGGACAAGGAGACGGGAGAGGTCGGCGCCTGCCAATACGGCCTGAAGGACGGGTCGCCGATCGGCGTCACCCTGTGCTATCCGCCCGGCGAGGGGGCGAAGGCCGGCGCCGCGGGCGAATATGCGCTCGTCGCCTCGCGCGACACCGGCGAAGGCGGCGTCTTTCGGGTCGATCTGCGCTCCGGCGCGATGTCGATCTGTTTCGTCTTCGAAGAAAGCACTGTGGCGTGCACGCCGCCCGCGAAATGACGACGGACGCGCTGAAACGGGCCGCTGCGGCGGCCGCGCTCGATTACGTGCCGCGGGGCGCGAAGCTCGGGCTTGGCACGGGTCCACCGCCGCGCATTTCGTCGAGCTTCTCGCCATGAGGGCGCGCGAAGGGCTTGACGTCGTCTGCGTGCCGACCTCGGAGCGCACGCGATCGCAAGCCGCCGAACTCGGCTCGACGCTCGCGACGCTGGACGAAATGCCGCAACTCGACCTCGTCGTCGACGGCGCCGACGAATTCGACGCCGAGCTGCGTCTCGTCAAGGGCGGCGGCGGGGCCTTGATGCGGGAGAAGATCGTGGCCGCCGCGGCGCTGCGCATGATCGTCATCGCGGACGAAAGCAAATTCGTCAAAACGCTCGGCGCCTCTCCGATCCCCGTCGAGATCGATTGCTTCGGCGCGACGGCGACCGTGCGTCACGTCCAGCAAGCGGCGCGAGAATCGAACCTGACCGGCGCCGTGACGCGGCGCGCGACCACGGCCGGATCGCCGTTTCTCACCGACGGCGGCCATATCGATTCTCGATTGCGCCTTTGGCGCTCTGCCGCAGCCGGAAGATTTCGCGGCGCGGCTAAATGAAATCCCCGGCGTCGTCGAGCATGGACTGTTCCTTGGGATGGCCTCGCTCGTCATCTGCGCCGGGGTTGGCGGCCTGAAGATTTTCCAGCGCGGCGATCAGCCTGCAATTTCCATGATTTGAATGATCGCCGGCGCGATAACCA
Organism: uncultured Alphaproteobacteria bacterium; assembly: GCA_963820145.1. Lineage (GTDB taxonomy): Bacteria > Pseudomonadota > Alphaproteobacteria > Rhizobiales > Beijerinckiaceae > Methylocystis. Next base: position 47,119 of record CAWFZD010000092.1, read on the forward strand.
CGATAAGCAGCACCGGCAGGAAGAATATGATCATCGGCACCGTGAGCTTGGGCGGCAGCGCCGCGGCCATCTTCTCGGCTTCGATCATGCGATTGTCGCGGCTTTCCTGCGCCGACGCGCGCAGCGCCTTGGCGAGCGGCGTGCCGTATTTTTCGGCCTGGATGAGCACTGTGGAGATCTGCTTCACGCCTTCGAGGCCGGTGCGCAGCCCAAGGTTCTGATAGGCGGCGCGCCGATCCGGCAGATAAGAGAGCTCGGCCGTCGTGAGCGCGAACTCCTCCGCAAGTTCGATCGATTGCGCGCCGATCTCCATGCTCACCTTGCGAAACGAATGCTCGATCGACATGCCCGACTCGACGCAGATCAGCAACAGGTCGAGCGCGTCGGGGAAAGCGCGTTTCATCGACGCCTGACGTTTGGAGATCGTATTGCTGAGAAAAAGCTCCGGCGCTTTGATGCCGATATAGGTTGCCGTCAGCAATATGCCGACGCGCCAGACGGCGCTCAATCCGAAGTCGTCGATGAGGAAGAGATAAAACGCGGTCACCGAGAGCATCGCGAGCGGCGTCACAAGTCTGAAGAACAGGAACGCGATCTCCGCCTGCGGACCGCGAAAGCCGGCGCTCGCCAGCTTCATCTTGACGCCGTCGGCGTTGAGCCATTTGTTCAGCGAAAAGCGCTCGACGACTTGCTTCATATAGACTTTGGGCTGCTGCCGCAGACCGCCGCCGGACTTGGCGAGCGCACGTTCGCGCGCCCTGATTCTTTCGCGTTCGCTCGCGACCGCTTTCATGCGCCGTTCGAGATTATCTGAGCCGACCAGCGGCGACGCCAGAGTGAACACCGTCGCGACCGTGCAAACGCCGACCAGCACGCTGCTGACGATGTGAGGATCGCTGGCGAGATCGACGATTTCCTTTGAATTCATTTCCGCCGTTCCCGCTCAGAAATCGAAGTTGATCATCTTGCGCATGATCATGACGCCCATGATCATCCACACCGCGCAGCCGGCGAGGATGATCTTGCCCACATAGGCGGTGAACAGCACCATGATGTAGCCGGGCTGCAGAAAATAGACCGCGCCGCCGACGAGGAACGGAAGCGCGCCGATGATGCCGGCCGAGGTTTTCGCTTCGGCCGAGATCGCCAGGATCTTGCCCTTCATTTTCTTGCGCTCGCGCAACACGGAGGAAAGATTGCCCAGGGTCTCCGACAGATTGCCGCCGGTCTTCTGCGTGATGTTCACAACGATCGCGAAGAAGGAGGCCTCCGGCAATCGGCATCCGCTCGGCGAATCGATCCGTCGCCTCGCCGACGCTGAGGCCGATCGTCTGCGATTCGATGATCAGGCGAAATTCTGTGCGCAAAGGATCGGGCGCCTCGCTCGCAACGACGCGGAAGCAGTCGGCGACGGGAAGACCGGCCTTGATGCCGCGAACGATGACGTCGATCGCGCCCGGAAAGTCGTCGACGAACTTCTTGATGCGGCGATCGCGCAGGAAGGACAGCACCCAGTTCGGCAACCCCCATACGCCGACCACGGCCGCGGCGCCGATCGCGTAAGGATTGCCGTTGACCACAAACAGCACGATCGCGAGAAAAACGCCGCTCATCACGGAGAACAGAAGGTAGCTCATGCGACTGATCGTGAGTCCGGCCTGGGCGATCTTTTGCTCGATCGTAACCTTCTTCTTCTTCGTCGCCCCTTCCATCTCCTTCAGCGTCTCGGCGATCGCCTTGCGGCGCTTGGCGGGGTCGGTCACCCGGCTCGAGCTCACGCGCTCGCGAGAAGGCGTAGCGATCGCCGCCGCGCGCTTTTCAGCTTTGATGTCGCCGGAAAGATGTGGATAGACGAACACATACATCAATGCGCCGACGGCGGCGGCGACGAGCGCGGCGATTATGAGATCATTCGTATCCATTGCAACACCTTTTCAGCGTCCGGAACGCTTGCCGCCCGCATCGACGTATGCGCGCGAAGTCACCCTTGTTGACAGGTTTATCCGCGCAAGCCTCGACGAAACGTTACCCTTCCGGCACTTCCGACGCGTCGAGCGCGGCGGCGAGCCGCTCCTCTTCGCCGAAGTAGCGCGCGCGCTCCCAAAACCGCGGTCTGCCGATGCCCGTGGAACGGTGCCGGCCGACGATCTTGCCGTTGGCGTCTTCGCCGACGATTTCGTAGACGAACAGATCCTGCGGTGTGACGACGTCGCCTTCGCAGCCGATGACTTCGGTGATATGGGTGATGCGGCGTGAGCCGTCGCGAAGACGCGCAGCCTGGATGATGACGTCGATCGACGATACGATCATGTCGCGAATGGTCTTGGCCGGCAGGCTGAAGCCGCCCATCGTGATCATCGATTCAAGACGGCTGAGCGCTTCGCGCGGGGAGTTGGCGTGCAGCGTTCCCATCGAGCCGTCGTGACCGGTATTCATCGCCTGCAGCAGATCGAACGCCTCGGGTCCGCGCACTTCGCCGACGATGATGCGTTCAGGTCGCATGCGCAGGCAGTTCTTGACGAGATCGCGCATCGTGATCTGCGCCCTGCGCCTTCGAGATTGGGCGGCCGCGTTTCCAGGCGCACCACATGCGGCTGCTGCAATTGCAGTTCGGCGGCGTCTTCGCAGGTGACGATGCGCTCGTCGTGCGTCGATGTAGTGCGTCAGGCAGTTCAGCAGCGTGGTCTTGCCGGAGCCGGTGCCGCCGGAAATCAGCACGTTGCAGCGGCAGCGGCCGATGATCTTGAGCATCTCCGCGCCATCGCAGCGAGATCGAGCCGAACGCGTCGAGCTGATCGAGGGTCAGCTTGTCCTTCTTGAATTTGCGGATGGTGAGCGCCGGCGCCGTCGATCGCCAGCGGCGGCACGATGACGTTGACGCGCGAGCCGTCGGGCAGGCGCGCGTCGCAGATCGGCGAGGATTCGTCGACGCGGCGGCCGACCTGGCTGACGATGCGTTGGCAGATGTTCATCAGCTGGCTGTTGTCGCGAAAGCGGATGTTGGTCAGCTGAATCTTGCCGCCGACTTCGATGTAGCGTCGTGTGGAGCCGTTGACCATGATGTCGGCGATGTCGTCGCGCGCGAGCAAAGGCTCGAGCGGACCGTAGCCGAGCACGTCGTTACAAATGTCGTCGAGCAGTTCCTCCTGCTCGGAGATCGACATCACGAGATTCTTGATCGACACGATCTCATTCACGATGTCGCGAATTTCTTCGCGCGCGTTTTCTGGATCGAGCTTGGAGAGCTGCGCCAGATCGATCGCCTCGATCAGCGCGCCGAAGATCATCGCACTTCGTATGTAATAGTTCGTCGGACTTTTTCGGTTTCCGCCGGCGGCGGCGGCGCGTTGCCGCCGCTCGAAGCGTTTGCGCAGGGATGGCCAGCATCGGCTTCGCCATCGCCTTTGCCGGCGCGGGCGCATTCTGGACGCGTTTGGCGCCGGCATCGCCGATTTCCGTGCGTTTTCCGAACATCGACCTCTATCCTCAATTCATCAACTGCCGGCCAAACGGATCAGCTCGCCTTTTTAGTCCAATCCGGCTAAGCAGCGGCCCAAGCAGGTTTTTCTTGGCTTTGCGCAGGTCCGGCCTGCCCATCACGATGCGGGCGAGGTCGTCGAAGGCTTCGACGATCTTCGAATTGGGTTCGATCTCGGCCAGCATCTGTCCGTTGTTCGCCGCGGTTCCGAACAGTTTCGGCTCGAAGGGGATGATGGCGATTGGTTTAAGCTCCATCGTCTTGGCGAATTCCTCCACCGCGATCTCCGGTCGGCGCGGAACGCCGACGCAGTTGAGCAGCAGCCGCGGCGGCCGATCGTTCGGGCGCGCAGTGCGCAGCGCGTCGACCAGCGTCTTGGCGTTGCGAAGATTGGCGAGGTCGGGGCTCGCGACGATGACCAGTTCGTCGGCGCCGACGAGCACATGTCGGGTCCAGGCGTTCCACTGATGCGGGACGTCGAGAACGGCGCAAGGCGTCGTCGACCGAAGAATGTCAAGCAGCGGATCGAAGGCGCCTTCGTGAAGATCGTACGGACGCTCGACGGTCGCCGGCGCCGCGAGCAGGCTCAGCATGTCGCTGCATTTCGACAGCAGGCGATCGATCAGATTCGAGTCGACGCGCTCGGGAGAGAAGACCGCTTCGGCGATGCCTTGCGGCGGATCCTGGTTGAAGTCTAGGCCTGCGGTGCCAAAAGCGAGATCGAGGTCGGCGATGACCGTCTGATGATTGTATAGGCGCGAGATCGACCAAGCGAGATTGTGCGAGATGTTCGAAGCGCCGACGCCGCCTTTGGCGCCCATCACCGCGATCACCCGGCCGACGGTCTCGGCGCCGGCGCCGTTGTAGAGGCGCGAGACATGCTTGATGAGATCGAGCACGTCGAAGGGCGCGACGATGTAATCGCTCACGCCGCGCGAGGTCAGCGCGCGATAGAGGGCGATGTCGTTCTCGTGACCGACCACGACGACCTTGGTGCCGGAGTCGCAGAAATCCGCCAGCGCGTCGAGATTGGCGATGAGTTCGGCGCGCGGACCAAGATTCTCGATGAGGATGAGATTGGGTGTCGGCGCGGCGCGGAAGGCCTCGATGGCTGCGATGACCCCGCCCATATGCGTCTTCAAATGCGCCTTCGACATACGCCTGTCCGAGGACGCGGCTTCGACGATTGCAGCGACGTCCTGCGTCTCGCAGAACGCCTGAATCGAGATGCGCGGCACATGCGCGATGTGCAGATCCGGCGCTTCCGAAGTCTTCGTAGTCCGTCGCGATCGCGTCGGTCATCAGTTGCCTCCCACAGAGCTGATCGAAGCCGACTTGGTCGCCCAGGCTGTGCTCGGATCAGTGCCAGTTCTAAGCTTGCCCGTCGCGCGCATACGTTGTTCGACGTCCGGCGGCGTTTCGCCGCGCGCGTCCGCCATGTCGCGCGGATCGTCGAGCTGCGCCGCAAAGGTCGCCTGATTGGCGCAGCCGAAATTGTAGAAGCTCCTGTTTTGCCAGCCATCGAACGAATTGCCGGAGGCGAGATCGTCCGGCCATTCGCCGCAGGGGCCCGCGACCTTGGCTTTCATACCGTTGAAGGTGATCCGGATCGGCGCCGCAAGATTGGGGTCGGCCACAGGATAAGAACCGATGTAGATCGAAGGACCCGCGCCGAACGCGGCGAGCGCGCGTCTGATCTCGGAGAGCCCCACCTGCGTCGAACGGGTGGTCGCGCCGCGCGGCGCGAGAACCGTTATTTGCCCCCGGCCGAAGCGACGATAGTGCGCCATGAACTCGCGCAGCCGACCGACGGTCTCCGCATCCAGGCGCCCGTCGAGCGTTGGAAACAGATCGACCGTGTAAGGCGCGTCCGCGAGCACGACCGGATGACGGTTGTGATAGTCGTAGGCGACCTCGGGAGGGGCCAGCGCCTTGTTGGTGCCGCAGGCGCCGAGCGGCCCGAGCAACAGGATTGCGGCGAGTTGAGCGACGGAAGAGGAGACGCGCCCGGCGCCCCTCCGCGCGCCGCCGCCCCGCTGCGCTGGGTGAGTCTCAAATTTGTTCGACATATCCGTCACCTTTTCGGCTTGGCGCTTTAGTCGTGGATGAAGCCGACGCGGCCTTTGTAGTTCTTGTTCAGATCGGGGTTGTTGCGCGTGGCGTAGATGCGATTCACGCGTCCGAGCAGCCAGGCCTGCGGATCGCTCGCGTCGTTGAAGTTGTCGTCGGGATGGACCACCTCATGCGAGGAGATCGGCCTCACGATGTAAGGAGTCACGACGATGAGCAGCTCGGTCTCTTCCTTCTGGAAGTCGCGCGAACGGAAGAGCGCGCCGAGAACCGGCAGATTGATCAGTCCCGGAATGCCGTTGATTGCGGCGCCCGATCTTTGCGTCAGAAGACCCGCCGTCGCCATCGAGCCGCCCGAGGGCAGTTCGACCGTCGTTTCATTCTTGCGCGTCTTGAAGCCGGGCACCGAGACGTTGACGTAGGAGTAGGTCGTGGTCAGATCGACCTCGGTCACTTCGGTGATCAGGTGGATGACGATGCGGCCTTCCGATTGCACGACCGGCGTGAAGGAAAGCGACACGCCGTACGGCTTGAAGGCGATGCCGGGGCTGCAGATCGGTTGCGTCGAGGTGCCGGCGAAAATGGTGCAGGAGCCGGAGCTGGGAACCGCGATTTCGCCGCCGACCAGAACTTTCGCCATTTCGCCGGAAACCGCGGTCACCGAAGGTTCGGCGAGAATATGGGCGACGCTGTAGCGCTCGAACGCCTTCAGCGTCGCGCTGGTGCCGTTGGGGCCGTTGAGGCTGATCGCCGAAGAGCTGAGCGTCGGATTGATCGCGAAGGGGTTTTCGTTCTGGAAAGTTCCCCACCCGCCCTTCAGCAGAGCCTCGCCGCCCGTATTGGTCGAGACGCCGAGCTGCTTCAGCACTTCGCGCGAAACTTCGGCGACGGTGACTTTCAGCGTCACCTGATCTCCGCCGCGGATCGACAGCGCGTTCACCACATTGGCGGCCGCGCCGCTAGCGGCCCCGCCCTCGCCTGCGCGCGCCGCGAAGCCCTTGGCGATGTCGACCGCCTTCTGCGCGTCGTTGGCCGAAGTCACCGATCCGGTCAGGATGATGGTGTCATTCACCGTGCGCGCGACGATTTCCGAACGCGGCAGAGCGGCTCTCAGCAGCGGACCGAGTTCGCCGACGTCGCGGCCGACGCTGACTTCATAGCTTGCGAATTGATGGCCCTCGGCGTCCACCGCGAATATCGTCGTCTGCCCCTGGCCGGCGCCGAGGAGATAGATCTTGCGCGGCGTGCGCACGATGGCGTTGGCCACCGCCGGATTGCCGACGACCACCTCAGCGGCGTCGCGCGGCAGATCGAGGATGACGGACTTGCCGACACCCATCGAAATGCTGCGGGAATTGGCGAAAGCGTATTTCTCGGGGCGCGCTTGCGCCACGGCGTTCGACAGCGCGGGACAGGAAGCGACGGCGGCGACCAGAACGACGCTCAATCCCTTTTTCAGGAGACGGGCCATCGGCGGCGCTGCACTGCCGTCACGAAAATCATGCTGCGACTTCATTTCTAAAAATCCCCGTCTAGGCGTTTCGTCATCTCGGACGCAGGCTGGTCGTCACGCCAAAACGCACGATCGTCATGGACGCGCCGTCGTTCAACTCGGAAAACAGGGTGTTGTCATCCTTAGGCTGAGCGTCGACCAAGGGTCGCAGCTCCATCGCCAACTGGCCCGTGCGCTGCGCGAGCAGCACCAGCTCCGCCTGGCGCGGATCGAGCTCGAGAGTGGCCGTCGCGCCGGTCACCACCGCTTCGCCGTTCTTCGTCTCGACGGTCTGACCCATCGCGAGCACGCGGACGTTGGTCACGACGACTTCCGACACCATCACGTCGGCGCCGCGATCTTTCGTGAGTTCGGCGTCACGGTAAAAGCGCAGGATATCGACGCGATCATTGGGCAGGATGAAGCCGCCCGCGGTGGTGTTGGCGGACACGTCGATGGCGACGGCGCGCTTGCCGCTGCCGAGCAGCGTCGACATCATGCTCGGCGTCGCGCCCTTGACCAGGCGCTCGCGGCGAATCGGCTCGCCCAAGGGAATCGGCGCGCGAACGAAAGAGCCCTTCAATTCCTCGACCGCATTGGGGGTCGCGCTCTTGATGACGGCGCCTTTCGGCAAGCTGTTTTTCGGCCAGTCGAGCCAGCCGAAATCCGCGTCGTTCAGCGACATGCCGTAGGTGAGATCTTTCTTAGCGACGAGCACCTGATCGGTCGATTGAACTATCGGCGCGACGATGGCGCGAATTTGCGGAGCCGGCCCGGGCCTGTTCATCATCATGACTGCGCCGAAACCCGCGGCCAGCGCCACGCCAAGAACTGCGATCTGTGCCTTCTTCATTTCATTCATTCCAAGCGCCCGCGAAGTCGGGACACGAACAATTAAGTCCGATAAACATCAAATTAGGGTTAACCAGTTCCTTAAAATCGCGTCAGATCGCATCTGAGTCTCAATCGCGCCTGCGTGACTTGGCGCCGGCCGCAGCTCGCGCACCGGGCGCGCACATAAAAGCGCCGCGGAGGACCGCGGCGGCGCAACTTTCTTAATGTTCGACGGGCGCGCGGCGCGCCTTACGCTCCCGGCTCAAAGTCCAGAGGACAGGCTGAACCACACGGGGCTCTGCGGATAGACGATCAGTCCGGCGAGGGCGAGCGCGATGCCGTAAGGGACCCCGCCGTTCCTATCGGCGAGGCGCGCGATGAATTCGATCGACAGCAGTTTCGCGGGCAGTTCGTCCCGGCGACGCAGTTCGATGATGAAGAGCGTCAACACGCCGCCAATCAGCGACGCCACCACGCCATATTGGAACAGCAGCCCCCAGCCGAGCCAAAGCGCCGTCGCCGCGGCGAGCTTGGCGTCGCCGCCGCCGATCCAGCGGAAATAATACATGCCGAATGTTATGACGAGCATGGCGAGCCCGCAGCTGACGTGCAGGCCGATGAGTTCGAGCGGTTGCCGCAGACACGCCGCGAGCAGGAAATAGGCCGCGATCAGCACGAGCGACACCCGATTCGGGATCGTCATCGTGAACAGGTCGGACAAAGCCGCGAACATCATCAGGAGCGGAAAGATTACAAGCGCGACGGATGCGAGCATGGACGAAATCCCTAAAGCCCTGTGGGCCTGCAAGCGCCTTAAGTCCGACGCCGGAAGGCGACATTAGTCGAGATTTCTTGCCGTCGACTTAAGCCGCTGACGCCGCGACAAGATGTTGCCCAACAAAAAAAGCGGCGCCCTTGCGGGAGCCGCTTTCTTTACGCGACGTCGAAGCGCCGCTGCGCGATATTAGGACGACAGGTTGTTGGCGATGTCGTTGAAGGTCGACTTCAGCTTCGAGCCAACCGAGTTGAACGCAACGATGGCGGCGATCGAGATGAGCGAGGCGATCAGGCCGTATTCGATAGCGGTGGCGCCCGATTCGTCCTTCACAAAGCGCGCGAAAAGATTCGTCATGATTTTGCTCCGGTTTTTCTGTCTCTAGTTTCCGTTCGGCGAGAATTTCGCTCTCGTCTGAACGGTGTCGAATGTGCCTCCAGAAACTTTCAAAGACGTTGACCCGGAGTCAAAAAGTCTGTTCCATTCTAGTAACATCTCGCTGAAGCGCAGCCGCTCCGCCCCTTGCACTAGCTGCAACGCCGCCGCCAACCCTGTCTCGGGGTCATGTAGAGATTTGATTTACAAGGCTTAACAGGCCAAAGACAGCGTTATTTGGACTTTGGGCGGAAAAAATTAACGACGTCTCGACAGACGCCTTTTGGGTCGAAAAATCCTTTTTGCTCCTGGGGCGCCGCGCAGGGCGAGCAGCCTCGCAAGACCTCCTCCGCGCGCGCAATGCGCGCGATCATAAGTCCTCTCCGCGAGAGACTTCCCTTGCGTCGGCGCGCCCGACTTTTTTAGAATTTCAGCTTTTGATTCACCATTAGCTGCTTTAAATCGGGAACGTCGCCAATTCGGCTTGCGCCTCAGCGGCGAGGGCCGCGGTTGCTCCCTTGCACGCACTGATCGTGGTGAAGCTATGAACCTTTCAACGCCGCTCTTTATGCGTCGCGATTCTCTGCGAAGCCTCTTCGCAGCACTTCTGGCCTGCGCGATCATGTTTGGCGCGGCAGCCGCCGCAAGAGACGCACGCGAGATCATGGTCACGCTCGATTATGCGCGCGTCGTGAAGATGCCCGAGGGCGCCCACACGCTGGTCATCGGCAATCCGCTCATCGCCGACGTCACGCTGCTCAAAGCGAATAGCCTCATGGTGATCACCGGAAAGAGCTACGGCACGACCAACCTCATCGTGCTCGACACGATCGGTTCGCAGGTGGGCAAATCGACGATCACGGTGATACCGGCGAGAGACAAACTGGTGGTGCAGCGCGGGCCGCACCGCGAGTCATTCTCCTGCAACCCGGACTGCGCGCCGGCCGTCGATCTTGCCGACGATCACGCCTATCTCGGCGAGGTGATCGGCGCGATCAAGCAGCACGAGGGCGTGCTCACGATCGGCAAGCACTAATCACAATACGGCAACGAAAAAAAACCGCGGCTGCGACCCTCGCAACCGCGGTTTTTTCGTTCGCAAGCGGAACTTAAAGGGTCGTCGTTTCGATCTCCTCCATGTCCTCGTCGGAGAGGCCGAAGTGATGGCCGATCTCATGAACGAGCACATGCGCGACGACCGCCGACAGCGTGTCTTCCCCGTCGGACCAGAAGTCGAGCAGAGGGCGGCGATAAAGCCAGATCATATTGGGCTGGTCGCCGGTTTTGGCGAGATGCTCGCCCTGCGTCAGCCCGTGGCCGCGAAACAGACCCAGGAGATCATATTCCGTCTCGCATTCCATCTCCTCGAGCACTTCGTCCTCGGGAAAATCCTCGACATGAATGACGAGGCCCTCGCAGAGCCGCGTGAAGCGAGACGGCAAGCCAGCGAAAACTTGATGCGCCAGCGCCTCCATATCTGCAAGCGTCGGAGCCTTGAGCGCGCCGACCTGGCGGTTCTCGATGTTCGTCTCGTTCATGACCTTGCTCTCCAACACGCGATCCACTGACTAAGGACGGTCGGGAATCGTTTTTCAACGCCGACTTTCCCGCGACTTGAAACTGATCCCATACAGTGTGTTTATCGACCCTAAAATGACGAGCGTCGCCGCTGCGCCGAAAACCTCCGAGAGCGAGTTCAACTCCAGTCGCGCACGTCGACGAAATGCCCCGCGATCGCCGCCGCCGCCGCCATCGCCGGCGACACCAGATGCGTGCGGCCCTTGAAGCCCTGACGGCCCTCGAAATTGCGATTCGACGTCGAGGCGCAGCGCTCGCCTGGCGCCAAGCGGTCCGGGTTCATGGCGAGGCACATCGAGCATCCGGGTTCGCGCCAATCGAAGCCCGCGGCCCGGAAAATCTTGTCCAGACCTTCGGCCTCGGCCTGCTCCTTCACGAGACCGGAGCCGGGCACGACCATCGCCGCGACGCGCGCGTTGACCGTCTTACCCTGCGACCATCGCCGCGGCGGCGCGCAAATCTTCGATGCGGCCATTGGTGCAGGAGCCGATAAAGACGCGGTCGATCGCGATGTCGGAAATCTTCTCGCCGCCCTTGAGCCCCATATAATCCAGCGCGCGCTGCATAGCGGCGGGCTTGGCCGGGATTTCGCGTCTGCAGGCGTCGGCACGACGCCGGTGATCGCGACCACATCTTCGGGACTGGTGCCCCAGGTGACGATCGGCGCAAGATTGGCCGCGTCGAGCGTCACGATTGCGGTCGAAATGCGCGCCCTCGTCGCTGCGCAGACTGTCCCAGTAGCGGCGCGCCGCGTCGAACGCCGCGCCCTTCGGGGCCTTGGGGCGGCCCTCGAGATAGGCGTAGGTCTTTTCGTCCGGCGCGACCATGCCGGCCCTGCGCGCCGCCTCGATCGACATGTTGCAGACGGTCATGCGCCCTTCCATCGAAAGGTCGCGGATCGCTTCGCCCGCATATTCGATGACATGGCCGGTGCCGCCCGCCGTGCCGATCTCGCCGATGATGGCGAGGATGATGTCCTTCGCGGTGACGCCGGCGCGCGAGCTTGCCGTCGACCTGCACCAGCATGTTGCCGGCTTTCTTCTGGATCAGCGTCTGTGTCGCCAGCACATGCTCAACTTCGGAGGTGCCGATGCCAAACGCAAGCGCGCCGAAAGCGCCATGCGTCGAAGTATGGCTGTCGCCGCAAACGATGGTCATGCCGGGCAAGGTAAAGCCCTGCTCGGGCCCGACGATATGGACGACGCCCTGGCGGCGGTCGTGCTCGTCGTAATATTCGACGCCGAACTCACGCGCGTTCGTCGCAAGTTGCTCGACCTGCGCGCCGGCTTTCCGGGTCTTCGATCGGCTGCGAGCGATCGGTGGTCGGCACGTTATGGTCGACGACGGCGAGCGTCTGGCCGGGGCTGCGCAGCCTGTGCCCCCGCCACGCGCAAGCCTTCGAAAGCCTGCGGACTGGTGACTTCATGGATGAGGTGGCGGTCGATGTAGAGGAGACAGGCGCCGTCGGCTTGGCGATCGACCACATGGTCGTCGAAAATCTTATCGTACATCGTCCGCGGCGCGACCGAACTGGCTGACATTTGTTTTGATTTCCTTAGCAGCGCTGGTTAGCGAATTCTCTTCTGCCCGCCTTTTTACGCGTAAGCCGCGCGTTCGCAAACTATATAGGTGGGGTTCCAGGAAAGAGGGAGCCTTCCGTTGACGACAGCCTGGAGCGCGCCGCCGGCGCAGCTCGCCGGCGCTCTGGCCGCATTGAGCGAGGGCGCGCGGCGCGGCGAACTGCGCGAGCGGGCGCAGCGCATTTCCGAAGGTTTTCGCGCCGGGGGAACGTCCAGCGAGACCATTCGCGAGGAGGCCGACGCACTGGCCTATGCGCTGACGCGTCTGCCCGCGACCTATGCCGCGACGGCCTTCGTTCTGCGCAAGCTTCGCGAGGAGCTGCCCGATTTCGCTCCAAACAGCCTGCTCGACGCGGGCTGCGGTCCCGGCGGCGGCGCGGCCGCAGCTCTCGAAACCTTTCCGCAGATCGACGCGGTCGCGCTGTTCGACCGCAACCCGCCCTTTCTGGCGCTGGCGCGCCGATTGGCGATCGAGAGCGCCCATGTCGCGCTCAAGACGGCGAGCTTCTTCACTGGCGATTTATCAGCGCCGTCGGAAGAGCTGGCGCGGGCCGAGCTGGTCCTCGCAAGCTACGCCCTGACCGAACTCCCGGACGCCGCTCTGCCCGCAGCGATCGACGCGCTTTGGGCGCGCACCTTGGGCGCTCTGGTCGTCATCGAGCCTGGCGCGCCGCGCGACCATGCACGGCTGATGGGCCTTCGCGCGCGCCTCATCGCCTTGGGCGGCTTCGTCGCCCTCCCCTGCCCGCATCAGAAGCCCTGCCCACTCATCGCTCCGGACTGGTGCCATTTTTCGGCGCGTCTGCCGCGTTCGCGCGACCACAAATCGCTAAAAAGCGCGGACGCGCCGTTCGAGGACGAAAAATTCGGCTATCTTATTGTCACGAGACTGTCTCACGACCAATCTCAAGCTCGGCTGATCAAGCCGCCTCGCGCAGCTAAATGGGGAATACGTCTGCGTTTCTGCAGCGCATCAGGAATCGGGGAGACAAATATCGCGAAGCGCGATAAGTCGCTGTATCGGATTTTGCGAAATAAGACATGGGGCGACTCCATCGCTCCGATCGAGGACAGTCTGCCATGACGACGCGCCCCCGGGTCGCCCCCTATCTCACAGTGACGCCGGCGGCGGCGGCGATCGCTTTCTATACCGCTGCTTTCGGAGCCAAGTCGCGCGCCCTCATGCCCTCCGTCGACGGGCTCCGCATCGCCCATTGCGAACTGCTGATCAACGGCGGTTCGGTGATGCTCTCGGACGCCTTTCCCGAACTCGGCCAGATTCGCTCGCCGATGCCCGGCGAGCAGGTCACGATGTCGGTCAGTTTGGAATTCGATGCGCCGAAAGAGATCGACGACGTCGTCGCGCGGGCGGCGTCTCTCGGCGCCAAGATCGAGACGCAGCCCACCAATTCGTTCTGGCGCACGCGCTATGCGAGCCTGCGCGATCCCTTCGGCCACCGCTGGATCTTGAACGCGCCGCTGTCAAAGTGAGCTTGAGCGCCGATTTATCGCGCCGCAGGCTCGACGATCGTTAAGCGCCCATCCTCGAGCCGCTCAGTCGCCGAGCGGCAGTTCGTCTCCGATCGGCGCCTCCGGGCCGCCTTCGCCCATGGGCGTGCGCAGCTTGCGGCGGCGTCGCGGCGCGCCGTGGAAAGCGCTATCCTCGGTGGCTTCGGGAGAGAGCGCCTCGGGCGGCGGGGTTTCGACGCTCGGCGCGGCGGACCGAACCGGCGTCGGCGCGGTGATGAAGGCGGGAAGCCCCACCGCGCTCAAAACCTCGGGCGCCGGCGGCTGCTCGCCGATCGGCGGCGGCGCATCGCGACGCGGCGCGAATCGATGCCGCTCGCGCCCGCCGCGCTCGAAATTGTAGTCTCGGCCGCCTTCGTTCACCTCGCCGCCGCGTTCGCCATTCGGTTCGGCGCTGCGCTCGAAGACGCGTTCGCGATCGCGATCCCCGGAGTTGCGCTCATGACGATTCCCGCCGCCGTTACGGTCGTTACGGTCCTGTCCGCGCCCACCGTAGGGAGGACGCTGCGGCCGTTGCGAGCGCTCATGGCGCTGCTCGCCATAAGGCCGCTCCTCGAAAGGCTGAGGTTGCGGCTGCGGCGCGGGTGGCGCGAAATGCGGCTGCGGCGCGGGCGGCGCGAAGGAGGGCTGCGGCGGTTGCTGGAAGGGCGCGGGCGCGGGCAAACGTTCCGAGAGCGGCGCGAAGCGATCGGGGATGCCGGAGAAATCGTCGTCTTCATCCTCTTCGACGTCATTGTCGAAGGATTGTCGTCCGAAGGCGGCGCCCGCCTGCTGCTGGGCGGCGGCGATGAGACGGAAATAATGCTCGGCGTGCTGGAGCAGATTCTCCGCCATGACGATGTCGCCCGAAGACTGGGCGTCGCGCGCGAGCTGTAGATACTTTTCCGCGACGTGCTGCGCTGTGCCGCGAATCTTCACCTCGGGCCCGTTCGACTCGAAGGAGCGGGTCAGTGGATTAGGTCCCTTGCGCCCGCTGCGGCCGCGTAAACGTTTATTCTGTCCAGGTCTCATCGACGCTCCCCAACTACTCCCGAGGCGACGCAAACGCGCGTTTTCGCTCGTCCGTCCTCTCAAAGCCGCTGCGTTGGCTACCGCGGCTCCCCATAGCTTGCTTTCTCTTCAACGCCTGTGCGTCGCCGCTCTTGCGCCACGGATAAAGACGAACGGCCCTTGCAGGCGATTTCCCGTTCATCGGGATCTCTCGCGCCGAGCGCAATTGCTGAGGCCTCAGAGCGCTTTCCGACCGAATGGAATCATTCGGTCGATAAGAAATCGCTCCAAAATCAAAACGCTGGAGCAAATTCTGATCGAAAAAGTCTATCAACTTTTTCAGATTTTGCTCTAGCGATCCCTGATTGCCGGCGCGACATTCATGTGCGCGCTACGGCCCGTCTGGGGCCCACCTCAAACAAGGCGAAACTTAAAGTCCTTAGGTTGAACGGCGTCACACCGCGAAGCCGATTTGCGAGCAAGATCCTCTCGGCGAGTTACGCCATTTCCGCGGGGATCCCCATAGTGTGGACAAACTCGGCGCGAGGGACTTGCATCAGTTGGAGCCTTGCGGCCTCTGGCCGCTCCAAGCAGCGGCGCTCGCTCGAAGCGATGCGACTGACGATCGTCTAAACAGGTCGGCCAAACACCGTCCTTTTCAGTTTTATACAAGACCAGCGCCCTTCCGCCAAGTGTGAACTCCTCTCCGACGCTCAAAAGCTCGCAACTGTGTCCAAAAAGCCATAGTCGGCGCCGAGTTTGAACCTGCCTCCGACCGCGCGTTCCGTTCCGGCGAGGTCTTTAACCGCGGGGGCGACGCAGAAGCCCGCCTGGTCCAGGAGTTTCAAAATCCGGCCGGATTGACCCGCCCCCGCTTCGAACGCCGCGAAACCGCCGGACTTCACTATTTCAGGGAGTTGCGCGACGATCGCCCTATAAGCGTCGAAGCCGTCCTCCCCGCCGTCGAGCGCCGTCCAAGGATCGTGGAGGGCCACCTCCGGCGAAAGAGAACTCAACTCACCCCTTCTTACATAGGGCGGATTTGAAACGACGAGATCGTATTTGCCGCAAATCGCCTCCGCCCATCGACCGCAAATCACTTTGCCGCGTTCGGCGAGACCAAGACAGGCGAGGTTCGCCTTCGTCGCCGCGCAAGCCCGCACGCTAATGTCGACAGCGAGGCCTCGCGCGGCGGGCAGTTCGCTCAGCAGAGCGCAAAGGATTGCGCCCGAGCCGGAGCCAAGATCGAGAATCATCAAGGGCTCGTCGCGGCGATCCCGCAACAAGCGAAGAGAAAGCTCCACAACCGCTTCGGTGTCGGCGCGCGGATCGAGCACGCCGGGGACCACCGCGAGATCGACGCTCCAGAACCCTCGCGCGCCGATGATTCGCGAGACCGGTTCGCGTGCGAGGCGCCGGCGCGCGTAGTCCGAAAGTCGACGCGAGACCGCAGGACCAAGCTGCGCCTCGGGCGGAGCGAGCGTGAGTTGCGTCAAACTCAACCCCGCCGCCGCCAGCAACAAGGCCCGCGCCTCGACTTCCGCCGATTCGAAACCTGCCGCGGAAAATTCGCGGCGCGGTAGACGCGACGCCTCATGCAGGGTCAGTTCCGGCGGAAAATCGAGGGCTTCTTCGCTCAAACCGCGGGTGCCGAAGACAGACGCGCCGTCAACCGCTTCGCGAAGGCGCTCGCATCCACGGGCGGCTCCCCGTCGGCGATGCGGGCGAGATCGAGCAGCAGGAAATACGCGTCGTTCGTCTTCTCGTCCAGCGGCGCGTCGAACAGCGCCGTGATCGCCGCATGACGCGGATTGAGCTCCAACACCGGCTTGCCGAAGCCGCCGCCCTGCCCGTGCTCGGCGAGCAACCGCGCCAGACGGCGGTCGAACCCATGTTCGGGCGCGATCAGGCAGACCGCGCTGTCGCGCAGGCGCGTCGAAACCCGGACGTCATCGACTTCGTCCTTGAGCGCTTCCTTCATCCTCGTTACGAGCGCGGCGACTTCGGCGCCATGCGCGTCGCCCTTCGTCTCCTCCTCGCCTTCAAGCAAGGGGACGAGATCGATGTCGGCGACGCCCTGCGTCACCGATTTGAACGGCTTGCCCTCATAGCCCGTGCAGCTCGTGACCCAGAAGGCGTCGACGGCGTCGTCGAGCAGCAGCACTTCCACGCCGCGCGCGGCGAATTCTTCGAGGTGCGGGCTTTGCGCGAGCCGTTTGCGGTCGTCGCCGACGGAATAGAAAATCGCCGTCTGATTCTCGCGCAGATCGGCGACGTAATCCTTCAATCGACGGGTCTTGTCGGCGCTGCGCGTCGACGCGAATAGCGCGATCTTGAAGATTTCGTCGCGCCGCTGCGATCCTCGTGCAGCCCCTCCTTGAGCACGGCGCCGAAATTCTCCCAGACCGTCTTGAACTTCTCCGCATCGTCTTCGGCGAGTTTCGAGAGCTCCTGCATGACGCGCGTCGTCACCGCCTTGCCGATCTGCGCAAGGATCGGGCTTTGCTGCGCCATCTCGCGCGAGACATTGAGCGGAATGTCGGCGCTGTCGACGACGAGGCGCACGAATCGCAGCCACGGCGGCACAATGTCGATGTCCTTGGAGATCATCACGCGCCGGACATAGAGCTTGCACTTGCTCTTGCGGCCCGGATCGAAGAGGTCGAACGGCCGCGCGCCGGGAATGAAAGCGAGCACGGTGAACTCGGTGCGGCCCTCGGCGCGCCAGTGCAGGGTCAGCGCCGGCTCGTCGAACTGACCCGAAATCTGACCGTAGAAGTCTTTATATTGCTCGGTCGTGATCTCGGACTTCGGCTTGGTCCAGATCGCCTGACCGTCGGCGATGCGGCGCGGCTCCTCGCCCGGGGCCGCGACGAGATCGACCGGAATCGCGATCGCGCCGGAATGTTCCCTGACGATCCGCTCGATGCGAAACCCGTCCAGGAACTCGTCGCTCTCAGCGTTCATATGCAGAACGACGCGCGTCCCGACGCCTGGCGCGTCCTCCGCCGGCGCGGCGCTGATCTCATAGGCGCCTTTGCCGTCCGAGATCCAGGTCCAGGCCTCGCTCGAACCGGCGCGGCGGGTCGTGACCTCGACGCGGTCGGCCACCATGAAGACCGAATAAAAGCCGACGCCGAACTGACCTATGAGGCTCTGGCCGAGGCCTTCGCGCTTGTCCTCGGCGATGCTCTCGATGAAGGCGCGGGTCCCGGAACTCGCGATCGTGCCGAGCGCCGAGATCAACTCCTCGCGGCCCATGCCGACGCCATTGTCGGCGACGGTCAGCTGTCGCTTGTCCTTGTCGACGGAGAGAATGACGAGCGGCGCGCCGGCGAGCGCGGCGAGCGCTTCGTTGGAAAGCGATTCGTAGCGCAGCTTTTCGCAGGCGTCGGCGGAATTGGAGATGAGTTCGCGCAGGAACACGTCGCGTTCGGAATATACCGAATGCGCCATCAATTGCAGCAGTCGCGCGACGTCGGCGGCGAAGCCGTGGCTGGTCGTTTGCGCTTTGGCGGTTTCGGTTGTGGCGGCGTCGTCGGTCACTTCTGGTCGACTCCAAAATTCATGATGGGACTTGAAACGGACCAGGTCTTTCAAAACGCTCTAGCGCGAAGGACCGATCCCGCCCGTGATATCGGGGATGAGGCTTGGCTTTGCAAGGCGCGCCGCCAACCGCAAAGGGCGCCGAGCGAAAAGCGCAGGCTCCGCACAATAAAGACGAGCCGACGCATTTCTGCGCCAACTCGTCCATCGCCACGAACGCGCGGGAGCTTACGCGCGCATCGTCCGGGGGGCTGGGGGGCTGACGAACACCGGATGACGCGGCGACCGCTCGCGGCAATAGACTGGATATCTAATCGCTTCCCTTGGTCTGCAAGTGGCTTAACTTCGTCAAAATCATGAAATCTTCGTAAGGCGAGAGCGGGTCCGTCGCAAAAAATACATGTTTAGCTTGCGCGAAGCCCCGCAGCGGGCCAAGTTATGTATTCTAGCAGAGGAGGCGCTGCATGAGCGACACGGAGCCGCAGCAGTTTGCGGCGTCCAAGGCCCAGTTGATCCTGATCACAGGCGGCGGGCTTGGACCTCAGCCCAGAGCGGCGGCGCCCGCGGTGGTGTCCTTCGACAAACGTGAGCTTCGGCTCATCTTCGACCTTTACGCGCCGCGCGTCGCCGGCGGCGAATGGCGCGACTACGCTCTCGACTTTACGCCGGCGGGCGCCGTGTTTTCGATCTTCCGTCGCACCGCCGAGACGCCGCTCTTCCGCATAGAAAAAATGCCGGCGCATCTCCGTCGCCAGGGCGCCTACCGCATCGTCGACGCCGCGGGGCTGATCCTGCGCCGCGGCGACGATCTCGCCAAAGTGCTCGACACTCTGAAGCGCCGGCTACGCGTCGTGTGAAATGAAAAAAGGCCCCGAACCCGGGGCCTTTTTCGCTTAAAGCGAAGCTCTTAGCTGCGACGGTCGCCGAACAGATAGAGCAGCGACTGGAACATGTTGATGAAGTCGAGATAGAGCTGGAGCGCGCCGAACACGCTTTTCTTTTGCGCCATTTCATAGCTGTCACCGGCGTAATACTGGTCCTTGATCGACTGCGTGTCCCACGCCGTGAGGCCAGAGAAAAGCAGCACGGAAATGATCGACAGACCAAACTGCAGGCTCGAACTCTGCAGGAAGATGTTGACGACCCCGGCAATCACGAGACCCCACACGCCCATGATCAGGAAGGAGCCAATCGGCGAAAGATCGCGCTGCGTCGCGTAGCCGTAAAGGCTCAGTCCGCCGAAGGCCGCGGCTGTAATGAAGAAGATGCGCGCCACCGACGCCCCGGTGTAGACGAGGAAGACGATCGACATCGACAGCCCGATCAGGCCCGCGAAGACCAGGAACAGCGTCCGGGCCGTCGATGCGGAGATCGTGTTGGCTTTGGCGCCGAGGAAGAACACGAAGGCGAGCGGCGCAAAAATGATGACCCAGCGCAACGGGCTCGTATAGATGAGCTGGCCGAACGGCGTCAGCATGAGATGCGTGCCGGTCGCCCGCGAAACCGCAGCCATATTGGCGCCGAGCGCGACGAGGCCGGTGACGCCGAGCCCTAGCGCCATGTAGTTGTAGACGCCAATCATATAGGCGCGAAGACCCTGGTCGATCTCGGCCGACGCCGGCCTGGCGGCCTGGACGCCAAAGCTCCTGTTGCGGTCGTTGTAGGACATGAGAACCTCTCCAATGCGCCAGCCAAGGCGCTGGCCTTGGCGCAGATATGGCGCGAGCGCTTCGACGAAGCAAGAGCATGAAAGAATGAACTCTTGTTTAGGCTTATAGCGGCGCGAAGCTCTGTCCACCCCCTAACGGCGAAAATTTACGATCTCATTTTTTAGCGCATTCTTTTAGCCAAACTCGTCCGAAGGGTCGCGGCGATCGGCGAGGTCCCGTGCGCCAAAAGTAAAGGCGAACCAATGCCAAGCAGAGCTCCAGCAAGATGGGCTGCGAGCCGCGGAGGGCAACCGCAAAGCTTCTGAATATATACTGACGCCTCTTGCATTGCAAAAATTATTAACTGCATCATGACGCCAACTAGATTGCGACGCATGCGCGCAAATCATTCACAGCGACGGAAGTTTTTGCGATTGTTACGAATTAAAGCCGCTTGGGCGAGCATCGGGGGTCTTGCCGGACCTCCAGAATGCGGTAACATCCCCGTTTAGATAAAATCAAAGCGCGCTTCCGCGCGCGTGCGGCCGAAATCAGCAGCTCGCTCTCGAGCGCTCTAGCCGTCTTGAGACTAGGAGAGAACCATGCGTGCCGACAAAAATACGCCGCATCGGATTATCAGCGGAACGACCCTTCGCGCTTTGACGCAAATTCGATTTGCTCCCGGATGGCGTCTCATGTCCATAGGGCTGATCGTCGCAGCTTTCGCGCTTGCCTTTCCCAGTAGTCCCGCCTTCGCCCATGGTCGTCTGGGCGCGGCGGAGGGACGCTGCCGATTGTTCATCGGTCCGGACATCATGAATTTCACGGGCTATACGCCCGACGCCTCGAAAAGCGAATTTTGCGAGGACATCCCGGCCATCGGGCGGATGATCATGGTGCTCGACGCCGAGCAGGACGAACTCCGCGACATGCAGATCGAGATTTGCATCGTGCGCGACCTCGGCAGCGAGGCGAAAGAAAACGAGGACATCGAGGCGGCGACGGTCGCCTATAAGGCGCCCCGCTATTATCGCCACGGCACGATCAATTTCGAACATTATTTTCCGGAGGCCGGCTATTTCGTCGGCATCGTCACCGTGACCGGCGACCACGGCGAAATCTGGGTGTCGCGCTTTCCGTTCTCGGTCGGCATGAGCTTCTTCCGCTCGCTGCCGGCCTATATACTGCTCGCGCTCGGCGTCATCGCCTCGTTCATGATCTATCTGCGGCATCGCCCGCTGACGCCCCCGGCGCCGGTCAAGGTCATGGAGCCGCACGATCTTCCGCCGACACCGGCGGAGTGATCGGGGCAAGCGTCGTCTGAGGGCTTCTTATGGCTCGACCCGTTCGAGCGATAAGCCCTTAGAGCGGCGTTCGTGAGAAAACAAATCCGAACGACGCTCGTAAGTTTTTGTTTGAGCCGTCACCAGGGGAAGAAGTTGAATCCGCCGCCGCCGTTGTTGGCGGGGGCCGCTGCGGGTTGCCCGCGCGGGCGTCCCTGGAGTTCGTCGGCGAAGGCCGCGACCGTCTGCGTATAGACGCGCGCCTGGTTCCATTCGAGCAGCACGGGGAAGTTGGGTTCGCCCTCGTCCCAGCCGGCGCCGGCGCGCCAGCCCTTTTGGCGCAGAAAATTCGCCGTGGAAGCGAGCGCGTCGCCGGTGTTGTGGATGAGGTCGCGTCTGCCGACGCCATAGGCGAGATAGTTGGTGGGCATGAATTGCGTCTGGCCGATCTCGCCGGCCCAGTCGCCGACCATCTGCGACGGCGACATATAGCCGCGCTGGACGATTTCGACCGCGGCCATCAGTTCCTGGCGGAAATGCTCCGAGCGGCGGCAGTCATAGGCGAGCGTGGCCACCGAGCTGAGAATGGGAAAATGGCCGTTGTCCGCGCCAAAGCTGGTCTCCAGCCCCCAGATCGCGACGAGCACCCCGCCCGGCACGCCATATTGATTTTCGATGCTGCGCAGCAGCGCGGCGTGGCTCCGCATCAGCGACCTGCCGCGGGCGACGCGGCTGGGACTCAGAAGCTTGCCGGAAAACTGCGAAAAGCTCTGATGAAAAATGCCCTGGCCGCGGTCGCGCGCGATGATCTTGGGGTCGTAATGAACGCCGGCGAGCGCCCTGTCGACGACCGAGCGCGAAATGCCGCGCGACACCGCCTCCTGCTTGAACTCGGCGAGCCAGGCCGGGAATCCCTCCGGGCCGTTGCCGCAGGACGCCGCCCGGGCCGGCGCGGCGGAGAGCGTGAGCGCCGCAACAGCGCAGGACAGAATTGCTTTTCGGGCGAGCCGGGAATGAGACGTCGAAGCCACGGGCCGTTCCTTTTTGTCTCGCGGCGCAAGGCGCGCAGACTGCCGATAGCCTCGCTGCGTGCATGGACAAAGCGGCGAAGTCAAGAAATTTGATGCAGACTCATCCAAGCCGCGCCAGAGCCGCGCGCAGTTTCTCGATTTGATCAAGCGCCGCCTCGCGCCGCTCGTTGTGCTCCTCGATCACCTCTTCCTCCGCCTTGGCGAGAAAGCCGGGATTGGCGAGCTTGGCGTCGATCTTCTTGACCTCTGATTCGTTTTTCTCGATCTCCTTCCCGAGACGCTTGGCCTCGGCGGCGAGATCGATCACGCCTTCGAGCGGCAGGGCGGCGAGCGCGCCGCGCACGAGAAACTGCGCGCTGCTTTTCGGCGCGGCGTCGGCGAAGGAGAGCGAGGCGATGCGCGCAAGACGCTTCAGCGTCTCCTCGGCGCGCTTCGCCTGTTCCGCGACTTTCGGGTCGGCCCCGACGATGACGAGCGCGATCTCGGCGGCGCCGAGATTCATCTCGGCGCGCAGCGATCTGATTTCCGAGACGAGTTCGACGACCCAGCCGATCTCCGCTTCGGCGTCGGGGTCGTCGAGACCTTCGAGGCGCGGCCATTCGGCGAGAGCGAGCAAACTCTTCCGCGCTTCGCCGGCTTCGCCTTTGATCGCCCACAGCTCCTCGGTGATGAAGGGCATGAAGGGATGCAGAAGGGCGTAAATCTGGTCGAGCACGAAGGCGGTGCAGGCGCGGGTCTCGTCTTTCGCCGGTCCGTCCTCGCCCTGCAGCAGCGGCTTCGTCAGCTCGACATACCAGTCGCAGAAGATGTTCCACACGAAGCGATAGGCGGCGCCGGCGGCGTCGTTGAAGCGATAGGCGTCGATCGCCTGGGAAATGTCACGCGCCGCGCGCGCGGCTTCGGTGACGATCCAGCGGTTGAGCGTGATCGCGTTCTTTCCCGGATCGTAGCCCGCAACGCGCGCGCAGCCGTTGATCTCGGCGAAGCGCGAGGCGTTCCAGAGTTTTGTTGCGAAATTGCGATAGCCTTCGACGCGCGCCGGCGAGAGTTTGATGTCGCGGCCCTGCGCCGCCATCGCAGCCAATGTGAAACGCAGCGCGTCGGCGCCGTAGTCGTCGATGACGCCCAGGGGATCGATGACATTGCCCTTGGACTTGCTCATCTTCGCGCCCTTCTCGTCGCGGACGAGCGCGTGGATATAGACGTCGCGGAACGGCGCCTCGGGCATGAAGTGAAGGCCCATCATCATCATGCGGGCGACCCAGAAGAAGATGATGTCGAAGCCGGTGACGAGCACGTCGGTCGGATAGTAGCGCGCGAGTTCCGGCGTCTCGTCCGGCCAGCCGAGGGTGGAGAAGGGCCACAGCGCGGAGGAGAACCAGGTGTCGAGGACGTCCTCGTCGCGCGTTAGCGACGCGTCGCGACCTAGTTTTTCGCGCGCGAAGGCCGTAGGCGGACTCCTCGTTCTCGGCGACAAACACAGCGCCGTCTTCGTCATACCAAGCGGGTATCCGGTGACCCCACCAGAGCTGGCGCGAAATGCACCAGGGCTGGATGTTGTCCAGCCATTCGAAATAGGTCTTCTCCCAATTCTTCGGCACGAATGTCGTGCGTCCCTTCGCGGACAGCGGCAAGCGCCGGCTGCGCCAGGGTCTTGGCGTCCACATACCACTGGTCGGTCAGGCGCGGCTCCAGCACGACATGCCGGAACGGTCGCCATGCGGCACTTGATGCGTATTGGGCTCGATCTTGGCGAGCAGGCCGCGGTCGGCCAACATCGCCACGACGCGCCGCGCGCGGCGAAGCGGTCTTGGCCTTGCAGCGCCGCAATCGTCGCATCGAGTTCTTCCGATGGCGAAACGCCATTGGTGAACTCCGCCTCGCGCAAAGTCACACCGCCTTCCGCGTCAAGCACGTTGATCAGCGCCAGCCCATGCCTTTTGCCGACTTCAAAATCGTTAAAATCATGCGCGGGGGTGATCTTCACCGCGCCTGTGCCCTTTTCGGGATCGGCGTAGTCGTCCGCGACGATCGGAATGCGCCGGCCGACGAGCGGAAGGATCGCACGGCTTGCCGATGAGATGCTTTAAGTGCTCGTTCTCTGGATGCACCGCGACCGCCCGTATCGCCGAGCATCGTCTCGGGCCGCGTCGTCGCGACGATGATCAACGCGCCGTCGTCGCCTCGCGGATAGTCGAAATAATAGCCGTTCGGGTCTTTCGCCAGTCGGATATTTGAAGGTGCCACAGCGCTCCCTTGAACGAGCCGCGACATTCGACCTGCTGCACTTCGAGATCGGAGATCGCGGTGTGGAGCTTCGGGTCCCAATTGACGAGACGCTTGTCCTTGTAGATGAGCCCTTCGTTGTAGAGCTGCACGAAGACCTTCACGACGGCGCGCGACAGGCCCTCGTCCATGCGTAAATCGCTCGCGCGACCAGTCGCAGGAGGCGCCGAGGCGCTTCAGCTGCTGACGATGGCGCCGCCGGATTCGGCCTTCCATTCCCAGACGCGCTTCGAGAACTTCTCGCGGCCCATCTCGCGGCGGCCGGGCTGCTGGCGCTCCATGAGCTGGCGCTCGACGACCATCTGCGTCGCGATGCCGGCGTGATCGGTGCCGGGCTGCCAAAGCACGTCCTTGCCGCGCATGCGCTCGAAGCGGCAGAGAATGTCCTGCAGCGTATTGTTGAGCGCGTGGCCCATATGCAGCGAGCCGGTGACGTTCGGCGGCGGGATGACGATCGCAATAGGGTTTAGCGCCCGCGCGCTCGGGCCGCCCGGCGCGAAAGGCGCCGGCGTCCTCCCATTCCTCGCGGATGCGCGCCTCGATGGCGGCGGGGTCGAAGGTCTTTTCCATTGCGCGGCTTCTTCTTTCGTCCTGTCTGGAAAACCGGCTCGGCTATCACAAAGCGGAGCTAATCGCGGACAGCGACAAATCTCAAATGTCCGGCCACCCGGGGCGCTGAGGAATAGGCGTCTTCCGGGTGATTGACGCCGTCGTAGACGACGACGTCCTCGAAATCAAAAGGACTGAGGCCTTCGAGACAAGCGACGTTGACGCCATATTGGCTGGGATTGGAGCGACGCTGGTGATGCGTGTAGATTCCGCATTTGGAGCAGAAGAAATGCTTCGCGACGCCTGTGTTGAAGGCGTAAACGGACAAAACATCCGCTCCCGAGAGAATTTCGACGCCGCCGAGGTCCGCCGACACGGCGACGGCGCCGCGCATTCGACAGTAGGAGCAGGTGCATCGGCGCGCCGTCCGCAGCCCGTCCGTGAGACGAACGCGAAAGCGCACGCTTCCGCAATGACACGCGCCGGCAATCTGCATGCTCTGCTATTCCATTGGTCTCGGGTTCTCGCCCTCCCCTCACGAGCAGAGAGAGGGCGCGGCGCGCGTCACCCCAGCGCCTTCAGCGCGCCCTTGCCGGCGAAGAGCGCGGCGGAGCCAAGCTCCTCCTCGATGCGGATGAGCTGGTTGTATTTGGCGGTGCGGTCGGAGCGCGACAGCGAGCCGGTCTTGATCTGGCCGCTGTTGGTCGCGACCGCAATGTCGGCGATCGTCGAATCCTCGGTCTCGCCGGAGCGATGCGAGATCACGGTCGTATAGGCGGCGCGATGCGCCATCTCCACGGCGGCGAGCGTCTCGGTCAGCGTGCCGATCTGGTTGACCTTGACCAGCAGCGAATTCGCGATCCCCTTCTTGATGCCCTCCGACAATATCTCGACATTGGTGACGAAGATGTCGTCGCCGACGAGCTGCAGCTTCTGGCCCAGTCTTCGGTGAGGAGCTTCCATCCCTCCCAGTCGTCTTCGGCCATGCCGTCCTCGATCGAGACGATCGGATAGGCGCCCGCGAGTTTGGCGAGATAATCGACCTGCTCTTCGACGCTGCGCGTGACCTTCTCGCCTTCATAGACATATTTGCCGTCCTTGAAGAACTCGGTCGCGGCGGCGTCGAGTCGCGAGAGAACACGTCTTCGCCGGGCTTGAAGCCGGCGGCTTCGATGGCCTTGAGGATGAAGTCGAGCGCCGCCTCGGCGGACGGCAGATTGGGCGCGAAGCCGCCTTCGTCGCCGACCGAGGTGCTGTAGCCGGCCTTTTTCAGGGCAGCTTTTCAGCGTATGGAAAATCTCGGCGCCCCAGCGGATCGCCTCGGCGAACGTCTCGGCGCCGGCCGGCATGATCATGAATTCCTGGAAGTCGATGGGGTTGTCGGCGTGCACGCCGCCGTTGATGATGTTCATCATCGGCATCGGCAGGATGCGCGCCTGAGCGCCGCCGATATAGCGGTAGAGCGGCAGCGCCGCGGCGTCGGCGGCGGCCTTGGCGATCGGCGAGCGAGACGCCGAGGATGGCGTTGGCGCCGAGCCGCGCCTTGTTCGGCGTGCCGTCGAGTTCGATCAGCGATTCGTCGATCGCGACCTGCTCTTCAGCCTCGAAACCGAGCAGCGCGCCGGCGATCTCGCCGTTGACGCTCTCGACGGCCTCCAGCACGCCCTTGCCGAGGAAGCGCGTCTTGTCGCCGTCGCGCTTTTCGACCGCCTCGCGCGCGCCGGTGGAGGCGCCCGACGGAACCGCGGCGCGTCCGAAAGACCCATCCTCCAGCGTCACATCGACTTCGACAGTCGGATTTCCGCGCGAATCGAGAATTTCGCGGGCGTGGATGTCGATAATCTCAGTCATGATGCAGCCTTTACGGAATGCTTGCGCGGAAGGATGGCCTTTTAGCCCGAATGACCGACGCGGGAAAGGGCGGATTAGGCCTGCGGTCGTTCTTCGGTCGGCTCCATATGGCCGACGACGCTCAAGAATCTGCGGGAAGCGCTCGCGGAGCCGCCATTCGACGACGTCGACCGCGGCATGCGCCTTTTCCACCGTGACGCTCCAGTCGAGCTCGCAGTGGTAGGCGACGACGAGGCCGCGCTCGACGACCCGCACGCGCACATCATGCACATGGCGCACGAGGCCCTGCCGCACCGCCTCTTCCTCGAGCGCCGCGACGACCGCCTTCAGCGTATTGGGATGCGCCTCGCGCCCAACGATCAAATGCGGCGCAAAGGGTTCGATATGGGTCTCGATTTCGACCCCGTCGCCGAATTCGTCGCGGATCGCATTCTCGAGCAGGGTCGCGGTCACATGCGCTTCGCGCAGCGCCATGTCGGCGTCGAGTTCGAGCGAGAGGCTGATGGCGAGGCGGTCTTCGATCTGCTGCGCGACGACATTGTGCGCGGAAAGGCGCCGGCGCGCGGCGGCGAGCTGCACGCGCTCGACGATCGTCTCGTCGTTCAGGGCGCATGGCACGGCGGTCAGAGTGAGCTCTGCGCGCGGATAGTCGTTCTTTATCGCGGCGCGCACATGTTCCTTGATGCGCGCGGCCTGTTCGACGCTCAAAGCGCGCGAGACGCCGAACGACGCTTCGCCGATGACGTCATGCCCGACCTGGCGCAGCCGCAGGCTTTCGAGGCCGATGACGCCGGGCGCGGAGCAAATGATATTTTCGAAGCGCGGAACGAATTCGCGCGGGGCGGCGTCGAGCAGCGTCTCGATCGTGCGTCGGCCGAGACGAAAGCCCGCGACGGCGATGAACAGCGCGACGCCGAGGGCCGCAAGAGCGTCGCCCTGCATGACGCCGAAGCGCGTCGCCCCGAGACCCGCCAGCACCAGCACAGAGGCTACGAGATCGCTCGCGAAATGCAGCGCGTCGGCCGCGAGAGCGTCGCTGCCCTCCTCCTTGGAGATTTTGTAAAGCTGCCGCGAGCGCACAAGATCGACGAGGATCGAGACCCCGAGCACCGCGAAAACCGGCCAGCTCGCGTCGACCGCCGTCTCCTGTTCGAACAGCCGGCGTATTGCCTCCACCGCGACATAGACCGCAAGGCCGAACAGCAGACCGGTTTCGCCGAGCGCCGCGAGCAATTCATATTTGCCGTGGCCGTAGTGATGCTCTTCGTCTGCGGGCTTGTCGCCTTCGCGCACCGCGAAATAAGTGAGTATGGTCGCGCCGGTGTCGACGCCCGCGTGCCCGGCTTCGGACAGGAGAGCGAGGGAGCCCGACCAAAGACCCGCGGCGAGCTTCGCCAAAGCCAGCGCGGCGCTGGCGGCGATCGAGGCGAGAGCGGCGGCCTGCTTGCGCGACGGAGCCGAAGGCTCCAAAATCTCGGCGTCGTTCATGGTCGGATCGGCCCCTGCTGAGCACTCTTTAAGGACAAACTCCGGCGGGCGCATGCTATGACGAGCGCGGCGCGTTCGCAGCGACGCGTGACATAGCAGAGGTTCGACAGAAGCGGGAGTCTTGCGATGCGTTACCTCCACACCATGCTTCGCGTCGCGGATCTTCCGCGCGCGCTGGATTTCTTCTGCGACAAGCTCGGCCTCGAAGAAACGGGCCGCATGGAGAATGAGAAGGGCCGCTACACGCTGGTTTTCCTCGCCGCGCCAAAAGACGCGGACACCGCCAAGAAGACCAGGTCGCCGGAAATCGAACTGACCTATAACTGGGATAGCGAAAATTATGCGGGCGGCCGTAATTTTGGGCATCTCGCCTATGCCGTCGACGATATTTACGCAGTTTGCGAAAGGCTGCAGGCGCGCGGCGTGATCATCAACCGCCCCCCGCGCGACGGCAAGATGGCCTTCGTGCGCTCGCCCGACGGCATCTCGATCGAATTACTGCAGCAGGGCGCCGCACAACAAGTCAAAGAGCCTTGGGCCTCCATGCCGAACGTCGGCTCTTGGTGAAGTCAGGCCAAGCCGCTCTCGCAAGCGCATCACAAAAACTTTGCTTAACGCTGGGAACAAATCCGCACGCTCGCGGGTTTCCCCTTGCAGACATATAACTTGTGGAAGATTTTTGTTGGCGCGGAGTTTGCTTCGCGCGTCTCTTTGTTGGCGCGTCACGGTCGGCGCCTTGCATTGATATTTCGCTGAATGACAATCGAAGAGTCGACGAGAGCGCTTAAGCTCGCAGCCTCGAGTAAGGAGCCCTGCATGATCGCGGATCTACTCCACTCTTGTTCGAATGCGCAGGTCGCGCGGGCGGCCGTGCGTTGCGTCGGCGGCGGCTTCGCGGAAAGGGTCGCGATGGCGGCCGATCGGCAAGGTATGGAGGTGGGGCGCTTCGTTTCCTCCGTCGTCTGCGAATTTCAGCATCACGCGTCGCTCGACGCGTTCGACGCGCTCGGCCGGCGCATGGCGGCGTCCGAACTGCCCTTGCTTGAAGGTTTGACGCATGTCGTCGAGACGGCGCTCGCGGAAGACGTCTCTCATTTGGCTCCCGCGACGGGCGATCCGCGATTGGGCGGCGTCTTGTCTGCTTCGCGCCAGTGCGACGCCAATGTGCCCGCGTAAACCGCCGGCGGTCCACATGGTGTTTTGAGAGGCGTCTCCCAACAGCGCCTCTCGCCTCAGCCTCTTGCAAGCTCGACGCCGACGCCCGATCTTCTATGTGGTTCGCGACGACCTCCAGGAGCTGAGCTTAAGTGTCGACCAACCTGCCCATTCCGACCTTGCGGCTTACTGCCGGCGACCGCGTTGCGCTGGAGGCTGCGGTGGCGGCGTTGGAGCACACGAGCTTTGCGCAAAAACTCACCAGGCTCGTCGGCCGGCAGATGTCTTTCGCCAGCCGCGCGCTGCCCGAAAAACTCCAAAAAGCCGGCGCCGTCGCCGCGCGACAGGCGTTGCTCGGAGCGCTGAAAGTCGCCGTGCTCAGCCTGAAAGGCGAAAGAGTCGACAACGCCGCCAAACATCGGCGGCTCGCAATCGCCTCGGGCGCCCTCGGCGGCGCGATGGGCCTTGCGGGCCTGACGCTGGAACTTCCGGTATCGACGACCATCATGCTGCGCGCGATCGCCGACGTCGCCCGCGCCGAGGGCGAGGACCTTGAAAACTACGAGAGCGCGCTCGCCTGTCTCGAAGTCTTCGCGCTCGGCGGCCATGGCGAAGACGAGAAAGTGCTGGAGGGCGGCTACCTCGCGGTGCGCAGTCTGCTCGCCAAATCGGTGACGGACGCCGCGGGTTATTTCACGGCCGGAGGCGCCGCCATCGACACGGCGCCGGCGCTGGTTCGGCTGCTCGGCGTCATCAGCTCGCGTTTTGGCGTCGTCGTCTCGCAAAAGAGCGCGGCGCAGGCGGCTCCCCTGCTCGGCGCGGTCAGCGGCGCGCTGGTCAATCTCGCCTTCACCGAACATTTCCAGACTCTCGCGCGCGGGCATTTCACCGTGCGCCGCCTGGAGCGCGCCTATGGCGTCTATGAAGTGCGCACGGAATACGCCCGCATCGCGAGGGACGCGGGCTATTGGCCGCCGTTGAACCCGGTATAGCCTGGTGCGGACGGCGGGACTTCGAACCCGCACTCCCTTGCGAGAAGCAGATTTTCTTGCCACTTCGGCTTTCGCCGCCGCGGGTTTCGCCGCGTTCGTGGTCTGGACTATCCCTTCGCCTTAGCTGCTTATGCTCAGCCTTAGGCGCCCCCCGTCTAGTCTCTACACCTTCCGCTTCCAAAAGCGGCTTGGCTCGGGATCGGCCTGGGCTGCGCGCCGTTAGCTTTCCCCGAATTTGGGCGGTTCTACGTCGCGGATTTCCCCGCGGGCACTCCAATTTTAAAGTCTGCTGCGTCTACCATTTCGCCACGTCCGCATAAGCCTAGCCCTAACGCCGGGCCCCGCCGCGCGCAAGAGCGGGCGCCGGCGACAGGATTTCGCTCTCGTCAAAAATCGCTCCGGCTGTTATGGTTGAGCGGTTCTTAAAATCGATTGCGAGGCAAAACCATGAAAGCCGTCGCCTTCTGCAACAATGATATTGCCGTCGTCGCCTGGACTTTCGGCGGCAAATTGCCGGATTGCCTCGGCTTTGCGATCTATCGCATCGACGTCAAGGCCGGCACGCAGACCTGCCTCCCGGCAATGGCGACGTTCCCCGGACAGCCGGCGACGCCCGGCCGCACCACCGCCGACGATCCGGTCCAGAAATTTTTCTGGAAGGACGTCTATGCGCGCCGCGGCGGCGTCTATCGCTACAAGGTCGTGCCCATGGCGGGAACGCCGGGCGGGACTTTGCAGCCCATGCCTTTTGGTCCGCTGCTGTCCAACAGCGTGCATCTCAGCCCCGACCTCGGCCTGCTCTCGGCCTATTTCAACCGCGGCATTCTCGCGACGCAGGCCACCGCGCACAAGCTCGGCGACAACGCCTCGATCCCGGTCATGAAGGCGAAACTGCTCGAACTCATCGCCGAGAAGGACAATCCGCTGCGCAAAGAGCTCGGCGGCGATTTGATCGCCGCCTTGCTCGCCCTGCCGGACGAAGCCGCGCGCACGGGCGCCGCCCTGTCGCTGGCGCTTTACGAATTCGAGGACCAGGAGCTCATCGACCACCTCGGCGCGCTAAAAGGCTCGGCGAAACTGATCCTCTCCAATATGCCGGGCGGCTCCAAGGACGACCGCACCGACGACACTTACGCCAAGGAGCGCGAGGAGATCAAAGACGACGGCGCCGACGTCGTCGATCGCTTCACGAAGAGCGGCCATATCGGCCACAATAAATTCGCGGTGCTGGAGAAAGCGGGCCGCAGGCGGTGCTGTTCGGCTCGACCAACTGGACCTCGCGGGCGCTCTGCGCGCAGACCAACAACGCGGTCATCGCGCGCTCGCCCGCCCTCGCCAAGGCCTATCTCGATTATTGGGAGCGCTTGAAGGACGACACGCTGGCGCCCGGCCCCAAGGTGACCGGACCGCAGGCGGAGGCGCTGCGCGAAGCCAATGCGCAAAAACTGCCCGCGATCCAACTCGAGGACCAGAGCGGCGCGGTCGAACTCTGGTTCTCACCCAACACCCCGCATCAGCGCAGCAGCCATCACGGCGCCGACGAGACCGCGCCGCCCGATCTTGCGGAGGTCTTCGACGCCATCGCCAACGCCAAGCAGGCGATCCTGTTCCTCGCCTTCGAGCCGGGGACGCCGAGCGTCATCGACGCCATCGCCAAGGCGCTGCAGGCCAAGCCCAATCTTTTCGTGCGCGGCGCGGTGACGGCGCCTTCCGCCGCCGGCGAGTTCTACGTCGCCGTGCAAGGCGGCGAACCGCAAAAGCGCCAGAAGGGCGACCCGCCCTTGCCCGAGGATTTCCGCGTGATCCACGCGCGCGGCGTCAACGATCAGTTCGGGCAGTGGGAGAAGGAGCTGAACGCCGCGGGCTTCGCGGTCATCCACGACAAGATCGTCGTCATCGATCCTTTCTCGGACGATTGCGTCGTCGTGACCGGCAGCCACAATCTGGGCTATCAGGCCTCCTACAACAACGACGAAAACCTCGCGATCATCCGCGCGCACCGCGCGCTCGCCGAGGCCTATGCGGCGCATGTGCTGGACGTCTACGATCATTACGAGTGGCGCTATTGGCTGCAGACCGATCGCGAGAAGGCCTGGACCTCGCTCGCGACCGACGATGCATGGCAGGACGCCTATTTCGACGCGAATAACCAGATGAAATCGGCGGAGCTGAATTTCTGGCTCGGCGCGAGCCCGATCGCCGACGCGCTGCCGACGCCGACGTCAGGCGCCGCCTCCTCGAAAAAGCGCCCGCACCTGCAGGAGGCGACCGGCGGCGTGACCCCGGCGATCGGCGCATTCTCGGCGGCGGCGCACAAGAAGAAATCGGAAAAGTCCTGATCTGGGTAAACCAAGGGATAGGTTACGCCAGCGACCTCGTCGAGGACGCGATCGAGAGAACTGAAAGGCCCCGGGGCCGCCCCGTTATCGCTCACAAGGAGGAACTGGGCGGTTGTGGCTTAGGATTTATCAGACGTCGGCTGCCATTTTTGCGACGTGATCAAACATTCGCTCAATCCGACACACATTCCATGTGCAAAATGCAAGCGCGTCGCACCAAACACAGGTAATTGACTTAAATGGCTTTTGCGCGCGCAAATGATATGCAGAAGCGCTACGCATTTTTGCTGTGAAATCAGGCGCGTCCTGTGGTATCAAGAGATATGCTGATCGCTCCACACCCGATCAGAGGCTTGGTTGCAAGCCCATGTCGCGACTGGCGACTTCGCTTCGATCGAAGAAGCGGCGCGTCAGCTGCTCGATGAGCGCATTTGCGAACGCGAGATTGAGAATGATGATTTGGCGTGGGCGAAGCCCCTTGTAGACGAAGGGCTTGCCGCGCTTGATCGCGGAGAGTTCATCTCCCTTGAGGCGCACAAGGCTCGGAACGCGGCCCGCCTTGCTGCTTTGAAAGGATAATGGCTAATCTCGTCGTCTCTGTTCTCGCCGACGCGGACACTGCGAAAATTCTGGACGACATCGCCCGCAAGGCCGGTTATTCCGCAGCGGCCAAATACAACGCCCGGCTCGAAGCGCTTTACGACAGAATTACCGATTTTCCTCTGAGTTGCGAGTCGCGACCGAAGCTTGGAACGCATCTCCGAGTGACAACGCCGTCAGCATTATCCGGGTGGCTCACGGGCGACGCCGCATCACGCATAAGTTTTTGCGCGGCGACTGATCCGAACTGAAAATCCTGGCGCCCGCCAAAGGCAGGGCAAACTCTGTTTTCCACCCCGCCGGCGCCTTAAAACGCGGCTCCGTCCCGCTCCAAAGGTCGCCGCAATGCTCTTCCTGCGCTCACTCCTCTTCCAGATCGCTTTTTACCTCAACGTCTTCTTCTGGATGGTGCTGTGGCTGCCGACGCTGCCGTTCGGCCGCAGATACGTGCTGGAGCTCGGGCGTCAATGGGGCCGCACCTCGCTCTGGCTGCTCGAAAAAATCTGCGGCGTGAAGCATGAGTTCCGCGGCCTGGAGAATATCCCCAAAGGTGCGGTGATCGTCGCCTGCAAACACCAGTCGGTGTGGGACACCTTCACGCTGCCGATCCTGTTTCCGGACTTTTCCTACATTCTCAAGCGCGAACTGATCTTCCTGCCGCTCTTCGGCTGGTTCCTCATCGCCGCAGAGCAGATCGCCATCGACCGCGCCAGGGGCGGCAAGCTGTTGCCGCAGCTCGTGCGCAAGGCTAGGGAAATCTTCGCACAAGGGCGGCAATTGTTCATTTTTCCAGAGGGCACGCGCCGCCCCGCCGGCGCGCCGCCGCAATATCGCTTCGGCGTAGCGCAAATCTATTGCGAGACCGATACGCCGGTGCTGCCGGCGGCGCTCAACTCCGGCCTGTTCTGGCCGCGCCACGCCTTCTACATCCGGCCGGGAACCGTCGTGCTCGAGTTCCTGCGGCCGATAGAGCCCGGCATGGAGATGCGCGCCTTCTACGAGGAGCTGCAGGCGCGCATGGAAACGGCGACCAATCGCCTCATCGACGAGGCCATCGCCAAGGACCCCGGTCTCGCCGCCGTCGTCGCGGCCAACCGCACCGCGCCGCAGCCCAGCGCTCTAAAAGCGTGACGCGCGGCGCCTTCCGCGACGTCCTATCGAGCGAATGAGGCCATTCGCTCTGAAGACGCTCTCGCCTGCTCATGGCGAGCCAGCGGATATTCGGCCTCCAGCACATAGGGGCCGCCGCCGACCGAATCGCGCGAGGAGAAAAGCACGAAGCGCTGCGCCTCGAACCGTAGCGATGGAAAATAGCCGCGCGCCCCAAGATAGTCGGCGACGCTCATCGGACTCGCGCCGCGCAGCCGCGCCAACGTCACATGCGGGATGAATTTGCGCGGCTCCGGCGGCGCGCCGAGCCGGCGCAGCAGCCGCTCGTGATCGGCCTGCAATTCGGTCAGCGCCTGCGTCTGCCGCGCCCTTACGACGATGGCTCGCGGCTTGTCGCCGCCGAAGGTGCCGAGTTCGTCGAGCGTCACCTCGAAAGGCGCGCGCCGCAAATTGTAGAGCGCATGCGCGGCGTCGCGCGCGAAGCGTTCGTCGACGTCGCCGATGAAGCGCAAGGTGATGTGATAATTTTCCGCGTCGATCCAGCGTGCGCCCATCAGGCCGCCGCGCGTCATCGCGAGCTTGCGGCCTATGTCAGCGGGGATTTCGAGGGCCGTGAACAATCTGGGCATGGTATTCCCTCCTCCTGCGCCGTCGGATAACGACTGGGGATGAGTGAAGGCTCACTCATCGCCGCTCGTTAATCGCCGGCCCGCCCGCTTCGGCGCTTCAATTTGATCCGCGTCAGACTTTCCTCGACCAAAGGCGCGATTCCGGCGACGATGCGCGCGACGCCCGACGGATTGGGATGCAGCCCATCTGCGAGCGTGAGTTTGGGATCCGCCGCGACGCCCTCCAGAAAGAACGGATATAGCGCGACGTCTTCGCGCTTGGCGAGATCGGGATAGATCTGGTCGAACTGGCGTTTATAGTCGTCGCCGAAATTTTCGACGGCCCGCATTCCTGCGAGCAGCACGCTCGCGCCCCTCGCCTTTATTTCGCTCGTCATCTTCTCCAGATTTTGGCTCGCCTCGCGCGGCGGTCGGCCGCGCAGCATGTCATTTGCGCCAAGCTCCAAAATGACGAGATCGGCGCCGTCGCCGAGCGCGAAATCCAGCCGCTCCAGGCCGCCCGACGTCGTATCGCCGGAGACGCTCGCATTGACGACGCTCACCTCGAAATGGTCGGCGCGCAGCCGCCGCTCGAGCTGCGCCGGAAAGGCGTCGGCGGCGGAAAGGTCGAAGCCGGCGCTCAAACTGTCGCCGAAGGCGATGATTCGCAAAGGCTGCGCCGCAAGCGGCGTCGTGGATAGAAGGACCGCGAGCGCACAAAGACGGGCGGCGAGATAGACGCCAGACAAATTAGCGCGGTAAGAACGCGCCGCATCCTTTAGCGCCTCATCGGAGGCCTTTGCGCAGGGCGACAGCGTGCCGGAACCTTTGATCGAACTCATCGACGTCGACCTCGCCCTGGGCGCGGGAGCCGCGCGCGTGCATGTTCTCAAAAATCTGAGCTTTACGATAGAGCGCGGCGAAGCGATCGGCCTCGTCGGACCATCGGGCTCGGGAAAATCCACAGCTTTGATGACTTCTCGCCGGGCTGGAGCGCCCAGATAACGGCTTGGTTCGCGTCGCCGGCCGCGATCTGGCGACGATGAGCGAAGACGATCTGGCGCGCTTCCGTGGCGAGAACATAGGCATCGTGTTCCAATCCTTCCAGCTGATTCCGACCATGACCGCGCTCGAAAACGTCGCCGCGCCGCTGGAGCTGGCCGGACGAAACGACGCTTTTTCCTGTGCAAAAGAAGAACTTAGCGCTGTCGGCCTCATTGATCGGCTGCAGCATTATCCGCGCCAGCTGTCCGGCGGCGAGCAGCAGCGCGTGGCTCTTGCGCGAGCGCTCGCGCCCGATCCGCTGATTCTCCTCGCCGACGAACCGACCGGCAATCTCGATTCGGAAACCGGCGCCGCGATCATCGACCTCATCTTCGAGCAAAAGCGCCGTCGCAACGCCACGCTGGCGCTCGTCACCCATGATTCGGCGCTCGCCGCGCGCTGCGATCGCACGCTGCGGCTGCGCTCCGGCAGAATAGCCGAACTTGTTTAGGGTCCGTCCATGACATTCGCGCGCACATTGCTCAGCCGTCTGCCGCTCGCCGCGCGTTTCGCGCTGCGCGATCTCATTGGCGACGCGCGAGGCTTTGGCGTCTTCATCGCGTGCATCGTGATCGGCGTCGCGGCGATCGCCGGCGTCAACGGCCTCTCCCATGCGCTGGAGGATGGTCTCGCCCGCGAGGGACGCCGTATGCTGGGCGGCGACGCCTCGTTCAACTTCAGCCAGCGCGAACTGACCGACAAGGAGCGCGCTTATTTCGAGGCCAGCGGCCGGCTCGACGAAATCCTGCTGATGCGCGCGATGACGACGCTGGAGGCGCCGGACAAACACGATCTCGGCAAGGACGACCCCGGCCCGGCGATGATCGAGATCAAGGCCGTCGATCCGGCGACCTATCCCCCGATCGGCGCGCTCGACATCGCGCCGGCTCTGCCTCTCGCCGCGGCGCTGGCGTTGGGCAAGGAAACCTATGGACTCGTCGCCGATCCGGCGCTGCTCGCGCGCCTTGACGCCAGGATCGGAGACAGGCTGACCATCGCAGCGGCGCATTTTGAGATCAGGGCCGCCTTACGGGCTGAGCCCGACAAGCTGGCGGGCGGCTTCGGCTACGGGCCTCGCGTGCTGATCTCTCAGGCCGCGCTTAGAGCCACCGGGCTCGAGCGCCCGGGCGCGATCGTGCGGCGTCTCGCGCGGGTGAGGCTTGCAGGCGGCGCGAGCGACCAGGAGGTGACGCGCTATGTCGACGCCGCCAACGCGGCTTTCCCGCAAGCCGGCTGGGAGGCGCGCAAGCGCGACGCGGTCTCGCCGCAGTTCACGCGCAATCTCGAACGCTTCTCGCAATTGCTGACTCTTGTCGCGCTGACCGCGCTCGTCGCCGGCGGCGCCGGCGTCACCAACGCCGTGCAGGGTCTCATCGACCGCAAGCGCATGAGCTTTGCGATCCTGAAGGCGCTCGGCGCGCCGGCCTCGCGCGTCTTCGCCATCGCCCTGACGCAGGTGATGCTGGTCGCCGCGCTCGCGATCCTGATCGGTCTTGCGGTCGGCGCCGCCATGCCTTTCGCCGGCGCCGCAGCGTTGCAAAACCTGACCGAGCTTCCGGTGGAGCCGGCGCTCAGCCCCGCGTCTTTAGCCTTCGGGGGTTTTTGCGGGCTGCTCGTCGCGCTCGTCTTTTCGATCGGGCCGCTCGGGCGCGCGCATGACGTTCCCGTCGCGGCGCTGCTGCGCGGCGAGACCGAGACGTCGAGCAAGCCGGCGCCTCTGCGCTATCGTCTTGCCGGCGCCGGCGCGTTGATCGCGCTCGTCGCCACGGTCTTGCTCTCCGCCCAAGACAAGAAACTCGCCGGCGCCTTCATCGTCAGCGTCGTCTGCGCCTTCTTCCTTCTGCAACTCGTCGCGACGCTGACGATGCGCGCGGCGCGGGCATTGCCGCGCGCGCCGGACCCGCGACTGCGCCTCGCGCAAAGCAATATCGGGCGACCTGGGAGCCTCGCGCCGGCTATGGTGATCTCGGCGGGCGTCACGATCACGCTGCTCATCGCGCTGGCTCTCGTCGAAAGCGCCATCCACACCGAGCTGTCGCGCTCGGGCTCGGGCGAAATCCCGCGCTTCTATTTCATCGACGTCGCGAAAGACGAGACCGCTGATTTCACCCATTTTCTCGAAGCGGCGGCGCCGGGCGCAGAGATCAGGCATTTGCCGATGATGCGCGGACGCATCGTCGCCGTGAAAGGCGCGCGCGTCGAGACGCTGCATGTCGGCGAAGACGCCGCCTGGGCGATCGAAGGCGACCGCGGCGTGACCTTCTCCGCAAAGCCGCCGGAGGGCGCGAAGATCGTCGCCGGCGAGTGGTGGGGCGCGGACGAGAAGGCGCGGCTCGTGTCGCTCGAATCGAAGGTCGCCGAAGGACTCGGATTGCAGCTTGGCGACGAGATCACTGTCAATGTGCTGGGCCGCGAGATCACGGCGCGCGTCGCCAATCTGCGGCGCGTCGAATGGCGCAGCTACGCCATCAATTTCGTGATGGTGTTCTCCCCGGCGACGTTCAGAGGCGCGCCTTTTTCGGAATTGTTCACGGTGGCCTATAGAGGCGCCGACGTCGACGCCCGCGACGCGAAAATCGCGCGCGAGACGGCGAAGCGATTTCCCGGCATCGCGGCGATCCGCGTCAGGGACGCGCTGGAAGCGGTGGACAAGATCGCGGACCAATTGGCGCTCGCGGCCAGAGCCGCCGCGAGCCTCGCCATCGTCACGGCGCTTCTCGCGCTTGGCAGCGCGGTCGCCGCCGGCCAACGCGCGCG
This sequence comes from uncultured Alphaproteobacteria bacterium, assembly GCA_963820145.1. Taxonomy (GTDB): domain Bacteria; phylum Pseudomonadota; class Alphaproteobacteria; order Rhizobiales; family Beijerinckiaceae; genus Methylocystis. The sequence goes on from CAWFZD010000092.1 coordinate 86,106, forward strand.
GCTGCATGACGCGGTCGTGCTGAAGACGCTCGGCGCGACGCGGGGCTGGCTTATGACCGCCTATCTAACAGAATTCGGGCTGCTGGCGCTCGCCGCCTGCGCCTTCGCGACGCTTGCAGGCGTCGCCGCGGCCTATGCGATCGTCGTGCTGTTGATGAAGCTGCCCTTCGTCTTTGCGCTCGCGCCCGTCGCGTTGACGGTGGCCGCCGCCGTCGCCGTCACGCTGCTCTTGGGGCTCGGCGGCGTCTGGCGCGTGTTGGCGCGGCGGCCCGGGCCGGAGCTGCGGGATTTGTGACGGACGCCACATGCGTATTCTGGCCATATCCGGCAGCCTGCGGGCAAACTCGTCCAATACGGCTGTTCTTCGGGCGGCGGCCTTGCTCGCGCCTTCCGGCGTCGAGGTCGTGCTCTATTCCGGCTTGGCCGGCCTGCCGCATTTCAATCCGGATCTCGACGTCGCGGAGGCGCCCGAACTGCTCTCCGAACCCGTTCGCGAATTGAGGCGCGAGGTCGGCGCATGCCACGCGATGATGATCTCTTCGCCCGAATATGCGCATGGCGTCGCCGGTTCGTTGAAAAACCTGCTCGACTGGCTCGTCGGCGGCGCGGAGTTTTACGGCAAGCCGGTCGCGCTGATCAACACCGCCCCGCGCGCTACCCACGCCGACGCGCAGCTGCGCGAAATTCTTTCGACAATGGCGGCGCGGTTGATTGAAGAGGCCTCGATCACCCTTCCCGTATCCGGGACGGGAAGATCATGGGACGCGGCGAGCATAGCCAAAGAATTCGGAGCTGTCGCGGCAACTCGGAGCGGCCGTCGGCGCGATCAGGAAAGCGATCACCGACGCATCTGAGAAATAGGCTATGATCGAGGCTGCAATTTAATTCCGAGCGGTTTCCCGTTGGTCGGAACGCGCTCTAAGAAAGGGCTTCGCGTGAGCGAAATTCACAGGATCACGGCAAATTCGGAACAATGCGGGGGGCGCCCGTGTGTGCGGGGCCTGCGCATCCGCGTCAAGGATGTGCTCGATCTTTTAGCCGCTGGCGCCACGCGCGAGGAAATCCTGGCGGACTATCCCCTGCTCGAGAACGCTGACATTACCGCGGCGCTCGAGTTCGCCGCACGCCAAAGCGATCACCCAATTCTTCGGGTCGCGTGATGCGCTTTCTCGTGGACGCACAATTGCCGCCTGCGTTGGCGCAATGGCTTTCGGTCCAAGGGAGCGAAGCCGAGCACGTCGCAGATATCGGTCTTGGCGCCGCGCGAGACGAGGCGACGGACCGCCGGTAGTTTGGATCAGGCTGCCGAACACGCGAAGGCGCGAACTGCTGGTCTGGTTTGAAGGCGCCTTTCCGTTAATGCTGCAAGCCTTGGAGCGCGGCGAGACTTTGATCGAACTCCTGTGAGGAACCGCCGGGGACTGAGCGCCGCAGTCCGTCACCCCTTCTCCCCTTCAGCCTCTTTCGGCTTGGCGACGCGCACGCGCAGCTTGCCCACGCGGCGCGGATCGGCCTCGACGATCTCGAACTCGTAACCCTCGACCGGAGCCGGCACGATCTCGCCGCGCACCGGCACTCGTCCGGCGAGAAAGGCCACGAGGCCGCCGAAAGTGGTCACCTCCTGCGGCGTGTCCTCCTCGCGGAAATCGACGCCGAGCTCCGCCGCCGCCTCGTCGAGATCGGCCTTGGCGTTGACGAAAAAGTCGCCGTCGGCGAGCCGCTCGATCATCGGGCCTTCGATGACGTCGTGCTCGTCCTCGATGTCGCCGACGATGAGTTCGACGATGTCTTCGATCGAGACGAGCCCGTCGGTGCCGCCATATTCGTCGATGACGAGCGCCATATGCGTTCGCATCGCCTGCATGCGCACGAGGAGATCGAGCGCCGGCATGGAGCGCGGCACGAACAGCACGGGGCGAAGCACATTGGCGCCTTCGAGCGAGGCGCCGAAGTCGATCGAGGCGGCGCTCAGCGAGCCTTCCGCGTCAAGAGCGCGCGACTTCTGCGCACATTGCGCCAGATAGTCGACGAAGTCGCGGATGTGCAGCATGCCGCGCGGATCGTCGAGCGTTTCGCCGTAAACCGGCAGACGCGAGTGGCCGGCGCTGCGGAACACCGCCAGCACTTCGCGCAGCGTCGCGGTTTGCGGCACTGCGATGATGTCGGCGCGCGGAATCATGGCGTCGGCGACGCGCCGCTCATGCAGGCTCAGCACATTCTTGAGCAGCGCGCGCTCCTGCGCGGTGACGTCGCCGCTCTGCTCGTCCAGCGCGTCTTCGATGTCTTCGCGCAAGGAGGCCGGCGCCAGACCGAGCGCGGCGCGCAATCGATCAAACAGGCCGCCGCGCGGCGGATCTCCGACGCGCCGTGACGCGCTTTCGATCTCGACGGTGTCGCTCTTCATAGTCATGGGTTCGATACAAACATGGTTTCGAGCGCCTAAACAGCGCCGCCTTCAAGCTGCGCGCCCTCATAGGGGTCGGCGATGCCGAGCGCTGTCGCGATTTTGCGCTCCAGCGTCTCCATTTCCTCCGCCTGCGCGGTCGTCTCATGATCATAGCCGATCAGGTGCAAAAATCCATGGAAGATCATATGCGCGAGGTGGTCTTCGAACCGCTTGCCTTGCTGCTTCGCTTCGCAATCTACTGTTTCATAAGCGATTACAATGTCTCCGAGCAGCGGCCTCCGCTCCAGCGACCCGGGCGTCGGAAAGGACAATACATTCGTCGCCTTGTCCTCGCCGCGCCAGCGCGCGTTGAGCCCGCGGATCGTGGCGTCGTCGCAAAAGGCGACGGAAAGCTCGCAGTCCGGCGCGAGCTCGACGCCGCTGAGGGCTTCGCTCTGGCGAACCACTTTTTCGGTCAGCGCCTCGAGCCCGGCCACCGCCTCCCATGCCGGCGCCTCGATCGATATCTCGACGATCGTCGTCATCCTTTGCTCTGCGTCAGCTGACGTCCCGCACGCTCATAGGCGCCGACGATCTGGCGCACGAGATCGTGACGCACCACGTCGCCTTCGGCGAAGCGCACATGGCCGACGGCGTCGATATCCTTCAAAAGCGCCACCGCTTCGCTGAGGCCCGACTTCTGGCCTTGCGGCAAGTCGGTTTGGGACGGATCGCCGGTTACGATCATGCGCGAGCCTTCGCCCAGGCGGGTGAGGAACATCTTCATCTGCATCGAGGTCGCGTTCTGCGCTTCGTCGAGCAGGACGCAGGATTTGGTCAGCGTGCGCCCGCGCATGAAGGCGAGCGGCGCCACCTCGATCATACCGGTCTGCATGCCGCGCTCGACGATGCGCGGGTCCATGAAGTCATGCAGCGCGTCATAGATCGGGCGCAGATAAGGGTCGACCTTCTCGCGCATGTCGCCCGGCAGAAAGCCGAGCCGCTCGCCGGCTTCGACCGCCGGCCGCGACAGAATGAGCCGCTCCACTGCGCCCTGCTCCAGCAGCGCCACCGCATGGCCGACGGCGAGCCAGGTCTTGCCGGTGCCGGCCGGACCCTCGGCGAAAACCAGCTCATAGCGCTTCAGAGCGCGAAGGTAGAGATCCTGCGCATAGTTGCGCGCGCGCACCGGCCCGCGCTTGCGCGTGCCGAGCTGCTCGAACACGGCGCGGCCGGTTTCGGCGTCGGGAAACAGGGCTTTTCTGCCGCGCGCTCTCCTCGACGGCCCCGTCGACGTCGCCCGGTCCGACCTCCTGCCCCTGCTGCACGCGGCCATAGAGAATTTCAAGCGCGCGCCGCGCGTGCTCGCAGGCTTCGCTGTTGCCTTTGAGCGTGACGTGATTGCCGCTCGCGGCGTAACCGATGCGCAGGCGGCGCTCGAGTTTGACGAGGTTTTGATCGAAATGGCCAAAAACCGCGGAGGCATGCCGGTTGTCGTCGAAAGCCAGAGTGATTTCCGCCTCGTCCTCCGTATCTTCGGACCTGCGGGATCTGGTCAGCCGCGCCTCTGAGGTCATGCCTGCTCCTTGTCCCGGGCGAGTGCGCCGGTGAGCGAATTGGGGTTAGCCGCGAGAATTTCCACCTTGCGCACGCCGCCGATCAGAGCCGCATCGCCGTCAACGTGAATCGCCTGCATGTAAGGCGTCTTGCCGGCGATCTGTCCGACGTGACGGCCGGGCTTCTCGAACAGGACGTCGAGCCTCTTGCCGACGGTCGCGGCGTTGAACGCCTGGCGCTGCGTTTCGACCAGCGCCTGCAGCCGCGCCAGCCGCTCGCGCTTGATCTCTTCGTCGATTTGATCGCCGCGATCGGCGCCGGGCGTTCCCGGACGCGGCGAATATTTGAACGAGAACGTCGAAGCAAAATTCACTGCGTGGATGAGCGCCAGCGTCTCCTCGAAATCCGCCTCGGTTTCGCCCGGAAAGCCGACGATGAAATCGGTCGAAAGCGCGATGTCGGGACGCGCGCGGCGCAGGCGCGCGACGATGTCGAGATAGGCGCCCGCGTCGTGGCGGCGGTTCATCGCTTTGAGCACGCGGTCCGAGCCCGACTGCACGGGCAGATGCAGAAAAGGCGCGAGTTTCGGCAGGCTGGCGTGCGCGTCGATCAGCGACTGCGTCATGTCGACCGGATGGCTGGTCGTGTAGCGCAAAACCGCGACGCCTTCGAGTTCCGAGAGACGCGCGAACAAATCCTCGAGCGACGAGGTCCTGCCGTTTTCGTCTTCGCCGCGATAGCCGTTGACGTTTTGGCCGATCAGCGTGATTTCGCGCACGCCGCCGCCCGCGAGGCGCCGTGCTTCGTCCATCACGTCTTTGACGCCGCGCGAGATCTCGGCGCCGCGCGTGTACGGCACGACGCAGAACGAGCAGAATTTGTCGCAGCCTTCCTGCACGGTGATGAAAGCGGAAACGCCGCGGGCGCGGATTTGCGGCAAACTTGGCGCCGGAAGCTCGCGGAACTTGTCCTCGACCGCGAACTCCGTATCGCAGAGCCGCTCGCCCGCGCGCGCACGGCGCAGCAGCTGGGGCAGATGGTGATAGCTCTGCGGACCGACGACGAGATCGACGGCGCTTTGGCGACGCAGCACGAGGTCGCCTTCAGCCTGCGCGACGCAGCCGGCGACGACGATCTTGAGATCGCCTCCCGCGTCTTCGCGCTCGCGCTTTTGCAGCGCCAGCTTGCCAAGCTCGGAATAAATCTTGTCGTCCGCCTTCTCGCGGATATGACAGGTGTTCAGAATGACGACGTCGGCTTCGGTTTCGGTTCCCGCGACACCGTAGCCTTGCGCGCTCAGCAAATCGCCCATGCGTCCCGAATCATAGACGTTCATCTGGCAGCCGTAGGACTTCACCAAAACTTTCGCGTCCAAAACTTTCGCGTCCAAGACATTCGCGTCCAAGCGCGGCGCAATGCTTTCCTCGCCCTCGCGCGCCCGCGGCGCGATGTCCGTCATCGCCAATTCGGTAATCGCTCAGTTCCTTTCAACGGGTTTTGAATTCTCTCGCTTCATCATAATCGCCTCGCGGCGCGCGCGAAAGGCGTCTTCCAGCAATTGCTGCACGCTCGCCTGGGTGGCTTCGGCGAGGCTCTTGCGATCCGGAAAGGCGGCGGGATCGAGCGGCGCGCCGAAGCTTATGACGCAAAGCGCGCCGCCGCGGCGCATCAACGACCACAAATGCGGCAGAAAGGTCATGTCGCCATACCAGCCGACGTCGAGCGTCTCGTCGTCTCCCTGGCGTGAAAAATATGCGAAGGCGGTCGGGACGACGCGAACGGCGCATGGGTCGGTCCCCGTCGCAAGATCATGCAGCATCGCGAAATGCGAGGCGTTGAACTTGAGCACCCTGGCGCCGTCGCTCGACGTGCCTTCCGCGAAAACGACAAGGTCGCGGCGCTCGCGAAGCTCTTTCGCGAGCGCAGCGTTGACCTTGGGTATGTCCTGCCGCTTGGTCCGATCGACGAAGACGGTGCCTTGCAGCTGCGCCAGAAAGCCGAGCACAGGCCAGTGCTTGACCTCGGTCTTGGCCAAAAAGACCAAAGGATGCAGGCTGCTTATGGCGATGATGTCGGTCCAGGACACATGATTCGCGGCGACGAATCGCGGCGGCGCGCCGGCGAACTCGCCGCAGGGCGCAACCTCTATGCCGATGATTCTGCACATGGTGCGGCAAAAAAATTTTTGTATCCAATGCTGTATCGCCCAGCCCGCGTCCCGCGCGCGCGCCTGCAACGGCGAGACGAGGATGACGAAAAACGCCATGGACAGCAGGAAGAGAACGGCGCGCAAATAGGGCATAAGGCGATTGGAGCAAGATTTGCGACAGTGTGATGACGAGAACGCTCTCCAACCGAAAGGCCCCAGTCTCGCAAAGCCGCTAGAGCAAAATCCGAAAAAGTTGATAGACTTTTTCGATCAGAATTTGCTCCAGCATTTTGATTTTGGAGCGATTTCTTATCGACCGAATGAGTCCATTCGGTCGGAAAGCGCTCTAAATCTCCAGCCGCAGGGTGAGCGCCGCGAGGCGCCGGCCGTCGGCGCGCTGATAGTAATTCTCGCGACGGCCGATTTGCTTGAAGCCGGCGCGTCCGTAGAGCGTCAAAGCCGGCGCATTGTCCTCGGCGACCTCGAGAAAGACGAGGCGGGCGCCCCCGCGCTCGAGGTTCATCAAGTGCCGCTCGAGCAGCGCGCGCCCGACGCCGGCGCGGCGACGCGAGGGTTCGACGGCGAAGGTCAGGACTTCCGCGTCGGGCGGCGTCAGCCGCGAGAGCATGAACCCGACAAGCGCGCCCTGCGGCGCAGCGTCGTTGACCGCGCCATCGGCGATGATCGTCAAATCCGTCAGATAGCTTTCAAAATCGGCGCTCGACCAGGGAAAGGCGAAGGACGCGCCGTGAAGGCGCTCGCAATCCTCCGCCCGGTCGGAGCGGATGGCCTGAATCGAAACGGTCGGCTTTGCAAAAAAGCCTTTAATCAGGGACATGCGTCGTCACATGCCCCGCGGCGGGATCGGCGTGCTCCGGCTCCGCTTGATGTTCGGGCGGCTGCGGCAGTCCGAAGTCTCCCTCCCGCGCGGCCGCCTCCTCACGCGCGGCGCGCACCTTTCTCAACATTTCGTCGAGCTGCGCTTCCAGCGGACCCAAAGGCGAAGACGCGATTTGGTGCGGCGGCGGCTGTTCCTCAGCCGCCGCCGGGTGGACGTCCGTCGCCGGCGCTGGCGGCTCCTCTTGCGCTGGCGGCTCCTCTACCGCTGGCGCCAGCTCTACCTCGGGCGCCTCATGGGTCATCTCCTCCGCGGGCGGAACCCCGTGCTCAGACACGGGCTCTGGCGGCGGAGGCGAGACGGGTTCAGGCTCGACGTGAGGTTCCAGAAGCGGTTCAGGGACTGTGAGCGGGACCTCCGCGTCATGCGCCGCGGGATGCAATTCGACAGGGGCCGTTTCGATCGGCGGCGCGGGCGGCGGCTCCGGCGCCGCAACCGGCTCTTCCTGGGCGACCGGTTCGGGTTCTGGTTCTGGTTCTGGCGCTTCGATCGCCGGCGCCGCCTCCATCAGCGGCTCCAGAACCTGCTCAACGGGAGGAGCAGGCTCGACGTGGATAGGCTCGACGTGAGGCTCGGCTCCGGGCTCGACGGCGGGCGCATCCAGATGCGGCTCCGAGAGCTCCACAGCTGGCGCGACGTGAGCCTCCCCGGGCGGCGCGGCGGGAAGCTCCAGAACCGGGGCGAGTTGCGGCTCCAGATGGCGTTCCGGCGGCTCTACGCGCGGCTCAGGAACGGGCGCTCGGCGAGGCTCTTCCGGGCTCGGCTGCGCATAGTCTTCGATCGGGGCGCTGGGTTCGACCGGCGCCGCGACGGGCTTGCGCGGGAGCGGCTTGGCGTCCGGCGGCTTCAGATAGAGCGGTCGCGCCGGCGCTTCATTGGCGTTGGCGACGAGGCCAAGGCGGGCGACGAAAGCGATGTCCGCCGCGGCGTCGGCGCCGAGGATGCGCGCGGAAAAGCCGCTGGCCTTCGCCTGCGTCTCGAGAAGCGCTGCGCCGGAGCCGACGATGAGCAGCGTGCGCCGCGTCAACTCCTCGCCGCCGCCAGTCAGGGTTGGGCAATGGCCGAGCGCCCGCAGCGCCTCGGCGGCGCCGACGCGGCGCGGCGACACCAGTATTCTGCCGTCCGGGCCGAAGGCTGCGAAATAGATTTGACCGTTGCGGGCGTCGATCGCGGCGGCGAGCACGCCCTCGAAAGGCTCGAGGAAATTCGGCGCCGCAAGCGCGGAAAGCGTGGAGACGCCGACGAGCGCCACGCCGCGCGCCAGCGCGATCCCTTGCGCCGCGGCGAGGCCGATGCGCACGCCCGTAAAAGAGCCCGGCCCGACCGTGACGGCGACGCGGTCGATCAATTCGAAGCCGCCGTCGACCGCGCGCACGACCCGCTGGACCATCGGGAGCAGAGCTTCCGCGTGACCCCGCTCCATCGCGAGCGTTTCGCGCGCCGCCGGCGCCAGCGCGCCCGAATCGAGCACGCAAACGGAAACGGCGGGCAAAGCAGTGTCGATGGCGAGGATTCTCATTACCGATGGCTGACCCGAGCTGACGTCCAGATGATTGATATAGACGAAAATATGAAATTTGTCGTCAGCCCGGTCAATGTCGGCTATCGTCTTCCCGGCTTTATCTAAATCTGCTCTATGCCGCGAATTTGCGGCAAAAAGTGCCGCATCAAATTCTCCACGCCGTTTTTCAAGGTCGCCGTCGAGGACGGACAGCCCGAACAGGCGCCCTTCATGGCGAGATAGACGACGCCGTCCCGGAAGCCGCGAAATACGATGTCGCCGCCGTCGTTCGCGACCGCAGGACGCACGCGCGTCTCGATGATCTGCTTGATCGTCGCGACGGTTTCGGCTTCCGCCGGATCGAAGAACTCCGAGTCCAAATCCGCGTCTTTCTTTTCGCCGACGAGCAGCGGCGCATCCGACGCGAAATGCTCCATGATGAGGCCGAGCACGGCGGGTTTGAGATGCGCCCATTCGGCGCCGTTCTTGGTCACGGAGACGAAATCATGCCCGAGCATGACCGACTGGACGCCGTCCAGCGTCAGCAGCGCCTCCGCGAGCGGACATTCCCCGGCGCTCTCTTTCGAACGGTATTCGAGCGCGCCATGTCCGAGCACGGTCTGCCCGGGCAAAAACTTCAGCGTAGCCGGATTCGGAGTCGGCTCGGTCTGAATGAACATACAACCTCTCGATCTGACGTTCGGAACCCTGACTCTTTGCGAGGCCGGCATTATATAGCGCGGCCTGCGGTCAAGGAAACCGTCGCCGACGTCGTCCGCGCAAATATGCAAATATCATGTCGACAAGGTCGTGATGTCGATGAAGAAACTCGCGCCCTCGCCCGGCTGCGACTCTATCGCAAGGTCCCATCCGTGCCTGTCGGCGATCGATTTGCAGATCGCGAGCCCAATGCCCGTGCCTGGATATTTGGCGCTCGTATGCAATCGCTTGAACGGTTCGAAGATGATCATCGCATATTTCGGCTCGAAGCCGATGCCGTTGTCGACGATGGACAGGCGCGCGACGCCGTTTTGCCGCATCTCGACGTCGATTCGCACGATCGCCTGCTGATTGGGCTTGCGATATTTGATGGCGTTGGAGACGATATTGTGGATGAGGCGCGCGAACTGCGAGCGATCCGCCCTGAAGCGCAGGTGCGGCGCCTTTACTTTGACGATCGATCCGCTCTCGGCGATCAATTCCGAGATGTCGTTGACCGCGGCGTCGATCTCGTCGCGCAGATCGAGATCGCGCAGGTCCTGCGCGGCGTTGACGGTGCGCGAATATTCGAGGAGGTCGTTGACCAGCGCGCGGGCGCGTGTCGCCGAGTTGCGGATGACGCGGCTGGCGTGAAGCGCTTCGGGCGAACCCTCGGCGGTGATGGCCTGGTCGAGCAGTTCGGAAAAAGCGGCGATCTTGCGCAATGGCTCCTGCAGATCATGCGAGGCGACATAGGCGAATTGGTCGAGCCGCTTGTTGGCGCGCTCCAGTTCGGACGCCCGCTGCGCCAGCGCTTTCTCCGCCTGAGCGCGCGCGGTTATGTCCACGATCGTCGCCAGCACCACCAGTCCGCGTTCGGTGTCGATCGGGGTCAGGCCGATCTCGACCGGGAACTCGCCGCCGTCGCGCCGCCGCGCCTTGAGGTCGCGCCCGACGCCCATCGGGCGCTTCGACGGATTTGCAAAAAAGCTGCGCCGCAGCGCGCCGTGACCGTGGCGCACAGCGGCCGGGACCAGAATATCGATGCATTTGCCGGTCAGCTCCTCGACCGTGTAGCCGAACATATGCTCTGTCTCGGCGTTGCAGAACCCCACGACGCCCTCGGAGTCGACGAGAAGCACCGCCGCCGGCAAGGACTCGACGGCGAGGCGGAACAAATCATTGGTCTCGTGGTTCAGATTCATTGCTTGTCCAGCTTATTGCGGTTTCTATCTAGCCTTCTATGCTCGCGAGGCCAGCGCCGCTTCGCGCGCTACCCCGTTACATTCTTTTGGAGCCGCCTTTGACCCAAAGCGAGGACGTCGCGCGGCGCGCCTGCCGAATCATGATCGTAGAGGATGACCAGGACGACGCGTTCCTGTTAAGGCGCGCGCTCGACCGCGCCTCCGGCGGAACGGGCCGCAAAATCGAGTCGGAACTCGTCGATAATGGGCTCGACGCGCTTTACCTCGTGTCGCAGGAGGATTTGACCGAGCGGCTGCCAGACGCGCTCATCCTCGATCTCAACATGCCTAAGCTCGACGGCATCAGATTCCTGCAGTCGCTGCGCCAGTCTCTCGCGCTCAAGGACGTGCCAGTCTTCGTCATGACCACGACCACCGCGGAGTCCATCCATGAGGAAGCGCTGCGCTCGGGCGCCGATCGGGTCTATGTGAAGCCCAACGACAGCGACGCCCTTGCAGCGAGCGTGAAGGAGATCGTCGCCGCAGCGGTGCTTTGGGCCGATGCGAGAGACGCACTCGCGCGCTGAGCCTTTTCTTGAGGCGCCTTCTCGGGGCGCCTTCTTGGGGCGCCTTCTTGGGGAGCCGATCGATGTCCGTCACGCAGTCAGACCCGCGGCCGGCTCAAGACGTCATCGAAACCGATATCCCCTTCCGCCTCGACGCCCTGCCCTTTGGACGCTTTCACGTTCTCGTCGTCGTCGCGCTCGGGGTCACCTGGATTCTCGATGGGCTCGAGGTGACGCTTACGGGGGCGGTCGCAGGCGCGCTGAAAGAAAGGACCGGCCTTGGTCTCAGCGACGCCGAGATCGGTTTCGCCGGCAGCGCCTATCTTGCCGGCGCGGTGCTCGGCGCCTTGGCGTTCGGCCGGCTGACCGACCGGCATGGCCGAAGACTCCTCTTCTTCGTGACTTTGGGCGTGTATCTTGCCGGCACTCTTGCGACGGCCGCGTCATGGGACGCGACCAGCTTCGCGATCTTTCGCTTCATCGTAGGCTGCGGCGTCGGCGGCGAATATGCAGCCGTCAATTCCGCGATACAGGAATTGATCCCCGCGCGCGTGCGCGGTTGGACCGATCTCGTCATCAACGGCGCCTTTTGGATCGGCGCGGCGATGGGCGCGGCCGGATCGCTCGCGCTGCTCGATCCGAACCTCGTCGATCCCGCATTCGGCTGGCGGCTCGCCTTTCTCATTGGCGGCGCGCTCGGCGCGATCATCCTCTTCGTGCGGCGCTGGATCCCGGAGAGCCCGCGCTGGTTGGTCCTGCATGGACGCGAACGCGAGGCGGAGGCGGTCATGGAGACGATCGAGAGCGGCTTCGACAATCCGCCGCATCGCGACCATCCGCCGAAAATGCGCCTGCACGCGCGCGCCTATACGCCGCTCGTCGAGATCGTCCGCGCCTTGCTTTTCAAGCACCGCCGCCGGGCGCTGGTCGGCCTTTCCCTGATGGCCTCGCAGGCCTTCCTCTTCAACGCCGTATTCTTCACCTATGCGCTGATATTGACCAATTTCTACGGCGTCGAGAACCGCAGCCTCGGCTGGCACCTGCTCGCTCTCTCCATCGTGAATTTCTGCGGCCCGCTGACGCTCGGCAGATTTTTCGACACGATCGGGCGCAGGATCATGATCACCGCCACCTACGCCATCTCCGGCGCCGCGCTTATTGTCGTCGGCTGGATGTTCGCGCGCCAAGAACTTTCCGCGACGCAATTGACGCTCGGATGGATGCTGGTTTTCTTTTTCGCCTCCGCCGCCGCCAGCTCCGCATATCTCACGGTGAGCGAGACCTTTCCGCTCGAAATGCGCGCGATGGCGATCGCCGTGTTCTACGCGGTCGGCACCGCGGTCGGCGGCGTCGTCAGTCCCTGGCTTTTCGGGACGTTGATCGGGACGGGCTCGCGCTTAGGGGTCTTCGAAGGCTATGCGATCGGCGCGACGCTGATGTTGGCGGCCGCCGCGCTCGAATGGCGGTTCGGCGTCGACGCCGAGCGCAAGCCGCTCGAACAAGTCGCCGCGCCGTTGAGCCTCGTCGACGCCGACGGCGGGAACGACTGACGCGAGAGCAAATTCGGCGAAAAGTTGATAGACCTTTTCGATCGGAATTTGCTCCGGCGTTTTGATGTTGGGGCGATTTCTTATCGACCGAATGAGTCCATTCGGTCGGAAAGCGCTCTAATCAGGCGGCGATCGGCAGCGCCGGCGCGTCCAGCGCCTGCAAGAAGCCATCCATCCAATTGCAGGCGTCGTGCGCCTTGACGCGCTTCAGCAGGGCCGCATGGCGTTCGAGGCGCTCTTCCCGCGGCATGATGATCGCACGCTGGATCGCATGAGCGACCTCGTCGGTGTCGTAAGGATTGACTATGAGAGCTTCGACCAGATCCTCGGCGGCGCCGGCGAAGCGCGAAAGGATGAGCACGCCGGGATTTTCCTCGTCCTGCGCGGCGACATATTCCTTGGCGACGAGATTCATACCGTCGCGCAACGGCGTCACCAGCCCGATCTGACTGCCGCGATAGAGCGCGGCGAGCGTGTCGCGCGCGACGCTGCGATGGATGTAGCGCACCGGCGTCCAGTCGAAATCGCCGAATTGTCCGTTGATCTCGCCCGAGAGCGCTTCGAGCTCGTGACGAATGTCGGCGTAAGCCTTCACTTCCTCGCGCGTCGGCGGAGCGATCTGCATCAATGTCGCGCGCTTGCAATTTTCCGGATAGAGTTCGAGCAATCGCCTGAATGCTCGGAAACGATCGGGCAAGCCCTTGGTGTAATCCAGCCGATCGACGCCGATGACGTTGACCCGCGGCTCGCCGCGCCGGTGCAGCCATTCGATGCGCCGCGTCGCCTCGGGCCGCTTGGCGAGCGCCGAGAACTCCTCGACGTTAATGCCCGCCGGCAACACCTGGAGATTGACGATATTGCCGCAAAAGCGCAGCGTCGACGGCGAGAGCATTTCGCCGCCCATATGCTCCAGCGCGAAAGCGCAAAATCGGGCCAGGTCCGATTTGGTCTGGAAGCCAAGCACGTCGTAACAGGCGAAGGCGTTCATCAACCATTCGTGTTCGGAGATCGCGAACAACACCTCCGGCGGCGGAAAGGGGATGTGCAGAAACAAGCCGACGCGATTGCGCACGCCGCGCGCGCGCAGCTCCGCGGCCAGCGGAATGAGATGATAGTCATGCGCCCAAACGAGATCGTCATTATTGAGCAACGGCGCGAGATTGTCGGCGAAGCGACCGTTCACGCGGCGATAGGCCTCTTTATATTCCGGGGTGAAGCGCGCCAGATCGAGGCGATAGTGATGCACGGGCCACAGCGCCGCGTTGCAAAACCCAAGATAATAGTCGCGATAATCCTGCTCGGTCATCGCCATCGTCGCGAAAGTCACATTGTCGACCTTGCGGCAAGCGACGCCGATCTGATTCTCGTCGCTGACGATGTCGCCGTTCCAGCCGAACCACAAGCCGCCGCGCAGGCGAAGGCCATCGAGGATGCATACGGCGAGTCCTCCAGACGCCTGGCATTCAGGGTCCGCTACTCTGTTGGACACGACTACGAGACGCTTCATGTCGCCCTCTCCCACGAGCGCGACAAACGCATCGCGCAATTGATGATCCCCACCATGGAATAGGTCTGCGGGAAATTTCCCCAGCCTTCTCCGGTATGTAAATCCACGTCTTCCGACATCATGCCGAGCTTGTTGCGGCATGCGAGCAACGCTTCGAAATGCTCGCGCGCTTCTTCGACGCGCCCAAGCTGCGCGAGCGCGTCGACGCGCCAGAAGGAGCATGTCGTGAAGGCTGTTTCCGGCACACCGAAATCGTCGGGCGCCTCATAGCGCAGCACATGCGGACCATGTGCGAGGCATTTTTCGATCTGTGCGAAGGTCGACGCCATGCGCGGATCCGTCGGCTCGAGAAAGCCGACGCTGAACATTAAAAGCACGCCGGCGTCGAGATGTTCGCCTTCGAAGGACTCGACGAAAGCCTGTCGCTTTTCCGACCAGCCGCGCTCCAGGATCGTCTGCTTGACCTCATCCGCCTTGCGTCGCCAGTCGGCCCCGCGGTCCAACTCGCCGATGTGATCGGCGATGCGCGCCAAGCGGTCGAGGCCGGCCCAACACATCAGCGCGGACGATGTGTGCACACGGGCGCGCGAGCGCAACTCCCACATGCCGGCGTCGGGCTTGTCGTAGTAGGCGAACGCTTTGCGCCCCATCTCCTCGAGACGCAGGAAATCGGTGCGCGTCGGCGGCGACAACAGACGTCGATCGAAGAAGGCCTGCGCCACGCCGAGCACGATATTGCCGTAGCTGTCATGCTGAATATGCTCATAGGCTTGGTTGCCGATGCGCACCGGGCCCATTCCGCGATAGCCCGGCAGCGAAGTCACGACTTCCTCGGCGAGCACCGACTCGAGGCCTACGCCATAGACGGGCTGGATGTGCTCCTGCGAGGACGAGGCGGCGACGACGTTCATCAGCCAGGAGAAGTAGTTCTCCATTTTGCGCATCGCAGCGAGGCGGTTGAGCGCCTGCACCACGAAAAACGCGTCGCGCACCCAGCAATAGCGATAGTCCCAGTTGCGCTGCGTGTTCGGCGCCTCGGGAATGCTCGTCGTCAGCGCCGCGACGATGGCGCCTGTCGGTTCATAGGTGCAAAGCTTCAGCGTGATCGCCGAGCGAATGACCGCCTCCTGCCACTCGAAGGGAATGGCCAAACGATGCGACCACTGCAGCCAATATTCGCGCGTGCGCGCTTCGTAATTGCGCGCAGTCTCGGCGACGCCCTCGCTCACGGTTTCGTCGACGCCGAAGATGAGGTCGATCGAATGGTTGAGGTTGAAAAAAGTTTCGCCGCGCACGTAGTCTGTCGGCGCGTCCGTGGTAAGCCTCAGCGTATGATTGGGGCCGACGTAACGCAAATGATGCGAGCCGGAAGTCAGCGTCGGCGCAATGGCTCCGTACTCGAAACGCGGCCGCACGCGAATGCGGATCCGCGGCGTGCCCGAAATCGGCGTCAGCCGGCGCACCAGCATTTGCGGAAAGAAGGCGCGGTCGCGCCACCAGAAGCGCGGCACGAAATCGCGCACGCGCACCGAGCCGTGCTGCCCATGCAATATCGTATCGAGGATCGGCGTATTGCCGTCGTAGCGCTGCTCGCTCTGCATATGGTCGGCGATCTCGATCGAGAACACGCCATCCCCTTCCGCGCCTTTCGGCGCGCCGAGCAGCGCGTGGAAGACTGGATCGCCGTCGTAGCGCGGAACGCAGCACCAGACGACGCTGGCGTCGCCGTCGATCAGCGCCGCCATGCAGCAATTGCCGACCACTCCCAGTTCCGTCATGGGATCGGCTCCGGGGGCGCAAGGCCTGCGAAGGCCGCGAGCCATCCGCTGAGTTGCCCGACCGTTTCCGCTTTGAACGCGGCGACGGTCTCGCCTTCGCCCACCTTGATCGATACGCCGCCGCGCGAATTGACTACGGCGAAACCCGGTTCGTCGGTCACGTCGTCGCCGGCGAAGACTGGCGTTCTTCCTGCAAAGGGCGGTTCGGCGAGAAAATCGGCGATCGCGCGCCCCTTGCTCGCGCTGGCGCAGGCGATCTCGAACACCATCTTGCCGCCGATGAGGCGCAGGTCCGGCCTTGCCTCGACGATTTCGCGCGTGAGCGCGGCGCAGCGCGCTTCGAGATCCGGGCGCAGTCGATAGTGAAGCGCGACGGACGACGTCTTTCTTTCGATCAATACGCCGCGTTCGCCGCCGATGCGCTCTTCCAGCCAGGGGACGATGGGCGCTATGTCGCTCGCCGCAAGCGCGTGAATGGCGCCGTCAACGTCGCGGCGGCGCAACCCATGTTCGCCCGCGACCGGCAGCACGAGCGGGTGCAGCATGCAATCGACGACGTCGATCTCGCGGCCCGACACCACCGCCAGCGCGCGCCCGCATTTCTCTTGGAGAGAGCGCATGACGCGGAGCGTTTCGCTGCTGGCGCGCGCCGCGTCCGGGGTCTCGGCGAACTCCACCAAGGTCCCGTCGAGATCGAGAAAGATCGCGTAAGCTCTGGGGTCGTCGAGGCGAGGAAGCATGTCTCAAACTCTAGGAAGACGCATGACGCCTTCAATGCTGTGAGGATTTGCGATCTGGCTAAGCTCTGCGAACAGCGCGCAATCGCACTGTTAGAGGTGGAGCGCAGCGAATACGTTTCAATATAGGGCTAATAAGTAGATGCGGCGGCGGTCGCGCTTCGCTGGTTGCCTTCGCGCGAAAATTCACTCAAATTGCCGCGCTGGAGCGCTTTCGCGCGATTGGAACGAAAACGCAGGAGCGAACCTGCTCTAAGGTGATCGCGACATGGACGACGATTTTATGCTGCTCGCCGCCAATGCGGCCTATTACCAAGCCTTCGCGGCGCGCGACGAAGAGGCGATGACGTCGCTTTGGGCGGAGGAGGACGTGTCCTGCGTGCATCCCGGGTGGCCGCCGCTGCTGGGTAGGCGCGCCGTGCTGTCATCCTATGTCGAGATTTTCCGCAATCCGCATCAAGAGCAGATTTCGCATCACGGCGAGACCTGCATGCTCTCCAAGACCGAGGGGCGCGTCATCTGCATCGAGAGCGTCGGCGACGCGACGCTTGTCGCGACCAATTGGTTTCGGTTTTGCGACGGGCGTTTTCTGCTCGTTCATCATCAGGCGGGCCCGCTCGCCTTCTCGCCGCAAACCAACGCGAGCCGCAAGCTGCTGCACTGAGCAGGTTCTGCAAAAGCCGCAAATGACTTGCTCGGGTTTTTGGAAGGGCTCACATGAAATATGCAATCTGCCGTCTCGTCGCCGTCGCGTCCCTAGCGCTCGCTTCGCCGGCGCTGGCGGAAAGCGTCATGCTGTCCTGTCAGGTGTCGTCGCAGCAATCCGGGCCGCAGGATATCGTCATCGAGATCAGGGACGGCCGTGTGCGCTACGGTTCGTCGGCGTCGTCGATGGTCGACGCCACGTCGCTCAGTCGATCCTCGCTCGTCGTGAGCGGCGGCGTGATCGCGTTCAAACAGGTGTTTCCCTCGACGCATGTGACTTGGGATTGGCGCATCGATCGCGGTTCCGGCGCGATCCACATCACTTACCTTTACAGCGGCTCCGGCAGAAGTTTTTTGCACAAGACGGGATCGTGCAGGGGCGCGTGATCCAGAGGTACTCGGCGGCGCGGCCCAGACCGCAGGAAGTGATTTGGAAATTGTCGCTAGGCCGAAAGGGCGTCGCTTGTGCAATATTGCACAGTCAGCTGCTGTGATCTAAGAGCCCTGTATCATAAGCCGAATTCGAGTCAATTCAGGCCTGAGCGCGGTCCGCCCAGACGTTATGATTGGGGCAAGGGCGTGGCTTTTCAGCCGCGCGCAATTGACAGGCCTCTCTCGGCTTTACCCTGACGAATGACCGCCGAGCCCGGCTGCGGACGCGGGATTTAGAGAAAGGGAATTCAGTGCTCACTGATAGCCGCAGGATAATCCAACGACTGGAACGCGAAGGCTGGCGGAGAGTTCGGCAAAAAGGCTCGCACCAACAGTTTCGTCACCCCGAGAAGGCCGGACGTATAACGGTTGCAAGAGTGCCGGGTGGGAAATCGATTGATTACTCAGCGGCGCGGCTTTGTTCGCCCCAAGGGGCGGCGACGGCGATCACAAAATCCGCCTCGGCTACGCTTTCGCGCCACTCAGGATCGGCGCGCAGTTCGAGGATGCCGCGCGGTTCCGTGATGCTCGCGCCGTCCTCGCGCATCCCCTCAGCCCAAAGTTCGAGCGCTTCGCTCGCCATGGCGAAAAGATCGTCCGGTTCGTCGGCGGCTGAAAAACAACCGGGCGCATCAGGAAAAGTCATCCCATAGGCGCTCTCGGCGTCCTTGTGAACGAGCACGATGTAGGGTTTCATCTTACTGTCTCCCTCGCTGAATTTAACGCGCTTCGCCGGGTCATGCAAATGACGGCGCGCTCCACTCGCCCTTGCGCCCCCTCGCGGCAGCCGCTAACAACCGCCCATGTCCGACGCCTTCGCTCCCAAATCCGAATTCCTTGCGACGCTTTTCGCGCGCGGCTACGTGCATCAGTGCACCGACTTCGCCGGGCTCGACGAAGCCCTGCAGAAGGGCGCGACGCCGGCCTATGTCGGCTTCGACTGCACGGCGGCGTCGCTGCATGTCGGCAACCTGATCTCCATCATGCTGCTCGCGCATTTGCAGCGCAGCGGCGGCAAGCCCTTGCCGCTGGTCGGCGGAGGCACCACTCGCGTCGGCGACCCTTCCGGCAAGGATGAAAGCCGCAAGCTGCTGTCGATCGAGCAGATCGACGCCAATAAATCTGCGATCAGGAAAACCTTCGACAAATTTCTGACTTTCGGCGAAGGCCCGAGCGATGCGCTGCTGCTCGACAATGCCGACTGGCTCGCAACGCTCAACTACATCGACTTCCTGCGCGATGTGGGCAGGCATTTTTCGGTCAATCGCATGTTGACCATGGACAGCGTGAAGCTGCGCCTGGAGCGCGAACACGAACTCTCGTTCATCGAATTCAACTATATGTGCCTTCAGGCCTATGACTTCGCCGAAATCAACAAGCGTTACGGCGCACTGCTGCAAATGGGCGGCTCCGATCAATGGGGCAATATCGTCATGGGCGTCGACCTCGGGCGGCGCCTCGGCTGCCCGCAGCTTTACGGCCTCACCTCGCCCCTGCTGACCACGGCGTCCGGCGTCAAGATGGGCAAGACCGCCGCCGGCGCGGTTTGGCTCGATGCGACGCTGCTCTCGCCTTATGATTACTGGCAATTCTGGCGCAATGTCGAGGACGCCGACGTCGCGCGTTTCCTGAAACTCTTCACCTTCCTGAGCCTTGACGAGGTGGCGCGTCTCGCGGCGCTCGAAGGCTCGGAAATCAACGAAGCCAAGAAGACGCTGGCGACGGAGGCGACGGCGCTCGTGCATGGCCGCGCGGCGGCGGACGAGGCCGCGGCTGCGGCCAAGACGACCTTCGAGGAAGGCGCGCTCTCGCTCTCGCTGCCCAAGGTCGAGGTGGCGCAAGAGGACATCGCTGCGGGTCTTGGCGTATTGACCGCTTTCGTGAAGGCCGGTCTTGTCGGCTCGACAGGGGAAGCGCGGCGCCAGATCAAGGCCGGCGGCCTGCGCGTCAATGACGCCGCCGTAATCGACGAGCGCGCTGCGATTTCGCAGAAGGATTTCGAAACGGGCGGCGTCGTCAAGCTCTCGCTCGGCAAAAAGAAGCACGTGCTGCTGACGCTGTCTTAGAGCGCTAGCGAAGCGCTCCAGGAGTTGCGAGAGCGCAACTCTTTAATGGTTGGCCTGCACGATCCTGATCGGCTGCGCATGCGGCGAACCCAGCACCACGACCTTGGTTCCGGGCGGCGTCTTTTCGTAAAGGTCCATGACGTCCTGGTTGATCATGCGGATGCAGCCCGAGGACTCGCTGTGACCGATGGTCCAGGGCTCGGTCGTGCCGTGGATGCGGAACAGCGTGTCGTGATCGCCCTGCCAAAGATACATGGCGCGCGCCCCGAGCGGATTGGACGGACCCCCATGCATGCCGACGCCGCTTTGCAGCGGAACCATGATCGCGTGCAGATCCGGCCTCCGCTCGATCATTTCCTTTGGCGGATACCAGTCTGGCCATTCCTGCTTGTTCTTGATCGTCGCCTCGCCCGTCCAGACGAAGCCCTCGCGTCCGACGCCGACGCCGTAACGGGTCGCGCGGCCGCCCTCCTCGACATGATAAAGGAAGTGATTCGCAGGATCGATGACGATGGTGCCGGGCGCCTCATTGGTCGCATAGGCGACGTTCTTGCGCAGGAAGGCGGGTTTGATCTGCGCGAGTTTGACCGCCGGCACTTTGAAGGCGCCGTCCTTACCCTCGGCGTAGATCGCGCTGTATTTGAAGTCGCCGCCCTCGGTAAGCGCGGCGATCGCTGGTTTTGCGGCGGGCGCGGGTGTCGCCGCGAGCGGCGAAGGCGTGGCGGCCACAATCGGCGGCGATGAGGCGGTCGGGCCGCAGCCCGCGAGCCCGAGAGCGGCGAAAAGGGACGCCGCATTGAGCCCCCCACGGCGAACAAGCCAAGACATTACAGAGCCTTATCAGAAAGAAACTGACGCTTTCGCCGGAGACGCGGTCATACCTGAAGGCGCAGCCGACGTTGAGTTAAGAGATTTTTCATTCCTGGCGGCGCGCGTCAAATGTTAATTTTGGCCTGGAGCATGCGCTCCTGAAATATCCGACGCCCAAGGAAGAGGCCGCCGGACCCTATATCCCGGGATCGATCGGCGGCTCTTCCGCCTTCTGCCGCAGGCCGAAATCTGCTCTGGAGCCAGACGCGCTCATGCAGATAGTAGAGGGCGATTTTGCCGACCGCCTCGATCGCGGCGACGTTGAGAGAGAGCGCGGCGTCCCTCGTGAAGGCGTAGACGATCGCGAAGGTTAGCACGCCGCCGCAGACGCGCCATGACAGCGCCTTGGCGAAGCTGCGCGAGCGCGTCGGCGCCCGGTTCCGGACGTCCAGCCCCTCCATCGACGCATAGCTCGCCTCGAGCAGCGCCGATGGCGTCGACTGCGTCGACCGCGCCGCGCGGACGAGGCCCATCGCGACGGTTTCATTGGTGATGCGGTCGATGAGAATGAAGCCGCCGGTCTCGCGATTTTCGAGATACGGATCGCAGGCGACGACCGATTCGAGCCGCAGCTCCGCCTCGCCGATGGCGTTGAACGACAGCGTCTTCTCGCTCAAAGGCAAAGGCTCGGCGAGCCCGGTCTCGATATTGACGCGCGCCGTGACCGCCCGCACCTGCGCCGGCGTGGTCTTGGTCCCGATCTTGAGCAGATAGCTCGCGCCGATGACGAGCGGCTCGCGCACGAGCCACAGCAGCCGCGCCTCGAGCGCGTCGCCGATCTTGGGCGGCGAGACGGGCGACGCCAGCATGTCGCCGCGTGAAATGTCGATCTCCTCGGTCAGCGTCAGGGTCACGGATTGCCCGCAGACGGCGCCGGCAAGATCGCCGTCGGCGGTGACGACGCGCGCCACCTTGGTGTCGCGTCCCAGCGGCAGAATGCGCACGATGTCGCCCGGCCGCACGCCGCCGCCGCTGACGAAGCCGGCGAAGCCGCGGAAATCATGGCTCGGCCGATTGACCCATTGCACTGGATAGCGAAACGGCGCCGCGACGGTCAAATCCTGCAGCGCGACGGATTCGAGATAGGCGAGCAGCGGCGGCCCGTCGTGCCAAGGCGTCTTGCGAGACAGCCCGACGATATTGTCGCCGTCCTTGGCGACGAGCGGCGCGACATAGACGCTGAGGAACCGCAGATTTTTAGCGAAGGCCGCGAAATCCCGCTCGATCTTGCGGAACGTCTCTTCGCTGTAGTCGACGAGATCCATCTTGTTGACCGCGACGACGACATGACGCACGCCGAGCATGGAGACGATGACGCTATGGCGCTGCGTCTGCGCCAATATGCCTTTACGTGCGTCGACCAGCAGCACGGCGAGATCGGCGGTCGAGGCGCCCGTCGCCATGTTGCGGGTGTATTGCTCGTGCCCCGGCGTGTCGGCCACGATGAACTTGCGCTTGGCCGTCGCGAAATAGCGATAGGCGACGTCGATCGTGATGCCCTGCTCGCGCTCGGCGGCGAGACCGTCGACGAGCAGCGCGAAATCGAGATCGGACCCCTGCGTGCCGTGCTTTTTGGAGTCCTTCTCCAGCGCCGCGAGCAGATCGTCGGGCGCGAGACCGGCGTCGTAGAGCATGCGGCCGATCAGCGTGGATTTGCCGTCGTCGACCGAGCCGCAGGTGATGAAACGCAGCAGCGGCTTCTCGGCGGCGGCCCGCTCCTGTTGCGCTTTCGGCGCGGTCAAGGCGCTTCCGCCGTGCATCAATAGGTCCTCTTCGTGCATTATGTCCCGCCGGCTTCGGGCGCGCCGCGCGCTAGAGCTTGTCCCGATCGCATGGCTCACGCGATCGAAAGGGATTAGCTCGGAATTAGAATGTTAGAGCATGTCCTTATCGGAAATCCGCCTCATGCTTTTCCGAGCATACTCTAAATCAAACCGTCTTCGGTGACGGTTCGCCGCAGCACGCCGTCGTCGTCGACATGCAGGCCGCATTCCTTCTTCGCGTCGCTCTCCCACCACCAACGGCCGGCGCGTTCGCTTTCTCCCGGCAAAACCGCTCGCGTGCAAGGGGCGCAGCCGATCGAGAGATAGCCTTGCTCGTGCAACGCGTTCACTGGCACGTCCAGCTCCTGCGTCGCCGCGAATACTGCGTCGCGACTGTAGTCGAGCAAAGGATTGAACTTCAGCAATCGATGCCCTGCATCGAAAGCGATGATCTCCGCCTCGGCGCGCTCCATGGATTGATCGCGGCGCAGGCCCGTGACCCAGGCGGAGCAGCCGGCGAGCAGGCGCGACAACGGCTCAACCTTGCGCAGACGGCAGCACTCCTTGCGGTTTTCGACCGATTGATAAAAGCCGTTGACGCCATGTTCGCGCACGAACTCCTGCAATGGCTCAGCCTGCGGATAAACCGCCGTTATGCGCGTTGCGTAGCGCGCCTCGGTGCGCTGCCAAAGATCGTAGGTCTCCGGAAAAAGCCGGCCTGTGTCCAGCGTCGCGACCTCGATGTCGAGATTGCGGGTGAAGATGAAATGCGCGATCAGCTGATCTTCGAGGCCGAAACTCGTCGTAAAGATCATGCGTCCCGGCGTCACTTCGCGCACGAGTTGCAAGCGATGATCGAGATCGAGCGGCGCCAATCGCGGCGCCAGGATGTCGACGAGCGAAGGCTTCACTGCGCCAGCGCTCCTCGGCGCCGCTCGAGAATGGAGCCGCCGCCCGAGGCGTAGCCCTGCTGATAGAAGGCGTCATAGGCCTGGAGCGCGCCGCGCCATTGCGCTTCGTCCTGCCGTACAGCGAGGTCGCCCGGGATTTCGATCGTGTCGAAGCCGCAGCGCAGCGCATGCGTCACCTGATCCGCGACAACGCGGCCGCTGGCGCGCAGCTCTCCCTTGAACCCCGCGCGGCGCAGCAGCCGCGCCAGCGAGAAGCCGCGCCCGTCGGTGAAGGCCGGAAAAATCACGGCGATGAGCGCGAGGCGCGCGAAATGCGGCGCAAGAGCCTCCGGCGCAAGCGTATTCTCGACGCGCACGCCGAGCGGCGCGTCCTGCGGCAGCCGCGCCAGCGCTTCGGTCAAGCGATCGAAGGAGACGATGCATTTGCCGCCCTTGGGCAAATCCTCCTCCGCCGAAAGCCGGCGCCACTGGTCTTCGACGAATGCGCCGTCAGATATCAGCGCCATCTTCACCCTCCCTGCGCCACGCTTCCTTGAAACGCGCGTGACCGAGCCGCCGCCACGTATCGATGAAACGTTCGCCGCCCTGCTTTTGGCTCAGGTAGAACTCCACGAGATTTTCGATGACGCCGGGCACTTCTTCCGCCGCGACGCCGGGTCCCAGAAGCTCGCCAACCGAGGCCGCGAGCGTCGGATCGCCGCCGACCGTGATCTGGTACAACTCCAGGCCTTTTTTTTCCAGTCCGAGAATACCGATAGCGCCGACATGGTGATGTCCGCAAGCGTTGATGCAGCCGGAAATCTTGATGCCGAGTTCGCCGATGAGCTTTTGCCGATCGGGGTCGGCAAATCGGCGCGAAATCTCCTGCGCGATAGGGATCGAGCGCGCCGTCGCCAGCGCGCAATAATCGAGGCCCGGACACGAGATGATGTCGGTGATGAGACCGGCGTTGGCCGTCGCCAGTCCGGCGGCGTCGAGCGCCCGCCAAAGCGCACGGAGGTCGTCCTGCCTGACATGCGCGAAGACGACGTTCTGGGCATGGGTGATGCGCATGTCGCCGAAACTGAAGGCTTCGCTCGCATCGGCCAAGGCGCGCATCTGCGCCGAACTCGCGTCGCCGGGGATGCCGCCAATGGGCTTCAAGGACACGGTGACGATCGCATAGCCGTCGATTTTATGCGGCGAGACGTTATTCTCGACGAAGGCCTTGAACGCTGCATTCGAAGCGAGCGCTTCGTCGAGCGACGCGGAGCGCGCGGGCAAACTCTCGAACGGCGGCGGCGCGAAAAACTCGGCGATGCGCGCATATTCTTCTGCATCATGCGCGAAGGGCGCGCGGTCCATCGCCGCAAATTCCTCTTCGATCATCTGCGTCACCTTCTCGACGCCGACTTCATGCACGAGGATTTTGATGCGGGCCTTGTATATGTTGTCGCGCCGGCCGATAGCGGTTGTAGACCCGCAGAATCGCTTCGAGATAGGCGAGCAGATCTCGCGCGGCAAGAACTCGCGCACGTCTTGCCGATGCAGCGGCGTGCGGCCGAGCCCGCCGCCGACCGTAGGACCTCGAAGCCAGTCTCGCCGGCGCGTCGCGCGACGATGCGCAGGCCGATGTCATGCACCTTGATCGCCGCGCGGTCGTGCGCGCGCGCCGGTCACCGCGATCTTGAACTTGCGCGGCAGGAACGATGAATTCCGGGTGCAGGGTCGACCACTGGCGCAGGAACTCGGCCTAGAGCCGCGGGTCTTCGATCTCGTCGGCGGCGGCGCCCGCGAAATGGTCGGCGGTGACGTTGCGGATGCAGTTGCCCCAGGTCTGGATGGCGTGCATGTCGACCTCGGCGAGCGTCCGCGAGAATGTCGGGCACGTCCTCCAGCTTGGCCAGTTGAACTGCAGGTTCTGCCGGGTGGTGAAATGGCCGTAGCCCGGTCGTAGCGGTCGCGCGATATGCGGCGAGCCTGCGCAACTGCCCCGACGACAGCGTGCCGTAGGGAATGGCGACGCGCAGCATATAGGCGTGGAGCTGCAGATAGAGCGCCGTTCATCAGCCGCAAGGGACTGAACTCGTCCTCGGTCAGCTCGCCGGCGAGACGGCGGCGCGACCTGGTCGCGAAATTCCGCGACGCGCTCGCGCACGAAGGCGGCGTCATAGGCGTCGTAGCGATAGGACGTCGTCGGCGCGTTCGAGCGCGCGGCGAGCGACACGTCATGCGCGGTCATCGCGCTCTCCAATGCTGCGGTTGGCGATGAGGTCTGAGCGCACGCTCGGTCCGGCGAGCCGCATCTTCTCGCGAAAATGCAACGGGACGGGCGTGTCGTCGTCGCCGAGAAGGACATCGGCGAGATAGACGTCGACGACGTGATTGGCGAGGACGTCCGCCTTGGCGCGTCGCTCCAGCCCCTGCGCCGCTTCGCTGTCGCGCGCGACCAGGGCCTTGCGCGGATCGCGGACCCAGTCTTGCGCGCCGAGCAGAACGACGTCGCCGCCGCGAAGATCCGAGGCGAAGAGAATTTGCGGATGTTTGAGCTCAGCCATCAAAACGCCTTCGCGATCGTCAGTCGCATCCCGTCGTAGTCGTTGGACCAAAAAATCTGGCAAGCGAGACGGGAGTTGTCGAAAATAAGCGGGAGTTCGTCCAGCTTGTCCAACTCGTCTTCGCGCGCCGGCGGGACTTTGTCCATCCAGTCGCGGTCAAGCAGCACGTGGCAATCGGCGCAGGCGAGCGCCCCGCCGCAGGCATTTTCCATGCCGAAGCCATAATCGCGAAGGATCTCCATCAGGCGCCAACCCTCGACGGGCTCGACTGCGCGCACGGCGCCGTCGCGGTCCTCGACGAAAAGCAAGGCCGGGGCAGGCGCGACATTGGCGCATGACTTTGGCATTCCCAGAATCTCCCTGGACAGTGAATTATCACAATCTTGCCGCGGCTTAGCTTATAACGCGCGGCTTAGGCGGTGTCCGCCCGAATATTACATACTGGCTTTGGTGAATATGTCAAACCACAGCGTAAAACAGATGATATCAAAAAAATACATTATTCAAGTGTGAATTTGCGCCAAAACGAAACCCGAAGTTAGCTAAAAGTCTTCGTCTTGTTGTCAAGATCGGTAAGATTTTGTTAAACCGGTCGTGCGCCGGGGCATCTCCAATGATATAGGACTTCTGTATGACGCGGAAACCCGTGAAAGACGCGAAATCGGAGACGAAACCCGCCATGACACACGACGCCGACGAAGCGCCGGCTCCGGTAACCAAAACGCCGGCTCAAGGAGCGGAACGGAATATGAAACCCTCAGTTATTCTCGTTGGCGCGGACAAGGGCGGCGTCGGCAAAACGACCGTATCGCGAGCTGTCCTCGATTATCTTGCGAGCAACAACATTATTACCCGCGCGTTCGACACCGAATATCCCCGCGGCACGCTGCACCGGTTCCATCCGCTGGAGACCAGCATCGTCGACTTGAGTTCGACCTCCGATCAGATGCGCATTCTCGACACGCTCAACACGGCGCAGGTCAAGGTCAGCGTCATCGACGTGCGCGCCGGCGGTTTGCTGCTCGCCATGCAGGCGCTGGAGGACACGGGATTCCTCGACGCCGTTCACGCCGGCGAATTTGATTTTCTCATATTCCACGTGCTCGGCTCCTCGATCGCCTCGCTCGACGAAATCGAAGAGATCGCGCCTTATGTCGAAGACGCGCAATATTTCCTCGTGAAAAATCATGTCAACGACACGACGTTCTTCGAATGGGATCCGCTGACGCACCGCAAATATTTCGAAAAGGTGCAGACCGCGGGCGAAATCACGATCCCCAAGCTCAATGAAATGTCTTACGAGCAGGTGGAGATCGCGGGCACGCCGTTCTCGACCTTCGTCGCCGATAGGACGGCGGAAGGCGAACAGGCCGGCCATTCTTTTGTCCTGCGCGGCTATGTGCGCACCTGGCTGAACAAGATCGCCGATGAATTCGACCGCGTCGGCCTCTTGAGCATGGTTTCGCCCCGGACGGCGAAACCTGTGGCCAAAGCTCTGAAGGAACGCTGACGGGAGGCTGTGAAGGTTAGACTGCAAGCGAGATGAAGCGAGGCGCCAACGTATACATTTGCTGCTCTCCCGATGCTCGCGTCGGCGTCTCCACCACGGCTCGCCTGCTCACCGACTACCATATCTCCAAAGGCGTGCAGATCGAGGGTTTCGACACCGATCCGCACGAGCCTCGCTTCGCCGAACGCTTCCCCGGATTTATCAACGCGATCGATCTCATCGACATTCGCGGCCAGATCGCGCTCTTCGACCACCTTCTCGCCGAGGATGGCGCGCCCAAGATCGTCGACGTCTGGCACCGCTCCTACAACCGCTTTTTCGCGACGGTCCGGGAAATCGGCTTTTTCGAGGAGGCGGTCGAGCGCGGGATTTCGCCCATCCTGCTTTACCACGCGGCGGCGTCGGAGTCGGCGCTGGCCGGGGCCCGCGGAATTTCACTACTCTTGGCCGCATTTGCGGATGATCGTCGTGCACAACGAGGGCGTCGTCGCGCTCGGCGGCAAGGCTGCGGATATTGTGGCGGCTTATCCGGCGAGCGGCAAATTCGTCATCAAGGAGCTGCACGGTCCGGTGGCGCGCGTTCTCGACGACGCCTCCTTGTCGCTCGCACATTTTTTGCAATCGCGGCCGGCGACGATGTCGATCGTCGTGCGTAAGGCGCTGGAACGCTGGATCGCGCCGATTTTCATGCAATTCAAGAGCTTCGAGCTGCGCCAGGAATTGGAGTCGAACCTGTTCCTGGGTTAGATCGGCTTCCCGAAAGCATGAAACGGGATTTGAGCGAGCATGGACTACCGCAGACTTGGCCGAACCGACCTCGACGTTTCCTCCATTTGCCTTGGAACCATGACCTTCGGCCAGCAAAACAGCGAGGCGGAAGGGCATGATCAGCTGGATTACGCCGTCGCGCAGGGCGTCAATTTCGTCGACACGGCGGAAATCTATTCGATCCCGCCGCGGCGCGAGACACAAGGCTCGACCGAGCGGATCATCGGCTCCTGGCTTGCGAGCCGCAAGTCGCGCGACAAAATCATTCTCGCGACCAAGGTGGCCGGGCGCGGCGACGCCGACTGGCTGCGTCAAAACAATGAGACGACGCGCCTCGATCGGAAGAATATCTTTGCGGCGGTGGACGGCTCGCTGCGGCGGCTGCAAACCGATTACATCGATCTCTATCAGTTGCACTGGCCCGATCGCGCGGTTCCCTTGTTCGGCGCCGGCGGGTCGACGTGGCGCGATCCGCCAAAGCGCGAGGAAATCGCGATCGAGACGACGCTCGAGGCGCTCAAGGAACTCGTCAAGGCCGGCAAAATCCGCCATGTCGGGCTTTCGAACGAGACGCCCTGGGGCGTGTCGCGCTTTTTGCGCGCCGCCGAACTTGGCCATGGCCCGCGCATCGTCTCGATCCAGAACGCCTATAATCTCCTGAACCGCACCTTCGAGATCGGCCTCGCCGAATTCGCCTTTCGCGAGCAGGTCGGGCTGCTCGCCTATTCGCCGCTGGCGCAGGGCTATCTGACCGGCAAATATCAGAATGGGGCGCGGCCCGCCGGCGCGCGCACGACCTTGTTCGAACGCGGCCAGCGCTATGAGACGCCAGGCGCAGCCAAAGCGATCGACGCCTATTTGGAGCTCGCGCGCGATCTTGGACTAGACCCGGCGCAGCTCGCCATAGCCTATGTGACGTCTCGCTCATTCGTGACGTCGAACATCATCGGCGCGACGACGATGGAACAGCTGCGAATGGATCTCGGCGCAAAGGATGTGACGATCACGCCTCAGATCGAGGCGCGCATCGACGCGATCCATCAGCTCAACAGCAATCCGGCGCCGTGAAACTCACCCATGTCCCGCGGTGGTGGACAGCGAGTTGAGATCCACGCCGATCGAGCGCAAAGCGCGTTGATATTTCGTGTCATAGGCATGATCGAAGAGGATCGCGTCGCTCGCCGGGCAGTGCAGCCAGCCGTTGAGCTGAATTCTCATTTTCCAGCTGGCCGGCGTCCCAGCCGGCGTAACCCAGCGCCAACACCGCGCGGTCTGGCCCCTCGCCGGCCGCAATGGCGCGCAAAATGTCGATCGTCGCGGTCAAAGAAATGTCGTTGTCGATCTCCAAGGTCGAATTGTCGATGAAGAAATCCGCCGAATGCAACACGAAACCGCGATCCGTCTGCACCGGTCCGCCGGAGAGCACCTGCATCTCTTTAGCCGCGCTCGGCAGGGTGATGCGTTGCTTGGGATCGATGATCTTGAGCTGTTCGAGCAGGTCGGGAAAATTGCTGACTCGCGCCGGGCGATTGAGCATTATGCCCATGGCGCCCTCGGCGGAATGAGCGCAAAGATAGATGACCGATCGCGCAAATCGCAAGTCCGACATGTCGGGCATCGCGACAAGAATCTGTCCGTCGAGAAACGGACGTTCGCGACCTGCGCTGACGCCGGCGGCGGGAGATGAGACTTGCGGCTTACGTTGCGAGATCATGGGGTCATGCTACGCTCGCCGACTTGTCTGTCAAGCGCGGAACAGCGCCTAAGCGGCGCAAAAAAAATCCAAAAACGAAAGGATGACGTTTGTGATGGTTATGGACTTGGGAGCGTTGCGCGCTAGCCTTCTCGCCGCGCTCCTTGTGCTCACGATGAGCTGCGACGCAAGCGGCGCCGAGCAGTTCGCCACTCTCCCCGCGAAGGACAAGAATTCCGCCGCGCGGCTGCTTGCAGGCGCCGGCGGCGCGGACGGCGTTTACGACGCGGGCGTCGAGATCGATCTCGCGCCGCACGCCGTCACCTATTGGCGCATGCCGGGCGATTCCGGCGAGCCGCCGCACTTCGATTTCACGCGATCCGAAAACGTCGCCAGCGTCGAGATCTTTTTCCGGCGCCGAAACGTCTCGACGAAGCGGACGGCGTCGTCGCCGGCTATGACGCCAAGGTCATCTTCCCGATCCGCGTCGTCGCGCGCGACAAGTCCGCCCCCGTCAAGCTCGATCTGCAGCTCGATTACGCGGCCTGCGACAGAATATGCCTGCCGGCGCGGGCGCGGCTCGCGCTGACGCTGCCGAAAGGCGGCGCGTCGCCTTTCGCTTCGGATGTCGCCGAGGCGCTGGCGCGCGTGCCGCGCCGGCTAAGCGAAAAGGAAAGCGCCTCGATGCTGAATGTCCGTCCGGTCAAGGACGAGCCGCGCCGCTGGCTGGCGACCTATCTTGGCGAAGGCGTCGCGACGCAGATGTTCCCCGAGGCGCCCGACCCGCTGTTTTTGGAAGCGGCTCCGGGGACGCAGCGCAACAGCTTCGAAATCAAGCTCGAGGCCAATGGCGGCGCAGTCCCCGCTGCGGGAGTCGTCGCGCGGATCACGCTCGTCACCGACCGCGGCGCATTCGAGACGACGACGACGCTCAAATAGCGCCAAGTTTTTTATCTTCGCTTGCCGCAGCTTGACGGTTCGACTAGTTTGCGGCCCGTGCATGGATGCGTTCGAGCCTTTAAATTCTAAGGGCTTTTCCTAGAGCGCTTTTCCGCTCGCATCCGCTGCGAGGCTGGAAATTGGCCCAGACGTAGAGCTGAGCCAATTCTCTTCGGAAAAACGGGCTCTCACGCCGCCCCGGGTTATCTCTCTCTCGCTTAAGCGCGAAACTGGATTTTACAATGGCAAAAAGCGCCCTTCTGACAGGCATTACCGGGCAAGACGGAGCCTATTTGGCTCAGCTGCTGCTCGAAAAGGGCTATGAAGTTCACGGCGTCATCCGTCGCTCGTCGCATCGCGGCGTCGAGGACCACCGGCTGCGCTGGCTCGGCGTCGCCGATAAGGTCGCGCTGCACGACGGCGACCTCGCCGATCTCTCGAGCCTGCTGCGCATCGTGCAGGAGACGCGCCCGGTTGAGATCTACAACCTCGCCGCGCAATCCTTCGTCGCCTCGTCCTGGCGCCAGCCGATCCTGACCGCCACCGTCACCGGCGTCGGCGTCGCCAACATGCTCGAGGCGACGCGAATCGAGGCGCCGCGGGCGCATTTCTATCAGGCCTCCTCCTCGGAAATGTTCGGCCTCATCCAGGAGGCGGTGCAGAGCGAGACGACGCCGTTCTACCCGCGTTCGCCCTACGCCGTGGCCAAGCTCTACGGCCATTGGATCACCGTGAACTATCGCGAAAGCTTCGGCCTGCACGCCTCCTCCGGCATCCTGTTCAACCACGAGAGCCCGCTGCGCGGCATCGAGTTCGTCACGCGCAAGGTCACCAACGGCGTCGCCAGGATCAAACTCGGCAAGGCCAAGGAATTGCGGCTCGGCAATATCGACGCCAAGCGCGACTGGGGCCACGCCAAGGACTATGTGCGCGCGATGTGGCTCATGCTGCAGCAGGACAAGCCCGACGACTATGTCGTGGCGACGGGCGTGACGACGACGGTGCGCGACATGTGCCGCATCGCCTTCGATCATGTCGGTCTCGACATGGAGAAACATGTCGTCATCGATCCCGCCTTCTATCGTCCCGCGGAGGTCGACGTTCTGCTCGGCGACGCCTCCAAGGCGCGGACGAAGCTCGGCTGGACGCCGCAGATCGCGCTTGAAGAACTGATCACGGAAATGGTCGAAGCCGATTTGGAGCGCGTCGCGCGTGACGTCGACTAAAAAGGCGAGCGCGAGCGCCGGCCGCTGAGGCTTTGCCGTCGGGCGCGGCGCGGGAGGTGGCATGGCCGCGTTCAACCGCATTTTCTTGACGGGAGGGTCCGGCTTCGTCGGCGCGCATCTCGCGCCTTTGCTCGCCGCGGATCAGCCAAAGGCCGAGCGCGTCGCGCTGACGCTGGCCGGCGACGGCCAGACCGCGCTTTCGCCGAGCTGGAGCACAGTCTGCGGCGATTTGCGCAACCCTGCGGCGATCGACGCCGTCGTCGCCGCCTTGCGGCCCGATCTCGTCGTGCATCTTGCGGGACAAGCCTCCATGGCCAAAGCGCTGAACGCGGCGGAAAGCACCTGGCGGGGCAATTTCGAAGCCAGCTTCAACCTCGCCTGCGCGCTCGCGCGGCATGCGCCGAACGTCACGCTGCTCTACGCCTCGAGCGTCACGGTCTACGGCGAAAGCCTCAAACACGGCGCGGCGCGCGAAACCACGCCGCTGTGTCCGCTCGACGCCTACGCCCGCTCCAAGCTCGCGGCGGAATATGCGCTGGCCGACGTTCTTCCGCCAAACGCGCGCCTCATCGTCGCGCGGCCGGTCAATCACTCGGGACCGTTTCAGAGCGAAAAGAGTTTCGTGCTGGCCTCCTTCGCCGCGCAGATCGCAGCCATCGAGGCCGGCGCCGAACCCTTGCTGAGCGTCGGCGACCTCTCCAAGGTCCGCGATTTTCTGGACGTGCGCGACGTCGTCGACGCCTACTGCCAACTCATCGCCTGCGCCGATCGTCTCGACGAGAGGGTGAGCGTCTTCAACATCGGCTCCGGCGAAGCCTACGCCATCGGCGATCTGCTCGAGAGGCTGCGCCGACGCGCGAAAACAGCTTTCGACGTCAAAGTCGACGCCGGCCTGCTGCGGCCCTCGGGAGTCGACATCGCTTCGGTCGTTTGCGACGCCTCCAAATTGCGCCAGGCGACTGGCTGGCGACCGCGCCGCTCGATGGACGATCTGCTCGAGACGCTGCTCGACCACTGGCGCGAGAAACAAAAGGCCAGCGCATGAACGCGCCGCAACCCGGCGGCGGCGGCGATGGCGACGACCGGCGCATCCGTTTGCTCGAACATCAACTGGACTATCTGCGCGCCGAATTGTTGCGTCACGTGCATGAGCGCGACGAGATGGTCTATTCGGCCGCCTGGCTGCTGTTCCATCCGCTGCGCCGCGCCGAGGCCGCGCTCGTGCGCAGCTTCCATTCGCTTCGCGCGCGGCTTGTCGCGCGAGCGCCCGCCGTCGCGCCCGCGCCGACGCCGGCTGAAGCCGCAGCATCTTGCGCGACACGCGCGCCGCCGCGTCGGCTGCTCGTCGATGTGACCGGCGCCGTCAAGCGCGACGCCGGCACCGGCATACAGCGCGTCGTCAAGCGCGTCGTCGAAGCGCTCTACGGCGACGAGAGCTACGATATCGAGGCGCTCGCCGTGGCGGCGCAAGCGGGACGGCTCTACTCGGCGCATGGCTACGCCGCAAGCCTCACGGGCGCGCCGCAGCGCGCGCCGGACGAAGAAATCACGCCGCAGCCCGGCGACCGGCTGCTGCTGCTCTCCGACAGCTGGAACGCCTTTACGGAGCTCGCGCCATTGTTCGCGCGCATGCGCGCGCAGGGCGGCGAGATTGTCTCCTGCATCTTCGATCTCATCCCCGCGCTGCATCCGCACGCCTGTCACGAGGCGACGCCGCGGCTCTACGAGGCCTGGCTGGAGAAATCGCTGCAGGAGAGCGACGCCTTCATAGCGATCTCGCGGACGGTGGCGGAGGAGCTCGCCGATTTCGTCGCGGCGCGACGCCTGCCGCATCGGCCGGGTTTGAAGATCGGCTGGTTCCATTGCGGCAGCGACATCGCCGCCAAAAACGCGCAAGCGCCGCGCGCAAAAATAATGTCCGCCGTCGCTGGCGACGCGCCGGTGTTTTTGTGCGTCGGCACGATCGAGCCGCGCAAGGGCCAGCGCGTCGCGCTACAGGCTTTCGAGCGTCTCTGGCGCGTCGGGGTCGACGCGCGGCTCGTCGTGGTGGGGCGACGCGGCTGGCTGGAACAGGCGATCGCCCACGAAATGCGGACGCATCCGGAAAACGGCCGCCGCTTCTTCTGGTTCGACGACGTCGGCGACGCCGAACTCGAATTCCTTTATGCGCGCGCGCGAGGGCTCGTGCTCGCGTCCTTCGCGGAAGGTTTCGGCCTGCCGATCGTCGAGGCGGCGCGGCGCGGCGTGCCGGCCTTTTGCAGCGACATACCGGTGTTTCGCGAAGTCGGCCGCGACGGCGCGATCTATTTCCGCGTCAACGACCCCGAGGCGCTCGCGGACGCCGTCACGGCGTTTCTTAAGGGCGAGACGCGCGTCGATCCAGGCGAGGTGTTGCAGGAAAGCTGGGCGGACGCCGCGCGCCGCATCGTTCACGTCATCGCGCGCGACGACTGGAGCGCGCGGCTGCCATAGGTCACGCCAGCATCGCCGCGGGATGTTCGATGCAGCGCTTGAACGCGGCCAGCAGCGTCGCGCCGAGCACGCCGTCGATCGCGCGATGGTCGCAAGAAAGCGTCACCGTCATCACCGTCGCCGGCGTCATCGTCCCGTCCTTGACGACGACGCGCGATTCGCCGGCGCCGACCGCAAGGATCGTCGACTGCGGCGGATTGATCACCGCGGTGAACTGCTTCACGCCGAACATGCCGAGATTGGAGACGGCGGAGACGCCGCCCTCATATTCCGTCGGCTTGAGGCGGCGGTTCTTGGCGCGCTGCGACAGCTCCTTGATCTCAACGGAAATGGCGCGCAGCGATTTGTTTTCTGCGCCGCGGATGATCGGCGTGATGAGGCCGCCAGGGATCGACACCGCGACGCCGATGTCGCTCGCCTTGTGGCGTTGCAGCGCCTCGGGCGTGAACGTCACATTGGCGTCTGGGACCTCCTGCAGCGCCGCCGCCAGCGCCTTCACGATGAAATCATTGACGGAGATTTTCCATTTCGGTTTCTCCGGCGCGCCCGGCGCCGCGGCGTTGATCTCTTCGCGCAGGCGCAGAGCTGCGTCGATCTCGCAGTCGCAGGTCAGATAGAAATGCGGGATCGTCTGCGCGGCTTCAGTCGAGCCTTCGCGCAATCGTCTTGCGCATCGAATTGAGCGGGATTTCCTCGTATGTGTCGAGCGTTTGGAATTGCTTCGAGATGTCGGGCTTGACCGCCGTCGCGGGGGCCTTGCCGCGGCGCGCCGACAACGTCGCGCTCGACGACGCGCCCATGCGGCCCCGAGCCGTGAAGTTCGGCGAGATCGAGCCCCGCCTCCCTGGCGAGCCGACGCGCCAAAGGCGAAGCGAAGATCGGGGGGAAGAGGCTTGCGTTGCGGGCGCCGCGGTCGTCATTTCTCAAAATCCCGTTTGCCGTAGCCGATTTCGGCGGTTGCGGTTTTCGCGATTACACTAGCGCTCTTTCCGCTCGGATAAAATCATCCCGTCTCTGATTTGCACATCGCTTACTTTGACTACCCTCGGCGTGATGCTAGCTTCGCCGCATGGAAACCCGCCTTTCTCCCGACCAAGAATTACGAATCGCAGCGCTTGCCGCTAGGCTTGGGCGCTGCCCCGACGACTTGGTTAAGGAGGCCATCGCGCTTGGGGAATCAGGGCCTGTTCAGAAGCGATCACGGAGCCAAAACACACTCCAGCGGAAGCCGCCGCTCGCATCCCTGGACTCCGCAAAGGCAGCATGTCGCCGCAAGGCGAAACAATCAAAGATCTGATCGATTTGGGACGCGCATGACTTTCGTTCTCGATAATTCCGTCGCCATGCGATGGTGTTTGGAGAGCGCCCAGCATCCCGACGCATATGACGAAACCTTCCGCTTGCAACCCTCGACAATGAGCTACTCAAAGCGTGTCACAGCTCTGGAGGCTCCGTCGTCGTCTTGTCCTAAAACGAAAGAGATGGCTTCAATCCCCCTATCGATACATCACGGCCTTCGCCGCGGCGACCACTTCGGCGACGGAGGGCAGCGCGAGCTTCTCCAGATTGGCGGCATAGGGCATTGGCACGTCCTTGCCGGTGACGCGCAGCACCGGCGCGTCGAGATAATCGAACGCCTCCTCCTGCACGCGCGCGGCGATCTCGGCGCCGACGCCCGACTGCGGCCAGCCCTCTTCGATGGCGACGAGGCGATGCGTCTTCTTTACCGACTCGATGATCGTCGGCACGTCCATCGGACGCAGCGTGCGCAGATCGACGACCTCGGCGTCGATCCCCTCCTTGCTTAAAGCCTCGGCCGCCGCGAGCGCGTAGGTCATGCCGATCGAGAAGGACACCAGCGTCACGTCGCGCCCCGCGCGGGCGACGCGCGCCTTGCCGATCGGAACGAGGAAATCCTCCAGCGCCGGCACCTCGAAACTCTTGCCGTAGAGAATTTCGTTTTCGAGGAATATGACCGGATTGTCGTCGCGAATGGCGCTCTTCAAGAGCCCCTTGGCGTCCGCGGCGGTCGAGGGCGCGACGACCTTCAGGCCCGGCACCTGCGAATACCAGGCGGCATAATCCTGGCTGTGCTGCGCGGCGACGCGCGCCGCGGCGCCGTTGGGCCCGCGGAACACGATCGGGCAGTTGATCTGGCCGCCGGACATGTAAAGCGTCTTGGCGGCGGAATTGACGATGTGGTCGATCGCCTGCATCGCGAAATTGAAGGTCATGAATTCGACGATCGGCCGCAGGCCCGCAAAAGCCGCGCCGACGCCTAAGCCCGCGAAGCCATATTCGGTGATCGGCGCATCCACCACGCGGCGGTCGGAAAACTCCTGCAGCAGGCCCTGCGTGACCTTATAGGCGCCCTGATATTCCGCGACCTCCTCGCCGAGGATGAACACATTCTCGTCGCGGCGCATTTCCTCGGCCATGGCGTCGCGCAACGCTTCGCGCATCGTCATCGTCAGCATCTTCGTGCCCGGCGGGACTTCGGGCTTTGGCGTCGGCGCGGCCGGAGCGGGCTCGGGGGCGGGCGGGCTGACCGGCGCCGCAGGCGCCGGCGCCGGCATTTCCTTCGCCAAGCCCGGATCGAATTTCGCGCCGGCGGACGGCGGCTCAGGGGCGGGCTGCGGCTTTTGGATCGGCGCGTCGCTTTGCGGCGGCAGCTCTTCGCCTTCGCCGGCGATCACCGCGATGGGGGCGTTGACCGGCACATTTTCGGTGCCCGCCGGCACCAGAATGCGCGCCAGCACGCCCTCGTCGACCGCCTCGACCTCCATTGTCGCCTTGTCGGTTTCTATCTCGGCGACGACGTCGCCGGATTTGACCTTGTCGCCCTCCTTCTTCAGCCATTTGGCCAGCTTACCCTGCTCCATCGTGGGAGAGAGCGCAGGCATCAGCACATTGATCGTCATCGCGTTCGCCTTATCGCTTCGGGCTCGCTCAAGCCAATACGTCGGTCGTCAATTCGCTCGCGTCCGGTTCTTTGTCGCTCGTCGCGAAATCGGCGGCCTCGGCGACGATCTTGCGTATCTCGGCGTCGATCTTCTTGAGAGCGTCCTCGCTCACGCCGTCTTTCAACAGCCGCAGCCGCACCTGCTCGATCGGATCATGCTCTTCGCGCATCTTGTCGACTTCGTCGCGCGAGCGATATTTCGCCGGGTCCGACATGGAATGGCCGCGGTAGCGATAAGTCTGCGCCTCAATGAGGTAAGGCCCCTGCCCGCTGCGGCTATAGGCGATGGCCTTGGCCGCGGCGTCGCGCATCGCGCGCACGTCCATGCCGTCGACCTGGACGCCCGGGATGTTGAACGCCTCGCCGCGTTTGGCGAAGTCGAACTGGGCCGAGGAGCGCCTCACCGAGGTGCCCATCGCGTAGCGGTTGTTCTCGACGACATAGACCACGGGGAGCCGCCACAGCTCGGCCATGTTGAAACTCTCGTAGACCTGGCCCTGATTGGCGGCGCCGTCGCCGAAGAAGGTGCAGGCAGACGCGGTCGTCCTTGCGATAGCGGTTGGCGAAGGCGATCCCCGCGCCGATCGGCGCCGGCGCGCCGACGATGCCGTGTCCGCCGAAGAAATGCTTCTCGCGCGAGAACATGTGCATCGAGCCGCCCTTGCCTTTGGAGAAGCCGCTGCGCTTGCCCGCGAGTTCCGCCATGACGCCTCTCGGCTCCATGCCGCAGGCCAGCATATGGCCGTGGTCGCGATAGCTGGTGACGAATTGATCGCCTTCGCGCGCCGCCAGCTTGCAGCCGACGACCACCGCCTCCTGGCCGATGTAGAGGTGGCAGAAGCCGGCGATGAGGCCCATGCCGTAGAGCTGGCCGGCTTTCTCCTCGAAGCGGCGGATCAGCAGCATCTGGCGATAGGCGGCGAGTTCTTCGTCCCGGGTCAAAGGCGGCGGCGTGAAGGATTCCTTTAAGACCTCGCCTTGGGACATTCGCCGCTCCTTTTTGATCCGCCGTCTTCAAAATAGCTCAGCGCGCGGTGAAAAACGAGCGGGGAAAGCAAGCTCGTCGCGGTCGTTCATTCGCTCCGATCGTGATCCGTTTCGACTTCGTCGCCATCCTGCGCGTTCTGGCGCAACCCCAGGATCACTCGGTGAGCTGTTTTTATGTCTTCGACCGCAAGACCCGCGGCGAGGCGATCGATCCAGGGGGCCTGCAGGCTCATGGCGGCGTCGAAGGTCTTGCGCCCTTTGCTTGTCAGAACGACGAGCTGCGCGCGGCGGTGATGCGGGTTGGCCGCGAAGGCCACCAGCCCCTCTTTTGCGAGATCGTTGACGATCCGTTGCACGTTTTGGCGGTTCGCGCCAAGGTTCCGAGAAAGCCACGCGACGGGCTGCGGGTAGTCGGCGGCGACAATGGCCCCCAGAATCTGCCAGCGCGCGCTCGTCAATCCGAGCCGCGCCACCAGCCGATCTCCCGCCGCCAGCAGCTGGTTGTTGAGCCTGAACAGGTCGAGGACGAGATTTGTCACGGCGTCGCCGCCCTGCGTTCGGCCGGTTTTGGACATTTATCACCATCGAGCCGTATTGACACTATGATGTCATAGTGCTATATGCATTCCGACAAGTCGACATCAAGCAACCATACTGAACGGAGAATGTCATGCCGCTTTTGCGCCCTCTGGACCCTAAATTTCCGATCGATCGTCAGCTTGGGATCGACGCCGGCCCCGTCGTGCTGGCGAACGTCTTCACGCTCGACAAGGCGGACGAGCCGGCTTTTCTCGAAATCTGGAAGGGCGATGCGGCGTTCATGAAGCGCCAGCCGGGCTTCATCTCGACCCAGCTTCACCGCGCGCTCGGCGAAAGCCCGACCTATCTCAACTATGCTGTCTGGGAATCGACCGAAGCTTTCCGCGCGGCGTTCTCAAATCCGGAGTTCCAGGCGAAAATCCAGGCCTATCCGTCCTCCGCCGTCGCGTCCCCGCATCTTTTTCAGAAGGTCGCGGTTCCCGACATCTGCGTCGCATAGGGTCGCTGCTAAAGCAAATTCCGAAAAAAGTTGAAGAACTTTTTCGATCGGAACTTGCTCCAGCATTTCGATTTTGGAGCGATTTCTTATCGCCCGAGTAAGTCCGTTCGGGCGGAAAGCGCTCTAACCCCTTACTTCGCACCGACTTGGTTCCGCGGCTTTCACTTCGCATCCAGCTGCGTCTGCAGCTCCTCGGCGAAGGCCTTGATCCGCTCGGCGTTGGCGCCGAAATCATGGCGCCCGTAGCGCGAGGCGGCGCGCAGGTCGATGCGCGTCTGCCCGGCCATCGGCCGCACGCGCACGGTGACATCCTCCTCGAAACCGAGCAGCCGCGTCTTCACGGTGAAATCCGCATGGGCGTCGCCGCTGCGAGCGCTGTGCGCATGCTGATCGACGAGCTTCCAGCCGCGCGCCGCCGCGGTTTTGAGCACGAGATTGAAGGCTTCGTCGGGATCGAGGTCGACGATGATCGGCTCGACGTCGGGATAGGCCTTTCCTTGCGCCGCGCGCGTCTCGGCGGGAGGCGAGGGATGCGCATAGCCGGCCCGCGCCGCGAGCGCCGCCCGCGAATGCGAGAAGTCCGGCGGATCGTCGAGGTCGGTGGAGACGTCGGCGAGCACGGGAAAGCGGAAGGCCTCGATGGTGAGATAGGTCGGATAGGCGAGCGTCCCCGCGGCGACGAGAACTGCGCCGGCCGCCGCCCCCGAGCCGCGCGCGCCGGTGCGCCAGATCGAGACGCAGGCGGCGGAGACGAACAGCAGCGCGACGATCGCGATGGCGACAGAAAAGCCGAGCGTCGTCAGCGTCGGCGTCGGCGCAAGAAGCTTCGCTCTCGCCAGCGCCACGGCGAGCGTCGCCAGAACCGCGCCGAAAACCGCGAAACGGCGGCTCCACAGCGCCGCCTGCGAGACGGGTTCCGGCGGAAAGTGTCGGCGCATCGCAAGTCCAGGATCGGCGCCGCACGAAGGGCGCCTCGCGTCTGGTTTATCGCGCGCCGCGGCGATATGCAAAGCTCATGCGCTCAACCAAGATACCGCCCAAGGCTCGCGCCGAACACGCCGCCGACGATGGTGCTGGCGATGCAGACCGGAAAACCGAAAACAGCGTAGCCGACGAACAGGGCGAACAGAGCCCCGACGCTGCCGCAGGCGAGCGCTGTGATCGATAGGATGACCTCTTCTTTCTCGTCTCGCATGTGAATTTGGGCTGACCTCATCTTCCTAACCGCGTCGCGCTCGCCGCGCCGGAATACGGTCGGATAACGAAGCAGCAAATTGTTTCTATCCGAGTTCAACGGGACGCGCTCTATTCGTCGCTCATTTCGGCTCGTGTTTCGTCGCTTCCCCGTATTGCAAAACCTGCACCTTTTCCAGCGTTACGAGGCCGCCGATGCGAATCTCGTCGAGAAAGGGAAGAAAGCTGCGGATTTTCGTCTCGCTGTCGACGATCTCGATGACAAGCGGCAGATCCTCGGAGAGACTTGAGAATCTTAGACGTGTGCAGCTTGCCCGAATGGCCAAAGCCCATCGGCCCGCGAAGGACGGTCGCGCCGGCGAGACCCATCTCGCGCGCCTTCAGCACAATGATCTCGTAAAGCGGCTTGCCGCGATGCCTCGCGTCTTCGCCGATGCAAATGCGCAGCAACAGTGCGTCGCGCTCGATCGTCATGCGTCAGACTCCCTTCAGCTGGTTGAGCTGAACTGCAAGGATATGGCCGATCCAGACGGCGGCGAGACAAAACGCCACCGAGAAAGCGATGTTGACGAGGGCCGGACTGATTTCGCCGTCGCGCGCCAGATTGAGCGTCTGCAGGCTGAAGGACGAGAAGGTCGTGAAGCCGCCGCAAACGCCCACTAGGACGAATTGGCGCGCCTCGGTGGAAAGGAACACCCGCCCGTCGGGTCCGGTGAGCGTGGCGAAAAAGCCGATCACGAAAGATCCCAGCACGTTGATGATCAGCGTGCCCCATGGAAAGGTCTCGCCGAAATGCTCTGCGACGAAGCCCGAGAGCCAGTAGCGCGCAATGGTGCCGAGCGCGCCGCCGCAAGCGACCAACAAATATTTGATCATCCCGTTCTTCTTCCGCGCCTGCGTTCCGAATGCCGTTCGCGTCGAGCTAAAGCAGATGGAGCGGCTTTTCCACGAAAAATGATCGAGCCGCGCCCACTGCCGCGCTTAACGCGGTCTTAAGCCGATGAAGGCAATTTTAGCGGGCAGTGTTTTGGCTGTTCCCCCGCAGCTCCAGCAGAGAACCCGTCATGTCAGAGTATACCGCGTTTGAGCACGACCGCTCCCCTATCAGGCAGGACGAAGCCGACCTTCTTGCTCGGCTTTACCACGAGATCGGCCTTTCGGCGGTCGCCGCCGCTCTCGAAATCCTCAAGGCTCCGGCCAAACCGGCGCAAAGCCAAAGCGCTTTCGAGACCTTCAGCTTCGCTCGCGCAGAGGAGCAGGACAGCCTCGCCGCGTAACGCCGGCGCGGACGCGGCATGATTTCTCGCAGAAAGCTCATAAGCCGGGCAGTTCCGATCGCCGCAGCGGGGCTTTCCGGCTATTCCGTGGCCGAGTCGCTGTTCTGGCTACAGACCACGCGCTACCACATCTCGCCTCCCGGTTGGCCGCCCGGCCTCGACCTGCGCATCGTCGCGCTCTCCGACATCCACGCGTGCGAACCCTGGATGCCGCCAAGCCGTCTCGCGCAGATCGCTGGAATCGCCAACGCGCTCGAGCCCGACCTCATCGTTCTGCTCGGCGACTATTCCGCCGGCGTCATGGGCGCGGGCGCCGTCGCGCCGCGGCTTTGGGCCGAGGCGCTATCCGCCCTTAAGGCGCCGCTCGGCGTCTACGCCATCCTTGGCAATCACGATTGGTGGCATGGGCCGACCGTCGAAGACCCGGGCGACGACGCCGAGGGCGCGCGTCGCGGCTTGCGGCAGATGGGCGCGACGCTGCTGGAGAACGACGCGAGACGGCTGCAAAAGGGCGACGCGCCGTTCTGGTTGCTCGGCCTTGGCGATCAGATCACCCTGCCGAATCGCCACGGAGGCTGGAGCGGGCATGACGATTTGCCGGCGAACTCTCGCCAAGATCGGCGACGACGCGCCGGCGATCCTGCTCGCGCACGAGCCTTTCATCTTCGATCGCACGCCGCCGCGCATCGCGCTCACGCTTTGCGGCCACACCCACGGCGGGCAGATCAATTTTCCCCTGATCGGCCCGGTGCACGCGCAGATGCGTTTCGGCGCCGCGCATGTCTACGGCCATGTCGTCGAAGGCGGACGCCATATGATCATCTCCGGCGGCCTTGGCGACTCGATCCTGCCGATCCGCTTCATGCGCCCGCCGGAGATTTTGGAGATCACGATCTCGACGCGTGTATGAGCGAGACCGCCGGGCGCGGAAGCTTTGACAGCTAGCCTGTTCTGGTATATCCAATTTGGAAATACAAACGAGGCGAAAATGCCCACGACGACGACCATTTTCCACAGCAACAGGACGCAGGCTGTGCGCCTGCCGAAGGCGGTGGCGTTTCCCGACGACGTCAGGCAAGTCGAGATCGTCGTCGTCGGCGCCTCGCGCATCATATCGCCCGTCGGTCTAAGGTTCAGCGAATGGGCTAAACGGCATCCGCCTTTCCCCGATTTCGAACGCCCACAGCAACCGCCGCTGGACGACGAAGACATTTTCTAATGCGCTACATGCTCGACACGAATGTCTGCAGCGCGGTGATCAAACGCAGAGACGAGCCCATCCTGCGCCGCTTCGACGCCGAGGCGGGGCGCATGTGCGTCTCGGCGATCACCTTGAGCGAGATGCTGTTCGGCGCCGAAAAGCGCGGGAGCCTGGCGCTCGAGGCGGCGGTGCGCGATTTCGCGGCCTGCATCGGCGTCGCCGCTTATGACGAGGCGGCGGCGGCGCATTACGGGCAATTGCGCGCGGAACTCGAAAAACTGGGCGCTCCGCTCGGCGCCAACGACCTTTTCATCGCCGCCCATGCGCGGTCCTTGGGACTGGCGCTGGTGACGAATGACGCGGCTTTCGCGCGCGCGCCGGGGCTGCGGGTGGAGAATTGGCTGGGCGAGTAGTCTCGCCCGCTGTCATGGGCGAGACGCGCGCCGTCTGCGGGGCGCCGGCGTGTCCTGCGAGAACGAGGAGCGTGTCCAGGCGAACTTGTCGATCTTGCTACGCAGCAGGTCGTTCAGCCGCGGCTGCGTGACGCCGAGGCGGCTTGCGGCCTCGGCCTGGGTGATGTTCCAGGCGCCGACCTTCTGCTGAAGGGCGATCATCAGCTCAGACCGCATGGCCATGTTCGCAGCTTCCTCCGGCGTGTCGGTCAGCGCGCCCCAGACGCTGGCGAATTCGTGGGGTTCCAATTCTCCCTCCCAGGCCTTTGCGATCATTCCGTGCGCCGCACGACGGCCAAGCGCCTCGCCTCGGAGGAAGCCGCAAGCGCTTTCTTGATCTCCCGGAAAAGCGACGGAGGCAAAATCCCGTAATCGAAGCGGCTCGGCGCATTCCGCGATATGGCGCGAAGATCGGAGCCGGGCCAAATGAAACAATTCAGCTCGTTGATGACGACCCAGGACCGCGCCTCGTCGAGGCCGAGGCGGCGCTTGGATTGCAGAGGGATCTCGACAGCATCTCCCGAAGCTTCCGGCGGGGCATGCGTGATCGGAGCCACGAGAACGACCTTGCGGCCCTTGTCTTCCCTAACCGCGAGCACGATCACGCAAGGCCTGTCTTTCGCTCCTTCTTCCCGTCCCCTCCGGCTCTCACTGCGCCAGAGATAGGCGTATCGAATGACGAGACCGGGCTGCGGAACCGGTAGCGACACGTAAAAGCCTATCTCAA
This sequence comes from uncultured Alphaproteobacteria bacterium, assembly GCA_963820145.1. Classification (GTDB taxonomy): domain Bacteria; phylum Pseudomonadota; class Alphaproteobacteria; order Rhizobiales; family Beijerinckiaceae; genus Methylocystis. Next base: position 130,349 of record CAWFZD010000092.1, read on the forward strand.
CTCGTCATCAAGATAGGCGAAGCGGGGGTCCACCTCCGCCGCAGCGATCGCCGCAAGCTCGGCGTCACTCAACTCCTCCACCCAGAGCGCCTGACGCTCGGGCCCCAACTCTTCTTGCGCCGCGCGCTCGGCGATGCGCTCGGCAATGAGCCTGTGCGCGGCCTCTTCAACAGAGGCGAAATCGCCAGCGGCGACATGCGCGCGCAGCCAGCCTTCCTGTTCGGGGGTAAGTGTGAGCGTGATGAACATACACCATTATACCACGAAGCGGCCCTGATTTGGCGGAGAAAATGCCTGGCACGTTCAAACCCGACGTTCGACATAGACAAACCGGGTCAATAAAGCGCGCACTGTCACCACAACGCTGATCCTTGTGCCCGGCGCGGCTGTCGACAAACTCACGCAAAGTGCGCCGGGCAATGATCCGCATGAGGACAACGATATCGCGCTCCCAAATTGGGAGCAAGGAGGAGAAGCGCACCCATTTCTATAATTTACAGGCATTCGCACTCGTATTATGAGTGCAATATGAAAGAGAACGCCTCAGCGCAGTTCAAAGCTCTTGGTCATGCAATTGCCGCCGCTCGCCTCGCCGCTGGCATGGCCAAGCAGTCGGATTTTGCTTCCGCCCTTGGGGTGTCACAACAAACGGTGAGCCGGTGGGAGGCCGGGCTCGCGAGGCCGAAGGAGAAGCAGCTTCACACTCTTGCAGCAGCGCTGAAGCTGAATGTTGCCGATTTACGTCACCTTGCCGGGGATGAGGGGCCATCGGCGCTGAGCTTTGTCGAGCCCTTTCCCGTCGACCGACTTGCGCCGACCACCTTCGAGCAATTCGTCGCCGATTTGGTGCTGGAAGAGAATCCGGGAGCTGAAGTTCGGCGCGCCGGCGGCGCCGGCCATGCCCAGGACGGTCTCGATGTGGAGGTCATACTCCCGGACGGCGGCCGACGAATTGGCTTGCAGTGCAAACGGGTGCAGCGGTTTGGCCCGGCAGAAGCAAAAGCAGCAATCGCCGCCTTCCCTTCAGAGAACTATGAAAAAGTTCTCGTTCTCAGCCGGGTTGCGAGCCCTCAGACCGCCGAAACCGTGCGGCTCCATCGGGGCTGGCAGCTTTGGGACAAGGATGATCTGTCGAGGCGCGTCCGCCGCCTCCCGATGGAGGTGCAAGAGCGAACTCGTAGACATCTATTTCCGGGGGCAGCGGCAAGCCCTCTTGGGGCGCAGTGAGTCCGGTCCTTGGCTCACGGCACAAGAATTCTTTAGGCCGTTTGACAGTCGGGACCAACCGCTCAGCCATAGCTGGGACTTGCTCGGCCGCGAAAGCGAGACCGCTGACTTGCTCGCAGCGCTCGTTCGTCCGGGCGTACGCATGGTCTTAGTCGCCGGCGCCGGAGGTATGGGCAAGTCACGCCTTCTGAAAGAAGTCATGACGACCTTCATTCAGAGTGAGCCTTCGGTATGCGTGCGCTTTCTGTCCAGCGCCTCCGATCCCACCCGTCAAACACTCGACGATCTTGGTCCCGGACCAAGGGTGCTCGTGGTGGACGACGCGCATGACCGTGACGGTCTGGGCGTCCTGTTCGAATATGCCGCGGACCCATCGCGCCAGACCAGGCTGATTCTGGCCACGCGGAACTACGCGCTCGACCGCATCCAGCACGAAGCGGCCAGCTACAACATCACGTCACCCCCCGTGATCGCGCTCGAAATTTTGAGCCGGGATCAATTCCACGCGATTGCAACGCAAGTTTTGGCTCACTTCAAGATTAATGACGAGGATTCGCTCGCTACGTCGTTGCTGCCTCTGGCGATTCCCCCATGATCGTGGCTATGGCGGCCCAGGTGCTGGCAAAAGACAATGTGCCGGTCGAGCTTGCCAAGGACGAAGATCGGTTTCGGCATGTGGTCCTGGGCAAATTCAAAAATGTGGTGGCCGGGCGTCTGGGCAATGCTGGGGAGCAAAAGCTGCACAGCGATGTCTTAAATGTTCTGGCGCTTGTTCAGCCGTTCCATCCGGAGGATCATCAACTCGCTAGCCGTCCTCGAACAGTTGCAAGGCGTGTCGAAGGAGACCGCGTCAGCGGCGCTCAGTCGGTTTGCCCAAGGCGGCGTCATCTTTCGCCGGGGCAACCAGTGGCGGCTCATGCCGGATGTGTTGGGTGATTATCTGATTGAGACGAGTTGTGTTGCCGGCCGCCGCTTGACCCCGTTCGCTGGAAGGGCGCTCGGCACCGTCAAGGACACGCTGCTCAAGCATGCGCTCGTCAATCTCGGGCGCCTGGATTGGCGGCGGAGCGGAGGCGACACCTCGGACAGCGAGTTCTTGAGCGGGGTCTGGCGCACGCTGGACGACATCGAGAACGATTACGATCCGCGTCTTGACGCAGTCAAATCCGTTGCCCTCTACCAGCCACGCCAAGCCCTGGACTTTGTCATTCGCCAAGCGCGGCGCGGAAGGAACCTACGCGCCCTCCCTGAAATTCTGAATGGAATCGCCCGAACGAGCACATATTTAGAGGAGGCGCTGAGGCTCCTTTGGGAGCTTGGCCGCCTTGACGGTCGGGAGCCTCGCTCCGATCCGAACCACGCTATCCGAGTCCTTACTGAGCTTGGGAACTACGATGGTCGAAAGCCAATCTCTTATTGTGAAACTCTCCTCCGCTTCGGCCTGGAACTCGCTGACAATGAAGTGAATTGGGGCGGCATTCATACACCCCTCGATATCCTCGAACCGCTTCTGAGCACGGAGGGCTTCAATGTCTCTGGAAACAGGAGAGGCGTGAATTACACTCCCTATCACATCATCTACGAAGCGGTGCGTCCTCTGCGTGCGGCAGTGATCGACAAGATCTTTGCATTGCTACAACACAAGAACGTCGCTATCGCCCGCTTGGCTGGTAAGCACTTAAAGTCGGCGATGCGTCATCCTATGGGCATGATGGGCGGCTCAATACCCAAAAGCCTACACGACGCGCTTTCCCAGGAGTTCGTCCAAACTCTTGAACGGTTGCTGGACACCATAAATCGCGGCGTCCATCCTCTCGTCGCATTGGCGATCGCCCGGTCTGTATCGTGGCACGCGAATTTCGGGACCGCCGAACCTGCGAGGCTGGCCCGCCAGATCTTCGAAAATTTGCCGACAGACATTGAATTCCGTTTGCTTGCGGCTTTGGTCGATGGATGGGGTCACATATTTGTGGAGCGGGAAGACAGCAGCAGATGGCAGTCTGATTTAGATGAATGGCTTTCCGAAGTCGCGTCGGACTTGAAAGTGGCCAAGCGTGATACTGTCGAGCGCCTTTTATATCTTCAACAAGTCCTTGTTGCGCTAAAGCAGGCCGGCGAGGAGCAGTCCTCTGCGCACAACGTGATCCAGAAGCTTGTCGATGACGATGATTTCGCCCGTGCGCTGATCGAAGACGCCCTCAATCGAACGACTTCAGCCACGCGCATCTATTCGGGAACAGCTTTGAGCCAATTGATGCGCCGTCACAAGTTGGAGGGCCGCAGCTACGCGCGCCGATTTATCGAGAGCGGTGATGAAGCTCTGGCTTCAGCGGCGGCTTCCGCCTACGCCGGCCACGAAATTGAGGACGAGGACAAGGATCTCATTAGGCTCCTACTTTCCTCTTCAAATGAGACCGTCGTCTCCCGCGCTATTTTTGCCGTCCGAATGTGGCGGTCAGGCGACAACGGCGATATCCTCGAGTTGTTGCTGAGTGTAAATTTCTCCGGCAACGCGCAGCTGATCGATGAGGTGGCGGCTGCGCTGTTCAGCGGACACAATCGGCTTATCGACGCCGTGACCGAGGAAGACGCGAAGGATTTTCTCCAACATCTCATCAAGATCGAGAATTTAAAAGGCCACTGGACTTATAAGCTTATCGCCGACTTCTCCTATCGCTTCCCACACTTGACCGCCAATTTTTTCATGAAGCGGGCCGAGATCGCGGCTCAGCATCAGCCTTATAGCTATGGGCTGACGCATTTCGGGCCTTATCCGCGAAAGCCGCTTCGCATTCTGGATTTTAGCGAAGGCCTTAGCGTGCTCGAACTCCGTTTGGCGCTGGCTCCGCCAAAATCGGGACCGCGATCACTACTTCCAGCATGCAGCAGCCGACATGTTCGAAGCCATGTTTCTTGGCTCGACTGACCAGCTCGTGGCGTTTCTTCAGCCCATGCTTCCTAGAGCGGATGCTGACGACCTCAAGCTCATGGGCCGTCTGCTGCGGGAGGCCAAACACGAGTTCGTCTTTGAGCATGTCGGCTTCGTCATCGACCTACTCGAACGCTGCCAAACCATTGACTTCGATCTGCATCAAGAAATCTCGAGGCAGCTCTTCGCTGCTGCGGTATCTGGCATGCGCTCTGGCGTTGCCGGCGAACCCATGCCTCGCGATCTAGCAGACAAGAAGGCGGCTGAAGACATCCTCGCCGGCCTCTCCCGGCTGTCTCCCGCTTATGAATTATTCGATCACATCAGAAAATCCGCGATCTCCAACATCGAGCGGTCGAGGTTTGAAGATGAAGAGCTTGACGAATGAATACCGGTCAACTTGCGCGGTGCGCACTCCATCGCCGCCAATTCTGGAAGGTCCCAATATGACAAGCGCTCCCGACTATGAGTTTTGTCTCGGCGAAGGCCGCCCCCTCAAGGGACGCGGCTGGCGCGGTCTCTTGGCGCTGGCGCTGCTGCTCACGCCGTTCGTCATCGCCGCCTATCATAGCCCCGCTTGGCTACGTGCGCTCCTCTCTGCCTTCTAAACTTGCGCACGCATCCATGAGCGGTTCTGCATCCGAAAAGTGGTCTCGAATCCGTGAGCAGGGCCGAAAGCGGCAGAGGCGGCTCAATTCCCGCCCCCGCCCCACCCATCACTCAATAATGCTCGCGACGACGCCGGCGCCGACGGTTCTGCCGCCTTCGCGGATGGCGAAGCGCAGCTTCTCCTCCATCGCGATCGGCACGATCAAAGCCACTTCCATCGCGATATTGTCGCCCGGCATCACCATTTCGACGCCCTCGGGGAGCGTCACGATGCCCGTCACGTCCGTCGTGCGGAAGTAGAATTGCGGACGGTAGTTGGTGAAGAACGGCGTGTGGCGGCCGCCCTCCTCCTTCGTCAGGATGTAGGCCTCGGCCTTGAACTTGGTGTGCGGCTTGACCGAGCCCGGCTTGCACAGCACCTGACCGCGCTCCACCTCTTCGCGCTTCGTGCCGCGCAGCAGGCAGCCGACGTTGTCGCCCGCCTCGCCCTGGTCGAGCAGCTTCCTGAACATCTCGACGCCGGTCACCGTCGACTTCATCGTCGGCTTGATGCCGACGATCTCGACTTCTTCGCCGACCTTGATGATGCCGCGCTCGATGCGCCCCGTCACCACCGTGCCGCGGCCCGAAATCGAGAACACGTCTTCGACCGGCATCAGGAACGGCTGATCCTTCGGGCGCTCCGGCTGCGGGATGTAGTCGTCGACCGTCTTCATCAAAGCCAGGATCGCGTCATGGCCGATCTCGGGGTTCTTGTTCTCCAGCGCGCACAGCGCCGAACCCTTGGTGATCGGAATGTCGTCGCCCGGGAACTCATACTTCGACAAGAGCTCGCGCACTTCCAATTCGACCAGCTCGAGCAGCTCCGGATCGTCGACCATGTCGACCTTGTTCAGAAACACCACCAGCGCCGGCACGCCGACCTGACGCGCCAGCAGGATGTGCTCTCTGGTCTGCGGCATCGGGCCGTCGGCGGCGGAGACGACGAGGATCGCGCCGTCCATCTGCGCCGCGCCGGTGATCATGTTCTTCACATAGTCGGCGTGGCCGGGGCAGTCGACGTGCGCGTAGTGGCGGTTCACCGTCTCATATTCGACATGCGCGGTCGAGATCGTGATGCCGCGCGCCCGCTCTTCCGGCGCCTTGTCGATCTGATCGTAGGCCGTGAAGGTCGCCCCGCCCGTCTCCGCCAAAACCTTGGTGATCGCCGCCGTCAGCGACGTCTTGCCGTGGTCGACGTGACCAATCGTCCCGATGTTGCAATGCGGCTTGTTGCGAGAGAATTTTTCCTTGGCCATCGTCTTAAGGTCCAGTCCCCGGTGATGCTCGCCAAGGCCTCCCGCCCGGGCGGCGAGGGTTTAGGCGGAATATGGGGATTGTTCAAGGGGGCCGGCGAGCCATATCGCTTTGTTCGACGTGATTTTAGCCGATTTCTGGCCACGGAACCGGAGTCTTGATAGCGGATAATTTTCGATAGAGTTCACGGGCTTTGTCTATCCTGCCATTGGCGGATTTCTCCGGCTTGCGCCGCATCGTCTCGGCCCAAGGCTCTTTGAAGCCTTCATTCGCAAGAAAGAGGGCGGTTGCAGCGAGTTCCAGCTCAATTGCGTCCGCCCCTGCAGCCTCCGTCGCCAAGCGGAGACGGGCTGGCGGAACGTTCGAACTGGGCTGCTCTTTCGCGACATAGATGGAGTACATGCCGCCCCAAGACGCCTGCTGTTCTGTCTCATCGAGGAAGTCTAACAAAGCCGCTTCACGGGCGCCGGCAGCCAAGTCCTCGCTATAAGGACCATAATGTTTATAGACAAAAGGCAAGCCGTCTTCGAGACCAGCAACGCTCAACAGATACCCAATTTTTTGGAGTTTAGTACGTCCAATAACTTTGCCACCAGAATCGCGAACGATCTCCGCTGCCTTCAAGGCATTTACGTTCGACATATCTCTATCTCCCCTTGAATTATCCGTTCGACAGCCGTTTGCGCATCCGCATCGCCCCTATCCACATAGGCGCGGAATAATTTGTATGTCTTCAACGCTCCGACAACGCTGGATAGCTCTTTGAGATCGACTAATTCATCGGCTTCTGTTCGGATATTAATACGATCAAGCGGCCCTTTCGATTTGTCTATGGGTTTGTATGGCGAGCGTTCGTCGCTATCGATCAAGATACGAGGACGATCACGGCCATTATCAGTTGACCATCCGGTTAATTTTTCACCAATTTCCGCACAGCGCTTGTCGATCAGCTCGATTTCAGTTTCTGATTTATGCTCTTTGGGTCCAGAACATGTGTAACCCGCGTTCGTATATCGTGGCACTTGAATAATTTGCGATCCCGTATCTTGATCGAAAACTCTGCGACCGTGGGATCGGTTGCATCTGACATTTGACTAACCGCCCCCCAGACCACCGTATCGTCGAGCGCTAGCGCGATGTCGATATTCTCCGGAGATTGCGCAAACCGAACTAGGGGATGATTCTGAGTTAGTCCCGTGGCCGAAATGGAACCGTCACGCACAAGTGTCACGACGCGCACGAACAATTCGGTGAATAGTTTTTCCATACCGCGTGTCGCCTTATGGAAATAGACTGTGGGATATAGTTGAAACAACCCAAGGACGTAAGCTTCTGCTGCATGAATAGCCTTAGGTCCAAGCACGAAGGTCTCGATCTGACCGACTGGTAAATCGTCTACACCGAACGCGACGGAGCCAATTTCCAAATTTGCGATCAACCAGGGGAAGTCGATCGCGGCATGTTGGGTGCCCGTCATCAGGCGATCCCGGCGCATATAGTCGAGCCGATCAGCGTCGAATTGGCTTGACACGACCGCATGGTGAACGGTTTTTACTCCGTCCTTTTTTATGATGTCAGCAACATCATCCGCCCAATGACTGCCAAATTGTCCATTAAGAACTTCGGCCACTTCGCCGTTACGTATCAGAGCGTCGCTCATCGCTTCATGATCGGCAAGCTTCAGACCAAGCCTTTTTCCAACTTTTTCAAAGGCATGGCTAAATGGCCCGTGCCCAAGATCGTGGACTAACGCTGCGGCTAACGCCTTTTCCTCCTTGCTGCGCTCGTCTCGCGTACCGTCACGGCGAACTACTTCCATCAATTGTCTCGCCGTATGAAATACCCCGACACTATGGGCGAAGCGCGAGTGAGATGATCCGGGGTATACAAGATCAGAAAAGCCGAGTTGCTTGATCCGGCGTAGACGTTGGAACGCCCGGGTCTCCACAACCTTCCAGAGCGTGCGTTCAAGCTCACAGTCCCGAAACTCGATGAGATCATGCAGTGGATTTCGGATCCTCCGATAACTCACTTTGCGCACTCCAAATTCCTCAATGTTCTCATTTTGTTCTAATCCACCGCTCGTAGCAAGCTATTTCTGATTCTCGGTTGACGCGAAAGGGCTCTCCGAAGGAAATTCAACAAGGCAACGGAGTCTTTCGATTACCTCAGCGAAAAATCACCCCTCCCACACCACCTCGCCGGCGACCAAAGTCAGCTTTACTGCGCCCTGCAGCAGCGCGCCGTCGAAGGGCGTGTTGCGGCAGCGCGAGTGGAGCCTTGCCGGGTCGACGACGAAGGGCTCGTCTGGGTCGAAGCGGATGAGATCGGCGGGCGCGCCTTTTTGCAGCCGCCCCTGCTCCAGCCCTAAAATCTCCGCCGGGCGCGAGGACATCGCCGCGAGCAGGCGCGGCAAGGCGAGTTCGCCGGCGTGCACGAGGCGCAGGCCCGCGGCGAGCATGGTCTCGAGCCCGATGGCGCCGAATTCGGCCTGCGCGAAGGGCAGGCGCTTGGTCTCGACGTCCTGCGGATCGTGATCGGAGACCACGACGTCGATGAGCCCCTCCGCCAGCGCCGCGACCAGTATCTTGCGGTCGCGCTCGCGCCGCAGCGGCGGGCGCAGCTTCAGAAAAGTGCGGTAGTCGCCGATGTCGGCTTCGTTCAGCGTCAGATGGTTGATCGAGGTGCCGCAGGTGACGTTTTGCCCGCGTTCCTTGGCGGCGCGCAGCGCGTCGAGCGAGGCGGGGGCGGCGATGAGGCTCGCGTGATAGCGCGCGCGGGTCAGCGCCGCGAGCCGCAGATCGCGGTCGACGACGATCGTCTCCGCCGCGGCGGGCACGCCGGAGAGGCCGAGCCGCGCGGCGAGCTCGCTCTCGTTCATCACGCCGCCTTCGGCGAGTTCGCGGTCTTGCGGGAAATGCACGATCAGCGCGTCGAAATCCTGCGCGTAGGTCAGCGCGCGGCGCATCACGCGAGCGCTGGCGACGCTATTGCCGCCATCGGAGAAGGCGACGGCGCCGGCGAGTTTCAGGAGGCCGATCTCGGCGATCTCGCGCCCTTCGCAGCCCTTGGTCAGCGCCGCCATCGGCAGCACGCGCACCCGCCCCGTATCGCGCGCGCGGCGCAACACGAAGTCGACGACGGCCGGATCGTCGACGACGGGAGAAGTGGTGGGCGAGGCGAGAATCGTCGTGACGCCGCCCGCCGCGGCGGCGAGGGTCGCGGTCGCGATGGTTTCGCGATGTTCGGCGCCGGGTTCGCCGACGAAGGCCTGCATGTCGATGAGGCCGGGCGCGACGACGTCGCCGGCGCAGTCGATGATTCTGGCGCCCTCGGGCGCGGCGCTCGCCGTGATGGCGGGGCCAAGGTCCGCGATGCGCCCCGACAGAATGAGCACCCCGCCGCGCGTCTCGCTCTGCGCAGCGGGATCTACGAGGCGGGCGTTGACGAGGGCGAGCGGCGGCAGGACGGGCATAAGCCCTGCTTTAAGCGATTTTGGCGGCGAAGGGAAAGCGCCCCGCGCCCTATCTCGTCGCCTTCCCCGGCTTTCCGCGCGGCGCCTCTTCTGCGCCCGCAAAACGCACGAGCACGTCGGCGCCGCTCTCGGGGGGCGCTGCGAGACGGGCGCGGAAGGCCACGGTTTCAAAGGGCTCCAGCCGCGATTTCGGGGCCGCGGAGGTCCAGGCGTATTTCGCCATGCCGTCTTCGCCGCGCACGGTCAGCGCAAGCGGCGGCACCGCCGTCGGCTCGCGCCGCCTGTTGGCGATTTCGCCTTCGATCGCCAGCACCCGGCGCGGCCCGTCCATGACGATGCGCGAATGCACGTCGCGCAGGTCGAGCCCGGCGAGATTGACGGGCAAGCCCAGAGCGGAATAGCCGAGCGCCAGCGGCGGCGCGATCGCGACGAGTTTTTCGCGAAGGCCGATGAGCGCCATCGCGCCGATCAGCGTCGCCAGCACCGCGGGCAATATCGGCGCGGCTCGCCTGCGCTCCGGCGCGCGCGGCGGCGCGATCGGCCGCCTACTCCACAGCTCTTCATAGCTCGGCGGTCGTGAAGCTTCGCTCGACGCTTCCGCGACGATCGGCTCCATCGACGCGGCGCGGAGATCGGCGCGGTCCGATTCCACGAAAAAGCGGTCGTCAGGTGCGGCGCGCATGGGGAAAAAGCCTCGGCGGCTGAAGGTTAGGCGATGAAATGATTAACGGCCAACAGGGTTAATAAAAGATGAGCACGCCCCCCAACACTGCAGAATGCGACGAAAGGGGTTGATCGGAGCTCGGAAGTCGAACGTCAGCCGTTTTCGTTGTCGGGCGTGTCGAAAAAAATCGCAGCACCTGCGCGTCGCCGCTGTCCTCGACCGGGATGTGCCAGAATTTGGAGTCCATCGACGGAAAGCGTTCGAACGGCAATTGGATTTGCGTGAGCTGCGTATGGTTGTGGCGCGCCCGCATCATGGCCCCCTCGAGCAATCCGAGGAGTTCGCTTTCGCGTTCGGGCGCCGGCGTGACCGTCAGCGTTTTATTGTGCGAGATCGGAAGCGACCTGTCGAAAGCCTTCTCGAATACTGCGGCCGCCATGCGCTGCTCCACCATCGATTCCGAACGCCAAGCCTTAGGATGGCGCATCTGTTGCACTGCCGCAATAGGAAACTCTGGCTACGCTTAAACTTTTATGTCGACGCAAACCACTGCAATGTCTGCGATTAAACAGCAATCGCGTGCGACAAGCGCCTGACATGTGACAATCAGCCTCGCGACGTGGACGCCCCCCAGCGCTCCTCGAAGATCAACTCTTCGAGCGGCAGTCGTCGCGCCCAGCGTTTGACCTCCAATTCCGGCCGACCATAACCTGATTCGATAAACCCGACGCAAAGATAAGCGACGATCGCGATCTCCGCAGGGATGCCGAGAATGGCGCGCAGATCGTCCGGCCGCAGGATGCTGACCCAGCCGACTCCGACCCCTTCGGCGCGCGCCGCGAGCCAAAGATTTTGCACTGCGCACGCCGTGCTGAAGAGATCCGTGTCCGGCTGCTGCGTGCGGCCGAGCCCGGTGCGCCCGAATTTGCCCCGATCGCAGGTCACGCAGATGTTGAGCGGGGCGCGCAATATGCCTTCCAGCTTCAGTCCGCGATAGAGAGAGCGCCGCTCCGCCTCGATCGCCTGCTCCTCCTCCGCCGCGGCGCGCCCGAACGCCTCGCTGACCTTCTCCCGCAACGCGCGGTCGCGAATCAGGATGAAGTTCCAGGGCTGCATCAATCCGACCGAGGGCGCATGATGCGCGGCGTCCAATATGCGCAGGATCGCGTCGCGCGGGACCTCTTCGCCGAGGAACTCGCCGCGCACGTCGCGCCGCTCGTAGATCGCCCGGTAAACCGCGTCGCGCTCAGGCGGCGAGAAGCCGGCGACCGGCTGTAGCGCGTCGTCAGACATCGGCGGCGACGCCCAGCGCAGTCGCGAGACGCTCCCAATCCTGCTGTGTCGCGGGAAGGCCGAAGCGCAGCCAGTCAACGCGTTCCGCAAAGCGCCGCGTCAAGACGCCACGCGCGCAGAGGCGTTCGAACCAGCGCGCGGCCTGCCCGCTGCGGGCCAGCCGATACAGGCTCGTTCCGCCGACGGGGTCGAAGCCCGCCGCGAGCAGCAGCGCGTCGAGCCGGCGCGCGGCGACCTCCAGCGCGACGCGGCTTTCCTCTAGCCAATCGGCGTCCGCGAGCGCCGCGGCGCCCACGGCGAGCGCCGGTCCGCTGACGCTCCAGGGTCCAAGCTCCGCGCGCAGCGCCTCGGCCAGAGGCGGCGCGCAGAGGGCGAAGCCGAGCCGCGCGCCCGGCAAGCCATAGGCCTTCCCGAAGGAGCGCAGCACGACGAGATTGCCCGCGACGAGCGGCGCGACGCTGAACTGCGGCGCGAAATCGACGAAGGCCTCGTCGACGACCAGCAGGCCGCCGCGCCGCGCCATTCGTCGCGCGAGCGCTGCGAGATCCTGCGGCGCGCAGACGCGTCCGTCGGGATTGTTGGGATTGACGACGACCGCGGCGTCCGCCTGCGCGAGTTCGCCCAGCTCCTGCGCCTCATGAACGAGCGCGCCGGCGCCCGACCAGCAGGCGGCGTGTTCGGCATAGGTGAAGCCGAGCGTCGCGGCGCGCTTTGCGGGAAAGACGCGCGGCAGCGCCTTGATGAAAGCCTGCGTGCCGGCGCCGGCGACGACTTCGGCGCCGTCCGCGACACAATAGGCTCTCGCGGCCAGGGCTTCGAGCCTTGCGACGGCGTCGCGGTCGGGCAACCGCGTCCAAGCCTCGGTCGGCGGCGCGGGAAATGGATAGGCGCGCGGGCTGACGCCGGTCGAGAGATCGAGCCAGGGCCTTGGCGCGTCGGGATAGGCGCGACTTGCGTCGTCGAGCGCCCCGCCGTGGGCGATCGGCGCCTGCGCGGGCAATCTCGCAGCGAAGCTTTGCGGGGCGTTCATCGCGCGATCTCCAGCATGGCGTCGAGATCGAGATGCTCCGCGCAATGCGCCGCCAGCGCGTCGAGCGTGGCCTCGATCTTGGCTTCATAGCGCAATGCGGAAGGCTCCGCGCCAAGTCGCCGCAACAGCGTTGCGCGCGCCTCCTCGCCCGCGAACAGCCCGTGGACATAGACGCCCTCGACGAGTCCGTCCTGCGAGATCGCGCCGTCGCAGCGACCGTCCGCAAAGCGCAGTGCGGGACGCGCGCAATCGGGTCCGCTCGTTACGCCCATGTGCATTTCATAGCCCACAAAAGCCGCGCCCTCGCAGATCATCGATCCTCGCGCGTCGCGCAGCGTCTTTTTGGGTTCGAGCGTGGTCTCGACGTCGAGCAGTCCCAGTCCCTCCGCTTGTCCGGGCGGCCCTTCGACGCCGCGCGGGTCGGCGATCCTGCGTCCGAGCATCTGATAGCCGCCGCAAATCCCCAGCACGCGGCCGCCGCGACGGACATGCGCCATGAGGTCTATATGCCAGCCTTCGGCGCGAAAGGCCAAGAGGTCGGCGATCGTCGCCTTGGAGCCGGGAAGAATGACGAGATAAGCGTCGCCCGGGAGCGGCGTCCCCGGCGCGATCATCTGCAGCGAGACGCCAGGTTCGGCGCGCAGCGGGTCGAGATCGTCGAAATTGGCGATATTGGGTAGCAGCGGAACCGCGATTCTGAGGCCGCCGCCTGACGCAGGCCGCGCGCTCCGCAGGCCGAAGGCGTCTTCGGCGGGCAGCAGCGCCGCGTCTGCGAAGAACGGCGCGAGGCCGAGCGCCCGCCAGCCGGTGGCGCGAGCGACATAGTCGAGGCCGCCCGCGAAGAGGGACGGGTCGCCGCGAAATTTGTTGACGATGAAGCCGGCGATCATCGCCCGATCCGCTGCGTCCAGCACGGCGTGGCAGCCGACGAGCTGCGCGAAGACGCCGCCGCGATCAATGTCGGCGACGAGGATGACGGGACAGTCCACGGCGCGCGCGAATCCCATATTGGCGATGTCGTTGGCGCGCAGATTGATCTCGGCGGCGCTGCCGGCGCCTTCGACGAGCACGAGATCGGCGCCGGTCGCGCAGCCGCGCGAAACTCTCCAGCACGCGCGGCATCAGCTTGGCTTTCATGCCTTGATAGTCGCGGGCGAGCGCGCTGCCGATCGCTTCCCCCTGCACGACGATCTGCGAACCATTGGCGCCTTGCGGCTTGAGCAGCACGGGATTCATGTCGACGCTCGGCGCCAATCGCGCCGCGCGCGCCTGCAGCGCCTGGGCGCGGCCGATTTCGCCGCCCTCCTTCGTCACAGCGGCGTTGTTCGACATGTTCTGCGGCTTGAAGGGCGCGACCCTGAGCCCGCGATTTGCGAAAGCGCGCGCGAGCCCCGCGACGATGAGCGACTTACCGACGTCCGAGCCGGTCCCCTGCGCCATCAGGATTTTGCTCATCGCGCCGCCAGACCCTCGCGCAGGAAGGCGAGGCCGGCGTCAAGATCGGTCAGCAGCGGCGCTCCCTCTGCAAGAGGCTGCGTAACCATCACCACCGCGAGAGCGAGTGCGCGCGCCGCTTCGATCTTGGCGTAGGTCAAGGGCCCGCCGCTGTTCTTGGAGACGACGACCTCGATGCGCCGCTCTTGCATCAGCGCGATCTCGTCGTCTTGCGTGAACGGCCCCCGCGACAGGATGAGATGCGCATTCGGAGGGAGTTCGCCCGGCTGCGGCTCCTCGATGGCGCGAATGAGATAGTCGTGCTGCGGGGCGGCGCGAAAGGCCGCCGTCCCCTGCCGACCGATCGTCAGGAACACGCGTCTTGGCGCCGTCCCGAGCGCTCGCGCGGCGGCGTCATTGTCTTCGACCTCGATCCAACGGTCGCCCGGCTGCCGGGACCAGGGTGGTCGCGACAGCGCGGCGAGCGGCAGGCCGAGCGCGGCGCAAGCCGCCCGCGCATTGGCGGAAATGCGCGCCGCGAAAGGATGCGTCGCGTCGACGACGCGGTCGATGCGGTTCTCCACAAGGTAGCGGATGAGCCCGTCGACGCCGCCGAAACCGCCGATTCGCGTCGGCAGTCCCTGCGGCAGCGGCGCGCCGGTGCGTCCGGCGAGACTCAAGATCGCCTCCATCCGGGGTTCCAGGGCGACGCGCTGCGCGAAATCGCGCGCCTCGCGCGTGCCGCCGAGAATCAGAGCGCGCAGCGGTCGAAGGGGCGCCGAAGGACACAACGCGGCGTTCATCATGTTCGCAGGGATCGTGGGGCCTTTCCAAAGGGTCGAGCTTCTGTTCTATACTGACACATTCCCGAATCCGAAATGGAGCCTTTCGCATGAAGACAACGCCCCGGCGCGCCGCGCTCATCCTCGCCGCTCTGGCCTTTTCGACCGCCGCGCAGGCGGGCCCCTCCGGAAAATGGCGCGTCGGCGACGGTTCGGCGGTGATCGCCGTCCGCGATTGCGGCTCCGGCCTCTGCGGGTCGATCGCTTCGATCCCCGAGCGTGGCGCCACGGATGAGAACAATCCCAATCCGGCGCATCGCGCGCGGCTGCTCGTCGGCCTGCCGATCCTGAACATGCAGAAGGCCGGCGAAAATCAATGGTCTGGAACGATCTACAACGCCAAGGACGGCCAAAGCTACAGCGCCAAGCTGACGCAAAACAGCGAGTCCGCGGTCACGCTCGAAGGCTGCGTGCAGGACACCAATGTGTGCGGCCAGGACAAGTGGACCCGCGTGCGCTGAAACCGGCGAGGCGGCCGCTCGGCCGCCGTCTGGCGCCCGATCATTTGCGCAGCAGCAGCGCGCCCGACTCCATCTGGACGTTCGACAACCGCGACAGGAAGGTCATGCCGAGCAGCGTGACGTTCAGCACGCCGGGCTGGCTGACCAAAGCGTCGACGTCGTAGAGTTCGATCCCGCCGAGCTGCACTTGGCGCAGTTTCACCGGCGCCGCATAGGCGAGGCCATTGGCGGTGCGGATCGGCGTCGTGAAATCGCCGGCGAGCGGGAATATGCCGAGCGACGCGGCGTCTTCGTTGGTCAAAGCGACGGCGGTCGCGCCGGTGTCGACCACCACGCGCACGCTTTGCCCATTGATCAGCGCATCGGCGAAAAAATGGCCCTGCTCGTTCGACTGAATTCGCATTTCATCGAGCGCGGAGCTCGGCGCGGTGTAGGCGGCTGGCGTGATCGCCGTGCGCGCGGGGGCGCGCTGCGCGGCCACATGCGGCGCGGCTTGGCCGGGCGAAAGCGGCGCGCGGTGCGACAGACCGCCGGCGATCTGCGCGACGGCGATGAGGCCGACCGCCGAGACGCTGAATATTTTCAAAGTAGTCTGAAGCATTTTGGCTCTCCCGGGCCGCAACGTCGGGCTCTAATTCCGCAGACCGTGCAGGCGCTGCGTTAAGGCCCGGAATATAAACATCAAATTCTTGCGGCTCGCTTAACTGGGATGCATTCGTCGCGGTCGTGAATGTCGCAGGCGCCATCGGCTGCTGCAGCATGCTCGCGTAAAAGTCGAAGCGCGCTTTGGCGCTTATATCGTACTGATATATTTGAATTTTGAAGCAATTTGACGTCGGCGGGGCGATTTCCTTCAAGCGAAAAGCGCTCTATGCTCGCATAAAAATCCAATCTTAGCGGCGGAAAAAACATGGGCGTCATCATCTATCACAATCCGGCCTGCGGCACGTCGCGCAATGTCCTCGCCGCGATAAGGGAAAGCGGCGTCGAGCCGACCATCGTCGAATATTTGAAGACCCCGCCGACGCGCGAAAAGCTCGCCGCGCTGCTCAAGGCGATGGGCATGTCGGCGCGCGAGCTGCTGCGCAAGCGCGGGACGCCCTTCAACGAACTCGGGCTCGACGACCCGAAATGGAGCGAGGACGAACTGATCGGCTTCATGCTGAAGCATCCGATCCTGATCGAACGGCCCATCGTCGAAACGCCGAAGGGAACGCGTCTTTGCCGCCCGGCGGAGAAGGTGCGGGAGTTGCTGTAGCGGGTCGCGTTAGAGCAAAATCCGAAAAAGTTGATAGACTTTTTCGATCAGAATTTGCTCCAGCGTTTTGATTTTGGAGCGGTTTCTTATCGACCGAATGAGTCCATTCGGTCGGAAAGCGCTCTAGATCAGCGATACAGCCAGTCGTTGCGCGACAGCATCCCCTGCCCGCCGAGCAGCCGGATCGCGATGTCGCGCGCGAAACTGAGCGGCGCGCCGGCGTGGAAGTAAAAGCCTTGGCGGCGCGAGGCGCTCTGCACCTTGCCGGCGCGCAGGACGCGGGTTTTCTCGTAAGCCTGCAGCGCTTGCGCGGGGTCGTCATGCGCCCCGAACGCCGCCCCCAAGGCTTCCGCATCTTCGATCGCCTGCGCCGCGCCTTGCGCGAGATAGGGCAGCATCGGATGCGCGGCGTCGCCAAGCAGCGCGACGGCCCCGTAACTCCAGCGCTTCAGCTTCGGACGCGCGTAGAGCGGCCATCGCCGCCACTCCTCGCAGGCTTCGATCAGCGCGCGCAGCTCCGGCGCCGCGCGCGAGAAGCTCGCCGCGCGCAAAACCTCGTCGCCCCTGCGCGTCGCCGGATCGACCGGCGCGCTCGCGCCGCCGTCCTCGATCAAGACGACGGCGTTATGGATCGAGCCGTCGCGCAAAGGGTAATGCACGACATGCGCGCCTTCGCCGAGCCAGAGATGCGTTTCGGCCTTGCGCAGGGGCGCCGGAATGGCGGCTTCCGGGAGAAGCGCCCGCCAGGCGGTGTGGCCGCTATAGCGCGGCGCGTCGGCCTCGCCGGGGACAAGCCGCGCGCGCAGCGCCGAACGGGCGCCGTCGGCGCAGATCAGCGCCGAGGCCTCGACGTCTTCGAAAGAAGCGCCGCATTGCAGACGCAGATGCGCGACGCCCTCCTCCTCTTCGACGTCGCAGACGCGGGCGTTGGCGCGAATCTCGATCAGCGCGTTGCGCGCGGCGGCCTGCAACAGCAGCTGCTGCAGATCGGCGCGGTGGAACAGCCGGAACGGCGCGCCCCAGCGCCTCTCAGCCTCGCCAAGCGGCAGACGCGCCAATCTCGCGCCGTCGCAGGCGCGCAAAACATTGATCGCCTCGGGCGAAAACGCCGCCGCCCGAAGCGCTTCAACGAGGCCGAGCTGCTGCAATATCCTTCCGGCGTTGGGCGCGATCTGCAGACCGGCGCCGACCTCCTCGATGCGCGGCGCGCGTTCCAACACCGCCACGCGGCGCCCGGCGCACGCGAGGCAGAGCGCCGCCGTCAATCCGCCGATGCCGGCGCCGGCGATAGCGATAGGGCGGTCCTGCAGGGCCTTTAGGCTCACGGCGCGCCGGAAAGCTCCGGCTCGTGATAGACGCATTCAGCCGGGTCGGCGCCGCCGCGCAATGCGGCGTCATAGACGTAAAGCGTCGAGCAATAGGGGCAGACCGCTTCGCCCGCCGCGCCCATGTCGATGAACACATGCGGATGATCGAACGGCGGCAGCGCGCCGATACACATGAATTCCTTGGCCCCGACGCGAATGCGCGCGACGCCCGGCTGATTGTGGAAATGGGGCGTGGAATGGTCGGACATGGTGCTATCTCGTGCGTTTCTTGCGGGCGCCGGCGCCGGGAACCTCGTAGCGCCCGCTATAGCGCAGAGCTGCGAGATTGGGTAGAGGCGGACTTATGGAGAAGCGGGGTGGCGGCGCGCGCGCACCCAGTTTCGATAGGCGCCCGGCGTCATGCCCGAATAGCGATGGAACGCCCGGCGAAAGCTGCCTTCGTCGGCGTAGCCTGAGCTTCCTGCCAATTCCTTTACCGACTGGGCGGTGGTCTCCAACAGCGTGCGAGCCGTCTCAAAACGCACGCGATCGATGAAGCCCTTGGGCGTTTCGCCCGATTCTCCCTTGAGCCGACGATGCAGCGTGCGCTCCGACAAATTGAGCAGGCGCGCCAATTGCTGCGCGGTCAGCGGTTGATCTCCGGCCTGCCGGACGGTGTGCTCCGCCTCCAACATAAATTTGTTGGAAGACGCCAGATGCCCGGGAGGAACATAGACGGTTTGTGTCGAAGGCGTGGTGTCGACGACGGTGAAGTCCGCCGCAGTCTTCGCCGCCTCCGCGCCGCATAACGCACGGATGACGTGGAGCGAAAGATCAATCCAGGAGAGCGGCCCCGCCGCGGTGACGACGCGGCCGTCATCGACCAATCTCGCGCCCCAGGCGGGGTCCGCGCGCGGATATTTGGTCTTCAATTCATCGTGACGCCACCAAGTCGTCGTGCAGCGCCGTCGATCCAAAAGGCCGGCTTCTCCCAGCAGGAACACCCCGTTGCAGGAACCGCAGACGATAGCGCCGAGACTGTGCTGGCGCCGAAGCCAAGCCGAAGCTGCGCCGATCTCAGGCGTGTAGTCCAGGGATTGCGTTCCGTCGCAGACATAGCCGGGAATGATAATCGCGGCGCTTGCGCCCGCCTGCTCAAAGCTCCTGTCGACATCTAGCCTGCGCCCATTGCCGTCCTCAATCGGCCGACCGTCGAAACTTGCCGTCAGGACTTCATAGGGTCGGGGCGCTCCCGGCTTTTGCAACATGCGCCGGCTGAGCGTCAGAAGGTCGCCAGCGCCGACGAAGGCTGATCCCAGACATCCTTTGAAGCCCAAAATGAAGATATCCATTTTCGCCCCTCCTGGCGAACTCTGCACTTACATAGGCAGAAACGCTGGCAAACATTGCAATAATATTGTCGATCTCGCCATGATGCAAGAGCGCCTTGGGAAGCGCAACTTCGCGTCTCGCCGGAGTTCAACCAAGAAGCCCGGCTCTCTGAAGGGAGACGAAAATGAGTTCAGTCACCGATACAGCCGCAAGAACCGACAGGGGCGCAACCATCGGCGCAGACGTCGTCGTCGATTTGAAACCGATGTGGATCGCCCTCGCCGTTCTCAATGCCTTCTATCTCATCGTCCGCATCTATGAGCAGATCTTCGGCTGGCGCGCCGGGCTCAACTCCTTCGCGCCGGAGTTCCAGACCTACTGGCTGTCGATCCTGTGGACCGAAATCCCTCTGGAGCTGATCGCGGGGCTTGGCCTTGCCGGCTATCTGTGGAAAACTCGCATTCGCGACATGTCCACGGTGACGCCGCGCCAGGAAATGCGCGCGATCGTCGATAACGCGAAATGGCTAACGCTCTATGCGGTCGCCATCTACTGGGGCGCCTCGTTCTTCACCGAGCAGGACGGCACCTGGCACATGACCGTGATCCGCGACACCGACTTCACGCCGTCGCATATCATCGAGTTCTATATGAGCTACCCGATCTATTCGATCTTCGCGGTCGGCTGCTTCTTCCATGCAAAGACGCGGATCCCCTACTTCTCGAAGGGATACTCGCTGGCCTATCTGATCGTCGCCATCGGCCCCTTCATGATCATCCCGAACGTCGGCCTGAACGAGTGGGGCCACACCTTCTGGTTCATGGAAGAGCTGTTCGTCGCGCCGCTGCACTGGGGCTTCGTGTTCTTCGGCTGGATGGCTCTCGGCGTCTTCGGCGTCGTTCTGCAGCTGCTGCTGAACATCCACCGTCTGCTCGGCAAGGAAGGCGTCGAGCTGTTGAGCTGACACATTACTTCGGCGGACGCCCGTCGCGCCCGTCGATTCATGAGACTGCTTATCCTCCAAGGTAATACGCTTCTTTGCCGGAAGGAGCGACTTCTCCCCGGTCCGCGAAAGCGATCGGGGAGCTTTTTTGGCGCTCGCCCCCTGCGGGCCTATTCCACAGGCTTTGGCGCCTCGGTTCGGGCGACGTCATTCTCCTGCATGATGCCGAGCCGACGCGCGACCTCCGTATAGGCCTCGACGAGGCCGCCCAAATCCTGGCGGAAGCGGTCCTTGTCGAGCTTGTCGTTCGACTTGATGTCCCAGAGCCGGCAGGAATCGGGGGAAATCTCGTCGGCGACGACGATGCGCATCATGTCGCCTTCCCAAAGGCGGCCGCATTCCATCTTGAAGTCGACGAGACGGATGCCGACGCCAAGGAACAGACCCGACAGGAAGTCGTTGACGCGGATGGCGAGCGCCATGATGTCGTCGATCTCCTGCGGACTCGCCCAGCCGAAGGCGGTTATGTGTTCTTCCGTCACCATCGGATCGTCGAGCTGATCGTTCTTGTAGTAGAACTCGATGATCGAACGCGGCAGCTGGGTGCCCTGCTCCATGCCGAGCCGCTTCGAAAGCGACCCCGCCGCGACATTGCGCACGACGACTTCGAGCGGGATGATCTCGACCTCGCGGATGAGCTGTTCGCGCATGTTGAGTCTGCGGATGAAATGCGTCGGCACGCCGATCGAATTCAGATTTTGAAAAATATATTCGGAAATGCGATTGTTGAGCACGCCCTTGCCGTCGATCACCTCATGCTTCTTGGCGTTGAAGGCGGTGGCGTCGTCCTTGAAGTGCTGAATGAGGGTTCCGGGCTCGGGTCCCTCATAAAGGACTTTGGCCTTGCCTTCGTAGATGCGGCGACGGCGGTTCATTTGGGGCGACCGGGGCTTGAGAAAATCCATAGGACGGGCGCAGCTCCTATAAGGCTTGTTGCGCCCGGACGTCCCGGCTGCAAGACCGATCTCGAGCCGCGTGAGGAAACGCAGGCGCCGCAACGGAAGAGCGCACGCGCGGTCCTATCGTCTTCTTCGACCGGTGACAACCCTCGTCGGCCGGCGACGCCCTCGTCCAAAAGCCTCTTTCCGCGCCGCAAATGCGGTCGCGTCGCAGCGACTTTCGACTAAACCAAGCGCAACGAGTATATACTCTTCATCTCAATGCTGTGAAGGCCGATATGATTTTCGATCTCTTAATCGTCGGCGGGGGCGTCAACGGCTGCGCCATAGCGCGCGACGCCGCAGGACGCGGCCTGAGCGTCCTGTTGCTGGAACAGGGCGATCTCGCCGGCGCCACCTCTTCGGCCTCGACCAAGCTGATACATGGCGGCCTGCGCTATCTCGAACAATTTGAGTTTCGCCTGGTGCGCGAAGCGCTCGCCGAACGCGAACTCATGCTGTCGGCGGCGCCGCATCTCGTGCGCCCGCTCAAATTCGTGCTGCCGCACGAGCCGGGCCTGCGTCCCGCCTTCGTCGTTCGCCTCGGGCTGCTGCTTTACGACCACCTCGCGCGGCGCGAGCGTCTCGAAGCCTCGCACGGGGTCGCGCTGGCGGGTTCGCCGCTCGGCGCGCCGCTGCGTCAAAGCTATCGCAAAGGCTTCACTTACGCGGATTGCCGGGTCGACGACGCGCGCCTCGTCGTCGCCTATGCGCTGGACGCGCGCGACCGCGGCGCCGATGTGCGCGTCGGCGCGAAACTCGTCGACGCCCGCCGCCGCGATGACCGCTGGGTCGCGCGGGTCGCTTACAGAGGGGAAGAGAGCGACGTCGAGGCGCGCGCCCTCGTCAACGCCGCGGGGCCTTATGTCTCGACCGTGTTGAGCGATGCGCTGCACGCTCGCTCGCGCAAGGCCGTGCGCCTCGTCAAGGGCTCGCATATCGTGACGCGCAAGCTCTATGACGGCGCGCACGCCTACATCCTGCAAAATCCCGACAAGCGCGTCATCTTCGTGATCCCTTACGAGCAGGATTTCACGCTGATCGGCACCACCGACGAGGATTTCGGCGACGCGCCGGGCCCGGTCGCCATCGACGCCGCCGAGATCGACTATCTCATCGCCGCGGTCAATCGCTGTTTCGCGCAACCGATCGCAGTCGGCGACATCGTCTGGAGCTTTTCGGGTCTGCGGCCCCTGTTCGACGACGGCGCGTTGAAGGCCTCGGTCACGACGCGCGACTACGCCTTCGACCTCAATGCGGAAGGGCCGCTTGCTCTTTCGGTCTTCGGCGGCAAGATCACCACTGCGCGGCGCCTCGCCGAACATGCGATGGACGAAATTGCAAAGTTTTTGTCACAGGTCGGACCGGCGTGGACGGCGCAGGCGAGGCTGCCGGGCGGCGATCTGGAAGGGGGTTTCGAGGCCTTTCTGGCGCGACTGCAGCGCGAGAAGCCGTTCCTTTCGCGAGACCTCGCACAACGCCTCGCCGGCGCCTATGGCTCGCGGGTCTTGAGGCTGCTTGGGGAGACGCGCTGCATGGAGGACCTCGGTCGCGACTTCGGCTTCGGCTTGACGCAGCGGGAATTGGATTATCTCGTGCGCGAAGAATGGGCGCGGAGCGGCGAAGACGTCTTATGGCGCCGCTCGAAGCTCGGCTTGCGGCTGTCGCCGGCTCAGCGCGAAAAGATCATGCAGGAAGTGGAGCGGCTGGCGCAGGAGGCGCTGAGCCGCTCTTTGTGAAAAACTAGAGCGCTTTCCGCTCGAATGGAAGCATTCGAGCGATAAGAAATCGCTCCAGAATCAAAACGATGAAGCATGTCCCTGTCCAAAAACCGCTTCGCACTTTTTGGGGACATGCTCTAGACGCCGAGCGTCTTGTGAAGCTCGTCCAGCGTCGCCTTTTCCTTGTCGCTGACCTGCGTGCCGCCGAAGCCAAGGAAGCCGCCTTCGGCGCCGGCTTCCGCGACGAGCTGCGCCATATGCGAAAGCCAGCCCTTGAAGGCCGCGGCGTCCTCGGGCGCCTTGGCGTCGACGATTCTAGCCGCCTTGGCGATCTCGCCGAGCGCCTTGTCCTTGTATTCGCTGACCTGCGCGCCGTGCACCAGCGCGCTGACGCCCGCTCGCGCGGCCTCGCGCCCGTCCCCGGTAAAGAGATCCTCGGCGACGGCCTTGATCAGTTCGTCGCTCGCGCCGGCTTTCGCGGCGGCGAGCTCCTTGGCGTTGGCCCAGCCTTCGCGAATGGTGCCGAAAAAGCCGCTGGGATCGGCTGCGCTGATCGCGAAACCCGCAAGGATCGGACTTTCGAGCAAGGTCTTCCATTCGTCGGCGGTGAAATTGGTTTTCGTAGCCATCTTCGGCGCTCCCTCAACGCAAGGCTGATCGCGGAATCGAACGACCCAATATATCGGGCGCGTCCACGCCGCGGTCCAGTCAGTCCAACATCTCGCGTTCGCGATGCACGTCATGGACGACGACGCCAACGCCCTTGCTGGGCATCTGCAGATAGTCGCGCCGCGCCAACGTGCGCTTGGTGTCCGTATAGCCGGCGGTCCAATGATCGCGCATCGAAGTGTGCGAAAACTCATAGTCCTTGGAGTCGCCCTCATAGGCCTGCTGCTGATAGATGAGG
Organism: uncultured Alphaproteobacteria bacterium; assembly: GCA_963820145.1. Lineage (GTDB taxonomy): Bacteria > Pseudomonadota > Alphaproteobacteria > Rhizobiales > Beijerinckiaceae > Methylocystis. The sequence goes on from CAWFZD010000092.1 coordinate 154,075, forward strand.
TGCAGGATCGTGATGTCAGGCAGTTTCGCAAGCTCGTCGCGCATCGCCCGCTCGTCGGCCGTGAGCTGCTCGTCGGGCACTTTGGAGAGCGCGCAGAAGGTTCTGTTCTTCCATTTGCGCAAGAGCCGATGAACGTCCGTATTGTAGCGCGTGCGGGAAGCGTAGGCGATGTCCTTCTGGCGCGCCATCACGCCCTGGATGTCGCGCGGCAGCGGACCGCGCGAACTGAACAGATCGACCTGGAAGATGAGCATATTGTGCTGGCCGTCCTCCTCCAGCACATGCTGCAGCGGCGTGTTGGAGACGATGCCGCCGTCCCAGTAATAATCGGTGCCGATCTGCATCATCGGGAAAGCCGGCGGCAGCGCGCCGCTCGCCATCACATGCTCAGGCCCGATCTTCGTCTCGCGATTGTCGAAATATAGGAAGTTGCCGCTGCGGACATTGACGGCGCCGACCGAAAAGCGCGTCTGGCGCTCGTTGATCAGGTCGAAGTCGACGAGCTCCAGCAGGGTCTCGCGCAAGGGCGCGGTGTCGTAATAGCTGGTCGCGTCTCTCGCGCCCGTCGCCGCGAGCCAAGGATTGGTCTGGCGCGGCGCAAAAAAGCCCGGCTGGCCGAGCGTCATGGTCATCATGGAACTGGCGGCGTTGCGCGCCTTGCGGAACACGTCGCCGTCTGGCGTAAAATGCCAAACCTTGCGATCGGTGATGCGCTCCCAGAAGATGCGCAGCCGGTCGAGCCTGTGGTCGCGGCGATTGCCGGCGATGATCGCCGAATTGATCGCGCCGATCGACACGCCAGAGAGCCAGTCGGGCTCGATCTCGGCCTCATGCAGCGCCTCATAGACGCCAGCCTGATAGGCCCCGAGCGCGCCGCCGCCTTGCAGCACCAACGCCACCCGATCGCAGCCCTCGGGCCGCCAGCCGGGTCGCTCGCTCGGGAGTTTGGGCTAAATCGTCATGAAGCATGGCCTCTCTCGCCGCCGGCGCATAATATTCCGGCCCGAAAGAATGCCCGCATAGAGTGACGGGGCTGTGACCCTCCGACAAAAATCATCTGGCCGCTCTTGCCGGCCGACCGAGGCTGATTATCTCCTTGCGACAAGGCGACTTTTAGGGGGTCGTTGACGAGAGAGGCGCCGCGTCCCGGATGTACGGATGCGGCGTCTCTTTTTGCTTTACCGGCTATCCGCCGTGAACTCAACGGCGCCCTCGAGGATGTCGCCGTCCGGCGACAGCACCCTGTAGCGCACGCGATATTTCCCGGGACTCAACTGCGGCGCCGCGATCTTCATATTGTGCGAAACTCTCGGTTGCGCTTGCGACGCCAAGACGACTCCGTTCTCGGATTCGATGCTGACCTTGGAGAATTTCGCATCGGCCGGAATCGAGAACTTCAGCTGCGCCGACTTCAGCGGCAGCGTGATATGATCCCCGCGCGGCGGGAACGAGTGGACGAGATAACCGTGAGCTTGAGCCTGCTGCGGCAGCGTCGCGCCGACGAGGGCGACAGCGCCCAGCAATGTCGAGAAGATTGTCCTCATGATCCGCTCTCCAGATTGGAGAAAGAATTTGCTGGCTTGAATATTAAGAATAAGCCTGCCCCGCTCCGCGGGAAGGCCTGCGCAACCTATATTTCTTTATTCCAGCGCCGATTCCCTCAAGATTCGTAAACAAAGTCCGAAGTTCGCCGAGCAGCGCTTAAATCCGGTCAAGGCGGATCGGCGCGGTCATATTTTTGTCGGGCGCTCTGAGAAGACGGACCTCTGAGGCCGAAGAAGGAGAACGCGACAGGCTGAAACCTGATCGGGTTGTCTGGCGCAATACATCGTGTTACGACACAAATGCATCCTAGAACGATAGCGTGGCAATCCCCTCTCGCGCCCCTGGTCGCGACCGACGCAGCTTCAGCGCGTCGACAAAATAGCGCGCTTGCGTCTGGCGAAAGTTCTCGCGAGCGAAGCTTCAGTCTGCTCGCGATGAGACTCAAGGCTCTGGCCTGTCCACGACCGCCAAGAAGAAACGGTTAGTCCTTCATCCCGGCGATCTCTCATACGTCGTCGCCAAAACGGAGTATTCGAGCTTGTCCAACGGTGTTCCGACGAGAGATGCAAGGCGCGTGAATTTGCTCTTGCTTTGCGTTCTTTCGCTGGGGATCGGGATCGCGACCGGCTTAGGCGCGGTCGCTTTGAGGACGCTGATCGGGCTCGTCCACAACGCCTTTTATAACGGCGCATTCAATATGTGGTACGACGCCAACGTCAGCGAGGGTCCGAGCCGTTTTGGCGATTTGGTGTTCTTCTCGCCGATCATCGGCGGTTTGATCGTCGTGTTTCTCGTGCAGCGTTTTGCTCCAGAAGCCAAAGGGCACGGCGTTCCCGAAGTGATGGATTCGGTTTTTTACAAAGGCGGCGACATTCGAGGTCAGGTCGCGGCGATAAAATCGCTCGCCTCGGCGCTCTCCATCGGCAGCGGCGCGGCCGTCGGTCGCGAAGGCCCGATCATTCAGATCGGCTCAGCGCTTGGCTCGGCGTTTTCACAGGCCATCCGCCTGACGACCTGGCAGAAGATCACGCTGCTTTCGGCCGGCGCCGGCGCAGGCATCGCCGCAACCTTCAACACGCCGCTCGGCGGCGTCCTCTTCGCTTTGGAAATCCTGCTGCCGGAGGTCTCGAACCGAACCTTCCTGCCGGTCGTGATCGCGACCGGCGCCGCGACGATGCTGGGCCGTCGCTTGATCGGGCCGGATCCCGCCTTCAGCGTCCCCGAACTGCAGTTTCCCTCCATGCAAGCCTTCGGCCTAGAGGAGGCGATCGCCTTTGTGGCGCTCGGCGCGTTGTGCGGCCTGGCCGCCTGGGCGTTCATCCGCCTGCTGGTCATCATGGAGGATGGTTTTCCCAAACTGTCGAGCAATGCCTATGTGCAGAACGTCGTTGGCATGGCGGCGCTCGGGCTCCTGATGGTAATCCTGACGCGAAGCTTCGGCCACCCTTATGTCAACGGCGTCGGCTACGGCGTCATTCAGTCCATACTCAGCGGCGACATGTCCGCGTGGCGGCTGTTGGCGCTTCTCTTCGGGCTCAAGATTCTGGCGACGACGATCAGTCTCGGCAGCGGCGCCTCCGGCGGCGTCTTTTCCCCGTCGCTTTATCTCGGCGCGACGCTCGGAGGCGCTTTCGCCGCCGTAGTCGACTCGGCCTATCCCATTGCGGGCCTCACCGTGCCTTCGGCTGCGATCGTCGGCATGGCCGCGATGGTCGGCGCTGGAACAGGCGGCGTCATGACGGCGATCGTCATGATCTTCGAAATGACCCGCAATTACGCGATCATCGTTCCCGTCATCGTCGCCGTCGCTGTCGCGGCCGGCGTCAGGCGCGCGCTCATCGGCGAGACGATATACACGATCAAACTCCGTCATCGCGGACATCCCATTCCCAAAGAGCGACACGTCAATCTCTATCTCGTCAAGCGGGCTGGAGACGTCATGGAGCGCAGTTTCATCCGCGCTGAGGCCGGGACCAACTTGAAAGACGCGCTAAGGGGGACCGATGCGGACAACGCGCCGCCCATCGTCGTGCAGCGCGACGGGCGAATAGTTGGCTTGGTTCCGCCGCGGTCGAGCCTCTGGCTTGAATTTCAAGACAAACCCGACGCCTGCGTCGATCACTACATGGAGACCCGGATCGTGCTGTGCCGGGACGTCGATCTGCTGAGCCTTGTCCTCGGCAGGCTGAAACGACGTCGCTGCAGCGCCGCTCTGGTGATCAACAAAGCGGATCGGCCCAAGGCGCAGGACGTCATTGGCGTCGTCACCAAACGCGCCATCGCCGACGTCGTCATCGACAATTTTGAAGATTGAAAGCGCCGGTGTTTGGCCAGCCTTCTCGCCTACGCCCGCTTTGCAGGCCCTTGAAGAGCGATGGTCTCCAGTCGAAAAGAATCGCCGCAAGTCCAGTTGCCCTGCGGCGATCTTGGGCTTTGGAGTTTATTGAACCAGGCCCCTCGCATAGCCGCCCGGGACGCTGCAGGAACAGCCAGTGCCAAGCCATCCAGGCTCTCTCAGCAGGCACGTCTTCACGGAAGTCGCACAATAGATTCCATCCGCAGCCACGGTCGGGGCAGCCACGAGGACCCCGCTATAACCATAATATCCGACCATGCTCCTACGAGCGCAGTAGGCGGAGTCTTCGATCGGCGCTCGCGTCGCAATTGCTTCGGAGCTAACGACGTTTACGGGTGCAGCTGAAGCGGCCGTAGCGAGCAGCATAGCTCCCGATATCATCGAGAGTTTTCGAATATCTCTCATGACGCACCTCCCCGGCGGCTCTCAACACCTCCAACGAGGGTTTTGAAAAAAAACCGCCTAAGGTTCACAACGTCATTCTCGAAAGTTCGTTCGCTTAGACTTGGCTTCTTGTCGTGCGCGAGTTGCGACGGACTCACGACATGGGCGCGCGGTCGCCGAAACCCCTTGGCGAACCAAGAACCCCGACCCGTTCGATCGATCTCTATGCTAAGTCTTTGATTTAATTGGTCGGAGTGAGAGGATTCGAACCTCCGACCCCCTCGTCCCGAACGAGGTGCGCTACCAGGCTGCGCTACACTCCGACGCCGTGAGGAGCCCTTTCGCTTGCGAAGGCCCTCGGCTTGCGGGCGGTATATAACTGTCCCGCGCGCAGGCTGCAACAAAAGTTTCGCTTTTGCCGTTCAGCTCCGCCGCTCGAGCGTCACATAGGCGAAATCGGCCTCGTCGCGCGGACCGCGTGGCGGCGCCTCCCGCGCGATTTCGCGCCAGTCGGACGAATCGAGCGGAGGAAAGAAGGCGTCGCCCTCGGGCGCCAGCGCGATTTCGGTCAGCTCGACCCGATCCGTCTGGGGAAGCAGGGCGCGGTAGATTTCGCCGCCGCCGCCGACCATTATCTCTTCCGCGCCCATCTCGCGCGCGGCGCCGCAAGCTATCGCCAGCGCGGACTGCGGGTTTGACGCGACCTCGGCGTCCGCCGGCTTGAAATCCGCGTCGCGGGTCACGACGATGAGCCGCCGCCCCGGCAGGGGTCTCCCGAAACTCTGATAGGTGCGCCGCCCGACGATGAGCGGCTTGCCCATCGTCAGCGCTTTGAAACGCCTCAAATCGCTGGAGAGCCGCCAGGGCATGACGCCGCCGGCGCCGATGACGCCATTTTGCGCGACGGCGACGATGGCGACGACTTTGGGCGCCATCTTCACACCGCGATCGGCGCGGCGATCGCCGGCCAGGGATCGTAGCCCTCGATCCGAATATCCTCGAATCGAGTCGAAAACAGCCCGCGTCCCGGCGCAAGCTCCAGCCGCGGCAAAGGCCGCGGCGCGCGCGCGAGCTGCTCCTCCGCTTGCTCTACATGGTTGAGATAGAGATGCGCGTCGCCGAACGTATGTACGAGATCTCCCGCGACGCAGCCGGTCTCGCGCGCGACGAGATGCGTCAGCAACGCATAGCTCGCAATGTTGAAGGGAACGCCGAGGAACATGTCGGCGGAGCGCTGATAGAGCTGGCAGGACAGGCGCCTTTCGCCGCCCCGCTCCTCGACGTTGAACTGGAACAGGCAGTGACAGGGCGCGAGCGCCATGCTTTCGAGATCGGCCGGGTTCCAGGCGGAGACGACGAGCCGGCGCGAGAAGGGATCGCGCTTGATACGCTCCACGACCTCGGCGAGCTGGTCGATCGAGCGCCCGTCGGGCGCCGCCCATGAACGCCACTGGCGCCCGTATACGGGACCGAGATCGCCGCGTTCGTCCGCCCATTCGTCCCAGATGGTGACGCCATGCTCGCGCAAATAGCCGACATTGGTGTCGCCGCGCAGAAACCACAGCAATTCGTAGACGATCGATTTGAGATGCAGCCGCTTGGTGGTGACGAGCGGGAAACCTTCGGCAAGATCGAAGCGCATCTGCGCGCCGAACAACGAAAGCGCGCCCGTGCCGGTGCGGTCGGGTTTAGGCCGTCCTTCGCGCAAGACTTGGGCAAGCAACTGCAGGTATTGGCGCATCCTTCGGTCTTAAGCGAGCGCGCCGCCGCCGTCCATAGATTTTGCTTGCGCCCAGACTTGGGCGGAGGCCTACTATAAACGCGCCAACAGATTCGGCGGTATTGAAAAGACTTGTGGAGAACTCGCGATGATCGTCGCCACGACCAACGATATCGTCGGCTATCGTATTGTCCAACACCTCGGCCTCGTGCGCGGCGTCACCGTCCGCTCGCGCTCGGTCGTCGGCAATTTCTTCGGCGGCCTGCAGACCGTTTTCGGCGGCAAGTTGTCGATCTACGTCAATCTCGCCGAAAACGCTCGGCAAGAGGCCTTCGACCATATGTGCCAGCACGCCGCGGAGGGGGGCGCCAACGCCGTCGTCGCGATGCGCTACGACGCGAACGAGATACTGCCCGGCGTCACCGAAGTGCTCGCCTATGGCACCGCGGTGCTCGTGGAGCGGGCCTGAGCGCCTCGTCGACCTTCTTCGGAAGCTGTTCTGGGGATGCGGCCGAAACGCGGCGAAAGGGGATTTTATGCGACGCGAAAATGTTTTAGTAGATTCCCCATGAGCTTCTTGACAACCACCGAAGAGCTTGCGACGCTTTGCGAACGCCTCGCCCAACACCCTTTCGTCACCGTCGACACGGAGTTCTTGCGCGAGACGACGTTCTGGCCGCGCGTCTGCGTCATTCAGCTCGCCGGGCCGCAGGAGGCGGCGGCCGTCGACGCGCTAGCCGAAGGCATTGATCTTTCTCCCTTTCTCGCGCTAATGGCTAACGAGCGCGTCGTCAAAGTGTTCCACGCCGCGCGCCAGGACCTGGAAATCATCTGGCGCCTTGCGCGCATGATCCCCAAGCCCCTTTTCGACACGCAGGTCGCTGCGATGGTCTGCGGCTTCGGCGAGCAGGTCAGCTACGTCGAGCTCGCCAAGACCATCGCGCGGGTCAATCTCGACAAATCCTCGCGCTTCACCGACTGGTCGCGCCGTCCGCTGTCCGAGGCGCAGATCGCCTATGCGATCGCCGACGTCACGCATCTGCGCGAGATTATCCGCACCTGCGGGCCCGGCTCGAACGCTCCAAGCGGCTCGCCTGGCTCGACGACGAGATGGAGACGCTGACCTCGCCTGCGACCTACGAGCAGCATCCGGACGACGCCTGGGAGCGCCTGCGGCATCGCGCGCGAAAGCCGCGCGACCTCGCCGTCTTGATGGAGCTTGCGGCCTGGCGCGAGAGCGAAGCGCAGTCGCGCGACGTGCCGCGCGCGCGCGTTCTGAAGGACGATGCGCTGATCGAGATCGCCCAGGCGGCGCCGACCAGCATCGAAACGCTCTTCAATCTGCGCATATTCCCGCGCGGGGCGGAGCGTCCGCGCGCCGGAGCCGACATCATCGCCGCCGTCGAGCGCGGCCTCGCCCGCGATCCGGACACGCTGCCCTTCGTCGAGCGCGAGCGGCGCAACGGCAACGGCGCGACGGTCGAGCTGCTCAAGGTCCTGCTGCGCCACGTCTCCGAAGAAGCCGGCGTTGCGGCCAAGATGATCGCCACGGTCGAAGATCTGGAAACCGTCGCCGCCAATGACGAGGCCGACGTCGCCGCGCTCAAGGGCTGGCGCCGCACGATCTTCGGCGAGAAGGCGCTGCAGTTGAAACGCGGCCGCCTTGCGCTCGCGGTCGAGAACGGCAAGGTCGTCACGCTCGACTGGCAGGACGCAGAGGCTGAAGTCGCCGCGCCTGCCGTCGAAGCGTGATTTCGCGCGCGCTCTGTATCTTGACAGGTTTTATCGAGCGCGGTTGACGTGACGAAAGCGCGAGAGCCTTCGGCAGGAGGCGCTCTCGCGAGAAGACCTCCCGGCCATGCGGCCGGGAAGTCGAATTCAACTGTCCAACGCGCTGCTCGATAGAGTAGGCGCCCAAATCCTCCCGAACAACTGGAGAGACGGCGCAGTTGGATCGTCGCCGGTCCAGTAATCGCGGATCTCTTTGGCGCGCGTCGCAGCCGGTTTCAAGCTTGGGCGGCTGCCAGGCGCGCCCGGGCCTGCGCTCGGCCACGGCCGCTCGGCGCGCTGGAGCCTCGATCAACAGCGAAACGTCTGAATAGATCGCTGTTCAAACCGACCGGCTGGAGCAATGCCGATCTTTAGCTCAATAGGTTACAATACGTGCAAATCTTGCCTCGCGCCGACTCCGCCATAGGTCTCCAGGAAACTGAGACATGCGTCCATAATTTGGAAGCGCGAATACTTCCGCTTAGGAGGTTGACGAGATGAACACGTTTCCTGTCCGGGGTCTATTGCGGAAACTTATCCGCTCGGGCACGCTCAACATTGTCAATCCTAGGGGCGACACCGAGACGTTCGGCTCCGGCGCGCCCTCGGTAACCATCGAGATCGTCGACGAAACGGTGTTTTGGAAATGGTTTCTTGCGCCCGACCTGCATGTCGGCGAAACCTATATGGACGGCTCGTTCAAAGTGCTGGACGGCGATATCTATGACTTTCTGAAGCTTTGTTGCGCGAACCTCGGCTGGCGCTACGATGAGAGCTGGCTGTGGGCGGCCCGGGCCGTCCTGCGCCGGTGGCGCCGGCGTTTTGGCCGCAAAATGATGAACACGATTTCCGACGCGCGCCGCAATTCCGAGAGTCACTACGATCTCGCAGACGACTTCTTCGACCTCTTCCTCGACTCCGACAGGCAGTATTCCTGCGCCTATTTCGCGACGGCCGAGGATACTCTGGAACGCGCGCAGGAGCGCAAGAAAGACCATTTGGCGGCGAAGCTGCTTCTCCGGCCCGGTCAGCGCGTGCTCGACATCGGCTGCGGATGGGGCGGCCTGGCGCTGCATCTCGCACGGGTCGCCGACGTCGAAGTCACGGGCGTCACGCTCTCCAAGGAACAATGCGCTTACGCCCGCCGCCGCGCGCGCGAAATGGGACTGGACAACCGCGTGCAATTTTACGTGGAGGATTATCGTCTCGCGAGCGGCAGCTTCGACCGCGTCGTCTCCGTCGGCATGTTCGAACATGTCGGGATCGCGCACTATCGCAGCTATTTCGAAAAAGTCAGCGAGCTGCTCAACGAGGATGGGGTCGGTCTCGTCCACACGATCGGCGGCGCCGCCGGGCCGGACGGCGGCAATCCCTGGATCGACAAATATATCTTCCCCGGCGGCGACGTCCCCGCCCTATCCGACATCGTGCCATTCGTCGAACGGATCGGCCTCTTCATCACCGACATCGAAGTGCTTCGGCTGCATTACGCAGAAACCCTCAGGGCGTGGCGGATGCGCTTTCTCGCCAATCGGGCGCGCGCGGCGCAGCTTTACGACGAGAGATTCTGCCTCATGTGGGAATTCTATCTTGCGAGCTGCGAAGCCGGCTTCCGCCATCTGGGTCTCGTGAACTTCCAGATTCAGCTGACCAAGAAAGTCGACGCGGCGCCGGTGACGCGCGACTATATCTACGAGTGGGAAGCGCGCCGTCACAATGAAACGCTGACGTGCGAGACGCGCCGCGCGTCGTGATCGCTCAAGACATGCTCACTCGAAACCCAAACGAAACCCCTATCGAGACGAAGTTCTCAATCAGTCGCCTTTTTTTCGCGACGTAGACCTCTTCTCGTCCGACGCGCCACTGGTCGACGCGGCGAAACGCGCGCGACTCGACCTTGCCGCGCTGTCGCAATTTGGCGGAGAATGGGGCGGCGCGCGGACGCTGGAGCTCGGGCGCCTCGCCAATGAGAACCCGCCGCGGCTTAAAAGCTTCGACGCGAAGGGCGAGCGCATCGACTGCGTCGAATTCCATCCGAGCTATCACGCGCTGATGGCGAAGAGCGTCGGCTGCGGTCTTGCAGGCGGGAATTCTGCGGAGCGACTGCCGACGACCGCGCGCGCCTTGCGCTTCTATATCGCGGCGCAGGCGGAAGCCGGACATTTGTGTCCGATCACCATGACCCATGCGGCGCCCGCAGCCTTGCGCGCATCGCCTCACTTGCTCGACCAATGGGCGCCGAAGCTCTCGTCGCTCGCTTACGACCCTTCGCCTGAGCCCTGGTGGGAGAAATCGGGCGCGACCGTCGGGATGGGCATGACCGAGCGCCAGAGCGGATCCGACGTGCGCACCAATGCAACGCGCGCCGTCGAGGTCGGAGATCACGTCGAGATCACGGGTCAGAAATGGTTTGGTTTTTTGCCG
>CAWFZD010000093.1:0-3681 GCA_963820145.1 uncultured Alphaproteobacteria bacterium
TAAAATCAAATACTTACGAGTTTGGAGTTAGAAGCTTTGCTTTAGTGATGTAACTGCTGATGTAACAAACGGCGGAGAGCAACCGCTGCTCGGGCGGCGCCAGCCGAGGTCGCGGGGCAAATGGTGCGCGACAGAGGTGGCGCACATCCGCCGCCCACAATCGCCGATCTCCAATCCCAGGGCGTCGCCGGCGATTTTCTCCCGGGCAAATCTCAGGGCAAAAATCGGCGCAATTTCGTCACACCATCATGTGACAATTCGTCATTGTGCCGAATCCACCCACGATTGCGCATCTACAATCCGACGGGGTCAACGGCGCATGGGTGACGTGCCGCAATCCTGTCTGCCTGCGCTCGACGCCCATGAGCTCCGAGGCGAGAGCCACGGGCAGTCGGCTCGCTCTGCTCGCTTGCCTCGCCGTGGCCCTTCCGGCTCCGCTCACGCTTAAAATCGGGCGCAGCGAAAGCCGACGAACTGGTCCTTGCGAACGGCCAGAGCGGCCCAGAACCGGGACGCCGAACGGACGTACCGCGCCTCGGTGCAGCAAGAACCGCCGCGCAGGACGTGGTGCCCCGCCTCAGTGAGCCAAGAACCGCCGCTCAGGACGTGCCCCGCAGCCTTCTTCTCATCCCAGACAGAGCCATCGCTCGGAGCCCCCTTGTAGCCGGCATGCCAAGCGTCCGCGCACCACTCCCAAACATTGCCATGCATCTCGTAGACGCCCCAGGAATTGGCCGGAAGGCTTGCGACTGGAACCGTCTCGGCCCGATAAACTCCTTGCGGCCCGCCGGCGTAAGGATAACGCCCATCATAATTGACCTGATCTGTCGTGATGTTCTCGCCGCAGCTGAATGGCGTCGTCGTTCCCGCCCGGCACGCATATTCCCATTGCGCCTCGCTCGGAAGGGAGAGGCCAAGGCCGGGAATCCGCTCGTTTATCAGTCGAAGAAAATCCTGCGCGTTATCCCAGGAAACCGTCTCCACTGGTCGATCCTGCCCTTTGAAATGGTTCCTATTGTTCTCCATCACCGCCTGCCACAAAGCCTGTGTGCAGGCCGTGTCGAACAGCCAAAATCCTTTGCTGATCGTCACTTCATGCTGCGGGCCTTCGGAGTTTAGGCGGCCTTGCTCCGACTCTGGCGAACCCATGAGAGATTTGCCCGGCGCAATCCAGCGGAGCCGTTGCCGCGCCTCGCCGATAGAGATTTCTGTCCAAAGGCCAAACTTGTCGTGACCCATGCCCGAAGCCCAATCAGGCTTTGTCGAACTCCTCTCGCTCTTGGCCTTGTTCCTTCTTGTCCGGGCGAACAGCCTCCGCTCTTCCCGGCGCTTCGGCTGTCGCTGCTTTGGCGTCTAAGCGCCCCGCCCCTTCCTGTCGTGCTCGCGCTTCTTGCTCGGTCTTTTCCTTTTCCTCCCGCTCGGCTCTCGCAAGGGCCTCGGCGCGCGTCTCCTTAATTGCTTCAATCAAGCCGCGGATGTCCGCGCCGTAACGCTCATGCGTCAGTCGAGCGGCGTTGATCGGCGCTAGTGGGAGAAGGCTTTCCGGCAAGCGCAGCGCGCTCGGCATTTCCGCGTCATTGATCAGAACGGGAATGATGAGCTTTTTCTGCTTTAAGGCCGCTTCGATTTCGATGCGCACCCAGTCCTTGGGATTCTCCAGCCTTCTGCCGCCCCCGTGATCCTTCGCCTCCGCCCAACCCGGGCCGATGACGCAGAGGAATATGTCGCACTGGGCAATGCTCGCCGAAATGTCTTCGACGAAGTTTCTCCCTGGCCGGATGTTGTCAACGTCGATGAATACCCCTTCTGGCGAAAAAGCGCCCACCAGCCTGTCTCGCATGCGACCGGCGGCGTCCTTGTCCGTCTCGCGGCGGTAGTTGATGAAAATCTTTTCCGGCATGGCGGCCCGCATCCCCTGAAGGACGGGGCAAACTATCGCTCATGCCGCCCGCCTGACAAGGCTTGGCCCGCCGGGGCAAATCGACCCCGCATTTCGGGCGCGTGCAAAAACTGGCAGGGCGGCTTACTCGATCAGCCTTGCGCCAGGAAGGCTGTTCTCCGCTATTGAAAAGGCGCGCCGCATTGTCAGCGCTGCCTGCGGCTCAAGGCGCATTGACGTGTCGCCGGACTGGCGCGGACATAGAGCGGCTGGGGTGGGGCAGTGATCGCGCAAAAAGCGGCTCGCGGTGTTCCCTGGCGCGGACGCTTTTCGAGGATGAGCGGACGCACGCAGAGTAGCGCGGTGCGGGTGAAGATGGCCCTAATGCGACCTTCGTCAGACGCTTGAGCGCAAGCATGGCGGGCTCCAACTTCAACGTAGCGTCATTTTCTTTGCCGTCAGCATCGCTTCTATCTGCGTTCCCAATTCAATTCCCGTAACGGGCTTACGGAGCACGCCAAATGTCCTGCCGCTGTTTACCAGTCCAAAGCCGAGCGCCTGAGCCTCTCCAGCATAACCCGTCAGTATGATCGCGGGCAGGCTTGGCCTACGCTCTTGAGCGGCCTGGACCAAGGCGAGGCCGTTCATTCCGGGCATAGACAAGTCTGAAACAACAAGGTCGACAGGCTCGCCCCCGTCCAGCAGCGCGAGCGCGGCGACACCGTCCTCTGCCTGGATCAGTCGATAGCCGAGGCCCGCCAATTCTTGCGCGAGCGCCTCTCGGACCGCTTGGTCATCATCAACCAGCAGCACGCGGCGGGGCCCGCCTAAAATATGGACGGTTTCTCGCTCGATCGAGGCGACAGATAGCTTGGATACGGGCAACCATATCGTCACCTTCGTTCCGCACGCTGGCTCGCTGGAGATTGCCAGAGCGCCACCTGATTGCTCAGCGAAGCCGCGCGCCATCGACAGTCCCATCCCGGTGCCCTTGTCCGGCGCCTTTGTTGTAAAAAACGGCTCCGTGGCGCGAGCGAGCGTCGCTTCATCCATGCCGATCCCGGTGTCTGCGACGCCGATGCAAACATAATCGCCAGGAGCCAAACCCGCCGGATGGCAGTCGAAAACGGTCTCCTGAGCAGCCGAAAGAATAATCGCGCCATCCGTGGATATCGCGTCCTGTGCATTAGCGGCAATATTAATCAATGCCGTCTCCAACTGGCCTTTATCCGCGAGCACAGGTGGCAGAAATTCAGCCAAATCAAGATGAAGGGAAATTGAGGATTTGATGATGTGGCTGAGCAGCTCGTGCACGCCCATGAGCAGGAGTTTAATGTCGACAGGCTCGGAACGTAGCTCGTCACGGCGAGCGAAAGCCAGCAGCCGTCGCGCGACCCCCGCGCCACGTTGGCTCACTTCCTTGATTTTTTCGACGAGCAGTCTCACTTCGTCAGAGGAATTGGGGCTCCTAGCGAGCACATTTGCGTAGCTAGAAATCGCCTGAATGACGTTGTTGAAATCATGCGCCATGCCACCCGCGAGCTGGCCAAGGGCTGTCAACTTTTCGGCCTGGGCGAGCTGCTGCTGAGCCTTTTCGCGCTTCTGCACTTCGTCCTGGACGCGGCGCTCCAACTCAGCATTCATGTCGTTTAACGCCTTTTCGGCGGATCTTTGCGCAGTGATATCAACATTGTTCCCGAACCAATATGTCAAGCTGCCTTGAGCGTCGTAATAGGGTTGAATGCGTGTCAGAAACGGCCGGTATTCGCCATTAGCGCCCCGCAGCGGGAAAACCATTTCAA
>CAWFZD010000094.1:0-180719 GCA_963820145.1 uncultured Alphaproteobacteria bacterium
AAACTATTTCCGCAATTCGACGCCGTCAACGCCTGGAACGTCCGCCCTATGACCGAGATAACCTGTCCCTGCCGCCTTCGCGTTTCGCCCCTGCCCTATTCCCAATGCTGCGCGCCCATTCTGGAGGCCGGAAAGCCCGCGCCGACCGCCGAGGCTCTGATGCGCGCGCGCTACAGCGCCTATGCGCTCGGCAAGGTCGATTTCCTGCACGACTCGCTCGCGCCCGAGGCGCGCTTCGACTTCGACCGCAAGGCGGTCGCGCATTGGTCGACGCAGTCGCAGTGGCTTGGCCTCGACATCATCGCGACCGAAGCGGGGCAGTCCGGCGACGCCAAGGGTTTTGTGGAATTCGTGGCGCATTTCATTCTCGACGGCGAAGAGCGCGCGCATCGCGAGCGCTCGAGGTTCCGCTTCGACGCGGACGAAGGCCGCTGGTATTTTGTCGAGGAAGCGCGTCGCAAGACGGAGCCTGTCGTCAAAGGCGCGCAGCCGGGCGCAATGATCCCTGCCCCTGCGGCTCGGGCAAGAAATACAAGAAGTGCTGCGGCGCGGCGGCTTGAAATTTAAAATTTACGCGCCGGTTTTGCGCAGCGTGTGGCCGATCTCCTTGAAGCGTTCGAGGTCTTCGGCCTTGGCGTCCAGCGCGACGCCGAAGTCGAGCGCTTCGTCCTGGCGGTAGCGCTTGCCGAGCTCGAAGGCCAACTGCGCCTTCATCAGTTCCGCGCCGAGATAAAAGGCGTGCGCGCCATCCTTCTCGACGCCGAGCGAAGCGAAGAGCGACATCGCGTCGGTCGCGACCTGGTGAAAATCGCGCGCGAAAAGATGTACGCCGTCCTCGCGACCTCGATGCGGAAATTCGCGTCGCGCAGCTGCGGGCGAGTTCCGCGATCTCCTGCGGCGTCGCTGCGAAGGGACGCTTGTCATGAACCTGCAGCAGCGCGTCGGAATAGCCCTTGGGCAGGCGCCGTCGAGGCGGGCCGCGAAAATCATGCGCCGCGCCGCATCATGCTCTTCGACCGTGCGCCGCGTATGCGGACTGACCTGCACCGTCAAACGTGGCGGATATGCAGCTCGGAGCACAGGCCGAGCAGCGTGGCGGTGACGCCCGAGGAATCTGCGTCCGTCAATTCGGTGAGGTTGCCGATGCCCATCATGATTTCGGCGTCGGGCTCGCGACGGCGCAAATCGACATACGCGCGATCGACGCCGCTAAGCCGAAGTGAATCGGATCGAGAATGGGATCGAGAATGAAATCGATCTTCCTTGCGCGCGCTTTGGCGGCGGCGCGTTGCAGCGAATCGAGATCGCCATGCGGCGCGGGCACGAGCACGGGGACGAGCGGCGAACCATCAGGAAGAATGCTCAAGCTGTTTTCGTCGAGGCTGAGCAGATGATCGGCGCCGGCGCGCGCGGCGCGCGACAGCTCCTCGACATTCGCCGAGTCGACGCTGACCTTCAAGCCTTCCGCCTTCAGAGCGGCGATCGTCGCCTCCATATGGGCGAAGGGCGTGTCCGGCAGACAACCAAGATCGATCACATCGGCGCCGGCCTGCCGCAAGAGTCTTCGCACGCTCAACCGCCGCAGCGACGCTCATCGTCGACGCGTCGACGATTTCGGCGAAGATTTTTATGTCGAAGCGCGAAAGATCGACTGCCGCGCCGTGGCGACCAAGATAGGCGGGAAGATCGGCGATCTCCTCCGGCCCGCGCGCGAAAGGCACGCCGAACTGCGCGCTCAGCGCCGCAAGATCGGCGCGACAGCGGCCGGGCAGGATAACCCGAGCCGCGTCGACGGGAGACTTGAGCCGCGCAGGATGATGTCCTGCGTCATCAACGCCGCGACCTTCACGCCGATGTTTTCGATGCGCCAGTCCCTGCCCGTTTCGCCGAAACTCGCCACCATGCGCTCGAGGCGCGGATAAGCGAGATGGCCGGTCAAAAACAACAGGCGTTCAGACATTGGCGGCGACTTCGCGCGCCTCCGCTCCACCGCTTCGCCGAGCGCCGCGAGGCTTTCGACGACCTGCGTCGCTTCGAACTCCTTGAGGCGGTCGGTGTTCTCAAGATCGATGCGGCGCGGATAGACCTTGACCATGCCCTTCGGGGCGCGGGTTTCGAGTTCCGGCGCCGTGTCGCAAGCGAAGACGATGGTCGGCACGCGGCATTTGCCGGCCTGCGCGAACACATTGGTCGCGAGATTATCCGAGATGCCGAACACGCATTTGGCGACGGTGTTGGACGTCGCGGGGGCGACGATCAGCGTGTGATAGACGCCGTAATAGAAATTGCCGACCGGCGCCGCGCTCGCCGTCACATCCTTGAACACGCGCACATTGTCGGGAAGCGTGAGATCGGTCTTGTACATTCGCACGACTTCCGCCGCCGCCTTGGAGACGAAGAGATCGACGTGATCGAGCGTGCGGATCATATCGAGGCATTCGGTGAAGAAGTGACCGGAGCCGGTGAGCGCCCAGCCCCAGCGCGGCGTAACGACGTTCTTTTTCATTCAGGCAGACTTTCGTTGCGGGACCGCAAGAGCGACGCCCGTTCCGGGAACGTCGCCTCGCGAAAATGTCTCTAATGCCTCTTCCAAAGCGCACGGCCCGGCGATGAAAACGTCGAGCCCGTCCGCATAGGAGGCGAAGCTCCGATCGACGAGGTCGTCCAGGCGCGCGGCGTCCAGGTCGACGCTCTTGATCAGCAAAAGCCGCGCCGCGCCGGCAGCTTTCGCGTAGAACGCCGCGAGGCTGTCCGACGTCACGTCCCAACTCGCAGCGATCGGCGCCGCCGTCGTCATCTCGCCCGGCAGCCACAAGGCGATTCTCCCGGCGGCGTGGACCACGCCCGCCTGCAGCGGCGTGCGCGCCGGCATGAGCCGTGAAAAGCGGCCTGCGAGCGCCAGACCATATTGCTCCATTGCCAAAAGCGCCATCTCATGCGCGACATCGTCGCCAAAACCCATGACGGGTTGCGCGCGCGCACGGCGTCGGCGAAAGGGCCGCCGCCTGGAACCAGCGTCACGGGCTCGGGATAGGCGCCGATCGCCGCCATCCATCGCGCCAACTGTTCCGAGCGCCAAAGACTGCCGCCGATCTTGACGACGAGCGCGCTCATTTGGCGCCCCTCGCAGCGTCAGCGCGCTCGCGCCGGATGGCGACGCCGACGCTGGCCGGCGGCGCGACGTCGAGCTTGGCGATCTCCACCCTCACGGCGCGCGCGCGGTCATGCAGCAATATGCTCTCGGCGAGCCGCTCGGCGATGGTCTCGACGAGTTCGACATGGCCCGCGGCGAGAATGATTTTGATCGCATCCATGATGACGTCATAGGAGAAGGCGACGCGCATGTCGTCCGGCCCGTTCAAGCGATAGACTTCGACGTCGACGTCGAAGCGCACGCGCTGCGCATGGCCGCGTTCGAAACCGTAAGCGCCGATCTCGACCGGCATCACGAGATCCCGCACGAAGACGTGATCGACGTCCTCCGGCCCGAACGAGGCTCGGCGGCAGGCTGCGCGAAAAGATCGCGGATCAGCGCCACCGCAGGAGCCGACATCCCGCCGCGTCGATCCCCGGCCTCGCACAGCGCGCCGCGAAAGCCGATGATGTCCGGGGCTCGGCGCGAGGAGGCGCGGCACGTCGGGCGCCTCCAGCGAGCCGGCCAGCCCTGCGGCGAGACTTTGCGCGCGACAGTTGCGGACAAATTCGCTGAGCGCGCCCGGCCCCTTGCAGTCGAGCAGGCGCCCGCGCGCCTTGTGCGCCGTGTCGAGCATCGCGCCATGGAAGCCCGCGGCGGCGAGCAAAGCAGAATCCGAAATCGGGGTCGAGATCGGCGAACAGCACGGCGACGAGCTTCAGCTTCGCGGCGAGCGGCGCCATATCGGCGACGATGGCGCGCGCGTCGGGCGTCATCGGCACTGCGAATTTCACGAAATCCACGCCCGTCGCGGCGACGGCCTCGATCGCGGCGCTGGCCCTTGCGGCGTCATGCGGCAGTTCGACGACGGCGCTGACGGGTTCGCGACCCGCGACCGCCTTGACGATGGCCTCGATCTCCGCCACCGGCAGCGCCCCCAGGGCGCCGCGCGTCAAATCCTTGCAGTCGATGACGTCGACGCCGCCTCCAAGGGCGATCTCCGCCTCTTTGCTGGAGAGAACGCTGGCGAGCATCAAGGTCATCGAAGAGGGCTCCGGCTAGAGCGTTTTCGACCGAAAGGACGCATCGGTCGATGAGACATCGCTCTGGATTTTGAGACTTTAAAGCATGTCCTGATCGCTCGAGTTTATCAACTCGAGCGGAACATGCTCTAGCGGGACGGACGGTGATTTGCTTTTACAGCAAAACCGCCGACCCCGCTCAAGCGCGATGTCGCAGCGCGGAACGACCGGGCGAGGTTTGCGCCCGCGTCGACCCTACCGGCAGCGCATGTGGCGACGATAGATGCGGCGGCCCCAATCATCGTAGCCGACGACATGCCGGCGCGTGACGCAGAAGAGATCGTCGCGGCCGTCGTCATAAAGCACATGACCGGAATTGGCGCTGACGATCAGCAGGCGATCGTTGGAGGCCTCCTCGGCTCGGGCGCCCAAGGGCGCGAGCGCGGCGAAGACGGCGAGAGCGAGCAGCATGGTTTTGGCGTGGCGGATCATAGTTTCAGTCTCCTTCAAGCGATGGGAGCGAACGTCGCCGCCCCGACGCAGAGGACTATGAGCCTCGAGTATTCATGAAGATAGGCTCCCGGCTTCCAAGTCGTTGGGAGGGGCGCCAACGCTTCCGTGCAAGATCAGGCGAGGGTGGACTCTTTTGGTTGATAAGAAATCGCTCCAAAATCAAAACGCTGGAGCAAATTCTGATCGAAAAAGTCTATCAACTTTTTGCCGAATTTGCTCTAGTCGCTCACCCGCGACGACCAGGTCGCGAACCGCACGCCGTTGAGCTTTTCGAAATCCGCGGTCAAAGCGTCGAGTTCCTTGGCGTCGACGCTCGTCGCCGAGAGCGTCGCGACCAACTCCACCTCATCCTCACGCTCGATTTCGTCGAGGGAGGTGGACGGGATATTTGACGGCCTCGAGCCGCTCGACCAAAAGATCGCGCAAGGCGTCGCGCCGTTTCGGCGTCACCGTCGCGCGCACGTCGAAGATCGCTTCAGACGCGCTGTCATCCATCGGCGCGCGTTCGATGAGACGCACGAGCGGCCGCAAAAACGTATTGCCGGCGAGGATGCAGCCCGCGAGCGTGATCGCCTCGATCGGATGCGCGGCGCCCGCGAAGCCGCCGGTGACCGCGGAGCACCAGATCGTCGCCGCGGTGTTGAGGCCGCGGATATTCATGCCGTCCTTGATGATGACGCCGGCGCCGAGAAAACCGATGCCCGAGGCGACATAGGCGAGCACCTGGACCGCGCCGAGATTGCCGTTGAGGCGCATGCCGAGATTGACGAAGGCGCAGGCCCCGAGCGCGACGAGCGCGTTGGTGCGCAGACCCGCGGTGCGCTGACGCCACTGCCGTTCGGCGCCGATCGCGGCCCCGAGCACGAGCGCCGTCGCCAAAGCCACGAGCATATTGACGTATTGCTCCGAATTGAAATGCGCCAACGGGTTCATGCCGCCTCCAAAAACCGTCGATGAATATCGCGGGGCGGTTTATACTCGCGGCGACGCCATAGGACCATGTGGAGCGGAGCGGGAAATGCAGCGGCGCGAATTTTTTTCCGGCCTCGCTGCGTCGGGACTTCGCCGCCGGGGGCGTCGGCGGGCATGCGGCGCAGGCGAAGCCCGCAGTCCCGCAACCTCCCGCGCCGACGCCGTCGGAGCGCAATAAGGCCTACGCCGCCCTTGCCGAAAGCTGTGACGCCTGCGTCGTCGCAGGGCAAGCCGCCGTGACGCGCGCGCTCGTCGGCGGGGACAAGGAACGCGTCGCGCGGTCCTGCGCCGATGCGCTGGCGGCCTGCGGCGCGCTGGCCGGCCTGGCATCGTTAGGCGCGCCTTTCGCGCTCGCCTTCGCGCGGACGGTCGGCGATCTCTGCCGCGTCTGCAAAGACGACTGCGACAAGAACCCAGGCGTCAAGGAATATGCGGCGATGGGCGCGGCCTGCGCCGCTTGCTTGCGCGCTTGCCGCGACGCCGCGTCGTGATCTAACCCCTCACCGACAGCCGCGATAGGGATCGTCGCAGGGGGAACGCGCCGCATTCCGTCTCCCGGGGGAGGAGACGACGCTCACCCGCCGAAGAGTTTCTCGAAGATATTCTTTTCGGCGCGAGCAGGCGCCCGTCGCTCGGCGCGGCGCGTCTCGCCGGTCGGAATGTCCTCGGGGGGAATAAGCGATTCCAGGCCATGCACGGGCTGGCTTCGCTCCGGCGCCGGCGCGAGCGCGGCTCTAGGGCGCGGCGGCGGTTCCGGATGCGGCGCAGGCTCAGGTCGCACAGCGGATGGCGCCGCGGCGGGTCCTGCGCCAAAGAGACCCAACAGCCCGTCGGCGATGCGCTGCGGCTCCGGCGCGGGCGTCTCCTGGCGCCATCCGCCGCCCGGCAAGGGCGCCGGCTGCAGGCCCTGATGCGCCGCCTTCATGAAACGGCTCCAGATTTCGACCGGCAGATTGCCGCCGGAGACTTTCTTCGTCGGCGAATTGTCGTCATTGCCGAGCCAGACGCCGGCGACGAGCCGGCTCGTGTAGCCGACGAACCAGGCGTCGCGAAAATCCTGGCTGGTGCCGGTCTTGCCCGCCGCCTGCCAGCCCGGAAGCTCGGCTTTCCGCGCGGTGCCGGTGAGCAGCGTCTCCTCCATCATCGAATTCATCATCGCGACGTAGCGCGGCTCGATCACGCGGCCGTTGCTGGCGCCTTTGAAGACGTAAAGCTGCTTGCCGGAGGTGGTGCGCACCTTCAAGATGATGTGCGGCTGCACGCCGACGCCGCCATTGCTGAAGGGAGCGTAGGCCGTGACCAGCTCCAGCGGCGAGACTTCCGAAGTGCCGAGCGCGAGCGACGCGTTAGGCTGCAGCTCCGACCCGACGCCGAGCCGATGCGCCGTGGCCGCCACAGCCTTCGGCCCGACTTCCAGCCCAACCCTGACGGCGACGGTGTTCAGCGACAGCGAGAGGGCTTTTGTGAGCGTCACCGGCCCGAAATATTCGCGGCTGTAATTCTCGGGGCGCCAGCCCTTCACCTCGATCGGCCCGTCTTCGCGCACCGTGTCGGGGGTGAGGCCGCTTTCGAGGCCCGTGAGATAGACGAAGGGTTTGAAGGCCGAACCCGGCTGACGCTTGGCGGCGACGGCGCGGTCGAACTGGCTGTCGGCGTAGTCGCGGCCGCCGACGAGCGCGCGGATCGCGCCGCCGCCGTCCAGCGCCACCAGCGCGCCCTGCTCCACCCCGAATTTCGCGCCCTTCTTGTCGAGCTCCTCGGTCAGCGCGCGCTCGGCGGCGTTTTGCAGCCCGCGGCTCAGCGTCGTCGTGACGACGATGTCGTCGTCGATCGCCGCGATGCGTTCGTGCAGCGCGTCCATCACGTAATCGGCGGCGTAATTGATCGACCCCGCGCCATTGTCGCGTTTTGTCCGCGCCGGATTTGCGAGCGCCGTCTTCGCCATTCCCGGGGTGATGAAACCTTGTTCCGCCATCGCAGCGACGACTTGCGCCGCGCGCTCGCTCGCGCCCTTGGGATTGCGGTCGGGCGCAAGTTTGCTCGGCGCCTTGACCAGCCCCGCCAGAGTCGCGGCTTCCGCCAGCGTGAGATCATGCGCGCCATGGCCATAGTAGCGGCGCGCCGCCGCCTCGACGCCGTAGGCGCCGGAGCCGAAGTAAACGCGGTTGAGATAAAGCTCGATGATCTGGTCTTTGGTGAATTTATGCTCGAGCCAGATCGCCAGAATCGCTTCCTGAATCTTGCGCGAAAGCGTGCGCTCCTGCGTCAGGAACAGATTTTTGGCGAGCTGCTGCGTGAGGGTGGAGCCGCCCTGCACGCCGCCGCGGTGCAGAAGATCGCGCGACAGGGCGCGCGCGACGCCCATCGGATCGACGCCCCAGTGCGAATAGAAACGCCGATCTTCGATCGCGACGAAGGCTTTCGGCAGATATTGCGGCACATCCTTGAGGTTGACCGCGGCGCCGCCGGTATCGCCGCGATTGGCGAGCAGCTCGCCGTCCATCGAGACGATCGCGATATTGGGCGGACGTTTGGGGATCGCGAGCTGATCGATCGGCGGGAGGCGCGAGCCGTGATAGACGATGAGCCCGCCAAGCCCGATGACGCCCCAGAGCCCGGCGACGAGCGACCAATAAATAAGACGGACGAAGAGGGAGTTCGAGCGCTGAGGCGGGCTGCGGCGCGACGGACGGCGTCCGCCCTCGCTCGCGTCCCGTCTCGCGCGGGGCGCGTCGTCGTCGTCGAAACTCGGTTCGCGGCGCGCCACGGCGGCTCCTTTGATCGCGCGACTTTAGCCCGATCGCTTTAAGGGCTGGTAAACCCTGCGACGACGCAGCGAAACGTCGCGAACTGCGGCTGTGATCCGCCGCTTGGTCGTGTCACGCGTTTGAGCAAAACTTGTGGAAGCAGTGCGCATTGGCGAACTAAAATTCGGCATTTTCTTGGCGCGCCGGATGCGATGCATCGCCGGGAGCTGATTCGGCCCCCGGACGCAGCCGGGTCAAGTTCACGCCGAAGTTGCGAAGCCCGAAAATGTCGCCGAGCGGGCGCTTTTCACGTCCCGCCACGCGGCCGAAAAACGGTTCGGGATAGTTTGAGATTTTGGCGCGCGGCGGCGCCGAAGCGGCGTCGATCGCAAGCGGAGGCGTTTCAGTCGTTCCGGACTCGTCGTCTAAACCGGTTTTTTCGCCTATACTGCACCAAACTAGGAGATGCGCTCAGGAAATGGGAGACGACGATGGACGAGTTTCAAGGCGGATTCCTGCGCAATGTGATTTTCGGCTTTCTGGTCGCGCTGGCCGTTTCGTTCTACTTCGTCTGGTATCGGTGAGGCGCTGGACTATGTCCCCAAAAAGTGCGAAGCGGTTTTTGGACAAGGACATGCTCAAACAAAAGCTTACGCGCTCTAACGCACGTTGACCGTCGTCGCGATATTCCGATTGTAGAAGCCGCTGATGTCGGAGGCGATGCCGGAGAAGCCGCGCGCGATGGTCAGGAGTTTGAGCAGCTGCGCGCCCTCGGAATTGGAGATCAGGAGCACGTCCTTGTCGTGCATCAACACGTTGCGCGCCAGCACATAGCCCTCGGCCTCATTCAGATTGATGCGATAGACGATGTTGACCCTGCTCTGACCTCCGGAAAAGCCCGGCGGCACCGGCGATAGGCCGTCCGGCGAAACCGCCGCGCCCAAGGCGACGAGTTCTTCTGCGACCGCCGACGGCTCCTGTCGGAAGAGATAAAGGGCGGCGGGCGTGCCGACCGTGTCGATGGGACCGCCGGCGCGGCTGAAAGCCTCGGCGAGCGAGACGGTCGGGGTGTCGAACGTATATTGCGAGACCTTCTGCGCCGCGCCCAGCACGGCGAAGGTCTTCGGATTGTGGACCAGAAAAACCTGGTCGTTGGGCATGATCCGGATGTTTTGGGAAGGATCGTCGACGACGCGCTGCAATTTTACGCTGGCCGAGACATTGCCGCGCAAGAGGCGGACGTCGGTGTCGAAGGCCGGCCATTTGCTGCCGCCGGCCTGGCCGATCACGTCGAGGATGCGCTCGCCGCGCAGCGTCAGGGTGACAGGCGTCGCGTGATTCGCGTCGCCGCCGACCGTCGCGGTGTTGCCGACGTTCTGAAATCAGCGTCACCAGCACTTGCGGATTGACCGCTTGGCGCCGCAGCGCCGTCTCGATGCGCCGCGCGGCTTGCGACGGCGTCAGGCCCGCGACGCGAATGCTGCCGATGAAGGGCACGCGGATCGTTCCGTCCCCCTCTACGGCGAGCGCAGGCAGACTGGTGGTTCTGGGTTGCGGCGACTGAACGGAAGCGGGTTGCGCCGCGGTCGGCGCCGCGCCGACCGAAGACGCCGGGGCCGTCGAGGTCGCGACGCCGCTCTGCGGCGGCTGAAACGCCGAGGAGGCGCCGACCTCGAAGACGGTGACGCCGATGAGATCGCCGGGACGCAGCTGGTTGCTGGCGGAATAGCCGCCGAGCCGAAAGGATTGCGGAAAGCCGCCATCGCTCTCCTGGCCGACGATCCTGGCGACGCTCGGCGTCAGGCGCACGAGGACATAATCGTCGATGGTCGAATCGCCGCTCGAATCGACTGCGACGCTGGTCGGGGCCGCCGCCGGCAGAAATGAACAGGAGGACAGTCCCGCGGCGCAAAGCATGAGCAAGATCGAAGAGGCCCCGAGCCTAATCGACGCGCGCACCCTGAAACGCACCGCACAACTCTTCGGCGTCATCGAACAACCGCCCCCAACGATTGGCGCCGGAAATGCCGGGCGGTTTAGGGGTTTCCATGGATTGCGGCGCCGAGTCAAGCGCGCGCTTGGCGCGTCATTGGCTCGCAACCTTATGACAAAAAGTCATAAATCCACATAAGCCAAAGCAAAGCCAGCTGGATGCGGCGGTCCTGCGCTCGCCGCTCATTTGCCGGCGCGGCGCGGGCGCTTGGGGGGCGCTTCCTCGATGAGATTCGCCGGACGGACGACGCCATGCGCAAGCTGGGTCCCGAGCGTCAGGGCCCTCGCCTCGGTGACGCGCAAGGCGCAATAGCCGAAGTCCGCCTCCTGGGCATAGGCGCGACAGATTTCTTCGCGATGCGCGGAGAAGCCGGCCTGCTCGCGCACCAGATACTGGCGCAGCGGCTTGTCCTTCTTGTATTTGGCGTAGAGCGCGCGGAAATCGGCGCGGACCGTCTTCTCGATGCGCGCGCGCGAGGCCAGCATCTCCTTGGCGCGCTTGGGATCCTTCATATCCAGGTCGCTGGCGCCGACGCCCCAAAGCCCGACCGGGTCGGAACGACAGTCGGCGGCCTTCAATTCGCAGGCGCCGCCCTGGTTGGTGACGAGGATCGCGCCGTCGAGCACATCAAGCACGAAGGGGCAGGCCGGCAGATCGGCCTGATAGCGATGCAGCCCCGCGTCATTGTCGCGGGCGTCGAGCCGCAGCGGCATGCCCGAGACTTCGACGCGGCAGCTTTCGCCCGAGTGCGTGATGCTGTCGCCCGTGAGCGTCAGCTTCGTCACCTCCAACCGCCCCCCGGCCCGATCCAGTTCGACCGAGCTGCGCGAGCCGTCGAGATACAGCGCTTTGCCGAGGACGCCGTCTTCGCTCGGCGGTTTCGGCGCGATCGCGGAACCCGCGTCGCGCTCGTCGGGGTCGACGGCTTTTCCGACATGCTTCCTTAGCCTCGGCTTGGCGGCAGCCTTGCCCTCGCCGGCGTGCGGCGCCCGTTCGACCGGCGTCGCGACGGCGCCCTCTTCGGTCGGCGCTGCGGCGCCCGGCAGCGTGATCTGCGCCCGCGCCGCCGACGCTCCCAGCAACACCGTCAAAAAACAGACAGCAAACTTCTGCGTCGGCGCCCGGAGCTTTGGAAACCAATTATTTGGCATGAGGACAACCAAGGTGGCGCGCGATCGGATGCGAATCGGCCTCAGCGCGGCGAGAGCACCATGATCATTTGCCGGCCTTCCATCGACGGTTCAAGCTCAACTTTGGCGATTGTCGCGGTTTCCGCCTTGACGCGGGTCATCAGCCGATATCCGAGGTCCTGGTGGGCGATCTCGCGTCCGCGGAAGCGCAGCGTCACCTTGACCTTGTCGCCGTCCTCGAAAAAGCGGCGCGCGGCTTTCATCTTCGTGTCGTAATCGTGATCGTCAATGCCCGGACGAAGCTTGATCTCCTTGACCTCGACGATTTTCTGCTTTTTGCGCGCCTCGGCGACGCGCTTTTGCTCGAGGAACCGATAGCGTCCGTAATTCAGGATCTTGCAAACCGGCGGCTCGGAATTGGGATCGATCTCGACAAGATCGAGGCCGCCCCCTTCGGCGAGCTCGAGGGCCTCGAGAAATGGCACGACCCCGTGGTTCTTGCCTTCGGAGTCGATCAGACGGACTTCCCGCGCGCGAATTTCCTTATTGATCCTCGGGCCCTCTTTTTGCGGGGCCGCAGTGCTTTTCATCGGACGGCGAATGGATGCTCTCCTTAAGTGACGACGGCCAAAAATGCAGGCCGCAACAAGTACTAGCGCGCCGCAAGCGCAAAGCCTGGGCGAAGGCGCGCGTCTTCAGCGGAAGAAACTCTCACGATTGCCCGGCATGTCAACTGCGCAATAGCCGCTAATCGAAGGAAATTTGGCCGCTGTGGCGCAAATCCCACAAAACGCGGCGCTAGGGCATGTTTCCGCAAAAGTTGAAGCACTTTTGCGATAAGAACGTGCTCCGGCCAGCCCGGCGCCTTGAGGCTGTTCGTAAGGGATCACGACATTTCGGAGAGCGCCGGACAACCGGCGCCGCAAGGCGTTCCGCCGGTCATCGCCGGGCAGGACGGCTCGCTCGGGCCGCCGGCGGCGGGCTTGGCGATGAGCGAGATCAGCCGCTGCGCGTGGGACCCGCCGCAGTTCGGGCACGCCGGGGTCTCGTCGACGCGCAGCAACTGTTCGAATTCGCGTCCGCAATCCGTGCAGGAAAATGCGTAGAGGGGCATGATCGTCTCTCTCAAAGCGT
Organism: uncultured Alphaproteobacteria bacterium; assembly: GCA_963820145.1. GTDB lineage: Bacteria > Pseudomonadota > Alphaproteobacteria > Rhizobiales > Beijerinckiaceae > Methylocystis. Next base: position 12,645 of record CAWFZD010000094.1, read on the forward strand.
CGCTTAGAGCAAAATCCGAAAAAGTTGATGGGCTTTTTCGATCAGAATTTGCTCCAGCATTTTGATTCTGGAACGATTTCTTGTCGACCGAATGAGTCCGTTCGGTCGGAAAGCGCTCTAGCGTCTCAGACTTCGGCCAGAAAGCCGGCGATTTCGTCCATGAGGGCGAGCCGCCGCCTCTTGAGGCCTTCGAGCGTTTCGTCGGCGACCGGCTCGATGTCCGTCTCCATGCGATGAATGGCGCGATTGAGCTCGTGATAGCTCTCGGCGATCTTGGCGAAATGCGCGTTGCTGCTTCTCAGCTCCTTGATCGCTTCGATCTTCTCGGGGAATGCTTCATGCAGTTCGTGCGCAACGTGGCTCATTCATGTCTCGACGGATTATGTTGTGAGCGTTCCCAGACTTGGCCTGCTAGGGCGGCGCTCAAACGGAGAAAATGGCGAGAGAGACGGGACTTGAACCCGCGACCTCCGGCGTGACAGGCCGGCGCTCTAACCAACTGAGCTACTCCCCCAAATCCCGCTTGCTGGCGAGGAGGGCGGAATAAGACAGGCGGCGGTCGAAGTCAAGACAATGAGGCGCCCCGCGAAAGGATTGTGGAACCGCTTCAGCCGAGCTATGCGATGCGGGGACAGGATCGACGTCTCGGCTTCGTCTATGCTGGCGCGCCTTCCGTCGCGACGAGCTAAAGTGAAATGCGCTATCTTCGAAGCCAACTCACCCAATGAGCGCGAAATGAGCCATAGCACCGAGCCCAGCGCCGCCCTTCCCGGACTTTGCGTAACTCTCTTCATGGCCGCGGCGACCGCGGCAAGTCTCGCCGCCGCGCCGCAGCGAGCTCTCGCCCTGCCCCGCGCGACGGACGCGCTCATCAGTGCCGACGCGGCCGAAACCCCGAAGTCGGCGCCGTCCCCGGCCAAGCCGCAGCCGCCGGCGCCCGCCAAGCCCGCAAAAGAGGCGCCGAAAGTCTCCAAATTCGAAGCCCGCCACATGCGTCACGCCTGCCGCGAAAAGGCCAATGAGCGCGGATTGCGCGGTTCCGACCGCGACAGCTTCCTGACGAAATGCTTTTTTGGTCGGCGCGCGCAACGCTCGGACCGCCGCGAATGCGCGAAGCAGGCCGCGGCGCAAGGCCTCGACAAGGCGGCGCAACGCGACTTCGAGCGCGAATGCCTTAAGCGCCGCGCGCGCGGCAAACAGCCGGAATAAGTCCGCCTTTCACCAGAATTTGCGGATTTCGAAGGAGCGGCTGAAGGCCAGCCCGGCCGTGAATTGGTCGCGCGACCCGATGAGATTGGGAATCGGGCTGCCGCCGACGCTGCCCGCGAGCCGCGTCAAACCGCCATAGACGGTCGCACTGAAATTCGGCGTGAAGTCGAACCGTATCGTCGCGAGGCCGCCCGCCGAGGTGAAGCCGCCGGTCGCCTGATAGGGGGTGAGCCTCCCATTGGCGAACGCCTCTTCCGGCGACACTGAGAAATAGGCGTTGGCGTAGCGATTATTGCCGAAATTCAGGCGTGGGCCGAGCGAGAGCGTGAGGGCCTCGGCGCCGCCGTAAACATCGGCGGCGAGCGCCGCGACAAACCCCTCGTGGCCGTCGATTCCCTGGCGCAGCTCGGAACGGGCGCGGAAATGGTCCACCGGCGCGAATTCGGCGAAACCGCCGATCTCATGCGTGGTTCCGACTTGGTGAAGGCCGGGGATGTTGCCGCGGTAAAACACGAAATTGGCGACGGGCCCGGCGCGAAAGCCGGACATGTCGACAAGCGGAAAGCCAAAGCCCTCGTCTGGCGTCGAGAAGCGCTCGCGCTCGTTTGCGCTGCGGACGTTGAGGCTGGGAAAAGGATAGGGGCGAAGCGAAGCGGAGCCCGGATAGGTCGGCGCGAGGGCGCCGATCGCTTGCAGCGTGACGATATAGGTCTCGTCCGATTTCGCAGACGCGACGTCGGTTTTGGGCGCAGCGTCGCCCGCTGCGTCTGCAGCCGCGGCGACACCCGGGCAGATGAGCAGCGCGAGGACAAGAGCGCAAAGGGAAAGCCGTTCCGTCATGGCGGCGTTTTAACAATTCAGGGCTGAGGTTGTCCACCCGAGCGGGGCGCAGCGGCTGGAGCAAAATCCGAAAAAGTTGATAGACTTTTTCGATAAGAACTTGCTCCAGCATTTTGATTTTGGAGCGATTTCTTATCGACCGAATGAGTCCATTCGGTCGGAAAGCGCTCTGAGAAAAAGTTAACAATGACGAAAGCTGTAAATTATGGAGTTCTAGAAGATATTCATCCCTCCCGGCGGCGCGCGAGGCCGCCGGAGCCTTCAAGACTTATTGATATTCCAGGCTACAGCGCGTTCCGCTCGAATGGAATCATTCGAGCGGTAGGAAATCGCTCCAAGAATCAAATGATGGAGCATGTTCTTATCACAGCCCTTTAACTTTTGCGGAACATGCTCTATTGCGGCGCGTGAGGGCGACCGCGACGGCCCTCGCGTTTGCCCTTCTCGGATTGGCGAATCGAGCCGACCGGCGTCGTATCGATTCCGGCCTGTTCGACCCGCGCCAACCGCTGCTCGATCTCCTCCAGCTTCGACGCGAGCGAGCTGGCCGCGTGGTCGAGCGTTTCGGCGGCCGCCTGATTGGCGTCGATGGTATGCTCCAGCGCCTTCAGCCGCTCCGTCGTGCGCTGAGTCTCCGCGCCATGCCGAAGCTGCTCGAGTTGCGCGTGCAGCGAACGGATTTCGTCGAGCACCGGCTCGACCGCGACCGTCGAGGATGCGCCGCCGGACGCCGGGGCTCCGAGCAGCGCCGTGTCGACCTTCGCCCCCGCCTCCAGGCCTTTCTTGACCCCGTTGAAGCCGCCGAAACCCACGCCGGCGATCACGCCGGCCATCAAGGAAACCGCGAAGGCCGCCGTAAAGGTTCCGTGCGTGGCGAGGATGCCGCCGCCGCCGGAGCCGTTGGAGCGCACCATTCGAACTTGCGCGCGGGGCCGCGGCTTTTCGAAGGATATCCGGCCGCCGGAAATGAGCGGAAGCGGCGTGTCGTCGTCGGTCATGACTGAAAGCTCCGGGGCGAGGTTCCGGCAAATTCCTTTGTCGAGATTAAGACCGCATTCTCGTTAACGGGCGCTTACCTTGGCGCGAAAAGATGAGACTTTTCAGTTGCGCTGCAGCGTTTGACGGCGGCGTTTAATAGTGTATCGGAAGCCTGACAAAATCCGACCTTGGACGAGAAAACATGTGCTGGAGTGGAGAAGCTTCGACCGTTTTAGCTGCGACCGGCATCGCCGGCGCCGCCTATTCGGCGCTGAAACGCGATCCGGAGCCCTTGGCGTTGTGGGTGTGTCTGCTCTATTTCGCCAGTATGGAGGCGCTGCAGGCGGTCAGTTACTCGGTCATCAACCAATGCGACTCGCCGCTCAACCAGGTGATGACTCTCTTCGGCTACCTGCACATCGCGTTCCAACCGTTCTTCATCAATTCCGTCGCGCTTTATTTCATGCCGAAGGACGCGGCGCGCAAAATCGCGCCCTGGGTCTATTTCGGCTGCTTTTGTTGCGCCATAATGATGCTGGTGCAGCTCTATCCCTTCGCCTGGGCCGGACATTGTCAGATCGGGCGCCCGCTGTGCGGCGAGTTTTTATGCACCGTGCGCGGCGAGTGGCATCTCGCCTGGCTGGTTCCCGCGAACGGCATCGGCAACAGCATGGCCGAGGACGCCTGGCTCGGGCGCGGCTACATCGCCTACCCGCTCGCGGCCTTCCTGATGCCCGCGTTGATCGGCAGCTGGCGCTTCACGCTGTTCTCTTATGTCGCGGGTCCGCTGCTGGCGTCGGCGACGACCAGCAACATCAACGAATGGCCGGCGGTGTGGTGCCTGTTCAGCATCGGACTGGTGCTCTGCATCATCAAAACGCCGCTGCGCAGGCATCTGCATGTCGGCGCGCCCTGGTGGATGTCGCTTGGCCGCTGGCTTTCCGCGAAACGCGAACTCGCCCCGCAAGCCGTCTCGGAAGCGCCGCCCGCCGAGTGAAACGTTGGCGCGCGTTGCGAGCGGATGTACTCATCCGCTCGATTAAGAACCCGCGCCAGTTGAAGAAGTTACGCATTTTCTCGCCGCAAAAGTCTGGTCAACTTTTGCGGAGGCGGGTTTGCGCGCAAAATGGTCATCATCGAGGTTTATGCGGATCGTTCGAAAGTTGACGCGCGCTTGGCGCTCGCAACCAACGGTTAAGCACAGCCTGCGATTGGGAAGAAACGACGCGTCTCGCTAACCTCCGATCAAGGTTGTTGGAACCTTAGTTTAATCCCTGAACGGCTAGTTCAGGCGACGGAAGTCCTTCAGAGGAGTTGAGACATGCAGCTTGCGTCAGCCTTGCGGGCGGCGAAGATCGCCGCCGCGCTCACGGCGGCTCTTGCGATCTCGGCCTGCGCCAAGAATGCGGCCGACGAGGAAGGCGGCGGACCCAATCAGTTCGGCGCAGGCTATGGCCGAGGCGGCGCTGCGACGCCGGGAAGCGCGAAAGATTTTGTCGTGAACGTCGGCGACAGGGTGTTTTTTGAGAGCGATGCGACCGACCTGACCCCGACCGGCCAGGCCACGCTCGACAAGCAGGCGGAATGGCTCAATCGCTATTCGCGCTACGCCTTCACGATCGAAGGCCACGCCGACGAGCGCGGCACACGCGAATATAATTTCGCGCTCGGCGCAAGGCGCGCCGAAACCGCCAAGAACTACCTGATCTCCAAGGGCGTCTCCGGGAGCCGGATCCGCACCGTCAGCTATGGCAAGGAGCGTCCGGTGGCTGTTTGCGACGACATTTCCTGCTGGTCGCAAAACCGTCGCGCGGTCACCGTGTTGAGCGGTGGCAATTCTTAGGTGAGAAACTCACAATGCGCGAATAATCGCGTCGATTGATCGCGCATCGTGAAGACTTGGGTTAATGGGCAATACAAAAAGGGCCGAATCTCGCGATCCGACCCTTTTCGATTTCGGCAGGAAACCGACTATTCTTCCCCGACGTCGTGCTGCGCGGTCGCCGTCTGCGGCATCGGTCGGCGCTCCTGATAACGCTGCATGCGCTCGGCGCGCTCGCCAGGATCGCGACCGATCTTGCCGACGAGATGGATCAGATCGATGAATTCGTCGGCCTGGCGACGCAGTTCGTCGGCGATCATCGGGGGCTGCGTGGTGATCGTCGAAATCACCGAGACCCGAACGCCCTTGCGCTGCACCGCCTCGACCAAGGAACGGAAGTCGCCGTCGCCCGAGAACAGGACCATGTGATCGATGTGCTCGGCCATCTCCATCGCGTCTACCGCGAGTTCGATGTCCATGTTCCCCTTAACCTTGCGGCGGCCAAGCGAATCGACGAACTCCTTCGTCGGCTTGGTCACCACCGCATAGCCGTTATAGTCCAGCCAATCGATGAGGGGACGGATCGAAGAATATTCCTGATCTTCGATCAGCGCGGTATAGTAAAAAGCGCGGATCAAGGTGCCCTTGCTTTGAAATTCGCGCAAGAGACGCTTGTAATCGATGTCGAAGCCGAGAGATTTGGCTGTCGCGTATAGATTGGCGCCGTCAATGAATAATGCAATGCGTTCTTGGTCGGCCATTTTATGCCTCACACTCTCGTCCACGGTTGGATTTGGGCACCGCCGAAGCGACCCAGCCTCTCGATCCATATATAGCGAGGCGACGCCCGAAGAGGGGCCCGGTTAAATCAACGACAACTTTTTTTCTGAGCTCATAGTCTTTTAAGTACTATCCAACATGCGCTTAGACGCTTTTGGCCCATTAAAGTTTCGATGTCGTTAAACGGTCTCTCTCACTCGAAGAGTCTTCGCTCCGTCATAAAATTACCCGACCCGCGCTCAACGTCAAGAGGGCTATTCTAAATATTTCTCCATAAATTGGAAGCGGTCCAGAAACAATTTGACGCTTTCGCCAGTTCATTAGCGGACGACGCCCCTTGAAAGTTGAATATGTGGAAAAAGAATCGAGGGCTGTTTTTGGGGCCATTGCTCGCCGAGCAGAACTGGTGTAGCACCTCTGCTCATTCCCGAAACCATGAAGGAGAAGGCGGAGATGGCTCGCGTCACCGTCGAAGACTGCATCGATAAGGTCGAAAACCGTTTTGATCTCGTCCTGCTCGCCGCTCATCGGGCCCGGCTGATTTCCTCGGGTCAGAACATTCTCGTCGAGCGCGACAAGGACAAAAATCCGGTCGTGGCGCTGCGCGAGATCGCCGAAGGCGCGCTGACCCCCGACGACCTCAAGGAAGATTTCATACATTCGCTGCAGCGTCACGTCGAGGTCGACGAGCCCGAAGCCGAGATGGTTCCCTCTCTGCAGCCGCCGAGCGGCGAGACGCCGGAGGGCGAAGCGCAGTTCGACCGGATGACGGAGGAAGACCTGCTGCGCGGCCTGGAGGGCCTTGTCCCGCCGCCCGGCATCGAAGACGACATCGAGTGACGCGAGAGCGCGATCAGCTCGGCGAGAGTTCGTTTAGCACGTTTGGCTGGAACATGCTCTGGCGGCGCATCGCCTCTTGATTTAAGCTTCGAGGCGGCGGGGCGCGTTTTCCATGCTTCGCGGAGGCGAGCCCCATTAAGAAAAGGCGAGCCGCGTCAAGAATAACGGGCGCGGACGGCGGATTTCACGCGAATGATGCGGCAGTACGAACTTGTCGAGCGGGTGCGTAAATACAATCCGCAAGTCGACGAAGACCTGCTGAACCGCGCCTATGTCTACGCCATGAAAGCCCATGGGGCGCAAAAGCGCGCCTCGGGCGATCCTTACTTTTCTCACCCGCTCGAAGTCGCCGCGATCCTCACCGATCTTCGGCTCGACGACGCGACGATCGTCGCCGCAGTCCTGCACGACACGATCGAGGACACGAGCGCGACGCGCGAGGAGATCGACGAACTCTTCGGCCCCAAGATCGGCCGCCTCGTCGACGGTCTGACCAAGATCGACAAACTCGACCTCGTCTCCAAACAGGCGCGGCAGGCGCGAGAATTTCCGCAAGCTGCTGCTGGCCATCGCCGAGGACATGCGCGTTTTGCTCGTCAAACTCGCCGACCGCCTGCACAACATGCGCACGCTGCACTTCGTGCCGGTCGAAAAGCGCACGCGCATCGCTCAGGAAACGCTGGACATCTACGCGCCGCTCGCTGGTCGCATCGGCATGCAGCGACTGCGCGAGGAGCTCGAAGACCTGGCCTTCCGGCATCTGACGCCCGAGGCATATCTGACCATCGAAACGCGCCTGCACGATCTGCGCGCCAAGAACGGCGGCATCATCAAGCGCATCGAGGAGACGCTGGAGCGCGAATTTGCGGAGCGCGGCATCGAGGCGGCGGTGACCGGACGCCAGAAGACGCCCTATTCGGTCTGGCGCAAAATGGAGCGCAAATCCGTTTCCTTCGAGCAGCTTTCCGACATTTTCGGCTTTCGCATCATCGTCGGCGCGGTCGAAGACTGCTATCGCGCGCTCGGCGTCGTGCATACGAAATGGCCGAGCGTGCCGGGCCGCTTCAAGGATTACATCTCGACGCCGAAACAAAACGACTATCGCTCGCTCCACACGACGGTGATCGGGCCCGGGCACCAGCGCGTCGAGCTGCAAATCCGCACCGCCGAAATGCACGAGATCGCGCGTTTCGGCATCGCCGCCCATGCGCTCTACAAGGACGCCGGCGGTCAGACCGAGCGCGAGGACCTCGCCAAGGAAAGCCGAGCCTATCGTTGGCTGCAGGAAACCTTGGAGCATCTCGCGCATGGCGACAGTCCGGAAGAGTTTTTGGAGCATACGCGGCTGGAGCTGTTTCAGGACCAGGTGTTCTGCTTTACCCCGAAGGGCGGACTGATCGCGCTGCCGCGCGGCGCGACGCCGATCGATTTCGCCTATGCGGTGCACACCAAGCTCGGCGATTCGGCGGTGGGCGCCAAAATCAACGGGCGCATCGCGCCGGTGCTGTCGGAGCTGCACAACGGCGACGAAGTCGAGATCATCCGCGCGGAAAATCACACGCCGCCCGCGGCCTGGGAGGCGGCGGTGGCCACCGGCAAGGCGCGCGCCGCCATCCGCCGGGCGACGCGCGAGGCGACGCGCCGCCAATATGCGGGACTCGGGCGCCAGATCGTCGAGCGCGCCTTCGAGCGCGCCGCTCGAGTTTACGCCGACGAAAAGTTGAAGGCGGTCCTGCCGCGATTGGCGCGCGCTTCCGTCGACGACGTGATGGCGGCGGTGGGCCGCGGCGAAATCTACTCCGGCGACGTCGTCAAGGCGGTCTATCCCGACTTCAGCGAGGAGCGCAAAGTCGCGTCGACGGCGCCCAGCCCGGCGACGCCGGCTGGTTCGAGGTCAAATCCAACACCAATCTGATGTTCAAGGCGCCGGGCGCGGGCGCCGCCGCCGGCATCCCCATTCGCGGGCTGAAGGGCGACGTGCCGGTGCGTTTTGCAAAGAGCGGCGGCGCGGTGCCGGGCGACCGCATCGTCGGAATCCTGACGCCGGGCGAAGGCATCACGATCTATCCCATTCAATCGCCGTCGCTGACCAATTACGACGACCAGCCGGACCGTTGGCTCGACGTGCGCTGGGACGTCGACATGGGCGGACGCGAGCTGTTTCCGGCGCGCATCGTCGTCGCCGCGGTCAACGAACCGGGCTCGCTCGGGGCCGTCGCGACGCTCATCGGCGAGACCAAAGCCAATATCGACAATATTGGCTTCACCGCCCATTCGCCGGACTTTCGCGAGATGACGATCGACATCGAGGTTGCGGATTTGAAACATTTGAGCGAAATCATCGCCGGCCTGCGCGCCAATCCGCTGGTCAGCAAGGTCGAGCGCGTGATCGGCTGAGGCGCCGTTGTAACAAACTGTAAAAAAGCGTGATTGGAGGGAAGGCCCGCGCTTCGTTATGCTCGTCTCCTCAACCGCGCATTCTAAAAAATCAGCGCGCGCCGAGCCTTGCGCTTTCGAGAGGATCGTTCGAAATCTGATGCCGCCGCGACATTCGCCCCTCCGCCAAACCACCCTCCGTCGCTCGATCGCGCTCGAAGGCCGCGGCGTGCACGGCGACTCGCCGGCGCGCGTCAATCTCTCTCCGGCCGAGGCCGGCGCAGGCGTCGTCTTCGTGCGCGCCGACTCGGAAGGCGCCGTGCCGGCGCTCTGGCCGAACGTCTGCGCGACGCAGCTGCGCACGCAGATTTCGCATGGCGCGGTTTCGGTCTCGACGATCGAGCATCTGATGGCGGCGCTGTTCGGGCTTGGCGTCGACAATGCGTTCATCGAGATCGACGGCGACGAGGCGCCGGCGATGGACGGCTCGGCGACGGCCTTCGTCGCGGCGATCAGAGCCGCCGGCGTCGCGCGGCTCGCGGCGGCGCGGCGGACGATCGAGGTCGTCGAGCCGGTGCGCGTCAGCGACGGCGCCTCCTGGGCGGAATTCGCCCCCACCGGCCGCGCGCGTCTCGATCTCGACGTCGAGATCGCCTTCCAACGCCCGATCGGCCGCCAGCGTCTGGCGCTGACCCTGACGCGCAGCGGTTTTCGAGCGCGAACTCGCCCCGGCGCGAAGCTTCGGTTTTTTGCGCGACGCCGAGCGCCTTTGGCGCGAAGGGCTGGCGCTCGGCGCCAATCTCGAAAATTGCCTGGTGCTCGACGAGGACCGCGTGCTCAATGCGCAAGGCCTGAGATTTCCTGACGAATGCGTGCGCCACAAGATGCTCGACGTCGTCGGCGACCTCGCCCTCGCCGGCGCGCCGATCTTTGGCGCTTTCCGCTGCTATCGCGGCGGCCACAAGCTCAATCTGGCGGTGGTCGAAAAACTGATGACGACGCCCTCCGCCTATGTCGCGCATACCCACGCCCGGCGGGACGGCGCGAAGCGCGCGACGCTTTCCCCGAGCCCTGCGAGAAAGAGCCGCGAAGCGCCGCCGCAAAGCCGGCGCGCGCCATAATATCGCCCAACGAACCACGTTTTTATCGGCAATCTGAATGGTGGCGCGGCTCGGCGCCTTGGGTTAAGTATTTTCCGCTGCGGCCCGACAGCTCTCGTCCCCGCATGCCGCAAAGAGGCTCATAGATGTTCGCCGTCACTCGAACCGTTTACGTCGCAGTCGCGCTCGCGCTTCTGATTGCAGCGGCGCCGCGCGGCGCGCGCGCCGATCTGCTGGATCCGGTGACCAATCTGTTCACCGGCGGCGGCGAGAAATATAAGACGGAAATCACGCCCGACGTCCCGGCCGAGGACATCTACAATCAGGGTCTCGCCAAGCTCAATCGCAAGGATTACGAAGGTGCGGCCAAGAAGTTCGGCGAACTCGAAAAGAAGTTTCCGTTCTCGCAATGGGCCCGCAAAGGCCTTTTGATGACGACCTTCTCGCAGTATCAAAAACCGGCGTACGACGACGCAGTCCAATCTGCGAAGCGCTATGTCGAACTTTACCCAAAGTCTCCCGACACGCCTTATATGTATTATCTGAGCGGCATGTCATACTATAATCAAATCACCGGCGTGATGCAGGATCAAAGCAACGCCGAAAAGGCGCTGGAAGCCTTCACCGCGCTCGTCGAGCGCTTTCCGACCTCCGAATATGCGCCCGACGCGCGCGCCAAAATGCAGATCGCGCGCGATCAGTTGGCCGCCAAGGAGATGCAGATCGGCCGCTTCTACCTCACTCGCAAGAACTATCCTGCGGCGATCAACCGCTTCCATACGGTGCTCGGCAAATATCAAAGCACGCGTCACACCGAAGAAGCCCTTTATCGCCTGACCGAGGCCTATCTCGCGATGGGCATCTCCAACGAGGCGCAGACCGCGGGCGCGATACTGGGCCACAACTACCCCGATTCGCAGTGGTATCGCGACGCGCTCGCCCTGCTGAAGACCGGCGGCCTCGAGCCCGTGCAACATGAAGATTCCTGGATGTCGAAGATCGTCAAAACGCTTCACGCAGGCTGAAACTCATCTTCGCGCCAAAGCTGAAAATTCAAACCAAAGGACGCCGCCATGCGCGCCTTGCGCCGCTACGATTTCGTTATCTCGATCGGGCTTTTCGCGATGTTTGGAGCGTCCGCGCAGGCGGCCGACGCCGCGCATGGGGAAGTCATCGCGCGGCGCTGGTGCGCGGCCTGCCACGTCGTCAGCGCCGATCAAAAATCGGCTAAGGTGGACGCCCCGACTTTCGCCGACATCGCGCGGCGCATGCCCGACGACAAGGCGCTTGCGGCCTTTCTGACCGATCCGCATCCTAAAATGCCCGACATGAGCCTCACGCGCCGCGAGATCAACGACGTCATCGCCTATATCCGCAGCCTCGATCCGCGTCCGCCCGCGCCGAAGGAGCCGGACGGCAAGGATCGGGTCCCGCCGAAGAACGGGTGACCGTCTCTCGCCTTCCAGCGCCAACGCGGATAAGACGGCGTAGCCCTCTTGCGACCAGGTCTCCGCACAAAGAATGAACGCCCCCGCCCAGCCCGCCAGGTTTTCCGACGCCATCGCGCGCCGCCGCACCTTCGCGATCATCTCGCATCCCGACGCCGGCAAGACCACGCTGACCGAAAAGCTGCTGCTGTTCGGCGGCGCGATCCAGCTCGCGGGCGCGGTCAAGGCCAAGCGCAATGCGACGCAGACGCGCTCCGACTGGATGAGCATCGAGCGCGAGCGCGGCATCTCCGTCGTCACCTCGGTGATGACCTTCGAATATGGCGGCTGCGTCTTCAACCTGCTCGACACGCCGGGTCATGAGGACTTCTCCGAAGACACCTATCGCACACTCTCGGCCGTCGACGCCGCCGTCATGGTCATCGACGCCGCCAAGGGCATCGAGGCGCGCACGCGAAAGCTGTTCGAGGTCTGCCGGCTGCGCGATATCCCGATCGTCACCTTCGTCAATAAGCTCGACCGCGAAAGCCGCGATCCGTTCGAACTGCTCGACGAGATCGAGAAGACCCTCGCGCTCGACACCGCGCCGATCACCTGGCCGATCAGCCGCGGCAAGACTTTCGCCGGCACGTATCGCTTCGCGACGAAAAGCGTGCGCCGGCTCGACAAGGACGACGAACCGATCGCGGTCGAAGGCTTGGACGATCCGGCGCTGATCGCGTTGCTGCCGCCGTTCGAGGCCGACGCCTGGCGCGAGGAGGCGGAGCTGGCGCAGGAAGGCGCGAAGCCTTTCGATCTCGTAGCGTTTCGCGAAGGGCATCTGACGCCGGTGTTCTTCGGCAGCGCGCTGCGCAATTTCGGCGTGCGCGATCTCATCGACGCCATGGCCGAATACGCCCCGCCGCCGCAGGGGTCAGCAGGCCGACAAACGCCTCGTCGAGGCGTCCGAGACCGAAGATGACCGGCTTCGTGTTCAAGATTCAGGCGAATATGGATCCCAATCACCGCGACCGCATCGCCTTTCTGCGCGTCTGCTCGGGAAAGCTGCAGCGCGGCATGAAGGCGAAGCTGGTGCGCACCGGCAAGCCCATCAGCATCACGGCGCCGCAATTCTTCTTCGCGCGCGACCGCTCGATCGCGGACGAGGCTTTCGCCGGCGACGTCGTCGGCCTGCCCAATCACGGCCTGCTGCGCATCGGCGACACGCTGACCGAAGGCGAAGAGCTGGTGTTTCGCGGCGTGCCGAGCTTCGCGCCGGAAATCCTGCGCCGCATCACGCTCGGCGACGCAATGAAGGCGAAGAAGCTGCGCGAGGCGCTGCGTCAACTCGCCGAAGAGGGCGTCGTGCAGCTCTTCCTGCCGCAGGACGGCTCCGGCGCAATCGTCGGCGTCGTTGGCGCGCTGCAGCTCGACGTGTTGAAGACGCGCCTCGACGCCGAATATGGCCTCCCCATCGGCTATGAGATGTCGCGCTTCACCTTGTGCCGCTGGATCTCGTCGGACGACAAGATCGCGCTGAAGAAATTCATCGACGGCCATATGTCGGCGATCGCGCTCGACATCGACGGCGATCCCGTCTTCATGGCCCCCTCGGCCTATTCGCTGAACTACGACGCCGAGCGAAATCCGGCGATCACATTCTCCGACGTCAAGGATTATCAGAAGGGCGCCAGTTAAAACCAATCAATGGTGGATAAGCTTCACAGCCGGAGCAAGCAGTTATTGTGAAAATAGCCAAGAACTCGATCACTTCACGCAATCTGTTCAGTTCTGTAACATTGTGTCTCAAGAGATCGTGGGTCCACGCGGCATCGCTTTTGTCGCGACAATCCCGCGCAATTTTATCGCCGATGGATTCAATATGAGCATGACAGCGCCGATTTAAGTCCCTCCGGCTCAGTCTTGACGCCTAGGATATAGACGCGATCGAGACATTTATTCTGGATTTTCTCACGGACGACATCAGCCCTTTCCGGATCACCATCGAAATCGACGAGCAACACCATGTGGCGATTTGGGTATTTCGTCATTGCCGCCGCATGTTCAGACAAGAAATTTGAACATACGTTCGACCATCCGCCCGCAATTGGAAGAATTTGGATTTGAGTGCTGTCAACGGAATTGATAAATCCGAGTGCGATCTGACGGTTGGCGTCATCTTCGGGAAGAATTCACTAGGTGAGGCCGGTATTTGTTGACGCTCACGGCTCCAAGTCTCCACGCACTAGCGCGTCGATGAAGCCTCCAACAACGAGGCCGCGCGATCGAAGCTCCTCGACGGAACTCCAGCGAGTAGGTTCTAGATGGCTGTTCCGGTAAAGCATCAAGGTGTTATCATCGGAGAAGTGTCAAATCGCCTCTGGATTATGCGAGGTGACGATCAATTGGCCCTTAGCCCTAAAGGCTCGCCGCAGAGCGATCAGTGAGGAACCCACCTCGTAAGGCGCGAGAAAGTTGTCGGGCTCGTCCCAAAAACAGAGGAGAGGTCCGTAGGCTTCATTCGCGGCAATGACCAACGCATGAAGTCAAGAAACACTTTTCACCGTCGGAAAGCTCCTCAATCAAAAAATCCGACTGCCCCTGAGCGCTTGAAAACCGGACTTGAACACTCCGAGTTTCCTCGCCGATCTCGCAATTCTTGAGCGAATGAAAATCAGGAAGAACCTCTTTTAGATGCCTGTCGATCGCGACATATGCGGCAGGCTCCGACCCGACGAGGCCGGTGAACCACTCGCCGAAATTACTCACTTCGGCCTCCGGGAATAGGGAGCCCAATTCTGACGCCCCTCGCAGCGAGCTAGGAACGGGCCTCAGAATGAGCGTGTTGGCGAGCCATTTTCTGAAAGCATGAATGGGGTCCCGCCCCGGAGCCTGTTGGATGATGGGAAGCGCGACCAAGTGCCAATCTAAATTAAATTTCGTATCGCTTCGCTTCAACACAGTTTGCGCAAGTTCGCGCGCAACAACCTCCTCGCCATTGAGAAGAAGTCTCTCCTCCGCCACCCTTAGCTCTCGAAATCTGTCAGGCAGCTCGAAAACGACGTGATAGGAGTAGTTGACCCCATCTAAATCGACTTCCAGCTCGAAACGCATAGGCGCCCTTTCACGCCCGCGCGGGAGGTCCTTCGCCGTGACGAGAAGAATCCCACTCGATTGGTCCCTCGCCCGATCTTCTGCAACACCTCCAAAGCTGCGCTGAGCGTGGTCTTTCCCGCGCCGTTCTTGCCAATGAAGAGAACGGAAGGCATGTCCGCCAACCGCAGCTCGAAATTTTCGAGACATCGAAAGTTGTGGATGTAGAATCTACGGATCATCTGTTGTCTTTACCACGCTTTCCTGATCGAGCATGGATTCCCTTTTCGAACGTCGCTACGGAGCACAACCTTGCGTGGTAGCCTCCTTTCGGACGCTTGGCGATCGCGCTCGACATCGACGGCGATCCCGTCTTCATGGCGCCCTCGGCCTATTCGCTGAACTACGACGCCGAGCGAAATCCGGCGATCACATTCTCCGACGTCAAGGATTATCAGAAGGGCGCTAGTTGAGGCCTTCGAAGATCACCGTGTCATAGCGATTGATCAGCCGCTGTCGCACATAGCCGCTCATATGGGGCGTGCTGACGAGGCACCAGCCGCCGAGCAGTCCGGGAACGCAGTTCAAGACCTGCACCGGCGTTTGCTTGGGGATGAAGCCGACGAGTTCGGCCCCGCCATTGGGCGCGGTGCGCACCGGCGCCAGATCATGCACGGCGACGACCGACGCCGCGACGACCTCGTTGAAAGGGCCGAGCGCGCCCGCCAGGACGAAACCCGTGCGGTCCAAATAGCGGACGCGGCACCAGCGGCTCCCGTCGCGCAGCGTGCAGTCGAACAGGCTGACGCCGCTGTCCGCCGGGATCGACCGCACCACTTTTGCGGCGAGGCGCGGCGCAGCGAGGAGATCGACGGTCTGCGACACCCTCGCGTCGCCGGCCGCAGCGGGTCCCGCGACCAGCACGGTCAGGACAAAAATCGCCTTTGCGCGCATAAAACTCCAATCCGATTGAGGGTCACCGCGCAAGCACGGCGTTCTGGCGTTTCAACAGCGACTGTCGGACATATCCGACTTTATTGCTGTAAGTTACATGACACCAGCCGCTGTGCCAGCCCTGGACGCAATTTCCGGCCTTCACCACCGTGTCGGGAGGAATGACGGTCACGACGTTGGAGGCGGAATTGGGTTGGGCATGAACTCTGGCCGAATATCTCGTCGCGAGCGCCGCGACTTGCACGCCATGCGCGCCGCTCGGGGCGAGAGCGCCCGCAGCGACGAAGCCTTTTTTGCCTTTGTAACGGACCTGACACCAGCCTCGCGAATTGCCCTCGGCGCAAGTGAGGATATGCACCTTGGCGCCTGCGGGAACGACGCCGACGACGCGCCATGCGGCTCCAGGTCCCGAGCGAAGATAGGCTGTATCGAAGGGCGCGCTGGTTTTGGCGCCGCTGCGGAAACGCCGAACGCCATGGCGGCGGCGATAATAGTGAGTTGAACAATGCGCATTTTCTCTACCTCCTATTCACCAAGCGGCAAATAGGGGCAGAAAGCGCCTGTGCAACCTTATAGGCTGGACGCGCTCAAGGTCTTGGCCGCCTTGAGGAATCGAGACGGATCGATCGCCTCTCCGCCTTCGCGCACCTCGTAGTGGAGATGCGGTCCGGTGGAGCGCCCCGTCGAGCCGACGCGGCCGATCACTGCCCCCGCCGCCACCTGCTGGCCGGTCGCGACGCCGATGTGCGACAGGTGCCCATAGCGGGTGGAAAGGCCGCCGCCGTGGTCGATTTCGATCATGTTGCCGTAGCCGCCGCTGGGACCTGCGACCGTCACGACGCCGCCGGCCGTGGCGTGGACCGGCTCGCCATACTCCTCGCGCAGATCGACGCCGCTGTGCAGCGCCGGACGACCGAAGAAAGGGTCGGTGCGATAGCCGAAACCCGACGTAATCTGCAACTCGCCGGGGAACGGCTTGCGCAGCGGCACGCTCGGCAGGGCGCGCCGCAAGCCGTCCAAGGTCGCAACCGCATTTTGCGCCGTCACGAGGTCGCGCTCGAAAGGCGTCGCGAGGTTCTTGGGATCGCCCGCGATGAAGGGGCCGCCGACCGCGGAGAGCCTCGATTTGCCGCGCGCGACATAGCGCTCCACCGGCAGGCCCGCCTCGTCGAAGGCGCGGCGCAGGCGTCCGGCGGCGGCGAGCGCCGGCTTGACGATGCGTTCGACGCGCTTCGCCTGCTCGCGCTCGACCTGATCGAGCGAAAGCGCCAGACTGTCGAGACGTGCCTGCATCGGCAACCCGCGATCCGCCGCGCTGGCGAGACTCGTCGAAGCGTCGATGGTTTGAATCGGCGGCGCGGCGTAATCGAGCGCGGCGTGATCCTGTCCCCTGCGCGGGGCGTGGCCAGTCTCCGAGCTTTTGCCGCCCGACGCAGGCGTCGTTCTTTGCTCCAGCCCCTCCGGATGCGGCTTGCCGTCGCCGCCGGGAAGTTCCTCCAGGGCGGCCTGCGGCGCACGGCCAGGGGGCGGCGTCGAGTTGGGAGCGGAGAATCGAGCTCGAGGCGCCGGCTGCGCCCTTCGACGGACGGCTCTCGTCGACAGCGCCGTCTTGAACCGTTCGTTCGACGAGCTGGGCCACGACCGCAGCGCGCGTCTCCAGCATCGCCTGGCGAATCACCAGGCCCTGCACCTTGCCCTCGACTCCGTCCTGATCGATGAACTGACGGCTGGTGAGCTGGTCGAGCCGCAACCTCGCGGCGGCGAGCCGATCTTCATAGGAATATTGCATCTGGGTCTGGCGGTCGATCAGACCCGCGAGCAGGTCGTCGTGAAACAGCAGATAGCCTGCGGCCCCAAGGAGAACCGTGGCGAGGAGGCAAACCGTCGCGACGACGCTGTAAATCGTGAGCGGCGTGACTCTGAAGCTGCGCCGCGTCTGGCCGCGGGCGACGTGGACGACATAGTCGGAGGACGTATCCACATAGGCATAAGACTGACGCGCAACCATGGAGTCATCCCACCCGGCGTGTCGCAATTGCGGCCATCGCGGAAAAGAGTTGAACTGCGCCGATCGAGGATCGCGCAGCGCGCTCGCCTCTTCGCAAAGTTCTCAATTGATGATGGAACGACATTAAGGTTAACGTTCTCCAAAGCTCGAGGCGGACGCCGGCCCTTGACGAAGCGGCCGGGCGCCGTCACAGGGATTGCGAAGAAGTTCTATCTCAATCGGATTGCAGCCAATGGCGAAAGCCTCTCCCGTATCGAAGCTCGCCCCCAAGACCATCCCGGAAATTCCAATCGTGGAAGGCGTCCGCTTCGCGGTCGGCGCCGCCGGGATTCGCTATCGCGACCGCACCGATGTGATGCTGGCGCTGCTCGACGAAGGGACCAGCGTCGCCGGCGTTTTCACGAAGTCCAAATGTCCGTCGGCGCCCGTCGACTGGTGCCGCGCGCGACTGGAGGGCGGCGCCGCCCGCGTGCTCCTCGTCAATTCCGGCAACGCCAACGCCTTCACCGGCAAGGCCGGCAAGGACGCGGTCAAGCTCTCCGCCAAGCTGGTTTCGAAGGCCGCGGGAGTCCCGGAGAAACAGGTTTTTCTCGCCTCGACGGGCGTCATCGGGGAACCGCTCGACGCGGCGAGGTTCGAGCCCGTGCTGCCAAAGCTCATCGCCGCGGCGCGGCCCGGCGCGTGGGTCGAGGCGGCGCGCGCCATCATGACCACCGACACTTATCCCAAGCTCTCGACGCGCACGGCGACGATCGACGGCGTCGAGACGCGCATCGCCGGCTTCGCCAAGGGCGCCGGCATGATCGCGCCGGATATGGCGACGATGCTTTCCTTCGTCTTCACTGACGCGGCGATCGCTCCCGACGCGCTGCAGACGCTGCTGTCGCGCGCGGTGCGCAGCTCCTTCAACGCGATCACCGTCGACAGCGACACCTCGACCTCCGACACCTTGATGCTGTTCGCCACCGGAGCCGCGGCGCGGCGCGGCGCGCCGGAGATTCGCAAGGCGAGCGATCGGCGCCTCGAGAGCTTCGAGCGCGCGCTCAGCGAAGTGCTGCTCGATCTCGCGCATCAGGTCGTGAAAGACGGCGAAGGCGCGCGCAAGTTCATCGAGGTCAGGGTCGAGGGCGCAAAGAACGCCCGTGCGGCCAAGCGCATCGCGCTCTCCATCGCCAACTCGCCGCTGGTGAAGACCGCGGCCGCGGGCGAAGACGCCAATTGGGGCCGCGTCGTCATGGCGGTCGGCAAGGCGGGCGAAGAGGCCGACCGCGACAAACTGGCGATCTGGTTCGGCGACGTGCGGGTCGCGCATAAGGGCGCGCGCGATCCAAATTATGACGAGACGGTCGCCTCCGAGGTCATGAAGCGCGACGAAATCCTGGTGCGGGTCGATCTTGGCCTTGGCGACGGCGCGGCGCGGGTGTGGACCTGCGACCTCACCAAGGACTATGTCGCGATCAACGGCGACTACCGGAGTTGATCGCAAAGATCTGGAGCAGCTCATGCCGATGATCCGCGAATGCGTCGTGTCGACGCAGGGCGACGACGCGCCGCACCTCGCGCCGCTCGGGCTCATCGAAGAGGGCGCGCATTGGATCGTCGCGCCGTTTCGCCCCTCGACAACCCTCGCCAATCTCGAAAAGCGCCCGCTCGCGACCGCGAGTTTCATCGACGACGCGGAGGTTTTCGCCGGCTTCGTCACGGGACTGCGCGACTGGCCGCTGACGGATGTCGACGGCTGGCGGCGCCGCGCTTGAGCTGCGCACTCGCCCACGCCGAGCTTGACGTCGTCCGGATCGAGGACGATCCGGTGCGTCCGCGCTTCATTTGCGCGGTGCGGCGCATCGCGACGCATCGGCCGTTTTTGGGCATGAACCGCGCCAAGGCGGCGGTGCTGGAGGCGGCGATATTGGCCACCCGCCTCGACCGTCTCGACCGCGAGAAGATCGAGCGCGAGATCGCCTATCTGAAGATCGCCATCGACAAGACCGCGGGCGACGCCGAGAAACGCGCCTGGGAGCGGCTGATGCGGAAGATCGAGCAAAAACTTGACTGATTCTTCCGCGAAAAGATTACAGCAAGAAAAAATGAGACTTGCCCGCCGACGCGGAGCAGAAAACAAGTGGGCGTTCGCTGCGGTGTTGCGTTCGGGAACCGCCTCTGCGATTTCTCTTCTGCAGGAGGCTTCCAAATGTTGTCCGCACTCAGCGAGTGGCTCTTCGACACCTCTGGCCTGGCGCCACACGGTTTCTGTCTGCTTTGGGAACCGGGGCTGATCTGGCTCTACGCAATTTCCGATACTTTGATCGCGCTCGCCTATTTTTCCATTCCCCTGGCGCTCGTCATAATCGGGAAGCGACGCCGCGACCTCATCTTCCGTCCTCTCCTTTGGCTCTTCGCCGCATTCATCCTGCTTTGCGGCGCCACCCATGTGCTCGATCTGGCGACGCTGTGGTCTCCGCTTTATGGCCTGCAGGGACTGATCAAAGCGGCGACGGCGATCGCCTCGGTTTTCACCGCCGCCGCCTTGTGGTGGGCGCTGCCGGATTTTCTCGCCCTTCCTTCGGCCGATCAATTGCGCCAAGCCAATGCGGCGCTGCTCGCAAGCGAGGAGCGGCTGGCCCATGCGCAGAAGATGGAGGCCCTGGGGCAACTGACGGGCGGCATTGCGCATGACTTCAACAATCTTCTTCAAGTCATCGTCGGCTCCATCAGCGTGATCGAAATTCAAGTCGCGCGCGGGCGCGGCAACGAGATCCAGCCCGCCATAGCCGCCATAAGAAAAGCCTCGAACAGCGCCTCCAGCCTCATCAGCAGGATGCTGGCGTTCTCGCTCCGGCAGACATTGCTGCCGCGCGTGATCGAGCCCGACAAGCTGGTGCTGGGCATGGAGGAGATGCTGCGACGAACGTTAGGACCCGAGATCGAGCTGGATCTGCGCCTTGGACGCTGCCGCTGGAGCGTGAGCTGCGATCCGTCGCAACTCGAGAGCGCTTTGTTGAATTTGGCGGTCAACGCGCGCGACGCCATGCCGCAAGGCGGCGCGCTCAGGATCGCAACGGCCGATCATAAGTTGACCGCCACTCCGCCCGACGCAGACGCGCCGCCTGGCGATTACGTCGAGATCGAGGTGACGGACAGCGGATTTGGCATGAGTCGCGACGTGCTGAGCCGTGCTTTCGAACCTTTTTTCACGACGAAACCGAGCGGTAGAGGGACGGGCTTAGGCTTGTCGCAGATTTACGGCTTCGTGAAGCAGTCGGGCGGGTTCGTAACGATCGAAAGCAACCCTGGCGAGGGGACCAGAGTGCGAATCTTCCTGCCGGCGCATGAAGCGGCGACGAACCCGGACCCCGAAGAGAAACCGTCGCAGGAGAGGTCCGAACCTGCTCATTCGGCGTGTCGATGGAAAATCCTCCTCGTCGAGGATCAGGCGGAAATCCGCTCGCAAATCGTCGACAGGCTCGGCGAAATGGGCTGCTCGGTCGCGCAAGCCGGTGACGGGACCTCTGGATTGCAGGCGTTGAGGTCAGGCGAGCCGTTGGATTTGCTGATCACCGACGTCGGCCTGCCCGGGCTGAGCGGCCGTCACTTGGCCGAAGCCGCTCGCGCCGCGCAGCCTGACCTGCCGATCCTGTTTATCACCGGCTACGCGGGTAAGTCATTGGAAGATCTGGAGCTATGGCCGAATATAGAGGTTTTGCGCAAGCCGTTCGCTCTCGACGAATTGGCCGCGAAAGTCAAGGCGCTGATGAAAAGCGATATCGCGCCTTCCTGATCGGCGTCCGCGCTTCGTCGTGCGCCGACTAAGCGCTTTCCGCCCGAATGGACTCATTCGGGCGACAGGAAATCGCTCCAGAATGAGGATGTTTGAGCATGTTCTTATCGCAAAAGCGCTTCGGCTTTTGCGGAACATGCTCTAAGCCCGCGCCGCGATTTTCGGCGCCACATTGTGCAGCTTCTCGTCGGCGCTGTCGAAGAAGCGACGGAGGTTGCGCGCCGCCTGACGGATGCGCTGCTCGTTTTCGACCAGCGCGAGCCGCAGGAAGCCCTCGCCATGCTCGCCAAAGCCGACGCCCGGCGCGACCGCAACATCGGCTTTTTCGATCAGAAGGCTTGAGAACTCCAGACTGGTCAGCTCGGCGAAGCGCTCTGGAAACGGCGCCCAGGCGAACATCGAGGCGGGCGGCGACGGGAAGTCCCAGCCCGCCGCGGCCGAAGCTTCGACCAGCACGTCGCGGCGCCGCTTGTAGATCTGGCGCATCTCCTCGATGCAGTCCTGCGGGCCGTTAAGCGCCGCCGGCGGCGGCCACCTGGATCGGCGTGAAGGCGCCATAATCGAGATAGGATTTGACGCGCGCCAACGCCGCGAAAAGGCGCTCGTTGCCGACGGCAAAGCCGATGCGCCAGCCGGGCATCGAATAGGTCTTCGACATGCGAGGTGAACTCGACCGCGACATCCATGGCGCCCGGAACCTGCAGCACCGACGGCGGCGGCTCGTCGTCGAAATAGATCTCCGCATAGGCGAGATCGGAGAGCACGAAAATCTCATGCCGCTTCGCAAAGTCGACGACGTCCTTGTAGAAGTCGAGGATGGCCACGGTCGCGGTCGGGTTGGACGGGTAGCTGACGACGAGCGCCATGGGCTTCGGGATCGAATGTTTGATCGCGCGCTCCAGCACCCCGAAGAACTCCGGCGTCGGATCGCGCGGGCACGGGCGGATGACGCCGCCCGCCATGATGAAGCCGAAGGCGTGGATCGGATAGGAGGGGTTCGGCACGAGGATCACGTCGCCGGGCGCGGTGATGGCCTGCGCCATGTTGGCGAAGCCCTCCTTGGAGCCGAGCGTCGCGACGATCTGCGTCTCGGGATTAAGGCCTACGCCGAAACGCCGCCGATAATAGTTGGCCTGCGCGCGCCGGAGGCCGGCGATGCCCTTGGAGGCCGAATAACGGTCAGTGCGCGGGCGTCGCCGCCGTCTCGACCAGCTTTTCGATGACATGCTTTGGCGCCGGCAGGTCGGGGTTGCCCATGCCGAAGTCGATGATGTCGGCCCCTTCCGCCCGCGCCTTCGCCTTGAGCCGGTTGACCTGCTCGAACACATAAGGCGGCAGGCGTTTGATGCGGTAGAAGTCCGACATAATCCATCCGTTGGCTTATCGATTTGCAATGCCGCGCGCTTTCGCCGCGTCCGCTATTTGGCTGTCGAGCGCGCCGGCGCATCGAGCGCTTTGACGTTGCGCGCGGCCCGCAGATTGCGCTGGCGCGCCGCGTCGAGTTCCGCGCCGAGAGCGTCGAGCTGCGCCGCCGACCGCTTTTTCGAGGGCTCGGGTTTGGCCGCCAAGGGCCGATATCCCATCGTCTCGGGCTGTGGCCGAGACTTCTCCACGAAATCGGCGGGCGGCGGCGGCGTCTCGCGCAGATGCAGCGCGTCGAGCACGCCGCCCACGACGGCGCCGCCGCTGGTCTGCGCCTCTTGCGCGAAGCCCGCCGCGGGCTCGATCAAAAGCGCCGCTCCCGCAAGCAGATAAACCCAAATGCGCTTGGATGCGAAGCCCGTTGTCGCCGCGTCATATGGCCGCGCGAAGAAAAACCCGGAGCGCCGGCGAGGCGCCGCTAGGCAATGTTCGGGTCGCCGCGGACTGCGCGCAGCGAAGGCAAGGGAGACGACGTGCGTCGATTTTGACATGGTGGTAAATTACCAGAGCCGGATACGATCCGCCACTGCGGCCCTTTCCACTCGCCGGGAATTATGCGAGCGATGAAAAAAGACATCCCCAAGGCAAGCTCCAATCGGACGTCGGCTGTCGGGGCGGCACGCTCTCGCGGAGGGCGCGGGAAAGAGAAACGAACCAAGATGACCGCGGACCGCGACCTCGATAACGCCTCCCCGCCAACGAACGCGACGCTCGAGAGCCCAGCCCCGGCGCCCCGCAAGCGTAAGGCCGAGGCGAGCCCGGTTCCGGCGCCGCTGGCGCCTGCGGCGCCCCTGCAGGCCTCCCGCCAGGAAAGCCCGAGGACGCCGGGCGAACTGGACCTCGTCGCGGAAAACATGGCGAAGCTCGTCGACCAGGCGCGGCGCGTCCTCGCCGCCGCCTTGAGCGCCCCCGATCTGCAGGAGGCGCAGAGCGAATTCGCCCTCAACGTCGCCGACGCCACCAGGACCTTCGGCCGCCTCGCCGAATTTTGGATGGGCAAGCCGGAGCGCGCGGCGACCGCGCAGGCGGCGCTCGTCGGCGGCCTGACGGAAATCTGGAGTCAGACGCTGCATCGCTTTTCCGGCGAGAATGCGCCGCCGATCGTGCCGCCCGATCCGTCCGACAAGCGTTTTTCCGCGCCGGAATGGTCGATGAATCCGTTTTTTGACTGCCTGCGCCAATCCTATTTGATGACGTCGCGCTGGGCCTCGGACATGATCGAGCACGCCGACGGGCTCGACTTGCCGACCAAGGCTAAGGCCGCCTTTTACATGCGGTTCATTGCAAGTTCGGTGTCGCCGTCGAATTTCGTGCCGACCAATCCTGAGCTGTTGCGCGCGACGCTCGACGCGCGCGGCTCCAATCTCATCCGCGGGCTCGAAATGCTCGCCGAAGACCTTTCGGCGGGCGGCGGCACGCTGAAAATCCGCCAGACCGATCAGAGCAAATTCGAGCTCGGCGTCGACATGGCGACCACGCCCGGCAAGGTCATCCTGCGCAACGAGTTGATGGAGCTCATCCAATATGCGCCGACGACCGCCGAGGTCTATGAACGGCCGCTGCTCATCGTGCCGCCGTGGATCAACAAGTTCTATGTGCTCGATCTCAATCGCGAGAAGAGCTTCGTGCGCTGGGCGGTGGCGCAAGGCCTCACGGTTTTCATCATCTCCTGGGTCAATCCCGACGGGAGCAAGGCGCATTTGAGCTTCGACGACTACATGCGGGACGGCGTGCTCGCGGCGCTCGACGCGATCGAACTTGCGACCGGAGCAAAGCGCGTCGCGGCGGCGGGCTATTGCGTCGGCGGCACGCTGCTCGCGGCGACGCTCGCCTATATGGCCGCCAAGCGCGACAAGCGCATCGACAGCGTCACTTTCTTTGCGACCCAGGTCGACTTCTCCGACGCCGGCGACATGCAGATTTTCGTCGACGAGGAGAAACTTGCGGCGCTCGAGGAGGCGATGGCCAAGACCGGCTATCTCGAGGGCGTGAAGATGGCCAACACCTTCAACATGCTGCGGCCGAACGAACTGGTGTGGAATTATATCGTCAACAATTACGTGAAGGGCGAGGAGCCGAGCGCCTTCGATCTGCTCGCCTGGAACTCGGACAGCACGCGCATTCCGCGCGCCAACCATTCGTTCTACCTGCGCAACTGCTATCTCGAGAACAATCTCACGCGCGGCGAAATGATCATCGGCGGCGTCAAGCTCGACCTCAAGAAAGTGAAGATTCCCATCTACGAGATCGCCGCCAAGGAGGATCACATCGCGCCGGCCCGTTCGGTGTTTCGCGGCGCGCAGTTCTTTGGCGGCGACGTCAAATATGTGCTCGGCGGCGCCGGCCATATCGCCGGCATCATCAACCCGCCGCAAAAGCAGAAATATCAATATTGGATCGGCGGGCCTCCGAAAGGCGAATATGAAGATTGGCTCAAGACGGCGAAGGAGATCAAAGGCTCCTGGTGGCCGGATTGGCTGGACTGGATCACCAAGCAGGCGCCGGGGAAGACCGCCGCGCGCCAGCCCGGCGGCGACAAGCTCGAACCCATCGCCGACGCGCCCGGCGATTATGTCCGCGTGAAGAGTTAAGCCGCTTCGTCCGCCAGCGCCTTGAGGAAGAACCCGCGCGCCGGCGGCAAAGGCGCGCCGCGCGGCGCGAAGACGTCGCGGTGCAAAAAATGCCCGCTCAAGCGAAAAGCGTCCGCAAGCTCCGCCGGCTCCGGGCGGCGGCTGAAATCATCCTCGCGCAGGAACGCCGGGAACGGCAGCAGCCGCTCGCGCCACGGGGCGCCGGCGTCGCGCGAGACCGCGCGTCCGGTGCGCGGCGAAACATAGGCGAGATCGCGGCTCTCGCCCGTCACCGCGCAGACGCCAAGATCGAGGCCGAAGCCCAAGGCGCGCAGCAGCGCGATCTCGAAGCGCGCCAGGAGCGCCGGGGCCTGCTCTCGCGACGCAAGCCGGTCGGCGATGACGCAGGCCATCTCGAAGAGGTCCTGGCAAGGGTCGCGCTCGGCCGTCAGCCGCAGCAAGACGCAAAGCAACGAAAGGCCATGGAGTGCGAAGCCGTCCTCGATGAGGCTGGCGGCGCGCGACGACAGCGGTTCGACCGTGAAGGCGCCGAGCTGCGCGTCGAGCCGCGCGCTCCAGCTTGCGTCGATCTGATTGCCGGGTTGCAGCACGGCGCGCAACGCCGAGCCGGAGCCGCCGCGCACGAGCCCGAGACGACGACCGTGCTCCCGCGTCACGACTTCGAGAATGACCGACGCTTCGCCATGTCGGCGCAGGCCGATCACCAAGGCCTCGTCGCGCCAGCGGATCATGGGATCACAATTCGGAGAGTTTCAGGTCCGGAGAATAGTCCACGTCATCGACGTCCTTGGTCAGCGCCTGGCCGCAGATCACCTTGCTCTTCGATGCGTCATAGGTCAGCGTCGGAGAGCCGTAGAGGCGCCACCCTTGGGCGAGCGCCTGGGTGACCCGATGACAGAAAGACGCATCGTCGGGGCCGGTGAGATAGCGATAGACGGTCATGGGCGGCTTGAAGGACATGTTCTTCTCGCGGTCAGGCGTGGGCGCGAATTGCAGCTCATGGAACGCCAATCGACGCGATTCGCCAAGGCATTTAAGGCGACAACGGCAGCCGCACCAAAAATTCGCTGCCGCGGCCTAGTCCCTCGCTCGCGCCCTCGACCACGCCGCCATGCATTTCGACGAAGCTGCGGACCAGCGCGAGCCCGACGCCGATGCCGCCTCGTTCGCCGCCGGCGCCGCGCGAGGATTGCGTGAAGAGATCGAAAATCTGCGGCAGCAACTCGGGCGCGATGCCGACGCCGTCGTCGCGCACGCTGACGAACGCCCGATCGCCGCAGCGGCGCGCCACAATCTCGATATGGCCGCCGGGCGGCGTGTATTTCGCCGCATTGTTCAGCAGATTGGAGAAGACCTGCACGAGCCGCACGGGATCGGCCTCGACGCCGAGCGGCGCGTCGCCGAGCGCCACGCTGAGTTTGTGTTCGCCCGCCCGAATCAACGGGTCGCTGGTCTCGATCGCCTGACAGATGAGATCGCGCAGATCCACCCGTTGCTTTTTCAAGCTGATCTTGCCGCGGGTGATGCGCGATACTTCGAGCAGGTCGTCGACGAGGCGGATGAGATTGTCGACCTGTCGATTCATCATCGCGATCAGCGTCGGGAACTGCTCTCGCCACGCGCCGGCGCCGGCGTCGAGTTTTTGCAGCGTATAGATGGCGTTGCGAATCGGCGCCAGCGGATTGCGCAGCTCATGCGCGAGGATGGCGAGGAACTCGTCCTTGCGCCGGTCGGCGACGCGCAACGCCGCTTCGGCGCGCGCGCGTTCGACGGCCTCCCAAGTGCGTTGAACGGTCTCCTTGATCAAAGCGAGGTCGTTCTCCGGCAAGACGCGGGGCTCGCGAAAATTGACGAACAGCACGGCGACGAGGCGCCCGCCCCGGAGCAAAGGCGCGCCGAAAGCGGCGCCCACCTGTCCCTCCGCAAAAGCTGTCTTCTCGTCGGCCGTCAGCGAGGGATCATTGGCGATATCCGGAAGGACCGAGGTTCGGCCGCCGCCGAACTCCGAAAAATGCCGCGATCCGAAATCCGCATAGCGGAATTCGCCCTGGGTTTCGTCGACGCCGTCGACATAGTTGCGCGCGACCATAATCCTTTCGCCGTCGCCGCAGTCTTCGGCGTAGCATACGCGGTTCGCCCGCAATTGCGCGCCAAGCTCGCACGCCGCCGCATATTGAAGCTCTTCCGGATCGGCGAGTTCGCGCAGCCTGTCGCTGAGGCGAAGCAGATAGGCCTGGCGCTCTTCCTCGCGCATGCGTTCGGTGACTTCGGTCGCCGTGCAGAGGACGCCCGCGATCTCCTTGCCTGAAAAGCGCGGCTCGACGCTCAAATCCCACCATCGCGAGACGCCCGCGGCGAAGATATGAACCTCCTGGCGGGCCGCGACGCCCGTCGCCAAGACCCGTCGCTTGATCGTGACGATCGCGTCGGCGTCCTGAGCGCGTTCGAAAAGGTCGTAATCGGTCATGCCCACGACCTCGTCGGGGCGACGACCGAGCGCCGGGTTCAGGATCCACACGTAGCGCAGCTCTCGGTCCTGTTCGAACACCGCCACGGGCGAGGCGCGCAGCGTCGCGGTCAGACGCTCGTGCGCGCGCGCGAGACGCTCCTCGGCCAGCGCCCGCTCGACCGCCGCCCAGCTGCGCTCCGCGGTCTCGTTGATGAACGCGAGTTCCGTGTCGGTCCAAACATGCGGCTGCGCGTGATGGACGGCGATCGCGGCGACCGGGCGCCCGTCCTTGACCAGCGGCGAGAAAACATAAGCGCCGATCCGCAGGGCCGCCGTCGCCGCGCGGACCTCCGCCGACAGTCGTTCATCCTCGGCGACGCTATGAACGACGAGCGGACGGCCGGCGCGAAACTCGGCAAATGCGGCCGGCCCGTAATTGTCCAGGCGATATCTTCCGATTACGCTCGGCGCGCCGTCGCTATAGTCGTCGCGGACGACGCCCCATTCGCCGTCCTCGGTCACTTCGGCGAAATGCACGCGCAAGGCTCCGAGCCTCTGCCCGAGAATGCGAGCGGCTTCGCGTTGAATTGCGTTGGGGTCGACGAGAGGACGAAGCGCGTCGGCGAGGTTCAGCAGATAGGCCTGCCGCTCCTCGCTTTTGCGCAGAGCAAGCTCGGCCTCGCGGCTTTGCGTGACGTCGCGTGCGACAGACAGCAGGCACACGACGCGCCCGCGCGCGTCCTTCACCGGCTTTAAAATGACGTCCCAATATTTCGGAACGCCCGCGGCCGTCGGACAGAATTCTTGCAGCCGCGCGGCGCGCCCGGATTTGGCGAGCGCCAGCGCCTCGGTGAGACGGGGGCGCGCGGCCTCGGGCCACAGCTCAGGCCAAAGCCGATCGGAAATTTCGAAATGGTCGTCGAGTTGAAGCAGGCGACGACAGGTCTCGTTGACCGTCCGCACGCGTCCGTCGAGGTCCAAGACTTCGACGCAGTCCGGGCTCGCCTCGATGAGCGCGCGGTTGAAGGCCTCGCTCTCGCGCAGCGCGGCTTCCCCCAATTTGCGCGGCGTCAGGTCGCGCGCCGCGCCGATCATCCGGACCGCCTGCGGCGGATCGCCGGCGAAATAGGTTTGCCCCGTGACCTCGACCCAGCGATGCGCTCCGTCGGCCAAAAGGACGCGAAAGTCCTCGTGAAATGCGCCGTTTTCCGAGGGATCGCAGGCGCGGGCGACAGCCTCGGCGTAGCGTGACCGATCCTCAGGATGAACCAACGTCAACGCTTCTTTCAAATTCAGCGCAGCACCTTGCGGCTTTCCGAAAAGCTCGAGCACGCGCGCGTCGACCTCGGCGCGGTCTGTCTGCACGTGCCACACGAAGGCGCCCAATTTTGCGGCGCGCAGCGCGAGGCGCAGCTTCTCTTCGCGCTCCTGAAGCACGGCCCGCGAAAGTCTGAGCGATTCGATGTCGTCGAGAGCGGTCACCACCAGAGCGATGCAGCGCTGCTCGTTGAACGACAAGGGCGCGGCGCAGGCGCGCACATTCTCTGCGTTTCTGGTCGCCGATCTCAACGAAAGCTCGGCGTTGGCGTTGAACAACGCGCCATCGGACAATAATTTCTGGGCTTGATCGCGCTGCTCCGGGGCGACAAGTTCAAGAAAACTGCTTCCAACGAGGCTTTCGACGCCGAGCAACTGGCACAGTCGCCCGTTGGAGTAGAGAATCGCGCCTTCCGCCTCGACGACGAGCGCGGCTTCCGACATCTGCTCGACGAGGCGACGATAAGGTTCGGCGGCCTCCTTCAAGGTATAGATGCTTGGACCGTCCTCGCCCTCGATGACCAGGGCGTCGGCTTCGCCGAGCACGATTGCGTGCAGCGTCTCCTCCGCTTCCTGCCCCAAAGGGGCGAGCCGACTGAGGACGCGTTCGAGAGAGGGAGGGACGATTTTTTGCTTGCTCATCGGCCGCCTTACTCGACGAGCCCCAATCCGGCGGCGAGCGGCCGCAGGTTGGACATGTCGCCTACGAAAAGCCGCCTGGGATCGGGGGCGAGTTTCAGCAGCGTCGGCAGGGCGACGATCTGATGGCGACGCGCCGCCGCGGGCTCCTTATAGACGTCGACGACTTCGAGGGAGAAACGGCCGGCCAGCTTCGTTTCGCAAAGTTTGCGCACGGCGCTGACCGCGCGCAGGGACCGTGGCGTGGCGCCGCTCACGAAGAGCCGAAACTGGAACTCGGCGCTGCTGTCGACAGGTTCCATTGCGCGTCTCCCAAAGAGCGCCTCACACCCTTCTTAAGGCATGTCAAGGAAGGTTGGCGGACTTTTCCGGAACCTCCTACTACGGAATTTCCACGCAAACGCGATCTTCAATTCGCTCGCATGAGTCAATGCGAACGAAAAGCGCTTTCGACGGGCGGTCTTAGAGCGCTTTCCGACCGAATGGACTCATTCGGTCGATAAGAAATCGCTCCAAAATCAAAATGCTGGAGCAAATTCTGATCGAAAAAGTCTATCAACTTTTTGCCGAATTTGCTCTAGCGGCTAAAGACAATAACTACGGCAAATTGCTCAAAAATGGCGAGTTAGGCGAGCGGGATTCTATCGAAAAGATTCCGGTTCTTGCATTTCGTAATCGAACGCGGCCCTTACGAGGACGATTGAGGCGAAGTCAGGCTCCAGCTCGAGCGCGAGGATGACGCGCTGTCTGTCGGACAGATCCCCGATGATCTTCTTTAGCGGAGGCGGTAGGCTGCGCACAAGCGTGGGTATGGCGACGATCTGCTCGGCTTTGGCGAGCTGCGGGTGTTCGAGAAGGTCGACCACCTCGACGCTGTAGCGGCCGGCGAGGAGCTCCTCGCAAATTTTCTTGAGATTGGCGAAAGCCACGACCGATTTTGGGGTGTTGCCGGCGACATAGAGGCGCAAAGTCCAATGGGTCGAATCCTGATCTTTTCCGCTCATCACTCCGCGCCCTTGATCGCCGCCAGTTGCCGTCTCAGGCGCTCTGCTTCCCCGATGGCTGCGCGGCGCCGCCCCAAAAACAGCGCGGTTTCCGCCTCCTGCTCGGCGAGTTCCGCCTGCAGCGCGGCGATTTCGGCCTCCACTTGGCGCCGTTTGCGTTGCGTCTCTCGCTGCTTGAGGACGACCTCCATTTCACGCTCGGCCTCGGCTTCGCGTTCGCGCGCTTCTTGAACGAGGCGGGCCGAGCCGGCCACCACCCCGCTCAGCCCGAGATAGGCTTCCTGCAACCGCACGCCGTCGGATGAGAGAATGAACTCGCGGATCTGATTGGAGTGCGCAAGTCCGCGGGCCTTGAGCACGTAAAGGCTGCGGTTGCGCTCGCCTTCGCCCTCCAGGACGCGGACCTGCAACCATGCGTCCATCAGCGACGACACCCTGGCCTGATCCGCAGGGTGATGAGAGTCGTGATCGAGCGTCGTGAACATAGCGGTAATCTTCTGGCTCTTCAAATGATCGATCATCCGCAAAAGCATCGCGCTGACTTCGAGCGCGGTCCCGACGGCCCTGAGATTGTAGAGCGGATCGACGACGACGACGCTCGGCCGAAATTCTTCGACCTCCTTGTGCATGCGCGCAAGATGCATCTCCAGCCCATAGAAGGTCGGTCGCGAGGCCGAGAGGCGCAGCAGGCCGCCGTCGATCCAGCGCTGAAGTTCAATGCCGACCGAGGCCATGTTGCGTACGATCTGCTTCGGGCTTTCCTCGAAGGCGAAAAACAGCGCGCGCTCGCCGCGGCGACACGCGGCGTCGATGAAATGCGCCGCGAGCGTCGTCTTGCCCGTCCCCGCCATCCCCGAGACCAGAATGCTCGACCCGCGCCAGTAGCCCGCGCCGCCCAGCATCTCGTCGAGGCCCGCGACGCCTGTCGGGATCTTCTCGTTTGACACCTCATGCGCCAGGTCGACCGAAGTCACCGGCAGTACGCTGAGGCCGTCGCGGTCGATCAGAAACGGATATTCATTCGTGCCATGCGCCGCGCCGCGATATTTGACGACGCGAATGCGCCGCGTCGCCACCTGATCGACGACACGATGGTCGAGCAGGATGACGCAATCCGAAACATATTCCTCAAGCCCCTGGCGGGTGAGCGAGCCGTCTCCGCGTTCGGCGGTGACGACGGCGGTGACGCCGCGGTCTTTCAGCCAGCGGAACAGCCGGCGCAGTTCCGAGCGCAGCAGGCCGAGATCGGAAAAGCCCGAAAACAGCGCCTCGATCGTGTCCAACGCGACGCGCTTCGCATTCACCGATCTGATGGCCGAGTCGATGCGGATGAACAAGCCCTCGAGATCGAAGTCGCCTGTCTCTTCGATTTCGCTGCGGTCGATGCGCATGAAATCGACCGCGAGCTTTTGCTTTGCGATAAGCCCGTCAAGATCGTAGCCGAGCGAGGCGACGTTGCTCGCGAGCTCCTCCTCGGTCTCCTCGAAACAGATGAAGGCGCCAGGCTCGTCGTTGAGCGCGCCCTCCAGAATAAAAGTCAAGGCGAACAGCGTCTTGCCGCTTCCGGCGCCGCCGCAGATCAAACTGGAGCGGTTGAACGGCAGCCCGCCGCCGGTGATGTCGTCGAAGCCGCGGACGCCTGTCGCAACCTTGGAGAGACCCTTCAGCGTGGTCATCAGGGCAGCCTTTTCAACCGTTTAGACCAACAAACGACAAAACTTTTGTGCGAAGCTGTAGCACAGATACTATGAGCCTCCACCTCCAGAGGTCGCCGGAACCTCGCGGAACGCGGCGCAGTCACTGCTTTTTATCTTTCGGGAGATCGAGCCGCATCTCGCGATAACGCTCGGGATCCTCGGCCCAGTTCTCGCGCACCTTCACAAACAAGAAGAGATGCACGGTCTGCTCGGCCGCCTCGGCGATCTCGCGGCGCGCGGCCTGACCGATCGACTTGATGGTGCGGCCGCCCTCGCCGATGACGATCTTCTTTTGCCCCTCGCGCGCGACATAGATCGTCTGTTCGATGCGCGCCGAGCCGTCGCGTTGATTGGTCCAGGAGGTGGTTTCGACGCTCGACTCATAGGGAAGTTCGTCGTGCAGCCGCTCGAAGAGCTTTTCGCGGGTGATCTCGGCGGCGAGGAACCGCAGCGGCGCGTCGGAGAGCTGGTCCTCCGGATAGAGCCAGGGCGAAATCGGCATGTAGCCGGCGAGGCGCGCGCGCAGCTTGGCCACGCCGTCGCCGGTGAGCGCCGAAATCATGAAGACCTCCTCGAAGGGCGCCGCTTCGCTCAAGCGCGCCGCGAGCGTCAGCAGGCTCTCGCGCGGCACGAGGTCGATCTTGTTGAGCGCCAGCAGTTTCGGCGCTTGGATTTGCTTGAGCCGCTCGACGATGGCCAGAACTTCGTCCTGCACGCCCCGCTTGGCGTCGACAAGCAGCGTCACGACGTCCGCGTCCGCGGCGCCGGCGAGCGCGCTCGCCACCATCGCGCGATCCAGCCGGCGCTTCGGCGCGAAAATCCCCGGCGTGTCGACGAGCACGATCTGCGCGTCGCCCTCGATCGCTATGCCGCGCAGCTGCGCCCGGGTGGTTTGCGCCTTGCGCGAGACGATCGACACTTTGGCCCCGACGAGATGATTGACCAGCGTCGATTTGCCGGCGTTCGGCGCGCCGACGAGCGCCGCGAAACCGCAGCGCGTCGCCTGCGGCTCGTTCGATCGCCCGTCGCTCTCGCTCATGCCTCTCCGCCTGCGCTGATGCCGATGCGCTCGCGACGCAGAAAGGCGCTCGCTGCGGCTTGTTCGGCGGCGCGCTTCGAGGCGCCGGTTCCATGCGCTTGCGCAAAGCCGTGCACCTCGACGCTGATCTCGAAGAAAGGCGCGTGATCCGGCCCGCTGCGCGCGGCGATGCGATAGGTCGGCGCCGCGAGCTTTCGTCCTTGCGCCCATTCCTGCAGGCGCGTTTTGGCGTCGCTGAGGGCGCGCGACGGCGCCGCCATGCGCCCGCCGAAAGCGGCGCGCACCACCTGCTCCGCCGCCTCCGGACCGCCGTCGAGAAAAACCGCGCCGATGATCGCCTCGCAGATGTCGCCAAGGATCGCCTCCTTGTCGCGGCCGCCGTTTTGCGCCTCGCCTTCGCCAAGGCGCATGTAGGGGCCTACGCGCCAGTCGCGCGCGACTTCCGCGCAGGTCTCTTTACGCACCAGCGCCGCGAGCCTGCGCGACAACATGCCTTCGCTCTCCTGCGCATAGGCCTCGATCAGCATATGCGCGACGCCGACGCCGAGCACGCGGTCGCCCAGAAACTCGAGCCGCTCGTAGGATTGCGCGCGCGAATTGGCGGCGCTCGCATGGGTGAGCGCCTGCCGCAAAAGGCTCTGGTCCGCGAAGCGATGGCCGATCCTGGTTTCCAGCTCTTCTAAATCTTCGCGCAACGCGACCTTCATGGATTTTGTCGTCAATGCGCCGGTTTCAGCAGGCGGTTCCAGCGCAGGGTCCACGGCCAGCGCCAGAACGCCAGCGGCGATTCGTCTTTTTTGACAGAGAAGAACACGCGTTCGGCGCGGCCGACGAGATTGACGAAGGGCACATAGCCGACGCCGCCAAGCTCGGGCGCGATGCGCGAGTTCGGTGGAGTTGTCGCGATTGTCGCCCATCATGAAGAAGTCGCCCGGCGGCACGACGAACAATTCGGTGTTGTCGTTGATGCCGTGGTCGCCCTCGATCTCGATGATCGTATGCTCGACGCCGCCCGGCAGCGTTTCCTTATAGGTCGGCACCTCGATCTCGCGGCCGTCGCGCCCCTCGGTGCGCGCCTTGGGCGTCATCGGTTCGCGCGGCACGATCGTATTGTTGATGTAGAGCCTGCCGTCGATCATTTGAATGCGGTCGCCCGGCAGTCCGATGACGCGCTTGATATAGTCGGTCTCGTTGTCGCGCGGCAGCTTGAACACCACGACGTCGCCGCGCTTCGGCTCGGCGCCGAAAATGCGGCCCTCGAACAGGTCGGGGCTGAAGGGGATCGAATATTTCGAGAAGCCATAAGAGTATTTGGAGACGAAGACGTAATCGCCGATCAGCAGCGTCGGGATCATCGATCCCGAGGGAATGTTGAAGGGCTGGAACAGAAACGTGCGAATGACGAGGGCGATGGCGAGCGCCTGGATGATGACTTTGATGGTTTCGACGATACCGCCGTCGTCGCTCTTCGCTGCGACCGGGACGTTCTTACTCAAGCTGCCATTCTCCATATGTGCGCGCGATTTCCGGCGACGTCCGCCCCGTCCCGAAGCCGGGTCAATTCGCTCTAACACGCCGCGGCCTCGATGAGAACCATCGCCTGCGCATAGGGGGCTTCGTCCGTCATGGTCAAGTGCAGCCGCGCGCACATGCCTTTCGGCGTGATCTCGGCCAGGCGCGCGGCGGCTCCGCCGGTGAGAACCAGCGTCGGCTGACCCGTGGCGAGATTGCCGACATTCATGTCGAGCCAGCCTACGCCTTTAGCGACGCCCAAGCCCAGCGCCTTGGCGCAGGCTTCCTTCGCGGCGAAGCGCTTGGCGTAGCAGGCGGCGCGATCCGCCT
The DNA here is from genome assembly GCA_963820145.1 of uncultured Alphaproteobacteria bacterium. Classification (GTDB taxonomy): domain Bacteria; phylum Pseudomonadota; class Alphaproteobacteria; order Rhizobiales; family Beijerinckiaceae; genus Methylocystis. The sequence continues at coordinate 47,850 of CAWFZD010000094.1, forward strand.
TGGCGTCGCAGTGCGCGCGCTCCTGCTGCGTGAACAGCCGCGCCGCGAAGCGCTCCCCGTAACGGTCGAGCCCCTGCGCGATGCGGCGGATGTCGCACAGATCGCCGCCAAAGCCGATGATCACCCGGCGCGCTCCGCGCGGCCCTGGTCCATCGCGGCGCGCATCGCCCGGATCGCCTCTTTCAGCCCGACGAAGACCGCCTCGCCGATGAGGAAATGGCCGATATTGAGTTCGGCGACCTGCGGCAGCCCCGAGACGCGCCGCGCGGTCTCATAGTCGAGCCCGTGGCCGGCGTGAACTTCAAGGCCGAAGGACGAAGCCAGAGAGGCGGCGTGTCTTATGCGCTGGAACTCGCGTTCGGCGAGAGCGGAATCGCCGACCTCGACCGCATGGCACCAGGCGCCGGTGTGGAGTTCGACGACCGGGGCCTTGATCGCGGCTGCAGTCTCTATCGCCTCTTCGCTCGGCTCGACGAACAGCGAGACGCGAATGTCGGCGCGCCGCAGCTGATCGACATAGGGGGCAAGATAGCCCTGCGCGCCGATGACGTCGAGGCCGCCCTCGGTCGTGCGTTCCGTGCGCTTTTCGGGGACGAGACACACCGCATGCGGTTTGATCGCCGTCGCAATGTCGAGCATCTGGCCGGTCGCCGCCATTTCGAAATTGAGCGGCTTGGGGATTTCGGCCTTCAGCCGCGCCATGTCGGCGTCCTGAATATGACGCCGGTCTTCCCGCAGATGCGCGGTTATGCCGTCCGCGCCGGCTTCGATCGCGAGCAGCGCGGCGCGCAGCGGATCGGGTCGCGGACCGCCCCGCGCATTCCTGATCGTCGCGACGTGATCGATATTCACCCCAAGACGCAAGGTCGACATGCGACTTCTCCTTCGGTCGCGTCCTCTTGCGCGAAGACTCCCGCTTTGTCGAGACGCGACGTCGCAGCCTGGTGGATAAAACCAGACGGATGGCTCCTATTCGTCTGGATGTTTTTATCCACGAGTTCAATGCGTTGGTGGGCCGACTTGTCCAAACGCTCAGGAATCCGTGCGTTTGGGTCGGACCACTACAGTCCCAAATCGCTCAGGCCCGGATGGTCGTCCGGGCGGCGGCCCGAGCGGCCAATGAAACAGCCGCTCGCTCGGGGCCGATCGGCAAGTCGTTGATGCTGGCGAAACGCCGGCGCATCAGACCGTTCTCGGCGAACTCCCAGTTCTCGTTGCCGTAGGAGCGGAACCAATGGCCGCTGTCGTCGCGCCATTCATAGGCGAAGCGCACGGCGATACGGTTCTCGCGAAAGCCCCAAAGCTCCTTGATGAGCCGATAATCCAGTTCGCGAGCCCATTTGCGCGCGAGGAAACTCCTGATCTCCTCCCGGCCGCGGAAAAACTCGACGCGGTTGCGCCATGCGCTGTCCAGAGTGTAGACGCCCGCGACGCGCTCCGGATCGCGGCTGTTCCAGGCGTCCTCGGCGAGCCGCACCTTGAACGTCGCTGTTTCAATTGTGAAGGGCGGGAGCGGCGGCTTATTGTCATCCATTGCAGCCTCCTTCAAAGGCTAGATAGACAGGTCTGTCTATCTAGCCTCCATAGCGCAGGTAGACAGACCTGTCTATAATCCTATAATCGCGGCATGAGCGACCCCAACCTTACGACCGCCGCGCCGCAATCCAGCGCCCGCGAGCGCATCCTGTTTGCGGCGCATGATCTTTTTTATCGAGACGGCGTCCGCGCCACTGGCGTCGACCGCGTCATCGCGGCGGCCGGCGTCGCCAAACTCACCTTCTATCGGCACTTTCCCTCGAAGGACGATCTCGTGCGCGCCTTCCTTGCGCATCGTCACGAGCGCTGGATGAATTGGTTCGCCGACGCCCTGGCGCGCCATCGCGCCGAGCAGACTGATATCGAGCGCGCGGGCGATCCGCTGGCGCCGCTGCTGCGCGCCCTCGAGGACTGGCTGCGCGATCCCGAGTTCCGCGGCTGCGCCTTCATCAATGTCGTAGCCGAGCTTGGCGGCGCCTTTCCGGAGACGCGCGCCATCGCCGCCGCGCATAAGCAGGAGATGACAGCCGCCATCGCGACGCTGCTCGACGGCAGGCGCGACGCGGCCCAGGCGGCGGAGGCTGCAAGCCTCGCCTTCGACGGCGCCGTCGTGCGCGCGCAGGCCGGGGGCGCGTCTGCAAGCGCGGCGCTGGACGGCCTGGCGCTCGCCCTCCGCTCGATCGCGAACGTCAAAAAAGCTTGAGCCCAAGCAGCTTTAGCCGAAGAGAAGGTCGGATCGCTTCGGCGCGATCCGACCTCGCGGGTGGGAATTAGCTTTCCTATCCGATGCGTTAAAACGCGCGCCGGACAGGAGAGCGATCGCGACAATTGCGACCCCGACCTCTGGCGCCGCTCCCGGGGGGAACGTCGCCTTGCCAAGAAACAGGCGCCAAACCCTAGGACAAGCTCGCGCGTTTGAAATCACCCGTTTGGGCTATGTCACGAATAATAGTATAGGCTTCGCAAGGACATCGGCTCAGGTTTTTGCGTTTAAAAGCCGGACAGCGACGCGCCCAGCAGCAGACGAACCAGGTCGGCCTGACGCGACGTTCCGGTCTTGGCGAAGACCGACTTCAGCTGCGAGCGAACCGTCTCGCTGGAGACGCCGTGATCATGAGCTATGCTGGAGATTTGGCGCCCGCAAGCGATAGCCTTGGCGATGCGCGCCTCGGTCGGCGTCAAATCAAACAGCCCTTGCAGCAGAGAGGTTTGCGGGCGAACACTGCGATCCACCGCGGTGACGACGAGAATGACCTCGCCCGCGAAAAATATGTCGTGCGCGCTGCGTCTGATCGGAACGACATGCAAGACCATCGCCGGCCGCCCCGGACCCGCGGCGATGGGAAGCGACTGCAATTGAGCCGCGCAGCCACGCCGGAAGCTGCTTTCAGCGAGCGCGCGCGCCAACAAAACGTCCGCGGCGGGGTCGCTTATCGCGAGCCGCTCGGCGCGATCCTGCATCAACGAGGGCACGAGTTGATGAAACAAATCATTGGCGAGAAGCAGCCGGTGCGACCCCGACAGCACAGCCGCGGGCAGCCCGATCGCACGCATCGTTTCAGCCGCAGCGCGCGCTTTCTCCAACCCGAGCCGGGCGGAGACGAGACCCGCGCGCGCAAGGTCGGCTGCGATGCAGTTGAGGCCTTCCAGAACGGGCGCCTCGAAGGCGCCTTCCGCAAGCAGACGATTTACGGCGACGACGACCCTGTCGCCGTTCGGGATCGGCGCGACCATCACCGCCGCCGGACCATATCCATGATCTTTCAGATAGGCGTAGGTCGGGTCGGCGTCCCTTTCTTCCGGAGTCAGCAAGTCGTGATCGGCGACGAAGCCCCTGAGCTGTCGCTCCATCGCGCGGGCCAGCCGAACATCGCGCTGCGCCCATCCCGATCTGAAATATTCCGTGGAGAAATCTGCAATCGAGGGCGACGCCGTCCAATGAAAATCCGCGCCGCGCGATAAAGCGACACCCGCGCCGATCGATCCCGTCGCCTCGGAAAAACGCTGCAGGACGCTCGGCCAGAGTTCGGGGACGATTGCGGCCTCGTAAATGTGATCGCAAAAAACTGTTAAATCCATCATATACTTGCCGCCATCAGGCGCGGTAAGGACTATAGAGGGGGCGCGCCCGCACGCCCTCCTTTTATCAGATCACCATAGAATGGTCGGACGTTTCTTCAACCTTCGCGTTTGTTACGTCGACTTGGGCCGGAAGCTTTTTACGACCGAGGGATCGGTGTCGATCCGCGCGGCGCCGATAAGGTCGAGGCAATAAGGCACTGCGGGCATAACTGCATTGAGGCAGAGTTCGATCGAGGCGGGCTTCCCGGGCAGATTGACGATGAGGCATTTGCCGCGATGCGCGGCGAGCTGGCGCGACAGGATCGCCGTCGGCACCTGCTCCAGCGAAACCTTGCGCATGAGTTCGCCAAAGCCGGGCAATTCGCGCGGCGCTGCGGCCAGCGTGGCTTCCGGCGTCAGATCGCGCGGCGACGGGCCGGTGCCGCCCGTGGTGACGATGAGGTCGCAGCCGATCATGTCGACGAGATCGATCAGCGCGTCGCGCACGCTCTCGAAGCCGTCCGGCACCAGCCGCCGCTCGATGCGGAAAGGCGTGGTGAGAACCTTGCGGAAATAGCTCTCTATCGCCGGGCCGCTGATATCCTCGTAGAGGCCGGCGCTGGCGCGGTCGGAGGCGGTGAGAACGCCAATGACGGCGGTCGCGATGTCGTTCATGAAGGTCCCGGGGGCGAACAGGCGGTCAAAATCGCCGCGCCGTTCACTACCCGCTCAGCCGCTCGGCGGCAATCCGCGTCCCGGAAACTCGACGACGCGCCGCTCGCTGGCGAGCGCACCGCGCCGCTCCTCTATCGCGCGCCGCGTCTGATCCAGCGCGAGCGTCACGAGATGCAGGCTTTGTCCCGCGATGCCCCGCAGCTTGCGGTCACTGAGCATCCCGGTCACGGTTTCGTCGGCTTCACGCGCATAAGCGTCGAGTTCGGCGAAGCTCGTCGCGGCTTGCGCAGACTTGAGCAGCTCCAGAAGCTTCTCGGTCATCTGCTCGACCTGGCGGTGCGCGCTGTCGTTCAGCCGACCGACCATCGCCGCGGCGCCCGAGCCGACGAGCGAGAGCAGCATCGCGCCGATATAGAACGCGTCGCTGTAGCGTTCGAAGAAGCCGCGCTCGGTGCCGTCGAGATAATCGACCGCGCCCTGATGCACGGGAATCGCTCCCCCTCTGTCGGTCGAAGGCGCCTCGATCGAATTTGCGAGCGGCGCCGCGAGCGCGATCGATCCGCAATTCGAGAAGAACAGCCGCGTCACCGTCGAGGCGACATCGTCGCGCAGGCTGTTTTTGGCCATCAACAACACGCTGACGCTCAGGCTGTCGACGGCGGCGCCGGGCCGCGGCGGGTCGCCGCCGAAAGCGCCCTGCACGATCTCCATCGGCTCCATCGCCGGAAAGCGCTTGGAGATCGCCTTCGCCTCGTCGATCGGGATGAAGAACGGCGCCTTCCTGGAAAGGCCCGCGAGCGCTCCGACCACGTCGTTGGCGGAGCCGGTCTGCGGCGGCAGGGCTGCGAAAATCGCGTCGACGCGGTTGGCCTCCAAAGCGTCTCGCACTTCGTGCGGCGCGAGCGAAACGAGCGTCACGGCGCGCGCCCGCACGTCATATTGCGATAGTATGTCCTGGAGCAGATGCGCATTGGCGTCTATCGACGCGACTTCATGCACGACGCCGATGCGCTTGCCGCGCAGATCCGTGACGCGCCGCAGCTTGGAGTCGCCGGGAACCATCAACAAAGCGGCGTTGCGGTGCAAAATCACGAGGCTCTGCGCGCTCGTGCTCGCCGCGATGTCGCCGCGCATCACGGCGAGATCCGCCTTGCCGAACTCGAGCAAAGCGGCGGCGGACGCCAAGTCGGCGACCGGCATGAGACGCAGCGCGATTGATTTGTGTTCCTTCGCGAAAAGATGCGCGGCCGCCGTCATCAGGCGCATATCTTCCGCGAGCTGCGGCACCGCCACGTCCAGCGCCGTCGGCCGCTCGTAGACGTAAAGCATCGCCGCCGCGCCGCCGAGCGCGACAAGGGCCGCCGCGAAAAGGGCCAAGAACGTTTTGCGCATTGCTCCCGCCTCGCTCGCTTGGACGCCTCCCGACTATAGGAAGGACTGTGATTTCTTCAAGGCGGCGAAAGCTGAAGCGACGGCCTGGTCTGGCGCCGCGCCGGCCGCCTCACGCTTGCCCCTCCCCGCCGCCAAGGGTTAGAAGTCGCGCCATGGCGGCGCTCTCAGTCAAAAACCTCAGCAAATCCTTTGGCGACAAGCGCGTCGTGGGGCCGCTCGATTTCGCGCTGGCGCCCGGATCCGTGACGGGGCTGCTCGGCGGCAACGGCGCCGGCAAGACGACGACGATCGGCATGATCATGGGGCTCATCGAGCCGACGACGGGCTCGATCGAAGCGCTTGGGCGCGACATGGCGCGCGAGCGCGCCAAAGTTCTGGGGCGCATGAATTTCGAAAGCCCCTACGTCGACCTGCCGCATCGGCTGACCGTGCGCGAGAATTTACGCGTCTTCGCGATGCTCTACGGCGTCGCGCGCGGCGAGGAGAAGATCGCGCAGCTTGCGCAAGATTTCTCGCTTGGAGATTTTCTCGACCGTCCCGCCGGGCGCCTCTCCGCCGGCCAAAAGACCAGAGTGGCGCTCGCCAAGGCGCTGCTCAACGATCCCGAACTGCTGCTGCTCGACGAGCCGACCGCTTCGCTCGATCCCGACACGGCGGACTGGGTGCGCTCGCGCCTCGAAGACCGACGCAAGGCGCAAAAGACCACGATCCTGATGGCCTCGCACAATATGAGCGAGGTCGAGCGGCTGTGCGACCGCGTGCTGATGCTGCGCGAGGGCGAACTCGTCGACGACGGCGCGCCTGCCGACCTTCTGGCGCGATACGGCCGCTCGTCGCTGGAAGAGGTGTTTCTCGACATCGCGCGGCGCCGCGCCAACGAAGTCGGGGCATGACCTCCTTCTCCTTTGCCCGGGTCGGCGCGATGATCCTGCGCTATCTCTACGTGCTGCGCTCGTCGCCGCCGCGCCTTTTGGAGATGGCCTACTGGCCCACCGTGCAGATGCTCACCTGGGGTTTTCTGCAAAGCTACTTTTTGTCGAGCGCCGCGCCGCAAGGCGCCGCCGGCAGGCTCGCGGGCGCGCTCATCGGCGCCGTGCTGCTGTGGGACGTGCTGCTGCGCACGCAGCAGGGCTTCGCCTTCGCCTTCGTCGAGGAAATGTGGTCGCGCAATCTCGCCAATCTGCTGATGAGCCCGCTGCGGCCGAGCGAGCATATCGTCGCGCTGATGTCGATCAGCCTCGTGCGGGTGACGGTCGGCGTCGTCCCGGTGACGATCATGGCGATCTGGTTCTTCGGCTTCAATCTCTGGTCGCTCGGCGCGGCGCTCGGCGCCTTTTTCGTCATCCTGGCGCTCTTCGCGTGGAGCATCGGGCTTTTTGTCTCCGGTCTGCTGCTGCGTTACGGGCTCGGCGTCGAGGCGCTGATCTGGTCTTTGATCTTCGCCGTGCAGCCGCTCGGCTGCGTCTATTATCCGGTCTCGGCGCTGCCGGTCTGGCTGCGTCCCGTCGCCTACGCCTTGCCGCCGACCTACGTCTTCGAGGGCCTGCGCAGCCTGCTCGCGGACCATGCGCTGCGCTTCGATCTCATGGCCTACGGACTGGCGCTCGACGTCGTCTATTTCATCGTCGCCGTCTTCGCGTTCCTGCGCCTGCTCGCCCTGGCGCGCCGCACCGGCGCGCTGATGCAGACCGGAGAGTGAGGCGACATGCCGCGCGCCGATACGCTGCTCACGGAACGCGGCTTTTACGAGAGCCGCGCCAAAGCGCGCGAAGCCATCGAAGCCGGGCTCGTCACCGCCGACGGCGGGCCTGTGCGGAAACCCTCGCAGGAGATCGCCTCGGAGGCGACGATCGTCGCCAGCGCGCCCTATCCTTTCGTCTCGCGCGGCGGGGTCAAGCTCGACTTCGCGCTGACCCGTTTTGGCGTCGAGGTCGCGGGTCGCCGCTGTCTCGACGTCGGCGCCTCGACGGGCGGGTTCACCGACGCGCTGTTGCGTCGCGGCGCGGCGCATGTCGTCGCGATCGACGTCGGCAGCGGGCAGTTGCATCCGCGCATCGCTGCAGACGATCGCGTCGCCTCTTTCGAGAAGCTCGACGCGCGCGCGCTGGCGCCGAAACATCTTGGCGAGGCGCCGAACCTCGTCGTCTGCGACGCGAGTTTCATCTCGCTGGAGCTGATCCTGCCGCATGTGTTGACCTTGGCCGCGAATGAGGCGACGCTCATCGCGCTGATCAAGCCGCAGTTCGAAGCGGGGCCAGGCGCGGCGAAAAAGGGCGTCGTGCGCGACGCCTCCATTCATGCGAGCGTTTGCGCGCGCATCGTTTCCCTCGTCGAAACGCTCGGCTGGCGCGTGATGGGAACAATTCCCTCGCCGATCGAAGGCGGCGACGGCAATCGCGAGTTTCTGCTATGCGCGCATCGCCCGTGAGTTACGCCAAGCTCACCATCGAGCGCCTCGGCGCCCGCGGCGAAGGCGTTGCCCGGCACCAAGGCCGCCTCGTCTTTACGCCTTACGCGCTTGCGGGCGAATGCGTCTCGGCGGAAATCGTCGGCGATGAGGCGCGCCTCATCGAGGTGCTCGAACCCTCGAAGGACCGCGTCGCGCCGTTTTGCAAATATTACGGCGTCTGCGGCGGCTGCGCGGTGCAGACGCTCGCCGAGCCGGCCTACAAAGAATGGAAGCGCTCGCTCGTGGAGACGGCGCTGCGCAACGCCGGCATCGTTGCGCGGGTCGCGGAAGTCATAGACGCCCACGGCGCGGGGCGGCGCCGCGCGACCTTTCATGCGCGCGAGACCAGAACCGGCTTCATGCAGGCGCGCGCGCACGCCATCGTCGAAATCGACGCCTGCCCGCTCTTTGCACCCGAACTCGAGCCGGCTTTGCCAGCGGCGCGCGCGCTGGCGAAGGCGCTCGCGGCAAATGACAAGCCGCTCGATATCGCCGCGACCGCGACGCTGGACGGCCTCGACGTCGATTTGCGCGGCGCCGGCCCGCTCGAGGAGGACGCGACGCGCGCGCTGATCAAGGTCGCCGAGCAGTGCGACCTCGCGCGCCTTTCCAATCATGGCCGCATCGTCGTGCAGCGGCGCAAACCCCGCCTCGCAGTGGGCGATGCGATGGTCACGCCGCCGCCGGGCTGCTTTCTCCAGGCGACGGCGCAAGGCGAAGCAGAGATCGCGCGCCTCGTCGGCGCCGCCGTCGGCAAGGCGGCGCGCGTCGCCGATCTCTTCTGCGGCGTCGGCGCCTTCGCGCTGCGGCTCGCGGCCAAGGCGCGGGTCGACGCTTACGACAATGACGCGGCGGCGATCGCCGCGCTGACCGAAGCCGCGCGCGCTATCTCGGGCTTGCGTCTCGCCGAGGCCAGGCCGCGCGATCTGTTCAAGACGCCTTTGCAGGGCGCCGAGCTCGAAAACCTCGACGCCGTCGTGTTCGACCCGCCGCGCGCCGGCGCGCAGGCGCAGGCCGAAGCGCTCGCCAAAGCGGGGCCGGAAAAGATCGTCGCGGTCTCCTGCAGCGCGCAGAGTTTCGCGCGCGACGCCAAAACCCTCATCGAAGGCGGCTATGCCTTAAGCGAGGTCGCGCCGATCGACCAGTTCAAATTCTCGCCGCATGTCGAACTCGTCGCGAGTTTTTCGCGCAAGGCGAAGCCGCGCAAGCGCGGGCTGCTGTCGCGATGATCTTCTCGTCCGTTGCGGATTATCGCGAAGCCGCGCGCAAGAGACTGCCGCGCTTTCTCTTCGATTACATCGACGGCGGCGCCGGCGCCGAACAGACGTTGCGCGACAATGTCGCCGATCTCGCCGAGGTGCGTCTGCGCCAGCGCGTCCTGCAAGGCGCGTCCGAGCTCAGCCTTGCGACGACGTTTTTCGGTCAGCGCGCGGCGCTTCCCGTCATCCTCGCGCCTGTGGGCCTCACCGGCATGTTCGCGCGACGCGGCGAGGTTCAGGTCGCCAAGGCAGCCGCGAAAATCGGTGTGCCCTGCGTGCTTTCGACGGTCTCGATCTGCGCGCTGGAAGAGGTCGCCGCGCAATCCCCGCAACCCATCTGGCTGCAGCTCTATGTGCTGAAAGACCGCGGCTTCATGCGCAATGTGCTGCAGCGCGCGCAGGCCGCGGGCATAAAGACGCTGGTCTTCACCGTGGACCTGCCGGTTCCGGGGACGCGCTGGCGCGATCCGCATTCCGGCATGTCCGGGCCCTTCGCCGTGCAGCGGCGACTGTTGCAGGCGATGACGAAGCCGTCCTGGGCCTTCGACGTCGGCCTGAGGGGCCGCCCGCATGATCTCGGCAATGTTTCCGCTTATCTTGGCAAGCGCACCGGGCTCGAAGACTATAAAGGCTGGCTCGCCGAGAACATGGACCCATCCATCTCCTGGTCCGACATCGAATGGATTCGCGACGTCTGGAAAGGCCCGCTGATCGTCAAGGGCGTGCTCGACCCGGAGGACGCGCGCGACGCCGCGCGTTTCGGCGCGGACGGGCTCGTCGTCTCGAACCATGGCGGACGGCAGCTCGACGGCGCGCTCTCGACTGCAAGGGCCTTGCCGGCCATCGCGCATGCCATGGGCGACGATCTCGTGGTGCTGGCGGATTCCGGCGTGCGCTCGGGACTCGACGTCGTGCGGATGCTCGCGCTCGGGGCGAAGGGCGTGCTCCTGGGACGCGCGCAGGCCTTCGCGCTCGCCGCGCGCGGACAGGCCGGCGTCGAACACATGCTGGAAATTTTCGCCGCCGAGATGCGCGTCGCGATGATCCTGACCGGCGCCGCGTCGATCGCGCAGATCGACCGCAAGATGCTGGCGTGAGGCGGGTAGCAGGCTTGCGGGGTTTTGCTGTGGGCCGGGAGAGGACGTTCTCGCGTCGCCATAGGTTGCGACAATTCGCGGTTTGACCCGGGGCTCACCGCCGCCTTACCCTTGGCTTATGGCAGGGAATGGAACCTTCGAGCAATTCTCGTTGTTCGGCGGCCCGTTGCACCGGATGGGCGAACGATTGGGCCTCGTCCATGGCGGCAGGAGCGCGTTTGCGCTGGGGCTGGCGCTTGGCTTGCTGTCATGGACAATCCTGTGCGCGTTGGCGTTGATCGAGGGCGTCGGTTACAAGTTTTTTTCACTCCCTGTGATCGCCGCGCACGTTCGCCTGCTGATAGTCATTCCGCTGTTGTTCCTTTGCGAATCCTTGCTGGACGCTCGATTGAGGGAGTTTGTCAGCCTGATAGCGCGTTCGGGCGTCGTGCCCAAGAATGTGCTGCCGGCGCTGGAAGCTGAAATCACGCGGACCAATCGCTGGCGAGACTCTCTGGTTTCCCGAAGCAATGTGCCTCGTGGCGACCGTGCTGTTGACTTTGTTTGCAGCAGATTTGCGCCTGTCTGGAAAAACAACGGGATCGGACCTTGGCCAGGCCATAAGCCAATTTCGGCTGGCTGGCCTGTGGTATTGGATGGTTTGCCTGCCGCTCTTTCGTTTTCTGGTGTTTCGCTGGCTCTGGCGGATCGCGCTCTGGTGGTGTTTCCTCTGGCGCGTGGCGAGATTGGAACTCCACCTCGTGGCGACTTATCCAGATGGCGCCGCTGGACTAGGATATCTCGAAGTTGCGCAGACCTATTTCACCCCGTTGGTCCTTGCGGTCTCGGCGCTTATGTCCGCGTCGTTCGCGGAGGAGATTTCCTCTGGCGTATCGGTCTTCGAGGCGATCTACCCGGCGCTTGCGATCACTCTTATCATGGATCTTGGCGCTGGTGCTTTTGCCCCCGTGCTTTTTTGCCTTCAAACTCAGGGCTTGCCAGGAGAGGGGCTTAAGCGACTATTCGGTGTTGGCGGCGCGTTACGTGAACGACTTCGAAAAAAAATGGCTGAACGCGTCCCGCGTCCAGGTGGAGCCATTGTTGGGCACAGCCGATTTGCAGTCGCTGGCTGATTTGTCGAGCAGCGTCGCAATCGTGCGCAATATGCGCCTGGTCCCGGTAAGCACGCGTCTATTAATGATTGTCGTGGTCGCTGCGCTACTGCCAATGGTCCCGTTATTTCTATTCAAATATCCTATTGCGGAGCTGGTCCAGAGGGTCGTTAGCAAATTGGCTGGCCTATGATCCTCCCGGTGAAATGAACAGCAGGTGGAAACATTTGGATCGCCTAGCCTAGAACTTCGTCTGCAGGCGCAACGCCATGTAAGTCTCGCGATTTCTGGCGGGGTTCCACGGATCGATCAATTGCAGATCGGCGGAAAGGCGCAGCCAGCGCGTGATCGCGAAATTGTAGAAAGTCTCCACGCCGCCCTCGCCGCGTCTTCTTACATCGAGCGCCTCCAATGCGCTGAGCAGCGGCTGTGTCAGCGCGTAATGGAAGAAGCCCGCGCCCCAGCGGTCGTCCTCGCGCCCGTCGATCAGATTGTTTCCCGCAAGGCCCGCGAGCATGCTCCATTTGACCGGGTTGGGGTTGCCGTCGGAAAGCGTTCCGAGCCCGAACAGTCCCCACCCGACTGAGGGCTTCTCCGCGCTTTGGAAGAGGTTTTGCTGCACCGCATAGGAGCTGAACCAATAACCTTTTTTCGTCGTGACCGCGCCGGTCGCTGCTGGCGGGCGCGGCCCGACGATGTCGTCGAGATCCACACCGCGGGCGTCGCTATAGGCGGCGCGGAACGTATGGTAGCCGTGAAGGCTGACGATCTCTGTCGGAATGGTCGCCGAACCGCCCACCGCGACGCCCTTCTCGAAAGGATGCTCGATGACCTGCGGGTTCTGCGCGCTGCGCGGATCGACGACCGCCAGCGTCAGGATTGCCGGCTCGGTCTTCAGCGTCACCGCTCCGCCGATCAGGTACGGCGCGGAGACGACGACCCGGTCCGCCGCGCCCCCTCTCGCCGCGGTGTAGCCGACGCCGGTCGAAGGCAGGGCGAAGGCCCGGTTCATGAAAGTGTCGACGCCGCCGCCGCCGATGAGCGGCGTTTGCGCGGCGAGCGTAAGCATGTTGAACTTGCCCGCGCTCACCGAGACATGCTCGCCGAAATCCTGCGTCACGCTGACGGAAAGCGCCGAGTGATAGCCCTGCGGGTTCACATAGGCCTGCGCCGTGTTGACGGGGATGAGCGCGTAATCCCTGCGGTTGATGTCGTCGCCGAAGTAATGCTGGTACTGCGCATTGACGTGGAAGCCCGGCCAGAGGCCGAGCTTTTCAGGGTCCAGCTTCAGGAAGCCGTCGATCTTGCCGCCATAGAACCATGTCTTGGTGGCGTCGCCTGCAGGCTGGCCCTGATAGAATTGCGTGACTGAAACGTCGGGCGAAATTCCGACGCCGCGCAATTGCTCCTTGGGGCCATCGGGCGTGTCGGTCAGGGAGGATTGCGCCGCGAGCGACGACAGCGCGTTGTCCGCGCGCGCCGCGCCAGTCGATGTTGCAAGAAGCGTCGGAGCAAGGATCATGACCAGAACGGCAGGTCGGAGAGGTCTTCTGATCACTTCGCTCTCCCGAATTGCGCTCAAAGAGATATTTTGACAATCATACTCCATAAGCGCTCGTGCACGAAGCCGCGACACGGAGCGCACGCAATTTTCGCCATAGCGGCGTTAATTGGGCTCTCCCGTCTTTTTTGGACGCCCCCGAAGGGCCCGCTCAGGCTCATAACCTCAAATTCGGCTGACGCAAGACCAAGACCTCAGCGCCTCGACAACGCCGCCCGCGCGTGGCAGAAGGCGGCGCTCCACCCGCGCCTGAGTGTTAGATGACCGACAAATGACCGATTTGGCAGAACTCGAAGCGCAGACGCTTGCGGAAATCGACGCCGCGCAAACCGAAAGCGCGCTGGAGGCGGCGCGCGTCTCAGCGCTCGGGAAGAAAGGCGCGATTTCGGCGCTGCTGGCGACGCTCGGCAAGATGTCGCCGGACGAGCGCAAGACGCAGGGCGCGCTGATCAATGCGCTGAAAGACCGTGTGAGCGAGCGGCTCGCGACGCGTCGCACGGCGCTCGAGGCGGAGGCGCTGGCGCTGCGCCTGGAGGCCGAGCGCGTCGATGTGACGCTGCCGACGCCGCCAAGCGCGCAGGAGCGCGGGCGCATCCATCCGATCTCGCAGGTCATCGAAGAGCTCGCCGTGGTCTTCGCCGACATGGGCTTCGCCCTCGCCGAAGGACCCGACATCGAGACCGACGAGAACAACTTCGGCAAGCTCAACGTGCCCGAAGGCCATCCGGCGCGCGAGATGCAGGACACCTTCTATTTCTCGCCGGGGCCGGACGGCGAGCGCAAGCTGCTGCGCACCCAGACGAGCGCGGTGCAGGTGCGCACGATGCTGGCGCAAAAGCCGCCGCTGCGCATCATTTGCCCCGGGCGCGTCTATCGCAGCGACTGGGACCAGACCCATCTGCCGATGTTCCATCAGATCGAGGGGCTCGTCATCGACGAAGCGACGCATATCGGACACCTGAAATGGACGCTCGAAGAGTTCCTGCGCGCTTTTTTCGAGGTCAAATCGGTCAAGCTGCGCTTCAGGCCGTCGTTTTTTCCCTTCACCGAGCCGTCGATGGAAGTCGACGTCCAGTGTCGCCGCGAGGCGGGCGAAATCCGCTTCGGCGAGGGCGACGACTTCATGGAGGTGCTCGGCTGCGGCATGGTGCATCCGAATGTGCTGCGCAATTGCGGTCTCGACCCCGACGTGCATCAAGGCTTCGCCTTCGGGGTGGGCGTCGACCGGCTCGCCATGCTGAAATACGGCATGCCTGATCTGCGCGCCTTTCCCGAGGGCGATTTGCGCTGGCTGCGGCATTACGGATTTAAAACATTGGACTTTCCGACCCTGTCGGGCGGCCTGAGCAGCTAATCCTCACATTTTCGCAATACGCTGGCGCGTCACAAATTTCTGCTCTAACATCGCTTTCCGTCGGCCTGGGGCGCTTTCAGCTCGTATGCGATCATACGAAGCCGGAGCATGCGCCTTAAATCATTGGAGCATGTTCTTGCCGCAAAAGCCGGGCGCCTTTTGCGATACATGCGCCGAGCCGGCGGGCGGCTGTCGAAAGGGCGTGCGGACGGCGCAATGAAAGACTTTTGGGCCAATCCCAAGCCGGCCGCCGTCGCCCGCGAGCGCAGCTTCCTCGCTGCATGGCAGCGGCGCGCGACAGAGCGACTGATTCCGATCCTGCCGTCCTATCTGTCGCCGACAAATCTGACCCGGCTCGGCTTTCTGGGCGCCCTCATCGCGGCGTCCGCACTGGTGCTTTGCCGTTGGCGCATCGAATATGCGGCCTTGGTGCCGGTCGGGATGACGATGAACTGGTTCGGCGCGTCGCTGGACGGCCCGCTCGCCCAGCACCGCAAGATGTTCGGTCCCGAACGCGGTCTCAGCGACCATCTGACGGATCTGTCCTCCCTATTGCTCGTCATCGTCGCCTATGCCTTTTCACCTTTCCTGACCTTCGAATCCGCCGTCATCATCCTCGCCTGCTATCTCTTGTTTTCGGCCTATACTTACATCCGGGCGGCGACCGGCCATGTCGAACAAATGGCCTTGATCGGCGTCGGCGCCACGGAGTTTCGGCTCATGCTGGCGCTGTGGCCCTTCGCCGCGCTCGCGCTCGGCGTCGGCGGCGCGGATACGCTCACCGTCGCGATCGGCTTTCTGGCGTTCATCGCTGTGTCTACGCTGGTGATCAAGATCGTCGTCGACGCGCGAAAAATCGCCTGACCTCGCAGGCCGCGGCTATTCCCATCCGCCTGCGTCGTTAACCATCTCAAAAGCTATGGCTTCGCCCTCGCCGCCAAGGTCTTCTCGGGGCCACAATTGCAACGCACACAGAGAGTCCGCCTTCATAGCAAAAGGTGGATCGCGTTTGTCGCGCGGAATCGCATGTGGCTTTTGGGCAACAGCAGACAATTCTTTCGCCCCGAAGCTTGGAAGACTGAACCGGCTTAGCTATGGTCCGCGCAAGATCAGTGGAAAATTCGTGCGCTGCACAATACGCTTATCTATCATGCGTCCGCCAGGGCCACAGCCTCGCGCAGCGAAGCTTGGCCTGTCTGGGGAGAGGAGCATCGTGATTTCGACCCGTCTTCCCGCCGCCATTGCGCTCGGTTCGGCCCTTTTTGTCGGTTCATGCTCTCTGCTTCCCGGCAGCGGCCCTTCCGGCGAGGCGATGACACAATCGGCGGCGCCGGTCGCCGAGACGGGCGAACAGGCCTTCGCGCTGGTCGAGATCGACGATTTCGCCCTCGACATCCTCGCTCGCCGCCCGGCGCCGAGCTTTCGCGCCTATTTCGGCGACCGCCGGCCGCCGGCGACGCAGGCGATCGGCGTCGGCGACGTGCTCCAGATCACCATTTGGGAGGCGGCCTCCGGCGGCCTCTTCTCCTCCCCGGTCGCCGATCGTTTGAGCCCCGGCCCGCGCTCGGCGGCGATCCCCGAGCAGGTCGTCGGCCGCGACGGCGCGATTACGGTTCCTTACGCCGGCCGCGTGCTGGTCGCCGGGCGCACGCAGCAGCAGGTCGAAGCCGCCATCATCGAGCGGCTGCGCGGCAAGGCGATCGAGCCGCAGGCGCTCGTCAGTCTCGCGCGCAACGTCAGCAACACAGTCACGGTGACGGGCGAGGTCGCCACCGGCGCGCGCGTGCCGCTCACGCTGCGCGGCGACCGCGTGCTCGACGTGATCGCCGCAGCGGGCGGCTATCGCTCGCCGGCGCATGAGACTTTCATCAACCTGACCCGGGACGGACGCACCTTGCGCGCGCCGATCCAGGCGCTGATCGAACATCCGGGCGAGAACATTTTTGTCCGCCCGGGCGACGTGATCACGGTCGAGCGCACCCCGCGCACCTTTACGGTGGCCGGCGCGCTCGGCGCCAACGCGCTCGTGCCCTTCGACGCGCGCGGCCTCACGCTCGAAGAGGCGATCGGCAAGGCCGGCGGCTTGCAGGATTTGCGCGCCGACCCCGAAAATGTATTCGTGCTGCGTTACGAGCCGACGCTGCTGGCGCGCCAATTTCCGCAGTCTTCGCCGGCCCTGCTCGCGCAACCCGCGGCGCCCGTGGTCTACCATCTCAATCTTCGCGATCCTCGAGCGATGTTCGAAGCGCGCCGCTTCGTCATGCGCGACAAGGATATCATCTATGTGTCCAACGCGCCGCTCACCGAAATCGGCAAGGTCTTCCAACTCTTCAGTCTAGTCACCGCGCCGGCCATACAGGGGGCCGCGATCGCGACTGTCGTAAAATAACAGTCATGAAGCAGGGGTATGAGCGAAACTGTCTCGAGCGTGGCGGCGTTGACACTCGGTTAAGCTTGTGGCGCCTAATGAAAATCACAATCCGGCGCTAAGATTTAGCCAAGGGAACCGTAAGCCGCGCGCTCTCGGACGCGCCTCAGAGGTTCTTGAGTTTTGTGCGCGTGAGACGAGACGCGTGTGGTCTGAGGCCGACTGCAGCTTGGCCTCAAGTTTGCATGCGTCGAAGCAAGGAGCGTCGCCTTTGACACACCTACGTTTAAACCAAAGTTTTCTCGCTCAGACCGAGCGCCGCGCGCTGGCTTGGCTGGTCCGCCGTTTGCCGCACTTCGTCACCCCAAATCATCTCACCGGCCTCGGATTGGCCGGCGCTTTTCTCACCGCCGCGGCGTTCGTCGCCTGCCATGTCTCCGCTTGGTTTTTGGGCGCCGCGCTGCTTGGTCTGCTCATTAATTGGTATGGCGACTCGCTCGACGGCACGCTCGCCCGGCACAGAAAAATCGAGCGGCCGCGCTACGGTTATTTCATCGATCACTCCACCGATCTCATCGCGCAGACGCTGATCATCGGCGGACTCGGATTTTCGCCCTATTTTACCGTAATCTCGGCGCTGCTCGTGCTCTCGATGTATTTGTTGATGAGCTCCTACACCTATCTCAAGGTCATGGTCGCCGGCACGCATCATCTCTCCTATGGCGGCGTCGGCGCGACGGAGTTTCGATTGCTGGTCGGCGGCTGGGGCCTCTTCGCGGCTTTCGTCGGCGCCGGACTGACGGAAACCCGCTGGATGGAGCACGCCGCGCTCGACGTCACCATCGGCGGCTTATGGAGCCTGACCTTCGTCGCCTTCACATGGATCGTGCGCGACGATCTCGAGCAGATCGCGGAAGAGCCGAGCGAGCCGGCGCATCCTGAGCCGGAAGTCGTCAAGGTCGATCTCGCCTGAAGCAAATCTGAATAGTCAGCGCTCCTTCAGAGCGGATTTAGGCGCCTGATCTCCCGGCTCGTCGTTCCGTCTTTATTGTCTTTCACCTGCACGCCCATCGCAGCGAGCTCATCGCGAATGCGATCCAACTCGGCCCAGTTTTTTGCGGTTCGAGCGGCGAGACGCTGCTCGATTTTGATCCTTTCCTCTTGTTCTTTCGGCGTCAGTTCGATGTCTCCGCCGCGAACCAAATAACTTCCCGGCGCCACGTCCATAACGTAGATATTTCTTCGGCCCAGCCCCAGTATATCCAGCGACGCGCGCAAAGCGGCTCCGTCTCCTGCAGTCCGCAGGCGATGCAATTCGGCGATCGCTTCGGTCGTGTTCAGATCGTCGCTTAGCGCCTCCAGCACGCTCGGAGCGGGCTCGGACGGCTGCGCGAATGGCGTATAGAATCTCGCCCATTCGTCGAGCGTCGCGTCCGCCTCCTCCAGCGCCCGCAGCGTGAAATCGATCGGCTGCCGGTAATGCGTCTTCAGCATCGCGAGGCGCAGCACTTCGCCCGGCCATTTACGGCCGCCGAAAGTCTCGCTGTGCAGCAACTCGTGGATGGTCACGAAATTCCCCAGGCTCTTGGACATCTTCTCGCCCTCGACCTGAAGGAAGCCGTTGTGCATCCAGTACATTCGCCATCACGTCATGTCCGAAGGCGCAGCGCGTTTGCGCGATTTCGTTCTCGTGATGCGGGAAGACGAGATCGATGCCGCCGCCGTGAATGTCGAAGACTTCGCCAAGATGCTTCCAGCTCATCGCCGAGCATTCGATATGCCAGCCGGGCCTGCCGCGGCCCCAGGGGCTATCCCAGCCCGGCTCTTGCGCTTCTGACGGTTTCCACAGCACGAAATCCATCGGCACCGCGCTTGTAGGGCGCGACTTCGACCCGCGCGCCGGCCATGCATTTCATCGAGCGGACGGCCTGAGAGATGGCCGTAATCCTTCATCGAGCGCACGTCGAACAGCACATGCCCGTCCGCCACATAGGCATGGCCCGACTTGATCAGCCGCTCGATGATCGCCATCATCTCCGTCGATATGTTCGGTCGCGCGCGGCTCACGTCGGGCGGGAGCATCCGAGCGCCTCGACGTCGCCGTGGAAGACCGCGGTTGGTCTCTTCCGTCAGTTCGCGGATAGTTATCCCCCGCTCCGCTGCGCGCGCGTTGATCTTGTCGTCGACATCGGTAATGTTGCGAACATATCGAACGTGCAATTCGCCGTAGATTTGGCGCAACAATCTGTAAAGCACGTCGAACACGATCAGAGGTCGCGCATTTCCAATATGCGCGAAATCATAAACTGTGGGCCCGCAGACGTAGAGGCGCACGTTTTTATTGTCGAGCGGCGTAAACAGTTCTTTGCCGCGCGTCAGCGTATTGTAGAGTCTGATCGTCATTGAACGCCTTCGCTTGGAGCGCGTTCCGCTCGCATCGACCTATGGGCGGAAAGCGCACAAGAGGCCCGTCCGCGGCGCGGGGCTCAAGGCTTAATTAACGCGCGAGCGTTAAACAAGTCCGATGGCGAGCTTTCCAAGCGGGTTGGAGTCATTCGCTCGATCGGGAATCGCTCGAAATCGGAACGCCGGAGCCTGTCCGCGAAAAGTCTGCCGGCTTTTCGAATGAAACTGGGCGTTGTTCAAAGGAGCGCCGTGATGTTGCTGCAGTTGACGAAATTCGACGACGCCCTCTGGATTCGCCTGCTGGGGCCGCTCGCCGCGGGCGTCGCGCTCGCCGCCGCCTATCATGGCGAGCTTCGCGCCGCGCCGCAGCGCGCCGTCTATGTCCTCACCGATACGGAAGGCTACGGGCTGAACGAGTGCATCACGCAGAAGCGCGAATGCGCCAAGATCGTCGCCGACAGCTGGTGCGAAGCGCACGGGCATGGGCCGGCCCTGGCTTTCGGCGGCGCGCAGGACGTCACCGCCTCGACCGGCGCCCCTGCCTCGGACATCGCTTCCCGGTCGGCTCCGCCCTGGTGAGCTGCGCGGAATAGAGCGCGCGTCCCGCCGCGCCGTCCCGGGTTTGGGCGCCGTTTATTTCTTTACGAAGTCCGCGCAGTGCGGGGGCTCGGCGCCGCCCCAGGCCTCCAGCGGCACGGCGGCGGTCGAATTCTGCGGACTGCCCTCGATCAGCTTGTCCGAATAGACCATGTAGACGAGCACATTGCGCTTGTCGTCGCAGCCGCGCACGATCTGCATGCGTTTGAAGAACAAAGACCGTTTCTCGCTGAACACCTGATCGCCCTGCCCGAATTTTTCCTTGATCTTCACCGGTCCGTATTGCCGGCAGGACAGCGAGATCTCGGAGTTGTTCTCGGCGAGGCCGAGCGCGCCGGCGACGCCGCCCTTCTCATGCGCGGTGAAATAGCAGGCGACGCCGTCGACGATGGGGTCGTCGATGGCGTAAGTCGCGAGCTTGTCGTTGGGTGTGAGCAATTTCCAATCGGTCGATTGACGGAAGATCAGATTGGGACCGCCGTCGCCGGCGCTTGCGGGAGTAATCGCGACGAGCGCGAAACATATTGCGGCGAGAGCGATATTCCGCATGTTTTACCTTTTTCCTGCTCGAAGAAGCTTACCGATCGCTGCATCGAGAATATGGGGAGGAGGCGGAGCAATGGAAGAGTTCAAGGCTCGCCCGCGGCCCGAATTTCGCAAGTCGACGGAATGAGCCGAAACTGCAACTCATTCATTTGACCACGAGGCGCTTCAAGATGATAGTGCGCGCCTTCTCATGACGCGCGACACCGCGCCCCCCGCATCTCCCGCGCCGCGGCGCGCCTGCAAGAGGTCGATATGTCCTTGGAAGTTACGCTTGAACCGACGGCGCTCAGCGACGTCGCCGCCCGCCTCGCGACGCCCGAAGACGCAAGCAAGCCGCGCACGCTGATCGTCTTCGCCGGCGCCGACCTCGCGTTCGCCGAGCCGACGCGCGGGCTTTTGTCGAGCGTCGAGCCGGAGATCGCCCGCGCCGCGGCTTTCGCGAAATTTTCCGGCAAGACCGGGACGTCGCTGGAAATCCTCGCGCCGGCGGGGCTTCGCGGCGTCTCGCGGCTGCTCGTCATGGGCGTCGGCCCGGCGCCGGTCAACGGCGCGCCCGCCAAGCCCTTCGACGATTATCTGGCGCTTGGCGGCCAGACGATCGGCAAGCTCGGCGCCGGCGCCTCGGCGATCGTCGCCTTCGATCCGCCGCAGGCGCCAAAGGACGCCGCCGCCGCCGCAGAGCAATTCGCGCTAGGCGGCTATTTGCGCTCCTATAAGTTCGAGCAATACAAGACCAGGAAGAAGAAGGACAATTCGGAGCGCGAAGGCGCGAGCGAAATCGCGCTCGCCGTCGCCGAGGTCGAACCCGCGCGCGACGCGATCGGCGCCGCCCGGGCGCTCGCCGAAAGCGTCGCCCTCGCGCGCACTCTCGTCAACGAGCCTGCGAATGTGCTGAGCCCCGGCGAGTTCGCCCGCCGCGCCGGCGAACTCTCGAGCCTCGGCGTCGAGCTCGAAATCCTCGACGAAGCGGCGATGTCGGACCTCGGCATGCGCGCCCTGCTCGCCGTCGGGCAAGGGTCGGAAGAGCGCAGCCTGCTCGTCGTGATGCGCTGGAACGGCGGCCCCGAGGGCGCCGCGCCGCTCGCCTTCATCGGCAAGGGCGTCGTGTTCGACAGCGGCGGCATCTCGATCAAGCCGGCCGCCTCGATGGAGGACATGAAGGGCGACATGGCCGGAGCCGCCGCCGTGACCGGATTGATGCGCGCGCTCGCCGCGCGCAAGGCCAAGGCGAATGTGATCGGCGTGCTCGGCCTCGTCGAGAACATGCCCGACGGCAAGGCGCAGCGCCCCGGCGACATCGTGCGTTCGATGTCGGGGCAGACGATCGAAGTCATCAACACCGACGCCGAAGGGCGGCTCGTGCTCGCCGACGCGCTGTGGCATGTGAAGGAGAAATACAAGCCCGCCTTCATGATCGATCTGGCGACGCTCACCGGCGCCATTCTCGTCGCGCTCGGTCAGGACTATGCGGGGCTCTTCTCCAACAACGACGAACTCGCCGAGCGCCTGACCAAGGCCGGCGAGGCGACCGGCGAGAAATTGTGGCGCATGCCGATGGGCGCAAGCTACGACAAGATGATCAACTCGCGTTTCGCCGACATGAAGAACACCGGCGGGCGGCACGCCGGCTCCATCACCGCGGCGCAGTTCCTGCAGCGGTTCGTCGACAAGACGCCCTGGGCGCATCTCGACATCGCCGGAACGGGCATGTCCTCGCCCGGCGGCGACATCAACCAGAGCTGGGGCTCAGGCTGGGGCGTGCGCCTGCTCGACCGCCTGGTGCGGGATTATTACGAGGGTTGAGGAATCACAGCGCCGGCGTCAGATCGCGCACGCGTCGTCTGGCGCCGTCCGGCCCGATCTCCTCGCGCACCTGCCCCTGCGCCGGCCCGATGCTCTGCGGAGGCGCGCCTTCTTCGGCCGCCGGCTCGGCGCCGACGCGCCGCGCCTCGCGCCGCGACGTCGGCTTCGCGCTGGAACGCGGATTCTCTGCGACGACGGGCGCCGGCCGCGACATCTGCTCGGCCTCCTCGGGGGTCACCATGGCGTCCTTGGCGTGCGTGACGGCGAGCAGCCGCTCCGCCTCGACCAGAGCCTCCGCCCACCCTTGATCCGGCGCTTTGCAACTGCACTCGCGATCGAGCGTCTTCTGGAATTTCAGCGCATTGGGATGATTGGTGTAGGCGTCGCCGTCCTTGGAAAAGGCGGTCTCGATATCCCGCCAGGGCGACTTCGTATAGATTTCCGCCTCCGCATTCGGGCAAAGCGCTTTGCAGAGCGTGTCGAGCTCGTCGATATTGGAGCGCTTCGCGGAATAACTCACCGGGAAGAATCCGCCGTCGCAGCGCCGCACGCAGACGGCTTCGCTCGAAACCTTGGGCCCCTCCTCGACGATGGTCTCATCGCTGTTCGGAACGAATTCGGGATCCTTGTAAATGTTGTTGTCGGGCGCCGTCGGGACCTCTCGCACCGCATCGGGCGTCGACTGCGACCCGCGGCCATTGCCGAATAATTGCTCGAAGAAATTGGTCGACGGCGAGTCGCCGGAATGATCGGCGCATTGCGTGTCGTATTTCGCCTGCAGCAGCGCCTTGCGGCCCTCGTCGCCGCCGGCTCGCTGTTGCAGCGCCGCGAAATTAGCCTGCATCTGAGCGATCTTGGAGGCGAGCGCGCCGCATTGCGGCGGCGGCGGCTCGCCGAAGAACAAAAACTGCTGCCGATCGCAGCCGATGCTGCGCGAATAATTCGTGGCGCGGGAGAGCTCCGTCTGCTGCTTCGCCGCCGCCGCGCGATAACGCGCAGAGCCGCCGGTTTCAGCGCGCGCGATCTGCGCCTTGAGGACGGCGCAGGGCCGGCTTTCGGCCAGCGCCTGCGGCGCTTGCAGTGCGACCGCCAGAAGCGCGAGCCATCGCAATGTCGTCCGCAGAAAGAATATCCGCATAAGCTTTCGCGCTAGAGGGCGGGACGAATATGCGCTCGCGAGGAGCGCGGCGTCGGCCGCAAGCTATGCGAATCCGCCGGCTTGCGCGACCGAGTATCGCGGAAAACAAGGCGCCCGCAAGGCGACGCGCCCGAACATGGCCTAAGCTCTCCCAGGCCCGCCGTTTGACGGCGGCGCGCATCGCGCCTATGAAGAATTGTGACGGTTCTTCGTTGAGAAGTGAAAAGGGAACGCGGTGAGGAAACCTCCGAACCCGCGGCTGCCCCCGCAACTGTAGCCGGCGAGGCCGCGCCACGAGCCACTGAGGCTTTATGCTTCGGGAAGGCGGCGCGCGCCGACGAGCCGGGAGCCAGGAGACCTGCCGTCGCATGTGAAACGCTGAGGCCGCCGGCGGGGCGGCAAGGAGCCTTTTAAAATGACCAGGAATCCCTTCGCAACCATCGGCCTCTCGCTTTCCTCCGATCGCGCCGACGCGCTGACCGGCGCGGTCTTCGCGCTCCTTTTGGGATGCGCCCTTGTCTATCTCGCCGGCTTCTCGGCGACGAGCGAGGCGCACAACGCGGCGCACGACACGCGTCATTCGTTGTCCTTTCCCTGCCACTAGTCCGTCGTTGATCCAGCGCATCCTGGCGGTCGCTCTGATCGCCGGGCTTGTCGCCGGGCTTGCGGTCGCGGCTCTGCAACAGGTCACGACGACGCCGCTCATCGCCGCCGCCGAGGTCTATGAGGCGGCGCAAAACGCCGCGCATGGGCTCGCCGAGCAGGACGAAGGCTGGAAGCCGGCCGAGGGGGCGCAGCGCGCGCTTGCGACCGCCGTGGCGGCGATCGCCGTCGCCTCGGGCTATGCGCTGATTCTCCTCGCCGCGCTGCTGGTCGCGGGCGACGAGATCGCGCCAAAACGCGCCCTCGCCTTCGCCGCCTGCGGTTTCGCCGCGACCGGTCTTGCGACGGGCCTGGGCCTCGCGCCGCAGTTGCCGGGCGCCGCGGAAACCGATCTTCACAGCCGCCAGCTGTGGTGGATGGCGACGGCGACGGCGACGACCCTCGGTCTATTCGCGCTGCTGCGCAGAGACGAACCTCTGGTCAAGATCCTCGGCGTCGCGTTGATCCTCGCGCCGCATCTCTTCGGCGCGCCGCAGGCGGCGGCGCCGCAGAGCGCGGTTCCGGCTGAACTCGCCGCGCGCTTCGCCGCATCCTCGCTCGCCGTGCAAGCCTTGATGTGGTGTTTGACCGGCGCCGCGGTCGGTTATCTGTGGCGCGCCTTTTCTCCAGGCCGCGAGGCGAAGCCTTCATGAGCGCGAAAATTCCCGCCACCATCGTCACCGGATTCCTAGGCGCCGGCAAAACCACGTTGATCCGGCATCTTCTCGAAACGTCCAAGGGCCGCCGCCTCGCGCTGATCGTCAATGAGTTCGGCGACGTCGGCGTCGATGGCGAAATCCTGCGCGCCTGCGGCATTGAGAACTGCCCCGACGAGAACATCGTCGAACTCGCCAACGGGTGCCTGTGCTGCACTGTCGCCGATGATTTCGCGCCGGCGATCGAAGGTCTCCTGGCGCATGAAAAACGCCCCGACCATATCGTCATCGAAACCTCCGGCCTCGCCCTGCCGAAGCCGCTCGTCAAGGCCTTCGACTGGCCGGCGATCCGCTCGCGCCTCACCGTAGACGGCGTCATCGCCGTCGTCGACGCCAATGCGGTGGCGCTGGGCCGTTTCGCCGACGACCCCGAAGCCATCGCCAAGGAGCGGCGAGAGAGCGGCGTCATCGACCACGACAATCCGCTCGAAGAGGTCTTCGAGGATCAACTCGCCTGCGCCGATCTCATCGTGCTGAACAAGCTCGACCTCATCGACGAACTCGAAGAGGCGAATGTTCTGGCGCAGATCGACGCCTCCGGATCCCGCGCCAAAATCCTGCGCACGCGATACGGCGTCGTCGATCCGCTCGTGCTGCTCGGACTTGGCGCCGCAGCCGAAGACGATCTCGCCAACCGGCCTTCGCATCACGAAACGGAAAGCGAGCACGATCACGACGACTTCGACAGTTTCGTCGTCGATCTTGCGCCCGCGCGCGACGCCGCGCAGCTCGGCGCCAAGCTCGCCGAGATCGCGCGGGACGAAGACATTTTGCGCATGAAGGGCTTCGTCGAAGTCGCGGGCAAGCCGATGCGGCTTCTCGTGCAAGGCGTCGGCGCGCGCTTCCAGCAACATTTCGACCGCCCCTGGCGCGAGGGCGAGACGCGCGTCAGCCGCCTCGTCGTCATCGCGCAAAAGGGCGTCGATCGCGCGCGCGTGACGCAACGCTTAGCGGCGATCTAGCGCGATGCATCTTCTCGCGCGCGAACTACATGGGCTCGACGATGCAGAGGCTGCGGTCGATCTCGAACAGACGCCCGCCGACGTAGTCTTCCTCTCCTACTCCGACTCGGAGCTCGCGCTTCTCGCGCGGCTGCACGAGGAGCGGGGGAACCAATGTTACTCCCTGCGTTGCGCGTCGCTCGCAAAGCTCAAACATCCGTTTTCCATCGATCTCTATCTCGACAAGGTCGCGCGTCACGCGCGCCTCGTCGTGGTGCGCCTGCTTGGCGGCAAGGATTATTGGCCTTACGGCGTCGAACAACTCGCGACGCTCGCGCGCAGCGATGACTTCCTGCTCGCTGCGACGCCTGGCGACGGCGTCGGCGACGCGCGTTTGCGGCAGGCGTCGACGCTCGGTGAAATCGAGTGCCGGCGCATCTGGTCCTTCTTTCAGCATGGCGGCGCGGAGAATTTAAGCGAGTTCCTGAATTTCGCCGGGGCGCTGATCGGGCGCGGATCGGAATGGATCGATCCCGCGCCGACGCCTGCGGCCGGGACTTTTCTCACCGCAAGGCGAAGGCCGCAGCAGCCCTGCGCTCGCGCGCTGCTCGTGTTCTATCGCTCGCTCTATCTTGCCGGCGACGTGGCGCCCATCGTCGCGCTCGCGGACTCGTTGGCGGCCCGCGGCCTCGCGGTCGAGGCGGCCTTCGCGACGAGCCTCAAGGGCAAAGCGAGCGAAGACTATCTCGCTGCTGCGATCGGCGAATTTGCGCCGGACGTGATCATCAATACGACGGCCTTCTCTGCGCGCGGCGCGAACGGCGGCGTGCTCGATCGCGCCGACGTCGTCGTGCTGCAAGCCGCGCTCGCGACGTCCTCGCATGACGCCTGGGCGGCGTCGAAACGCGGCGCGAACGGCGCCGATCTCGCGATGAACGTCGTGCTGCCGGAGGTCGACGGCCGCATCTTCACGCGCGCGATCTCCTTCAAGACGCCGGCGCGCGCCTGCGCCTCCAGCGAGTTTCAGGAACTGCGCCACGCGCCGAAGGACTCGCGCATCGACTTCGTCGCGCAGCTTGCAAAGAACTGGGCGCTTCTGCGTCGCACGTCCAATGCGCAAAAAAAGCTCGCGCTGATCCTCTCCGACTATCCGGCGCGACGCGGCCGGAGCGGCTACGCGATCGGCCTCGACGTCGAGCAGAGCGTCGCTGCGATCATGCAGGAGCTTTGCGGCGCCGGCTATGATCTCAAAGAGCCTGAGCGGCTGACGCGGCCCGGGCTCATCCGAATGCTTGAAGACGGCGCGCATCGCGCGATGCTTCCGCTCAGCGACTACCGCCATATGTTCGCGTCGCTGCCGGCGTCGTTCACGCAGTCGATCGACGCCGCCTGGGGCGCGCCCGAACATGACCCGGCGTGCGACGAAGACGCCTTCCAATTCAGCTGCGTGCAGAGCGGCAAGCTCGTCGTCGCACTGCAGCCGGATCGCGGTCTGCGCGCGGAGCGGCGCGAGACCTATCACGACGTCGCGGCGCCGCCGCGTCACGCCTATGTCGCGTTCTATTTTTGGCTGCGCCATGCGTTCGGCATGGATGCGATGATTCATCTCGGCGCGCACGGAAGTCTGGAGTGGCTGCCGGGCAAATCCGTGATGCTCGATCAAGACTGCGCGCCCGAAGTTTTGCTGGGCGCCACGCCGACGATCTATCCCTTCATCGTCAACAATCCCGGCGAAGCCGCGCAAGCCAAGCGACGTCTGGGCGCCGTCGCCATCGGACATTTGACTCCGCCGCTCATCGAGGCGCAGCTCTATGACGACGCCGCGCGGATCGAGCAGATGCTCGACGAATATGCGAACGCCGCGACGCTCGATCCGCGTCGCGCCAAGCGGCTTTCCGGCGCGATATTGGATGAAGCGCAACGTTGCGGGCTTATGCAGGAGGCGGAGCTCGGCGCAGGCGCCGGCGCGGACGAGAAGCTAGCCAAGCTCGACGCCTGGCTTTGCGACATAAAAGAACTGCGCATCGGCGACGGGCTGCATGTATTCGCGCGGGCGAAGGCGATCCATCGCGACAGGACTGCGCTAAAGCCGAGCGCGATGCACTGCTACGCGCGCTCGAAGGCCGCTTCGTTCAGCCTGGACCTGCGGGCGCGCCCTCGCGCGGACGCCGCGACGTTCTGCCCACGGGCCGCAATCTCTATTGCATCGATCCGCGCCACGCGCCCACGCAAAGCGCCTATGACTTGGGTCGGCGCGCCGCGAAAGAGGTGATGACGCGGCACGCGCAGGAGCATGGCGAGCACCCGCGCGAGATCATGCTCAATCTTTGGGGCAGCGCGACGATCCGCACCGGCGGCGAAGATTTTTCGCAAGCGCTGGCGCTTCTCGGCGTCATTCCACTGTGGGACGCGGCGACGGCGCGCGTCAGCGGCTTCGAAATCGAACCGCTTGCAAAGCGCGAGTTCCCGCGCGTCGACGTCAGCCTGCACATCTCCGGGCTTTTTCGCGATATGTTTCCCGGGCTGATCGCGCTTTTTCACGACGCAGCTAACGCCGTCGCGCGACTTGACGAAGACGAAAGCTTCAACCCGCTCGTGCGGCGTGGCGGCGAGAAGGTCGAACGCGTTTTCGGCGCGGCGCAGGAAGTCTATGGCTTGGGGTTGAGCGAAATCATCGCGCGCGGCGACTGGCGCGAGCCCTCCGATCTTGGCGCCGCCTTTCTCGACGCCGCCGGCCACGCCTATGGTCGCGACGGCGAGAGCGCGCCGGCCCGCGCCGCCTTCGCCAGCCGAGTCGGGGCGCCGATGCGCTGGTGCATTGCCAGGACATGGCGGAAACCGACGTTCTGTCCGGCGCCGCCTTCGCGCAATTCGAAGGCGGTTTCGCCGCCGCCAACCGAGCGCTTGGCGGTGAAGCGACGCTGCTGCACCTTGACGCGACGCGCCCCGAGACTTTGCGATTGCGCACATTGCGTCAGGAGATCGCGCGCGTGCTGCGCGGACGACTCGCCAATCAACGCTGGCGCGAGGCGCAGATGCGACATGGTCATCGCGGCGCTGCGGAAATCGCCGAGGCTGTCGACAATCTGTTCGCCTTCGCCGTGCTTGGCGATCTCGTCGACGACTGCGGCTTCGATCTCGCCTACGAGGCTACTCTCGGCGACGAGACTTTGCGCAGCTTTCTACTGCGCGAAAATCCGCGCGCCTATGAGGCGATCGCACATTGCTTCAATGAAGCGCTCTCGCGCGGGCTTTGGCGCAGCCGCCGCAACAGCGTGCATTTATCGAGCGAGGCCGAAAATGCGCGCGGCGCCTGAAATCAAGGGCTGGTGCCCAGGCGCATTGTCGCCGATGCAGAGCGGCGACGGCTTGCTGATGCGCGCAAAGATCATTGGCGCCGCATTGACGCTGGAGCAGGCCGGGGAGGTTGCACAGATCGCACAAGATTGCGGCGGCGGGCTCATCGATCTGACGCAGCGCGCGCAGTTGCAGATGCGCGGGTTCAGCGCGGCGACGGTCGCAAGAGCGCAGATGCGGCTCGCGTCGATCGGTCTCCTCTCGCACAACGCCGCGACTGAAGCCATGGTCAATGTGATCGCGTCGCCGCTGCCGACAGCAGCGCCCGATGTCGACGCCTTTGCGCGACGCCTGGCGCAGGCGCTCGAAGCCGACGCCGCGCTGCTGACGCTGCCGGGCAAATTCCTGTTCCTCATCGACGGCGGCGGCGCGTTCGGCCTCGCCGACGTCGAGGCGGACATTCGACTCGAGGCGTCAGGCGAGCATATCGCGCTTTCGATCGCCGGAGCGCGTGATCTCGCTGCGATCTGTTCGCGGCAAGACGCGATCGGCGCCGCGCTCGCGCTCGCCCGCGTTTTCATCGCGCTGCGCGAACCTTATCCCTTCGCGCGTCGGCGCATGCGCGCGCTCGTCGCCGAGCTTGGCGCTGAAAGCCTGTTTCGCGCAGCAGGGCTTGCGCCCAAGACTTACGCTTCAAACTGCTCGAAGGCTTCGCTGCGCGATCTCCTTGGCGCAAATGAGATCGGCGCAGAGAGCTTTCTTGCAGCGGCGGCGCCCTTCGGGCGTTTCGAGGCGCGCCGGCTCAAAGACTTCGTCGTCGCGGCGACGGCGGAAGGCGCGACGCAATTGCGTCTTACGCCCTGGCGCGCGATCGTCCTTCCCTGTCCGTCGCTCGCGGCGGCGGAGCGCCTCGCCCGTCACGCGCAGTCGCTAAATTTCATCGTCGCGGCGGAGGATTGGCGGCTTTCAGTCGTCGCCTGCCCGGGCGCACCGGAATGTCCGCAAGCGCTCGGGCAAACGCGGCGCGGTCTCGATCGCGTCGCGAAGATCGCGCGCGCATTGAGCCGTGACTCGATAGCTCTGCATGTCTCGGGCTGCGCGAAGGGTTGCGCCAAGCCCTCGAAGACGCCGCTCACCCTCGTCGCCAACGGCGCCGGATTCGATTTCGCTTTCGACGGCGCGGCGAACGACCCGCCGCAGAGGTCCGCGACGACGCTTGACGAGATCGCCGACATACTCGCTGCACGCAGCAAAGGGGAGACGCCATGTCGGGCGTGATCGACTATGTGCGCGACGGCGCGGCGATCTATGCCCGCTCATTCGCGATTATCCGCGCCGAGGCGCGCCTCGATCGCTTTGCACATGCTGAGGAGCGCGTCGCCGTGCGCATCATCCACGCCTGCGGCATGGTCGAGGTCGCCGACGACATCGTGTTCGCCCCTGGCGCGTCGAGATCGCGCAAGCCGCCTTTCTGGCAGGCGCGCCTATCCTCTGCGACGCGAAATGGTGGCGCATGGCGTAACGCGCGCGCGGCTTCCCGCGCATAACGAAGTCGATCTGCACGCTCGGAGATCCAAGCCTTCCTGCGCTCGCCAAAGAGATGGGCCTGACGCGCTGCGCCGCTGCGCTCGAACTTTGGCGCGACCGTCTCGAAGGCGCCGTCGTCGCGATCGGCAATGCGCCGACGGCGCTGTTTCGCCTGCTCGAAATATTGGACGCGGGCGCGAAGCCGCCAGCCGCAATCATCGGCATGCCGGTCGGCTTCGTCGGCGCCGCCGAGTCGAAAGAACTGCTCGCTCGCACAGACCCGCATTCCGTTCATCATCGTCAGGGGACGCAAGGGCGGCAGCGCGATGGCGGCGGCGGCCGTCAACGCGCATTGCGAGCGAAGCGGAATGATCGCGGCCGGCGCGCTCTATGGCGTCGGGCTGGGTCCCGGCGATCCCGAACTCGTCACGGTCAAGGCCGCGCGGCTCATCGGCGAAGCGACGACGGTCGCTTATTTCGCCAAGCGTGGACGCGAAAGCCATGCGCGCAAAATTGCGCGATAGCTACTTTCGCGCCGGCTGCGAAGAAATCCTGCTCGCTTATCCGATGACGACGGAGAGGCCATTTTATCGCCCCGAATATGTCGAGGCGCTGCGCGAATTCTATGAACAGGGCGCGGAGCGCATTGCAGAAATTTTGACGCAAGGGCGCGACGTCGCGCTCTTGTGCGAGGGCGATCCGATGTTCTACGGCTCGTTCATGCATATTTTCGAGCGCCTGAAAACGCGCTTTCGCGTCGAGATATGCGCCGGGGTCTCCGGCATGTCGGGCTGTTTCGCGGCGGCGCGGCAACCAATGACCTGGGGCGACGACATTTTGACCGTGGCGCCCGCGACGCTCGACGAAGAGCAATTGGAGCAGCGTCTCTCTTCAACCAACGCCGCGGTAGTGATGAAGCTCGGCGGCAATTTTGCGAAGCTCAAGCGCGTGCTGACGCGCCTCGAATTGATCGACCGCGCCGTCTATGTCGAACGCGGCACGATGGCGGATCAGAAGATCCTGCCGCTCGCCGAAAAGCGCGACGACTATGCGCCCTATTTCGCGATAGTTCTCGTGCCGGGTTCCGGGCGACGGCCATGACGAGCGCAGGACGACTTCATATCGTCGGGCTTGGACCCGGCGACGCGCGTTATCTCACGCAAGAGGCGATGCTGGCGCTGGAAGAGGCGCAGGATGTGATCGGCTATGCGCCTTATGTCGCGCGCGTGCCGCTGCGCGAGGGTCAAACACGGATTGCAAGCGACAACCGCGTCGAGATCGCGCGCGCGCAAGAGGCGTTGTCGCGCGTCGCGCAAGGTCGCAACGTCGCGCTCGTCTCCGGCGGCGATCCTGGCGTCTTCGCGATGGCCGCCGCCGTCTTCGAGGCGATCGACGAAGGCGACGCCAGTTGGCGCGCGCTCGACGTGCGCGTATCGCCCGGCGTCTCCGCTATGCATGCCGCCGCTGCGCGTTTGGGCGCGCCGCTGGGCGGCGATTTCTGCGCGATTTCGCTCTCCGACAATCTGAAGCCTTGGGAAAAGGTCGCGCAGCGGCTCGAACATGCGGCGCGCGGCGATTTCGTCATCGCGATGTATAATCCCGCATCGAAAGCGCGGCCGACGCGCATCGCCGACGCCTTCGCGCTGCTGCGCGCTTTTCTGCCGCCGCACACCATCGTCGCGCTCGCCAAATCCGTCGGGCGCGCGAATGAGGAGCTCATCGTCGCCGATCTCGCCCATGTCGACGTCGCGCTGATCGACATGGCGACTCTCGTCATCGTCGGCGCCGCCGGCACGCGGCTCATCGCGCGCGAAGGCGAAGCGCCTTACGTCTACACGCTGCGAAAGTCGCCATGAGCGCGCGTTGGCTTTGGCTCGTCGGCATCGGCGACGACGGCGCGCTGCCGCCCACCGCGCAAGCGCTTGTCGCGCAGGCGACGCTGATCGTCGGCGGCGCCCGCCATCTCGAATTGCTTGGGCCGACGGCGGCGCCGCAGCTGCGCTGGCCTTCGCCGTTGACGGATGCGCTCGCGGCGATTGTCGCAAAACGCGGCGAGCCCACTCTCGTCCTCGCGTCGGGCGATCCCTTCTTCTACGGCGTCGGCGAACTGCTGACGAAGCATATCGCCGCCGAGGAGATTTTTTGCCTGCCGCACGTCTCCGCCTTCGCGCTCGTCGCCGCGCGACTGTGTTGGAGCGAGCAGGACTGCGCGCTGCTGTCCTTGCATGGGCGTCCGATCGAGCGCGTCATCCCGCACCTGCAGCCAAAACGCCGCGTGATCGCGCTGTCCTGGGACGAGACGACGCCCTTGCGCGTCGCGGAGCTTCTGAGCGATCGCGGCTTCGGCGAGTCGACCGTGCATGTCTTGGAAAATCTCGGCGGCGAAAGGGAGCGCATCCGTCGCGCGCGCGCCGCCGACTTCGCTTTGAGCGAGGCGTCGCCGCTGAATTCGATCGGCATTGACGTCGTCGCGGGCGCGCAGGCGCGCTGTATTCCGCTGACCCCCGGCCTCGCCGACGACTGGTTCGAGCACGACGGGCAATTGACCAAGCGCGATGTGCGCGCCGTCACGCTTGCGGCGCTGGCGCCGCGTAAAGGCGAGTTGCTTTGGGACGTCGGCGCCGGCTCCGGCGCGGTCGGGATCGAATGGATGCTCGCCGACCCCGCCAATCGCGCCATCGCCATCGAAGCCGACGCGGCGCGCGCGGCGCGCATCGCCCGCAATGCGGCTAACCTCGGCGCGCCGGGGCTCGAGATTCTCGCAGCGCGCGCGCCGCAAGCGCTGGAAGGTCTCGCCGAGCCTGACGCGGTGTTCGTCGGCGGCGGCGCCAACGCCGAACTGCTCGACCGGGTTTGGACGGCGCTGCCGCGCTTCGGGCGCGTCGTCGTCAATGCGGTGACGCTCGAGACGCAGACGCTGCTCGCTGAAATGATGGCCCGACGCGGCGGCGAGCTGACGCAAATCCAGATCGCCAGATCGCGCATGATCGGACGCTTCCATGCGCTAGAGCCGGCGATGCCCGTGCTGCAATGGCGCGCGATCAAAATATGACGCGCTACGCGATCGGCGTCGGCGCCCGCAGCGCATTCGAGGCGGAGGAGCTTGCGGAATTCGTGCGCGAGGTCGCGGCGAAGAGCCGCGTCGATCTGCGTGATGCGTCGCTCGCCGCGCTCGGCTCGCATGACGCGCACGACGCTTTCGCGAGGACGGCGCAGTCGCTCAAGCTCGCTTTCATCGCCGTGCCGATCGAGAGCTTGCAGCGGCGCAAAGCCAAGGTGCTCACGCGTTCGCCGCGCGTGGAAGGATTGTTCGGCGTCGGATCGCTCTGCGAAGCCCTCGCGCTCGCGGCGGCGGGCGAAGGCAGCCGGTTGCTGTCGCCGCGAAGCACGACGACGCGCCTCAGCTGCGCCATCGCGCGCAGTCGTTCGCAGATGGAACGAGACCTTGAAGAGAGGGAAGCGCAATGACCGTGCATTTCATCGGCGCCGGACCCGGCGCTCCCGATCTCATCACGCTACGCGGACGCGACCTCATCGCACGCTGCCCGGTCTGTCTTTACGCCGGCTCGCTGGTGCCGCAGGGCGTGCTCGCGCATTGCCCGCCGAACGCTCGGATCGTCGACACGGCGCCGTTGTCGCTCGATGCGATCATAGAAGAAATGCGGCGCGCCCATGAGGCCAGCCATGACGTTGCGCGGCTGCATTCCGGCGATCTTTCGATCTGGAGCGCGGTCGGCGAGCAAATGCGGCGTCTGCGCCGCCTCGCCATCCCTTACACGATGACGCCTGGCGTGCCCGCCTTCGCCGCCGCCGCGGCGACCTTAAAGCGCGAACTCACACTGCCCGAAGTCGCGCAATCGCTGATCCTGACGCGCACCGGCGGCCGCGCCTCGGCGATGCCGGAACGCGAAACGCTGAGCGTCTTCGCGCAATCGCGCGCCACGATCGCAGTGCATCTTTCGATTCATGTCCTTGCGCGCGTGGTGGCGGAGCTCACGCCTTTCTACGGCGCCGATTGTCCGGCGGCGCTCGTCTATCGCGCCTCATGGCCGGACGAACGGGCGCTTTGCGGCACGCTGGCGACGCTCGAAGCCCTCGCCGCTGCGGCGCCGATGGAGCGCACGGCGCTCATTCTCGTCGGCGCGGCGCTCGGCGCTGAAGATCATCGCGAGAGCGCGCTTTATGACGCGAATTACGATCGTCGCTTTCGTCCGCGCGGCGACGAAGAACGCGGCTAGAGCCGCTTCGGCTTCCCAATCGATTGCAGGTCGCGCGTCCCCGCCAGCGTTGCGGCGCACGACATTCGGTCATAGCCTCCGAACATTCGCGAAGATGAGCGCGACGCCAAGTCAAGGAGGAGAACATGATCCGCACCGCAATGCTTGCGCTTTTACTGGCGGCAGTGTTTTCGCCGCTCACTGCAAAGGCGGATTGGTGGACCGAGGGCCAGGCCCAATGGGCGCGCCACGGCGGACGACACGGCGCCTGGGACTGTTATGGACGATGCCCGGAAGGACGCAGCCATCGCCGCCACCATTATCGCGACTAGTGGTCCGACCCAAACGCTCGATTCCTGAGCGTTTGGACAAGTCGGCCCACCAACGCATTGAACTGGTGGATAAAATTATCCAGACGAATGGGAACCATCCGTCTGGTTTTATCCACTAGTTGGGCAAGCCGGGGATCGACAGTCCGAGGGTCTGCAGGATCAGCGCCAAATTTATCGTCAGCACGAGCGTCATGCCGATCAAGGCGGCGACGTCGGTCCATCGCTTGTTGACGAATTCGCCCATGATCCCGGCGTTGCGCGTAAAGCGCAGCAGCAGGATCATCGGCAGCGGCAACGTAATGCTGAGCACCACCTGACTGACGATCAGCGCTTGGGTGGGATCGACGCCGAAGCCGACGACGACGAACGCGGGAATCATGGTGACGAGGCGGCGGATCCAGATCGGAATGCGCACGCCGAGAAATCCCTGCATGATCATCTGTCCCGCCATGGTGCCGACGACGGAACTCGACACGCCGGACGCGATCAGCGACGCGAGGAAAATCCCGGCCGCGCCGGCGCCGAGCAGCGGCGTCAAACTGTGATAGGCGGTTTCGATCTCCGCGACGTCGCGATGTCCGGCGTGGAACGCGCTCGACGCCATGATCATCATTGCGACATTGATCAGCCCGGCGATGGCGAGCGCGATCGTCACCTCTTTGTTGGAGAAGTCGATCACGTCGCGGCGCTCGCGCGCACTGCCGATCGGAAGACGCGCCTGCGTCAAACCGGAATGCAGATACAGCGTATGCGGCATGATCGTCGCGCCGACAACGCCGGCAGCGAGCAGCAGCGCCTGCGCGTCGGCCAGGCGCGGCGTAACGATCGACAGCGCCGCCGCGCCCCAATCCACCGGCGCGATGACGAGTTCGAGCACATAGCAGCCGCCGATCAAGCCGACCAACGCGCCGATCATCAGCTCGATCGGGCGGAAGCCCAAATTCTCGAACATCAGCAAACCGTAGATGACGAGCCCGACGACGGCCATGCCAAGGAGCAGCGGCGTATGCAGCAGCAGCGCGACGCCGATGCCGCCGCCGACGAGTTCTGCGAGATCGGTCGCCATGACCGCGACTTCGCTGACGATCCACATTGCGAAGGCCGCACGCGGCGAAAATTGCTGACGGCAGAGCTGGGCGAGATTGCGCCCGCTGACGATGCCAAGCTTGGCCGACAGTGCCTGAAACAACATGGCGATGACGTTGGCGAGCAGCGCGGTCCACAGCAGTCCGTAGCCATATTTGGCGCCGGCCTGAATATTGGTCGCAAAATTTCCCGGATCGACATAGGCGACGGAGGCGATCACGGCGGGGCCCGCAAAGGCGAGATAATTTTGCAGGCCGCCGCCCTCTCCGGCGAGCCGCCGCTTCGCCGCCCTAACGGTTCTCTCGGTAAGCGACGCCTTACGGACCAGCGATTCGTTCATCGCGCCTTGCTTTTCTCTTTTGTCCTCACGCCTGTCGCGCGCCAGACGCCTTTAACTTGGGGCTTCGCAGCCAAAATGGCAAAGCGGCTTCCTTGCCAGGTTACGTTCTTTTTGCGCAATATCGAATGCTCATTCTCATTTTGCATGAAAGCGACGCAGCTTGTCCCCCCCGGGCCTCATCATCGCCGCGGCGCGTTCCGGCGCTGGCAAGACCACCATAACGCTTGGGCTGATGCGCGCGCTCGCGCGGCGCGGGCTTCGTGTCGGCGCGGCGAAATGCGGCCCCGATTACATCGACCCCGCCTTCCATCGCGCCGCAACCGGCAGAGACAGCCTCAACCTCGACAGCTGGAGCATGGACGCGACGCTGATCGCAGGCCTCGCCGCTGCGACGGGCGAGGGCGCCGACATCGTCGTCGCCGAGGCCGCGATGGGTCTCTTCGACGGCGCGCCGAAGCTATCACGCGGCTCCGGCGCCGGCGCCGACATCGCAGCCGCGACGGGCTGGCCTGTCGTGCTGGCGCTGGACGTCTCCGGTCAGGCGCAGACGGCGGCCGCCGTCGCCATGGGTTTGGCCGGCTTCGACGCTCGAAATCAGCATCGCCGGCGTCATCTTGAACAAGGTCGGCTCCGAACGGCACCGGCGCCTTTGCGAAGCGGCGCTCGCGGACGCAGGCTTCAAGGTTTTCGGCGCGGCGCCTCGCGAAGCCGCTCCGGCTTTGCCGGAGCGTCATCTCGGCCTCGTGCAAGCCGGTGAAACTTCGGGACTGAACCAAATCCTCGACAAAATGGCGGAACGGGCCGAGACGCATCTCGATGTAGACGCGCTTCTCGCCGCGGCGCGCGTCGGCGCGCGGGTCGCTCACGGCCCGATCGCCGGGGTGAGGCCGCCCGGACAGCGCATCGCCGTGGCGCAGGACGACGCCTTTTCCTTTTTCTATCCGCATCTCGCCTTGTCGTGGCGAAGGGCCGGCGCCGAACTGCGGTTCTTCTCGCCGCTCGCCGACGAGACGCCGCCGCCAGAGTGCGATGTGTGCTGGCTGCCGGGCGGCTACCCGGAGCTGCACGCCGGACGCATCGCCGGGGCGGACGCGTTTCTCTCCGGACTGCGCCGCTTCGCCGAAACGCGCCCGGTCCACGGCGAGTGCGGCGGCTACATGACGCTGGGGCGCACGCTCACCGACGCTTCCGGCCAAGTCCACGCGATGGCGGGATTATTGAATTTGGAGAGCAGTTTTTTGCAGCGCAAACTGCATCTGGGCTATCGGCGCGCGCGGCTTCTCGGCGATCATTGTCTCGGGCCCGCCGGCCATGAAATCTACGGCCACGAGTTTCATTACACGTCCATAACAGAGGAAAGAGGCGAGGCTTTCGCCAAGTTCCGCGATGCATACGACGATACGGAACGCTCTTGCGGGCTGCGTGACAAAAATGTGTCGGGCTCGTTTTTCCATGCCATCGCGTGAGCGAAGCCAAAAAAAGGGCCGCCGGAAGACCAGCGGCCCAAGTCAAGGGAGGAAACGCCCAAGGAGGGCTACGAAGCAAGAGCAATCTCGCTGCGATGCACTGAATGTAATGCTGCGATGCACAAGTGTCAAGGAGGATTTTGTCGCGCTCGGCGTGGATTCTCCCGCAGCGCCGGGGGATCACGATAATTCATTATTCTCAAACAATTGTAGCAATAGCCCGTATCTACGTATTGCCCCTTAATGCCAAAAATTATCGTCATTGACAAGAATCAAATTTGCGAAAAATCAAATTTGTCGCGGCGACGCCTCTGAAGCGCGATGCTAATGATCCCTCGGGCGGCAGAACCTGCAATATTGTCGCGGAGGTAAAATGGATTTGCCGACGATCGATCCTTTGATCGCAGTCGGAGTCGTGCTGTCGACCGCGGCGACCGATGCGGTCTATGTCTTTTTCAACGCGGCGGTCGCCGCGCGTCGAAGGATGGCGGCGGCGAGCTGGAGCAGCGTCTGGTATCTGCTCTCAGCCTTCGCCGTGATCAGCTACACATCGAACTGGGCCTATGTGCTGTTCGCCGCGCTCGGCGCCTGGATCGGCGGCTTCCTATCGATCACGGCGCTGAACGTCATCGCGCCGCAGACGACGCCGACCCCGCCGGCCCCTCCCGACTGAGGCTGTTGCTCTTCTTCTCCGGCAGCATCGCGACGGTGACGAGGCCGGCCCGAAAGCGGACCTGGGCAAGCGTGGCGCGATAAGCCGCAGATGCAATTCGCGCTTGGACTTTGCGCGGCGCCGATGCGTGAGCTACAAGGTTTGCAAATATTTTCCGCTTCGCCGACGCCGGTCGCCGCCGGCGCTGTCGACGCACCCCGAGGACAATGATGGCCGCCATACCCGACTTCACCGCTATCCCTTTCGCGCCCGCCGCCGCGCCGCAGACGGTCGAGCCGCGTCATTGGATGACGCCCGAAGGCGTCGAGGTGAAGAATCTTTACGGCCCCGCCGACATCGAAGGGTTGGGCTTCGTCAACTCTTATCCCGGGCTCCCCCCTTTCGTGCGGGGCCCCTACCCGACGATGTATGTCGCGCAGCCCTGGACGATCCGCCAATATGCCGGCTTTTCGACGGCGGAAGATTCAAACGCCTTTTATCGCCGCAACCTCGCCGCGGGACAAAAGGGGCTCTCGATCGCCTTCGATCTCGCGACGCATCGCGGCTACAACTCCGATCATCCGCGCGTCATGGGCGACGTCGGCATGGCGGGCGTCGCCATCAACTCGATCTACGACATGCGCACGCTGTTCGACGGCATCCCGCTGGATCAGATGAGCGTCTCGATGACCATGAACGGCGCCGTGCTGCCCGTGCTCGCGCTGTTCATCGTCGCCGCCGAGGAACAGGGCGTCTCGGCGGACAAACTCACCGGCACGATCCAGAACGACATCCTCAAAGAATTCATGGTGCGCAACACCTATATTTATCCGCCGTTCCCCTCGATGCGCATCGTCTCGGACATTTTCGCCTATACCAGCAGGCATATGCCGAAGTTCAACTCGATTTCGATCTCCGGCTATCACATGCAGGAGGCGGGCGCCTCCGCCGATCTCGAACTCGGCTACACGCTTGCCGACGGCGCCGAATATGTGCGCGCCGGCGTCGCCGCGGGCCTCGACATCGACGCCTTCGCGCCGCGCCTGTCGTTCTTTTTTGCGATCGGCATGAATTTCTTCATGGAGGTCGCCAAGCTGCGCGCCGCGCGTCTCCTCTGGGCGCGCGTTATGAAGGACCTTGGCGCGAAATCCGAAAAGAGCCTGACGCTGCGCACGCATTGCCAGACCTCCGGGTGGTCGCTCACCGCGCAGGACGTGTACGTCAATGCGATCCGCACCAGCATCGAAGCGATGGCGGCGACGCAGGGCCATACGCAGTCGCTGCACACCAATGCGCTCGACGAAGCGCTCGCCTTGCCGACCGATTTCTCCGCCCGCATCGCGCGCAACACGCAGATCGTGCTGCAACAGGAGAGCGGCACGACGCGCATCATCGACCCCTGGGGCGGCTCCTATTACGTCGAACGGCTGACCGCGGAGCTCGCCAAGCGCGCGCTCGCACATATGGACGAAGTCGAGAAATTGGGGGGCATGGCGAAAGCCATCGCGCTCGGACTGCCAAAGCAACGCATCGAAGAGGCCGCGGCGAAGACGCAGGCCCGCATAGATACGGGTAGCCAGGTCGTCGTCGGCGTCAACAAATATCGCCCCGAGAACGACGTCGCGCCCGAGGTGCTCAAAGTCGACAACTCGGCGGTTCGCGCCGCGCAGCTCGAAAAACTGAAGCGCCTGCGCGCCGAGCGCGACGAAAGCAAGACGCAAGCGGCGCTCGACGCGCTGACGGACGGCGCGAAATCGGGCGCCAATCTGCTTGATCTCGCCGTAAAAGCGGCGCGCGCGAAAGCCAGCGTCGGCGAGATTTCCTTCGCGCTGGAAAAAGTGTTCTCGCGCCATCAGCCCAAGGCCAATGTGATCTCAGGGGTCTATGCGCGCGAGGCCGGCGAGGACGCAGCCGTCAGCCGCGTGCGCGGCATGACCGCCGCTTTCGTCGAAAATGAGAGCCGCAAGCCGAA
Organism: uncultured Alphaproteobacteria bacterium; assembly: GCA_963820145.1. GTDB lineage: Bacteria > Pseudomonadota > Alphaproteobacteria > Rhizobiales > Beijerinckiaceae > Methylocystis. The sequence goes on from CAWFZD010000094.1 coordinate 88,371, forward strand.
AATACTGGTCGCCAAGCTCGGCCAGGACGGCCACGACCGCGGCCAGAAGGTCATCGCCTCGGCCTTCGCGGATCTCGGCTTCGACGTCGTCATCGGCGATCTCTTTGCAACGCCCGACGAGGTCGCCGAAAAGGCCAAGGCCGAAGACGTGCATGTCGTCGGCGTCTCGACGATGACCGCGGGCCATCTGACGCTGACGCCGGAACTGCGCGACGCCTTGAAGCGCGCGGGGCGCGACGACCTGATGATGGTGGTCGGCGGCGTCATTCCGCCCGGTGATTTCCAGGCGCTTTACGACGCGGGCGCCGCAGCTATCTTCCCTCCGGGCACCAATATTCCGCTTGCGGCGGAGAAGCTGCTGCACGAGCTGAACGTGCGGCTGGGCTACGCGCAAAGGGAGGCGCAGTGAGGACGGCCTCGCCGTCTACATGACTGTCGGCAGCGCCGCGAGAGTACGCATCAAATTCGGCGTCGACCACGTAGCGACCCCCGTTCCGGCAAAGTCGCGAACCGTGGTTCAGATATCGCCTTCGACGCTCCATGCCAGCGCAAGCAGATGGGCGCCCCGCGTCGAGCCATTCCTGCTCGGAACCGCCTCCTTAAGGGCAGTTTCAGTTTACTGCAGCAAAGGCGCCAGCGCTGCGATCGGCGCGATGGTCATTTCGTCCGCCAACCCCCGGTTGCTTCGAGGCCTTGAAGTCTCAAAGCTCCGGCTTGATTTGCGCGTCGCGTCGTTTCAAAGCGTCGGCGCCGGCGAAAAACGTCTTCGCGTAATCATCATAGGCGCTATGCGCGAATGCGAGATTGGACAGATAGAGATCCATCGAGGCCGCATAGACATGGTCCGGCGCGAGATGGATGTTCGCTTCGAGAACATTGCCGCATCGCACGTCGCCCGCCAGACGGCGATCGCCGCCGCGCAGATAATCTAAAATCGTCAGGAAATAATTCTGCGGCTGGGCGTATTGCTCCAGATATTGCCGGCACTGGTCTTTCCGAACATAGGCGTTTTCGGGCGCCAATTTGGTCAAGCCGCTGCTTCGGTCGAAACCATCCGACCAGATCATCACGATATGCGAGACGCCGCCGCTTCCGGAAGGCTCCTCGACGAAAAGCGGGGCTCCATATTTTTGGATCAGCCCGTCTTTGAGCGCCGCCGCCGATTGAGTCGCCGGCGCGAAACCCGTCGTGCGTTTCAGCGCGATCACGTCGTCGCGATCCGGCGCGAGCGCCGCAGAAAGCAAATCAAACGGCGCGATATGCGAAAAGTCGCCGCGCTGCAAATCGAAGCGTGCGCCGACCGCGGGGCTGGCCTGACGCCCTTCTCTGGTAAAGGGAAGACTGTCGCGCTTGCTCTTCGCCTGCGGGTAGCGATGCGCGAGAGCGGCCCCGACCGCGTCGGCGCTCATGGCGATTTTAGCGCCCAGCAGATCGACGCCGGAAAGATCCCCGCCCGACGCCTGCGACGCCATAGCCGCGAAGACTGCGGCGAGCACAAATTTTGGCGCCGCCGATCGCATCAGCGCGCGCCCTGCTCCACGAGGATGATCCAGGTGACCCCGAAGCGGTCCCTGGCCATCGCGAATCGCTTGGAGAAGAATGTCTCCTGCGGCGCCTGCACGACGCCGCCGCCCTCCGTCAGCGCGGCGAAGAGGCGATCGACCTGCTCCGCGCTGGCGACGTCGAGCGTCAACGCAAAATCCGCGAAGTTCGGGCCGCCCGATCCATGACCGTCGGAGAGCAGCAACACGGCGCCGCCGATCTCGAGCCGCGCATGCATGACAGCCTCCGGATGCCCCGACGGCGGCGGCGACGACTGCGGCATGTCCTTGAAGCGCAGCAGCATGACGAGCTTCGCGTCGAGCGCGGTCTGATAGAAGGCTATCGCTTCGTCCGCCTTGCCTTGAAAGAAGAGATAGGGATGCAGCTTCATCGCGCTTTCTCCAAAATTCGCGAGCGTCACAACACCGGCGTCAGGCCGCGCAAAGCGTTTCCCTGCGCCAGCGCGACAAGCCTGCGCGAGAGAGCCTCGTCTGCAAGCCACGCGTCGATGCGAGGATGCATGAGCTGTTCGGGCCGCGCCTTCTTATATACGTCGTAGCAGGCCGAAAGATACTGCGGCAAAGTCATGAACTCGCCAACTCCCGCAGAAACATGGAAGTTGCCGCGCTTGAACAAGTAGCCGCCGCGCACGCCGAAATGCTCCGCGATCTCGGGATAGACCGGAAAAATCTCGGACCTCGAAAGATCGTCGATCGCGTAATCGTCGGTGTTTTCGTTTTTTGGCCGCAGTCCGGATTTCGCGAAAAGCTTTCGCGCGATGTCGGCGAGCACGTAAGGCTTCGGGTGCACGATCGAATACATGAAGACGCCGCGGCGCGACCAACCCATCAGTTCGGCGGAGAGATCGAGGCCATAGCGGCGCGCATTGTCGAGGAACTCCGTCGCCGCCGCGTTCCAGACATCGAAATAACCCACGGTCTCGTAAACGTCGCGGTTGAAAAGCGCATTGGCCGCCTCCAACTTCATTCCGATGCGAAAGGCGAACACCGCGAGTGCGGAATGATAAGGCCGCAAGGGGCCGTTGAGCGCCTTATGGCCGCGCGTCGCATCGAGCAGATAGACGAGATCGGGCTGGAAGGCCGCAAAACTCACCGTCGGGAACAGCGCCGCATTGCCAAGGCGCCGCATCAGCTCCTGCGACTCGCCGCCCCTGACGATTCCCGGCGGGAAATCTTGCGAAAAAACCCGATCGTAGGCCGAGAGAACGCGCGCGAGCCTCTCAATGTTCGTGATGCTCGGCGTGATCGCCGAATAGTGATCGACGGTCGCGGTCGGGTCCAGCAGCTTCATCGCATAAGCGACGCCATAGCTCTGGCAATTGCCGATCACCGCGATGCGCGGGCCGCTCGGAGAAGGCTTGCGCCGCAATTTGGCGAGAAGCGGCGACGCCAGCGCCCGGATTACCTGTCTGTCGATTTGCGAGAACATGTTGGCGAGCGAGCTTTGGGAGGGGCTTCTTGACGAGCGATCTTGGCGAAGCGGATCGGCGAGCGGATCACGGGAAGCTGGCGGATGACAAGCCGTCAGGGTCCGGGTATGTTCGCCGCGCGACCGGGACATGCGTCAGAGACGCGCAGCGAGCCCCTCGCCAGGAGACCGGCCATTGGCGGACAACCCTTATAGCTCCCTACCCGACCATCGCTTCTGGCGCAAGGCTGTGACGGCGCTGCCGCCCTTCGCGCTCGACCCGATCGTGGAGACGCCGTTCAAGATTTCGCTACAGGACAAAGTGGCGACGGGGGGAAGTTGCTTCGCGCAGGAGATCGCGCACCGCCTGCAGCAAAGCGGCTATCATTACTATCTGCCCGAGCAGCCGCCCGAAGGCTTGTCCGCCGCGGAGGCCGAGCGGCGCAATTACTCCATGTATTCCTGCCGCTACGGCAATCTGTACACCACGACGCAACTGCTGCAGCTCGTGCAGCGCGCCTATGGGCTGTTTGCGCCCGAGCTCGACGCCTGGACCCGCGACGACGGGCGCTTCGTCGATCCCTTCCGTCCGCGCATAGAACCCGACGGCTACGCCTCGCTCGAAGAGATGCGCGCGGACCGCGACCGTCATCTCGCCGCTGTGCGCAAGATGGTCGAAACGATGGACGTGTTCGTCTTCACATTCGGCCTCACGGAGTGCTGGCGACATAAATCCGACGGCGCCGTGCTGCAGCTCGCGCCCGGCGTCGCCGGCGGCGACTATGACGCGCAGGCTTACCAGTTCTGGAATATGACCGTCGGCGAGGTCGTGCGCGACTTTCTCGCCGCCGCCGATCTGATCTATGCGCGCAACCCAGAGGTGCGCATGATCCTCAGCGTCTCGCCGGTGTCGATCATCGCGACGGGCGAGGACCGCCATGTGCTCGTCTCCAACTCCGCCTCCAAGGCGATTCTGCGCGCGGCGGCGGACGAGGTCGTGCGGGCGCGCAAGAACATCGCCTATTTTCCCTCCTATGATCTCGTAACCGCCTCGCCCAACGCGGCGCGCTTTTATGGCGACGACACGCGCAAGATCAACTCCTTCGGCGTCGACCGCACGATGAAGATGTTCTTCGATCATTTCACGGCGCGCGAAACGCCGGCGAAGGAGACGGTGGCCGCGGTCGCGCTCGACATAGCCGCGGAGGCCAAAAGCAACGCCAAGGTCGTCTGCGACGAAGAGGCGATCGAACAGGTTTAAAAGACGCGGAAGCTCTCATGGCCCGCGAGCCTGTTCTCAGCTATAATGTCCTCTCAACCCGCTGGCCTTGAACGGGATCGAGCGATGTCCCAGGAACCGAGAGATATGGTGATCGAGCTGCTTCGCGAGCTGCGGAGCGATATCGCGCGGCTGGACACGAAGATAGACGAGACGAAATTGGAACTGCGATCCGAAATTCATTCGCTGCGCGCCGACGTGGCTTCGGACATCGCGAATTTGGATGCGAAGATCGACCGAACCCGCAAGGAGCTGGGCGAACGAATCTTTCGGGCTGCGCCGCGCCGTGATCGAATACCACTCCTCGACCATCGGTCACGGCGCTCTGATCAGCGAGCTGGACGAACGCCTGCGCCGCGTCGAGCAGCATCTCGAACTCGCCCAAAAGGATGCGCATTGAGGCCCGATCGTTCAGCGCGCCCGCGGCGTCGACACTTCTCCGTAAAATCAAGGAACCATAAATGATCATCGGCTCACTCGCGCTCGCCGCCGCCGGCGGCTTCGTCGGCGCTTCGCTCTACGTCAATTATGTCGAGCAACCCGCGCGCATGGCGCTCGACGACGAAGCGCTCGCCAGAGAATGGGAGCCGTCCGACCATCGCGGCTTCGTCGTTCTCGCCGGCCTCGCCTTCCTCTCGGCGTTCTTCGGCTTCATCGCCTTTCGCGAGCTGAACGACGTCGCCTGGGCGCTCGGCGCGCTGGTCTCGCTGTCGAGCTGGCCTTACACCTATTTTACGATCGTGCCTCTCAACAACCGCATCCTGGCGCTGATCGACGGCGAAGGCGCGCATGAAGCGCGCAGCGTGATAAAGCTCTGGGGATTGCTCGAACTCGGTCAGACCGGCATCGGTCTCTTCGCGGTCGCAGTCTATATCTGGGCGGCGGCCTGAACTTGATCTTTTCTGATGGGCGGCATTGATGACTTATGTATCGTCGTGATCGGGACCGGTCCTGGCGGCTATGTTTGCGCCATACGCGCGGCGCAACTCGGTCTCAAGACCGCCGTCGTGGAGAAGCGCGCGACGTGCGGCGGCACATGTCTCAACGTCGGCTGCATTCCGTCCAAGGCACTGCTGCACGCCTCGCATCTTTTCGCGCAAGCGGCGCATGATCTTGGTCCCTTCGGCGTCATGGTCGCGCCGCCCAAGCTCGATCTGCCGACGATGATGAAGCATAAGAGCGACACGGTCGCCGCCAATGTGAACGGCGTCGCCTTTCTCTTCAAGAAGAACAAGATCGACGCCTTTATCGGCTCAGGCGCTTTGCTGCCTGCATCCGGAGAAACGCATCGCGTCGAGGTGACGGCGGCCGATGGGGCTAAGCAGACGCTGGAGACAAAGAACGTCGTCATCGCGAGCGGCTCCGCGGTCGCGCCTCTGCGCGGGGCCGACGGCGCGCCGATCGAAATCGATGAAAAGACCGTGCTGTCCTCCACCGGCGCGTTGGAGCTGGAGAAGGTTCCGGAGAATCTCGTTATCGTCGGCGGCGGCGTCATCGGCCTCGAGCTTGGCTCGGTGTGGCGGCGCCTCGGCGCGAAAGTCACCGTGATCGAATTTCTTGACCGCATTCTGCCCGGCTTCGACCTCGAAATCGCTCAGCGCTTTCAAAAGATCCTCGAGAAACAGGGTTTTGAGTTCCGTCTCTCGACCAAAGTCACCAAGATCGCGCGCAACGACGCCGGCGCGACGGTCTCCTTCAAATCGCTGAAGGGCGGCGGCGAGGGCATGATCGGCGCCGACGCCGTGCTGATTGCGACGGGACGCGTTCCCTACACAGAGGGTCTCGGCCTGGAGCAGGCGGGCGTCGCGCTGGAGCGCGGGCGCGTCGTCATCGACGACGGCTTTGCGACCAACGTCGCGGGCGTCTACGCCATCGGCGACGTCGTGCGCGGCCCGATGCTCGCGCATAAGGCCGAGGAGGAAGGCGTCGCAGTCGCGGAAATCCTCGCCGGCCAGCACGGCCATGTCGATTACGGCGCCATTCCCGGCGTCGTCTACACCTCGCCGGAAGTCGCGACGGTCGGCATGACCGAGGAAGAGGCGCGAGCGCGGGGACCGGTGAAGATCGGCAAGTTCCCCTTCACCGCGAATGGGCGCGCGCGCGCGATGCGGGAGACCGACGGCTTCGTGAAGATCATCGCCGACGCCGCCGACGATCGCGTGCTCGGCGTGCATATCCTAGGCGCCGGGGCCGGCGAACTGATCGCGGAGGCCGTGGTCCTGAAGGCTTTTTCGGGCTCCGCCGAGGATCTCGCGCGCATCTGCCACGCGCATCCGACGATGTCGGAGGCGGTGAAGGAGGCGGCGCTCGGCGTCGACAAGCGCTCGATCCATATTTAAGCAGGGCGGGTTGAACCTCGCGTAAAATCAATAGGGCGGCTTGGTCTTCGCCCTTTGCGCGCGGGCCGCTTCCGTCCACCAGGCGAGATCGTCGGCGAAGCGCTGAAAGCTCTTCTCCAGCGCCTTGCCGCCGTCGCCCTGCGGCTGCGCCTTTGCGTCGAGAACCTCGCTGATCGGGCCCGCCGTCAGCGCGCTCGATATGACGACCATGCCCATTTCGCTGAGCGATCCATGCCAGACGAGGCTCGAACGCGCGCCGGCGATACGGCCCGCCGAATAGCTGGCGATCGCCGCCGGGCGCCAAAACCACTCCTCGAGAAAATGGTCGGTCAGATTCTTCAGCCCCGGCTGCACGCCCCAATTGTATTCGCCGACGACGAAGACGAAGGCGTCGGCGGCCTTGATCTTGGCGGCGAGCGCCGCCATGGCTGCGGGCGCTTGGCCTTCGGGATATTCCTTGTGCATGCGGTCGAGCATGGGGAGACCGACCGCCTTGGCGTCGATCAGCTCCGCCGCCTCGCCCCGCGCCTTGAGGCGTGCGACGAGATAGTCGGCGAGGCGAATTCCCAAACGGTCCGACCGATAGGACCCGTAAAAAACCAGAATGGACGACATGGGGTCTGCTCCCGCGAGCGCATGAAGATGCTGCTTTAGCTTAGGGGAGCGGAGGGTGAAAACCAGGTGCGCCACAGCGCGGCCTACCCCCACATATCCGGCTGCGGCGGATAGAGCGTCGATCCCTCGTAACGCAGCGGCGGGTCGCGGTCCTCCGCCAGCAGCAATGGGCCGTCGAGATCGACGAAGTCGGCCATCTGGGCGACCAGCGCCGCCGGCGCCATGGCGAGCGACGTCGACACCATGCAGCCGACCATCACCTTGAGTCCCAACCGGCGCGCCTCACGCACGGTCGCCAGCGCTTCGGAAAAGCCTCCCGTCTTGTCGAGCTTGACGTTGACCGCGCCATAGCGTCCCTTGAGCGCAGAAAGACCAGAGCGCTCATGCGCGCTTTCGTCGGCGCATATCGGAACCTTATGCGCAAAGCTCGCGAGAATCGCATCGGCCCCCGCCGGAAGCGGCTGCTCGATCAACGCCACGCCGGCTTTAGCGCAAGCTTCGATGTTGGCGAAGAGATTTTCCTCGCGCCACGCCTCATTGGCGTCGACGATGAGCCGCGCCTCCGGCGCCCCTTCGCGGACGGCGAGGAGACGCGCCGCGTCGCCCTCTCCCGCGAGCTTGATCTTGAGCAGCGGACGCGTCGCCGAAGCTTCGGCGGCCTTGCGCATGTCATCGGGCGCGCCAACCGACAGGGTGAAGGCCGTCGTCAGCGGCGCCGGCCGCTCCAACCCGGCGCGGCGCCAGACCGGGACGCCGCTGCGCTTCGCCTCGAGGTCCCACAGCGCGCAATCCAGCGCGTTACGCGCAGCGCCCGCCGGCAACAGGCTTTGCAGCTGGTTTTGGTCCACGCCCGCCTCGATCGCGCCGCGCAAGCTCTCGATCGCGTCGACGACGCTCTCAGGGGTTTCACCATAGCGGGCGTAGGGCGTGCACTCGCCCCTCCCCACCGCCTCGCCCTGCCGCAGGATCACGCTCACGACGACCGCCTGCGTCTTGGCGCCGCGCGCGATGACGAAGGCGCCCTTGATCGGAAAAGCCTCGACCTCGACGCTCATTTTGGTCCGCATGAAACTCCTCCCGCCGCGCCGCCGCTCGACTTCAGCACGCTTCGAAGTTAAGACGATTCGGGAAAACATTCTTCGCGCCAACTGCGACGAGCCGTAATGGGCAGTGATCTGGACGCCGCGCCGCCCGACTTCGTCTGCGCCAGGACGGGGGATGAGAGTTCGCGCGTCGCCTTGAAAGGCGGCTGGACGCTCAGCGCCTCGCAACGACTCGAACTAAAAGCGGCGCAGCTCGTCGAGGAGACGCGCAGCGCGCGCACGGTGATCTTCGACACGCGCGAGATCACCCGCCTCGACACCGCCGGCGCGCTGGCGCTGAACAACGCAAAGGCCGCGCTGGCGAAAGCAGGCGCGAAGGTCGCGATAGAGGCGCCGCATCCCGAATATGGCTTGTTGCTCGCCGAGATGAGTCCGCGCCCGCCGGCGCCGCCTGGCCCCAACCGCGGCGGTTTCGCCTATGAAATGCTGGTGGACCTTGGCGAGACCGTCGTCTTCGGCCTGCGCGATCTTTATCGCGGCGTCGGCTTTCTCGGCGAACTCGTGCATGAACTCGCCGGCGCCATCGCGCAGCCGCGCAAACTTCGCCTCACGTCGCTCATCTATCAAATGGAGCGGATGGCCTTCCGCAGCATTCCCATCATCGTGCTGATCAATCTGTCGGTCGGGGCCATCGTCGCGCAGCAGGGCATTCTGCAGCTCATGCGCTTCGGCGCGATCCCTTACGCCGTCGATCTCATCGGCATATTGGTGCTGCGCGAACTCGGCGTTCTGATCACGGCGATCATGGTCGCCGGGCGATCGGGTTCGGCGATCACCGCCGAACTCGGCTCGATGGTGGTGCGAGAGGAGATCGACGCTCTTCGCGCAATGGGCCTTTCGCCGATCGACGTGCTGGTCGCGCCTCGAATCCTGGCGTTGACGCTGTCGCTTCCGCTGCTCACGATCATCGCCGACATGTCGGCGCTCTTTGGCGGCCTTCTGGTTTCCTGGGTCTACGGCGGGATCAGTCCCCCGGCGTTCATCGCGCTGCTGCGGGAGGCGGTCGGCCTGAACACTTTCTATGTCGGCGTGATCAAGGCGCCGTTCATGGCCCTGGTCGTAGGCCTCATCGCCGCGCAGGAAGGTCTTTCGACCAAAGGCTCGGCCGAGTTGCTTGGGCGTCAGGTGACGACGTCGGTCGTCAAAAGTATTTTCATGGTCATCATTCTGGATGGATTTTTTGCGATCTTCTTCACGGCGATCACTTATTGAGCGCAAAGACGGGTCAGGCGCGAAAAAGATGAGTTCGGCGCGAAGATGAGCGAAAGCGAGACGTTGACGCAGGCGCGGGCCGCCGCGGCAGGACGGGAAATCGTCATCCGCGCGCGCGACGTCGTTGTCGAATTTGGCGCGCATCGCGTGCTCGACGGTTTTGATCTCGACGTTTACAGGGGTGAAGTGCTCGGCTTCGTCGGCGGCTCGGGCCAGGGAAAATCCGTGCTGATGCGCACGATTCTCGGTCTCGTGAAGAAGCGCGCGGGAACGGTGACGATCTTCGGCAAAGACCGCGACGCGCTCCGTCTCGCGGAATTGCGGGCGCTGGAACAGCGCTGGGGCGTCCTGTTCCAGAATGGGGCGCTTTTCTCGGGACTGAGCGTAAGGCAGAACATCCAAATGCCGATGCGCGAGAGCCGAAGGCTTTCGCAGCGCTTCATGGACGAACTCGCCATGCTCAAACTCGACCTTGTCGGACTGCCGGCGAGCGCCGCCGACAAATTTCCGTCGGAATTGTCGGGCGGTATGGTGAAGCGGGCGGCGCTGGCGAGGGCTCTGGCGCTCGATCCCGAGGTCCTCTTCCTCGACGAGCCGACCTCTGGTCTCGACCCGATCGGCGCCGCGGATTTTGACGAATTGATCGCCACGCTGCAAAAAACCCTGGGACTGACCGTCTTCATGGTGACGCATGATCTCGACAGCCTCTACTCAATCTGCGACCGCATCGCAGCTCTCGCCAAGGGCAAGCTGATCGGGGCCGGCTCAATCGAGGAGATGCTGCGCTCGGATCAACCTTGGTTGCGCGCTTATTTTCACGGAAAGCGCGGCGGCCGGCTGATCGGCGCGTCGCAAGGATCGCCAGGGCTCTCGCCGGCGTAAGGACCAAGGATGGAGACCAGGGCCAATTTCGCGTTGATCGGGGCGTTTACGCTGGCGGTGTTTCTCGTCGGTTTCGGCTTCGCCTATTGGATCGCCGGACCGTCGCTCGGCGACGAATTCAAGACATACGAACTCTTGGTGCGCGGCTCGGTGGAGGGGCTGACGCGCGGCAGCTCCGTGCAGTTCAACGGACTTAAGGTCGGCGAGGTCAAAAGCCTGCATCTCGATAAGGACGACCCCAGTCTCGTCGACGTGCTGATCTCCGTCGACAAGAGAACCCCGGTGAAGACCAACACGCGTGCGAAACTGGAGCAAAAGGGCCTCACCGGCGTGCCGCATGTGGAACTCGTCGGCGCGACGCAAAAAGCTCCGGACCTCGTCGCCAGTCCTGGCCAAACCTATCCTCGCATCGCCGCGGAGCGCTCCGAACTGCAGGACCTTATGGAGAGCGTGCAGCATCTTTCGACCAAGGCCGGCGACCTTCTGGACAAGATCGACCGCTTCATCGACCAGAATTCGGCGTCGCTCAACGCCTCGATCAAGAATGTCGAGAGCTTCACCAAGGTTCTCGCCGACAGCGGCAAGCCCACGGCCGAGCTCATTCGTAACGCCGACGAACTCGTGCGGTCGCTCAAGCCGCTTTCGACCCGGCTGGACAGCCTGCTGGTCGACGCCGACCGCACGGTGAAGGCGCTCGATCCTAAGACCATCAAGACGATCACCGGCAATCTCGCGGGCGTCACCAGCAATTTCAACCGCTTTTCCGGCAGCGGCCTGAAGCAATACGAGCAACTCGCCTCGGACGCGCGCAAGGCGCTCGAGACGCTCGACCACGCCGTTCGCAATCTGGAGCGCGATCCCTCGCAGATCATCTTCGGGCCGAGCGAGAAGGTTCCGCAGACGCAGGGCCAATAAAGCGCGCGCCCGAAGCTGCGTATCTGGGTTGGCTGAGCATTATTCGCTAATCTCTCTTCGCTACTCCCTATTCGCCGCCCGCTCGTTGCAAAGAGAAGCCGATGCCGCCCCTCACCGTCGCGATGCTCGTCGACCACGGCTATGTCAGCGGCGGGCAGTCGAAGGTCGCCATCGAGAGCGCTCTGGGGCTGAAGCGCGCCGGCTTGCGTCCCCTGTTCTTCTGCGCCTGCGGCCCGGTCGATGCGCGGCTCGCGGCGGAGGGCGTCGAGACGGTCTGTCTCGACCAGCACGACATTCTCGAGCATCCGTCGCGCCTCGGCGCCGCCGTGCAAGGGGTCTGGAACGCCAAGGCCGCCGCCGCGCTCGCAGACCTGCTGGCGCCGCTGGAGCGCGGGCGAACGATCGTGCATGTGCACGGCTGGGCCAAGGCGCTGTCGCCCGCCATCGCCGCGCCGATCCGCGCCAGCCGCCTTCCCGCCGTCTACACCAATCATGAATATTTCCTCTATTGCCCGAACGGCGGCTTCTATGATTATCGCGCCAACCAAATCTGCGGGCTGAAGCCGCTCTCGCTCGCCTGCTGGGCCCGCGACTGCGACTCGCGGAGCCGCTCCATCAAACTCTGGCGCAATGCGCGGCTCAGCTTCGCGAAAGCGATCGGGCTGGACGGGTGTTTTTCCGATTTCATCCTGATTTCGGAGCTGCAGGCGCGGGTTCTTTCGCCTTATCTGCCGCCGCGGGCGAAGACGCATCGCGTCTGCAATCCGATCGACGTGTCGCCGCTTGGCGAAAAAACCACGGGCGACGGAGAATTTCTTTTTGTCGGGCGCCTGTCCGCCGAAAAAGGCGCGCTGCTGTTTGCGCAGGCCGCGCGCGAAGCGGGCGTCGGCGCGACTTTCATCGGCGACGGGCCGGCGGCTGCGGAGCTGCGCGAAAACTATCCCGAGGCGCGACTGCTCGGCTGGCGCGAACCCGCCGCGGCGCGCGAGGCGATGCGGGCGGCGCGGGCGCTGGTCTTTCCCTCGCTCTGGTATGAAGGCCAGCCGCTGACCGTGCTGGAGGCCAAGGCGCTCGGAACCGCCGTGATCGTCTCCGACGCTTGCGCGTCGCGCGACGAGATCGCCGACGGCGCGGAGGGATTGTGGTTCAAGAGCGGCGACGCGCAATCGCTCTCCGCTGCGCTCGAGCGGCTGAAGGACGACGCGCTGGCTCGGCGCTTGGGCGCCGGCGCCTACGCGTCCTATTGGCGCGCGCCGCCGACGCTGGATCGCCATATCGAGGAGACGTTGCAGATCTATCGGGCGATGCTCGCGCGCCCGATATAGCTTACGGCTTACTGCGCCTCGCGCAGATGCGCCACGCGCACCGGCGCCGGCGGGTGCGAATAATAGAATTTCGCATAGAGCCGGTCGGGCGTCAGCGTCGCGAGATTGTCGCGCGTCAAACGGGTCAGCGCCGAGATCATCGGCTCCTTTCCGACCATGCCGCGCGCGAAATCGTCGGCCTGGAACTCGGCGCGGCGCGACCGCCAGGCGAAGAGCGGCGACAGCAGATGCGTCAGCGGCTCCTTGGCGAGAAGCGCGATGACGAGGCCAAGCCCAGGATCAGGCGAAAGACCGAAGGCCGACGCCAAGCCATGCGGGCCAAGCGCCCAGCGCAACGCGAAGAAACCCGCCAGCGCGACCGCCGCCATCATCAGCAGCGCCTGACGAATATGGCCGTATTTATAATGTCCGAGTTCGTGCGCGAGCACGGATTCGATTTCGTCCGGCGTGTGGCGTTCGATCAGCGTGTCGAACAGCACGATGCGCTTCGCCTTGCCAAAGCCGGTGAAATAGGCATTGCCGCGCGAGGAGCGGGTCGAGGCGTCCATCACGAAAAGACCGCCCGACTCGAAGCCGCATTTGTTGAGCAGCGCTTCGAGCCGGTTGCGCAGTTCGCCGTTCGGCAGCGGCGCGAATGTGTTGAACAGCGGCGCGATCAGGGTCGGATACAGCGCCATCAAGGCCACGACCAACAGCATGAATCCGGCGAAGGCGTAGAGATGCCACCACTCCGGCGCCGCGCGGACGACCCAGAACAGCGCGTAGAGCAGCGGCGCGCCGATCGCCAACTGCAACGCCAGCGCCTTGATCCCGTCCCGCAGAAAGCCCCCGAGACTTTGCCGATTGAGGCCGAAGCGCGCGTCGAGCCAGAAGGTTTCGATCATGGAAATGGGGGCTGTGAGAATTTCCCCGATCGTCGCAAAGGCGAGGACGAGCAAAACGCTCCGCGTCAGTCCCGGCTCCGTCGCCGCCGCCATCGCGCTGTAAAGCGGCGCTATCCCTAACAGCAGCCAAGCCAGCGCCACGACGGTTTGATAAATGGTGTCGACGACGGCGAGCCATGTGCTGGCGAGCGTATAGTCCGCGGCGCGACGATGCTCGTCGAGACTCACGGTGGCGGCGAAGTCCCGCGGCGGCGCCGCGCGGTGGCGGGCGACCATGGCGATCTGGCGAAGACGCAAATAAACGCCGAGAGCGCCCGAACAAACGATGGCGGCGCAGATCGCTGCAGCGAGCGGCGACATGGAAAGCTCCTCGCGCCTTCAAGGAAAATGCGGCGCTGGCTCTTATTTAATCTCAAAGCCGCGCAGTGTGAAGCGTCGACGAAGTCTCGCGCCGGTTATTTACCGCCGGCCGTGCGGCAGCAGCATGTCGCGCGCCTGGTTGAGCTCTGCGGCGCGTTCGGCGGAGCCGCCGTGATCGGGATGCGCGCGCTTGATCCTGTCGCGATAGGCGCGCTCGATCTCGGGCCGCGTGGCCCCGGCGGAAAGTCCGAGCGTCGACAGCGCCCAATGCGTCTCGCTGTCGGGTTCGGAGCGCCTGCGCGCGCCCTCGCCGCGATGACCGAAGCCCCCGACATCGTCGCGAGCTTCATGCCGAGCCTCCTCCCGCTGCGGCGCGTCCGCTTCGGCAAAGCCTGCGTTCGCGTAGGCGCGACCTGCGCCATAGGCGCGGCCTGCGCCCCGCGCCGTCTCGGTCCGGCCGACGAGCCCGATCTCCCACAGGAATTCGCGCGCGCGATGCGCCGCGTCATGCGCGCTCAACGCCGCCAAAGCGCCGATGAGCGTCGCAAGGACGGCGCGCGCGATCAGTATCGGTTCGGGATGAATCGAGGCCTGGCGCGCATAGCCGCGGACGCCTTGCATGCCGGTCCAGAAAGTTGCGACGTAATCGATGCGCGCCAGGGTGAAGCTTGGCCAGAACGCCGGCAGGATAAACAGCGATGTCAAGCCCACGATCCAATAGAACTGCGTCCAGCCGCGGCCGCGCGCATTGTTGAAGCCGCGCCAGAGGAAATAGACGCAGATCACCGCAACGAAATAGATCGCTATTCTGGTTTGCAGCGAGGCGGCGCGCTCGAGTTCGAAATAGCCGCCCTGCGCGGCCGCCGCCTGCAACACGAATTCGCCGTCGTTGAACCAGCGCGTCACCTGTGATTTCGACACGGAAAAGGGCAACGTCTCGTAGGGCGATCTTTGCCGCAACATCCAGAAAGGCGCGAGCGCAGCGAGAAAGAGGCCGGTGCAGCTCGCGCCAAGCGCGACCGCGACGCCGCGCGGCTGCGGGTCTTCGCTGAGGCGGGGGCCGGCGTCGAATGGATCGAAGGAAATGGTCCGTCTCCTAAATTTCAGGCGGCGCGGATTCTGCGGCCGCCGTTCATGAGCGCGAAAGGCGCGCCGCTAAGCAACACGTCGACGGAGCTCAAGCTTTGATGCCTGCCGTTGATCGAGAGTCGCGGCAGCGCGAACATGTGGTCGCGATGCTCCGAAAAGAGGACGCCGGGGCGCGTCGTGACGGCGCTCGCGAAACCAAGCTCGCGCGAAAGTTCGAATTCGCGGCTGCCGGCCGAAGTCGCGTCGCCGACCGGATAGCAGAAATGCCGCGCCGCAACGCCGAGTTCGCGCGCGATCGCGGCGCGGCTTTCGTCCATCTCGCGCCGCGCCGACGCTGCATCGAGCTTGGCGAGTCGGGGGTGACTGACGCTATGCGCGCCTATCGTGCACAGCTCGTGACGCGCCAAAACCTCGAGTTCGCGCCAGTCGAGACAAAGGCTCGTCGTCAGCCGCAACGGATCGACGCCGGCTTTTTCGCAAAGGTCCGCGGTCGCTGCGAGCAGCTCCTGCTCCGAGCCCGCGCGCAGCGCCCAATAGAGCTGCGAGAACGCGGCCCTCTTTTGCGCCGCCGTGGCGCAAGGCGCCTCGAAGGGCCGGCCGCGCACGCGAAGGCTCAAGCGGTCAAGGCGACGGATCGCCTCCTCCATCTCGACCCACCACATGCGCGCTTCGCCTGCGGCGAAACCGGTTGCGACATAGGCGGCGAAGGGCGCCTTATCGGCGTTCGAGGGCGGGCAACGCATGACGCGTGAAATCGCGATAGCCGTCGTCGAAGGTCAGCACGACGAAGGGCTGCTCGAGGTTCGGCGCGGCGCGCAGCTCTTCGAGCGCGGCGCCGAGCGCCAGGATGCGAAAGCCGCGCCGGCGCAAATGCGTCAGCAGCGAATCGAAAAACTCCGGGGCGATTTCAAGTCCGCAGTTGGGCGCAAAACTCTCGCCAAGAGGGAGCGTTACGCGATGAAAGGTCAGGATGGCGCCGAGCCCGCGCGTATAGGGCGCAGCCAATCGATGCGCGCCGCTCGCGCGAAACAAGCCCATGCCGGCGTCGATCGCAAACTCCCGCCAATTCGCCATAAGCGTTACTCTCGCCTTTCTTCGACATTTCCGCAGCGACGCCGCATCATCTCCAGTTCTCCTTGACCTTTTCTTGCTATTGAGGACGCAGCGACAGCTGCGGGAGATTATGCGGCGCGATGGTTACGAAGCTCGAAACGCTTGGGACTTCTGCGGCTAAACTGCGCATCGAGGTCCTCTACGATCTCGAGGCGGCGCAGTCCGACTGGCGCGCGCTGTTCGCCTGCGCGCCGGCGAGCGCCTATCAGGCCTATGACTACGCCAAAGCCTGGTTCTCGACGATCGGCCGCGCGCAAGGCGTCGCTCCCGTCGTCGTCGTCCTGCGCGACGCCTCGCGCGAAGCGCAGGCGCTGCTGCCGCTCGGCGTCCGCAACCTCGCGGGACTAAGGGTGGCCGAATTCGCCGGCGGGCGCGAAAGCAATTTCGGCCTCGCGCTGATACGTCCAGGCGCGACGGTCGACTTTCGCGAAGCGCTCGCCGCCGCCGGGCGATCGATCAAACCGGCGATCGACTTTTTCTATCTGCGCCATCAGCCGCTCCGCATGAACGGCGAAGACAATCCGCTCGCGACATTGCGCTCGGCGCCAAGTCCGAGCTTCGCCTATGGCGTCGCTCTGCCTTCGAACCTGCAGGCGTTCGATGGCCGGCTTTCCGGCAAAGCGCGCAAGAAGCTGCGCCACAAGGAACGCCGCCTCGCCGCCGAAGGCGAGGTCGTCTTCGAACATCGTGCGCAAGGCGCCAGCGGAAAGGAAATTCTCGCGGCGCTCGGCGCGCAGAAGGCGGCGCGGCTCGTCAGCCTCGGCGTTAAAGCCGGCGGCGGCTTCGCCTCGCCTGCAACGGCCGATTTTCTGCAGCAGCTGCTCGACGCCGGCCTGCTGGAAACCCATGCGCTGCGGCTATCGGGGCGAATCGTCGCGACCTATGTCGGGCTTGCGCATCGCGGGCGCTATTCGACTTTCGCCAACTCCTTCGACATGAGCGAAGACATCGCGCGCAGTTCGCCGGGCGAGGCGTTGCTGCATGCGCTGCTGCGCGATTGCGTCTCGCGCGGGTTCGATTATTTCGATCTCGGCGTCGGCGAGGCGCGTTATAAGGACGCGGTTTGCGACGAGACCATCGAGCTCTACGACAGCGTCGTCGCCGTGACGCTGCGCGGCGTGGCGGCCGCAATCGCGTTGCGGGTTTTTCTTTTCGCCAAGCGCTTCGCAAAGCAGACGCCGGCGATCGCGCAGCTTTTCGCGAAAGCGCGGCGGAATTTGCGCAGGTGAGAGCTTTTTGCCGTTCTCACGCTGCGACGAGGTCGCCGCTCGCGTCCTCGACGAGACTGACGTCTTCGCAAGATTTGGAGATTTGCCGGTAGAGCGCCTTCGCCTGCGGGGCCTCGGCGCGCAGCAACACTTTGTCGAACAGCGGCGCGAGCGTCACCCCGATCTCGCCGGCCTGCGCGAGAACACGACGAAGTCGTACGTCTGCGACAGCGCGTCGAGCACCAGCGCCACGTCGTATTTCTGCTCGCCTTGGCTGGCGCCGGCGCGACGAGATGCAGGCGCGACGCGGGGTCGCGCTGAATGACGTCGCAAAATTCGGCCGCGCCGGAAAGCAGTTCGCCAAGGCCCGCGTGCGGGATTTCGCTTGAAGCTTGCGCGTCGGGCCCCTTGTCGGCGCCGTCGGCGGCGACCAGGATCGCGCGGCCGCGCCGCGCCAGGGCGCGCGACAATGCGAGAACCGTCGCAAGAGAAGACTCGCCGGCGTCGCCGCGCACGATCAGCACCTTGACCGAACAGGCGCCGGTTTTGCGGCGTCGATCGTCGACACGATCTCGCGTTGATCGGCGACGCTGTCCTTGGCCTGCGCCTGCATCGCGGGTTCGTGCGCCAAAGGTTGCGCTAAACGTTCGTGCTCCAGCACCTGCACCGGATCGTCGACAACGCCGTCGATGATCGGCGCGGGTTCCGGTTCCGTCCTCGGCGGCGGCGCGAAAATCTCGGCGTCGGCGCGCGCCGGCGTCTCTATGATTTCGGCGTGCGACGCTGTGCGCGGGCCGCTCGACAGCAGCTCTCCCGAAAGAATCGCGCCGATCGAGAGCGCGAGAGCCGCGAGCGTCGCGATGCCGACGATCGGCGCCTTTTTCGGGAAGGAGGGGACTTGCGGGGCTAGAGCGCGTTGGAAGATGCGCGCGTCGGCAGGCGTCGTCGCCGCATTCTCGCGCGCCAGAGCGTCCTGATATTTGGCGGCGGCGCCTTCGAACTGTTCTTTGAGCAGATGCGCCTGGCGTTCGAGTTCGCGCAGTTTGACCTCGTCGGCGTCCGTGGCGCCGACGACCCGCTTTTGCGACTCCAGCGCCTGCATCAAATTGTCCACCCGCCCGCCCGCGATGCGCGCCTCGTTCTCCAGCGTGCGCACCACTCGCGCCGCTGCGGCGCGTCCTTGCTCGTCGAGGTCGGCGAGTTGCGCCTGAAGTTCCTTAATGCGCGGATGGCCGGGCAGAAGCGTGCGCGATTTCGAGCGCGAGCTGCGCGCGCAAGGTGACCCGCTGCTCCTGCAGCTTGCGCATCACTTCATTGTTCGCGACGTCCGGGATGTCGCCGATGCGGTTCTGCCGCAACATTTCCTTCAGGAAGTTCCGCCTTGGCCTGGGCTTCGGCCTGACTGCTGCGCGACAGCGACAGTTGCGTGTTGAGCTCGCTCAAATGCTGCGTGTTCACCGTGGTGTTGTTGGCGCCGAGCATGAGGCCGGAACTGGTGCGAAAGTCCTCGGCGCGCGCTTCGGCGTCGAGAACCCTGCGGCGCAACTCGCCGACGAGCGCGCCGAGCGTCTTGGCGGCGTCGCGGGCGTTGTCCCGCTTGGCCTCCTGCTGATATTCGAGATAGGCGTCGGCGACCGCATTGGCGCCGCGCGCCGCGAGGTCGGGGTCGCGCGAGGTGAATTCGATGGTGAGGACGCGCGTCTTCATCGGCGACAGCACATTGAGCCTGTCGTTGAAAGTCTCCAGGATGCGATCTTCCGGAGTGACCCGCGTCGGGTCGCGCGTAAGTCCGAGCGCCATCATCGTGCGCGTCAGGACGCCGACGCCCTTCGCGAGCGGGTCGAACTCCTCATTGCCCTGCAGTTGCAATTTGTTGATGACGCGGCGCGCGAGATCGCGCGAGGTGAGCACCTCTTTTTGACTCTGCACCGCTTCGGCGTCGGGCGCGGTTTCCGGAGCGCCGCGTTCGTTCTTGTCGGCGCGGGGCAGATAATTTTCCTGCGTTTCGAGCAGCAGGCGCGACTCGGCGGTGTATTTCGCCTTTACGGCGTTGACGTAGATGAGCGAACAAACGAGCGCGGCGAGCGTCGGACCGACGATCCACCAGCGTTTAGCCATAAGAACGCGCGCGATATTGGAGAGGTCGATTTCTCTGCCTCCGCCGTCCGCTTCGTCCTCGCTCACGCGCATCGCAATAACTCCATTCCCGCGACGTCAGGATTATTCGATTATGGTTGCAGCGCGGTTAACCGCACCCTCGCCCGGGGACACGTTTAAAAATTGAGTCTTTGTTAACCGCGCCGACATAGTTTTTTTGCGCGCGCGCCGCTTGGTAAGCGGACGCTAACATCAAAGGCCTCTCAGGCGATGACGAGATATTCCGTTGCTCTTTCGAGCGCGCTGCTCGCGGCTCTGCTCTCAGGCTGCGCGGCGCCGGGAGATTATCGCCCCGAGCTGGTCACGGCCGAACCCTTAAGTCGCTATCCCCTGGCGGCGGGGGATCGTCTTCGCGTCATCGTCTACGGCCAGGACGCGCTTTCGAACTCTTACGCCGTCGACGGATCGGGGCGCATCTCGATGCCGCTGATCGGCGCGATCCCGGTGCGCGGCCGCGATCCGGCCGCGGTCGAACGCGAGATCACGGATCGGTTGCACGCCGGCTTCATCCGCGACCCGCGCGTCTCCGTCGAGGTGGAGGCGTTCCGTCCCTTCTTCGTGCTCGGCGAAGTGAACACCGCGGGGCAGTTTCCTTATGTCGAGGGTATGTCGGCGCGCACCGCGGTCGCCATCGCCGGCGGCTTCAATCCGCGCGGCTATCAGGGCGGCGTCGACCTCACGCGCGTCATCAACGGCGAGCCGGTGACCGGCCGCGTGCCGCTCGACACGCCGATCCTTCCCGGCGACACGGTCATGGTGCGCGAGCGGATTTTCTAGAGCGTTTCCGCGCAAGCTGGGTGCGATGCGGACATGCTCGATGGTTTTGGTCCGGGAGCGATTTTCGATCGCTCAATTCGAGCGGAAGGCGCTCTCGAGGCGCCGGACGCATCCGATCAAGGAAGCCGCCATGGCCTTTGTCGACGACAATGCTTCTCGATCGAGCGGCGCCCGCGCAAACACCCTGCTCGCGGAAATCGCGAGCGGCGCCAGACCGGCGAAGGCCTATTCGACGATCGTCCTTGCCGGCCTCGTGCGCCTCGTCGAATTCCTATTGCTCGCCGGCGCTGGCTTCGGGGTGCATGAGAATCTACGTCGCGCCGACCAACGGCCATGATCCCGCCTATATGATCGTCATCCCGGCCATGGCTTTTCTCGCCGTCGTGTCGCTGCAGACCTTGGGGCTCTATGCGGTGCCCGCGTTGCGCGCGCCGGCGCGCTGCGGCTTGCGGATTTTCGGCGGCTGGAGCTTCATCTTCCTGATGGCGCTCGCGATCACCTTCTTCCTCAAGCTGGATTGGCTGTTCTCGCGCGTTTGGCTCGCGGGCTGGCACATCGGCGGATTGTCGCTGCTGATGTTTGAGCGTTTCGCGCTTGCCGCGCTCGTGCGCGCGCTGACGCGCAAGGGCAAGCTCGATCGACGCACTGCGATCGTCGGCGGCGGCGAGGCCGCAGCGCCGGTGCTGCGGGCGCTCTCCGCCCAGGACGACGGCGATCTCGTCATCCTCGGCATTTTCGACGACCGCACGGACAACCGCTCGCCGGACGTCGTCGCGGGCTATCCAAAGCTCGGCGGCGTCGACGATCTCGTCGAATTCGCCCGTCACACGCGGCTCGACCTCGTCATCTTCACCTTGCCGATCTCGGCGGAGGAGCGGCTGCTGCAGATGCTGCGCAAGCTTTGGGTGTTGCCGGTCGATATTCGTCTCGCCGCGCATTCCAACAAGCTGCGGTTTCGGCCAAGGTCTTATTCTTATATCGGCGACGTCCCGGTCATCGACATTTTCGACCGTCCGATCGCGCATTGGGACGTCTTCGCGAAAGCCGCGTTCGACCGGCTGGTCGGCGCGGCGCTTCTCTTGTGCCTCTCGCCGCTGATGGCGCTCGTCGCCATCGCCGTAAAGCTCGAACTCGGGCGGACCGATGCTGTTCAAACAGACACGTTACGGCTTCAACAACGAGAAGATCGAGATCTACAAGTTTCGCTCGATGTATGTCGAGCAGCTCGACGCGCAGGCGAAACGCCTCGTGACCCGCGACGATCCGCGCGTCACCCGCGTCGGTCGCTTCATCCGGCGCACCTCGCTCGATGAGCTGCCGCAGCTCTTCAACGTGGTCTTCAAGGGCGATCTGTCGCTGGTCGGCCCCCGCCCGCACGCCCCGCATGCGCGCGCCGCCGACCAGCTCTACGACGACGTCGTCGACGGCTATTTCGCGCGCCATCGCGTCAAGCCCGGCCTCACCGGATGGGCGCAGGTCAACGGTTGGCGCGGCGAAACCGACACGCCGGAAAAAATCCAAAAGCGCGTCGAGCACGACCTCGACTATATCGAGAACTGGTCCTTGCTGCGGGACGTCTATATCCTGGCGCTGACCCCCTTCGCCTTGGTCCGCGGCGAAAACGCATATTAGCCCGGCGACCCAGGAGAGACTGCGATGCGGCGCGAAGCCTATCTCATTGCGACGATCGCCGCCCTGGAGGGCTTGGCCGGCGTGGTCTTCGCCGCGCTTTCGGCACATGTCGCCGAAAGCCCGCTGCTGCAGACCGCAAGCAGTTTTTTGAGCGTGCATGCGGGCGCCGGGCTCGGTCTGGCGGCGCTGGCCGAAGTCTCGACGCAATGGCGTCGGGCGCTCGTCTCTATCGCTCTGCTGCTGCAGGCCGGCGTCGCCCTGTTCAGCGCAGATATGGCGATGCGCGCGCTCGGACCTGGAAAGCTCTTCCCTTTCGCCGCGCCCATCGGCGGCTCGGCGACGATCGCCGCCTGGGCGGCCTTGGCGATTTGGGGCGCGATGCGGTTCGCAGCCGCGAAAGAAAAATCCTAAACCCGCGCCGGAATTCGAGCCCGCCCGGCGCGCAGCACGGCTTTCGCCGCCCTTCCCGCAGCCGTGAAATTTTGTAAGATGACTTGATATCGCTTCCCAACTGCCATTAGCGCACATAATTAATGTCGGCGTTCCTGATGTTGGAGCGGATCGCGCGGTTCTACGGTTCGGAGGACGCCGCCGGAAAGTTTTGCATATGACCAACTTTGAAAGTTTAGAGTCGCCACTGAGCCTTCCGGACTCGGTTCCGGATGCATCTAGCTCCGAGACGAGGGTCGACCCTCTCGTCGGAGCAAGGATATTCATTGTCGAAGATAATCCTTTCATTTGCGACGCGCTTGAAGAATTGCTGAGCGAACATGGCCTGATCGTCGCGGGCGTAGCAAGAAAGCTGAAAGAAGCTATCCGGTTGGCTGAATCGATCAAAGTCGATTTGGCGCTTCTCGACGTCAATATCGGCGGCCAGCAGATTGATCCCGTCGCCGAAGCCTTGACCTTGCGCGCCATTCCGGTGGTTTTTTCGACGGGTTACGGGCGCGCCGGTCTGCCGGAGGCTTTCGTCGATCGCCCGGTGGTCGAAAAACCCTTTCATATCGAGAGCATATTGGCGGCGCTGCGGGACGCGTTACTCGATTCCGCGAGAAAAAGCGGCGTTGATTAGCTGGGCTTGGTTGAAATGCGCGCCATTTACTTTAAATGGGGCGGATTGGGTTCATAGTCTTGCAGCCTTCATACGTTTCCTCTAGCTGCTTTGCCTATGGCGTACAACTTGTAAGGCGAGTATACGGCAATGACCAAATTCCTTGGCTTTTCCGGCGGCTCTGAAACTTCGCCGCGGCCGTTTCCTCGATTGGCGGTCGGCCTCGGCTGCTCCATAGCTGTGGTCACGGCGCTCTTGACGCTCATCGCGGTCCCTGACGTCTCCGCTCAGGGCGGTTTTTTCGAGGAGCTGTTCGGCGGCTATGACCGGCCGGCGCCGGTTCCGCGCCTCGGTTACGATAACGAGGGGTCCTGGCGCTCCCGCCGGCGCCATTCGTCTCGTCACGCGCATAATTACTTTCACGCGCGGCATGCCCATAGGCGCCACTATTACGCCTATGCGGCATTCGAGTCGGACGGCGAGCGCCCGCGCCATTATGCGTCGTCGGAGTGGGAGCGCCCTCGTCATCGCGCCTCGTCGGAACTGGAACGCCCGCGCCATTATGCGTCGTCGGAGCCGGACCGCGTCCGCCACTACTCGATCGTAGATCCGGACCCCGTCGCGCCCGCCGCCGACGGCGAACGCCGCGTTTGCGTGCGGACCTGCGACGGCTTCTTCTTCCCGATCACGGGCGCGTCTTCGCGCCACGCGGCGCGTCAGGAGAGCTGCCGCAGCCTCTGCCCGGACGCCGAGACGAAGCTGTTCACCATCCCGGCGGGTTCGGAGAACATCTCCGACGCCGTGAGCGAAGACGGCCAGACCTATCCCCAATTCGTCGCCAAACTGACCTCCGCGAGGAATGACGCAAAATCCTGCGCCTGCCATGTGATCGCCGACGACGCCACGCATTCGCAAGCGCTGCTCAACGATCGCACGCTGCGCGTCGGCGACTCGGTCGTCACCAAGGACGGCGTCAAAGTGTTCGAGGGCGGAAGATCGACGCCTTACAAGAGCAGCGACTTCCTATCGCTCGCCGAGACGCGCAACATCTCGCCCAGCACCAGAAGCGCGCTGGCCGCGATCGACCGCGTCGTGAAAACGCCCCTCGGCCGCGCGCTGCTCCTGTATCACGACAGGAAGCGCGGACGCCGCGCCCAGGCGGCGCGCTAAGAGCGCTTTCCGACCGGATGGAATCATTCGGTCGATAAGAAATCTCTCCAAAATCAGAATGCTGGAGCAATTCTGATCGAAAAAGTCTATCAACTTTTTGCCGAATTCGCTCTAAATTTTCGACAAGGTCTTGCGCGCTAGATCGTTGAGTTTTTCCGACGCTTGTGGGAAGAAAGCCATCGGAGCTTCGCGCGAGATCGCCGAAGGCTAAAAAGCATAAAGACCATCCCAGACCCCCGCGTCTTACGCCGATCGCAGCGGCGACTGAGCGCAAAGGAGGCTTCATGATACAGGTCGTCTTTCCTGACGGCGCCAGCCGTCCGTTCGAGCCCGGCGTCTCCGGCCTCGACATCGCCAAAAGCATTTCGCCTTCTCTGGCCAAACGCACCGTCGCGATGGCCGTCGACGGCAGCTTGAGCGATCTTGCGAGCCGGATCGAGCGCGACGCCAAGTCGAGTTCGTCGGCCGCGACGACCCGCGCGCGCTGGAACTGATCCGCCACGACGCCGCCCATGTGCTGGCCGAGGCGGTGCAGGAGCTGTTTCCCGGCACGCAGGTCACCATCGGCCCGGTGATCGAGAACGGCTTCTATTACGATTTCTTCGCGCAACAGCCGTTCACGCCGGAGGACTTGCCGCCATCGAGAAGAAGATGCGCGAGATCGTCGCGCGCGACCGGCCGTTCACCAAGGAAGTCTGGTCGCGCGATGCAGGCGAGTCGCTTCTTCGAGACGAAAGGCGAAGCGTTCAAGGGCGAATGGTCGACGCCATTCCGGCCGACGAAGATCTGAAGATCTACAAGCAGGGCGAGTGGCTCGATCTCTGCCGCGGCCCGCATATGCCCTCGACCGGCAAGATCGGCCCCGCGTTCAAGCTGATGAAGGTCGCGGGCGCCTATTGGCGCGGCGATTCAGCAATCGTCCGATGCTCTCGCGCATCTACGGCACGGCCTTCGCGAAGCAGGACGAGCTCGACGCCTATCTGAAGCAGATCGAGGAAGCCGAGAGGCGCGACCATCGCCGGCTCGGCCGCGAGATGGATCTGTTCCACTTCCAGGAGGAGGGCGCCGGGCGCGGTGTTCTGGCACGCCAAGGGCTGGACGCTGTTCCAGACGCTGGATCGCCTACATCCGCCGCCGCCAGGAAGCGTGCCGGCTATGCCGAGGTCAACACGCCGCAGGTGCTCGACCGCTCGCTGTGGGAGACCTCGGGCCATTGGCAGACCTATCGCGAGAACATGTTCCTCACCAAGACCGAGGACGAGCGCGTCTTCGCGCTCAAGCCGATGAACTGCCCCGGCCATGTCCAGATTTTCAAGAACGGGCTGAAATCCTATCGCGACCTCCCGCTGAAGATCGCCGAGTTCGGCAAGGTGCATCGCTACGAGCCCTCGGGCGCGCTGCACGGCTGATGCGCGTGCGCGCCTTCACCCAGGACGACGCGCATATTTTCTGCACCGAGGAGCAGATCATGGAGGAGGTGCTGGAGGTCAACGATCTGATCTTGTCGATCTACGAGGATTTCGGCTTCGACGACGTCGACGTGAAACTCTCGACGCGGCCGGAGAAGCGCGTCGGCTCGGACGAGGCCTGGGACAAGGCCGAAGGGCGCGCTGAGGGAGGTGCTCGACGCAGCTCAGCGGCCGGGCTCAAGACCGCTGCAACCCGGGCGAAGGCGCCTTCTACGGCCCGAAACTCGAATACACGTTGCGCGACGCGATCGGCCGCGAATGGCAATGCGGCACGCGCAGGTCGACTTCAACATGCCGGGCCGCTTCGGCGCCTTCTACATCGGCGCGACTCGAAAAGATGACGCCGGTCATGATCCATCGCGCGATGTTCGGCTCGCTCGAGCGTTTTACCGGCATTTTGATCGAGCATCACGCCGGCCATCTGCCGCTGTGGCTCTCGCCGGTGCAGGCTTGCATTTGCCACGATCACGCAAGAAGCCGACGACTACGCGCTGGAGGATCGCCGCGATGGCGCGAAAGCGCGGGCTCAATGTCGAGACCGATCTGCGCAACGAGAAAATCTCCTACAAAGTGCGCGAGCATTCGCTGGCGAAAATCCCCGTGCTGATCATCGTCGGCAAGAAGGAGGCGGCCGAGCGCAACGTGTCGCTGCGCCGGCTCGGCTCGCCGGAGCAAAACTCCTGCGCGCTGGAGGATGCGCTCGCTGCGCTGACCGACGAGGCGACGGCGCCGGACGTCAAGCGCGGGCTGTAGGCGGGCAGGACGACGTCATTGCGAGGACGCCGCTTGCGGCGGGCGAAGCAATCCAGGAAACGCTTCGACGTCTAGTTTGCTTCGTCGCCAAGGCTCCTCGCAATGGCGACGTTGACCTTTTCGCTAAGACGCCGGCGTCGGGATGCGACGCCCTCCAAACAAATTGGCGGCGTGAGCCCTTTAGAAGAGCGCGAAGATGGGATAATATTTTTCTTGCGTCCAAGCGCGGCGTTTGTTTGGGAGGCGACCATGTCCTGGCGTTTCTTAGCGATTGTTTTCGCTGCTCTCGTGCTGAACGCTTCGCCCATGCGGGCGGAGGACGGGGATTGGAAGGATTGTGGGCAATCCGCCAATCCAGATCGTTCGATCGCTGGCTGCACCCGCGTTCTGGAGCGGGGCGCGAGCGAAACGAGCAAATATCGCGCCGTCGCCTTTTACAATCGCGGCTATGCTTATGACGAAAAAGGCGATCTCGACCGCGCCATAGCCGATTACGATCAAGCGATCCAGCTTAATCCGAAAGACGCCCTCGCCTTTAACAATCGCGGCTGGGCTTATGAGAGAAAAGGCGATCATGACCGCGCCATCGCAGATTTTGATCATGCAATTCGACTCAATCCGAAAGACGCCATCGCCTTTAACGTTCGCGGCATCGCGTATCGCGCCAAAAACGACCTTGATCGCGCCATAGCCGATTACGCTTCGTCGATCCGGCTCAATCCCCAAAACGCCAACGCTTTTAACAATCGCGGCGTCGTTTATCTCACCAAGGGCGACTATCGCCGGGCCATAGCCGACTTTGACGCGGCGATCCGGCTAAATTCGAAAGACGCGGTCTTTTATTACGATCGCGGCAATGCTTATGACCTCAAGGGCGATCACGACCGCGCCATAACCGATTATAGCCAGGCGATCTGGCTCGATCCGCAATACGCCAGCGCCTTTAACAGTCGCGGCAGCGCTTATCGGGCCAAAGAGGATTATGATCGCGCCCTCGCCGATTATGACGCGGCGATCCGACTCAATCCGAAAAACGCCGACTTCTATTGCGATCCAGCCGATGTTTATGCGTTCAAAGGCGATTATGACCGCGCCCTCGCCAATTATGACGCCGCGCTTCGGCTCGATCCGCAACACGCCAAAGCTCTCGCGAACCGCGAGGCCGTTCGCGCCGCCAAGCTCGCCGAAAAGTCATCACGGCAGCCGCCTCGAGAGGCCGCGACGGCGCCAAAGCCTGAGCCTGCCGCCGCTCCGCCGCCCGTCGTCGCCGCGTCCGAAACCCGCGTCGCGCTCGTCATCGGCAACGCCCGCTACGAGGCGCAGTCGCCCCTGAAAAACCCGCACAACGACGCCGCCGCCATCGCCGCGGCGCTTCGCAAGGCGGGTTTCAAGACCGTCACAGTCGCCGAAAATCTCTCGCGCGACGCGCTCGTCAAGGCGCTGCAGGAGTTTCAGGACAAGGCCGACGCCGCCGACTGGGCGCTCATCTATTTTTCCGGCCACGGCATGGAGGCGAGCGGCGTCAATTACGTTTTGCCGACCGACGCGCGGCTCAAGACCGATCGCAACATCGCGGACGAAGCAGTCAGCCTAAATCGGCTGATGGACAGCGTCAGCGGCGCGAGAAAGCTGCACATGGTCATCCTCGACGCCTGCCGCGACAATCCTTTCGCGCATCAAATGCAGCGCATGCTTGCGTCGAAATCGGTTACCAGGGGCCTCGCGCCGGTCGAGCCGTCGCGGGCGACGCTCGTCGTCTACGCCGCGCGCGACGGCCAGCTCGCGCAGGACGGCGACGGCGATAATTCGCCTTTCGCCGCGTCGCTGGCGAAGCATCTCGTCGAGCCGCATGTCGAAGTGACGAAACTGTTTCGTCTCGTCACCGACGACGTGCTTTACGCGACGGAGCGCCGACAGCAGCCTTTCGTTTACGGCTCGCTGCCGGGCAGCGAGGATTTTTATTTCCGGCCGTGACGTTTCTCTAAAAGAAAAGCCCGCGCCACGGCCTTCATGACAGGGGCGCGCGCTTCGTCTTCGCTCTCGAAGACGAGGTCGACCGGCAATGTCTCGACGGCGAAGCCCTTTTTGATGCGGGCGGCGTCCTTTTCGGTCGTGACGAGCCGCGCGCCGATCCGACCCGCCTCCCGCGCAAGGCGTTCCAGGACGTGGCGCGGATAGCGATAATGATCGGGAAAGGCGCGAAAGCCCGCGACGTCCGCGCCAAGTTCGATCAGCGTGCGGCGGAATTTCTCCGGCCGGCCGAGACCAGCGAAGGCGAAGACTTTTTCGCCCTTGAACCGCCGCGCCATTTTCGCATCGGGAAAGAGCCGCGCGCGCAGCAGAGGGCGGCCCGCACCGAGCGCCTGCGTCCAGTCTTCCGCCTCGCCGATGACGACGACGACGTCGGCGCGCGCGACTTGCGCCTCGAGCGGCGCCCGCAAGGGCCCGGCGGGAAAGCAAAACCCATTGCCGGCGCCGTATTCGGCGTCGACGGCGAGCAGCGCGAGGTCGGGCTCGAGCGCGCGGCTGTGGAAACCGTCATCCAGCACGAGCGCGCCTGCGCCCTGCGCCTGCGCCAGCCGCGCCGCCGCAATCCGGTCGGCGCCGACGATGGTCAGGGCCCTCGCGGCGTGCAGGAGCGCCTCGTCGCCCACCTCGCGCGCGTCGTGACGCTTGGGATCGACGATCAGCGGCGCGATGCGGGAGGCGCCGCCATGGCCGCGCAGCAGCACGGCGGGTCGTTCGCCGAGATCGCCTAGCAGACGCGTCAGCGCCTGCGCCAGCGGCGTCTTGCCGTCGCCGCCGAGCGTCAGGCCGCCGACGACGAAGCTCGGCAGCCCGGCGCGCGGCCCCTCGCGCGCGAGGCGCCGCTCTGCGACGGCGCCATAGAGCGCGCCCAGCGGCGCCAGCGCATGAGCCCGAAGTCCCGGCGGCGCGCCCCAAAATCCTGGCGCGCGGAGAAGCGTCATCGCCGTTCGACGGCGAGCTGCGCGAGATAGGGCTCGATCGCGGTCATGATCTCGCGTGAGGCGCCGCCGAGTTTGCCAACCGCATCGGCCCCCGCGCGGCCCATTTTGCGCATGCGCGCGGGCTGAGCGAGCAGATAGATCGCCGCCTGCGCCAGCGCCGCGGCGTCGAGGACGCGCGCGGCGCCCTTGGCCGCGTTGAGTTCGGCGTAGACGTCCGAAAAATCCCCGACATTCGGTCCGTGCAGGATGGCGCAGCCGAGCTTCGCCGGCTCGATCGGATTATGGCCGCCGCCCTCATCGAGCGACCGCCCCATGAACACCACGCCGGCGGCGCGGAACACGAGCCCGAGTTCGCCGATGGAGTCGACGATGTAGACGTCCGTCTCCGCGCCCGGCTGCCGGCCGCTCGAGCGCAGCGCCGCCTTGAGGCCGCGCTTTTGCGCGAGCGCTGCAATGTCGGCTCCGCGCTCGGGATGGCGCGGCGCGATCAGCGTGACGAGGCCCGGCGCGGCGCGTGCGATCTGCATATGGGCGTCGAGAATCGGCGCCTCCTCGCCGGGATGGATGGAAACGGCCGCGAATGTCGGGCGCGCGCCGAGCGCGTTTTGCAGCGCGACAAGTTTAAGCGAGTCGATCGGCGGCGCCGGCACGTCAAATTTGAGATTGCCGGCGACGCGCGCCCGCGGCGCGCCGAGCCCCATGAAGCGCGCGGCGTTCTCGGCGTCCTGGGCGAGACAAAGGTCGATCATGCCGAACAGCCGGCGCGCGACGCCGGGCGCCTTGCGCCAGCGCTCGACCGATGCGGGCGATATGCGGGCGTTGACGAGGACCAGCGGCGCGCCGCGGGCATGGGCGGCGCAGACGAGATTCGGCCACATCTCCGACTCGGCGAAGAGCGCGAGATCGGGGCGCCAATGGTCGAGGAAGCGCGAAACGAAACGCGGCGCGTCGAGCGGGATATATTGATGCGTCGCCCCCGCCGGCAGACGCTTGGCGAGCGCGCTGGTCGAGCCCGGCGTGCCGCTCGTCACCAGCACCTCGACGCCGCGCTGGATGAAGCGGTCGATGAGCGGCAGCAGCGACAGACTCTCTCCGACGCTCGCACCGTGCAGCCACGCCAGCCGGCCTTGCGGACGCGGCTGGCTGGCGACGCCGAGCCGCTCGCCGAGCCGCGACGGATCTTCCTTGCCTTGATGCACGCGCCAGCTCAGGAGCGCCGGCCCGAAAGGAGACGCAGCGATCGTCGCGAGACGATAGATCGTCAACAAAGCCATGCAGACCGGTTCCACATTTTCAGGCCGCGCCTTCGTCAGCCGCACCCTGGCGCGACGCGCAACTCCTTCTCGATCAAGTTGCCGCAACCTGATCGGAACATGCTCTAGCAGAGAGATTCGGCCTAATCGCGGCTATTCAAAGGCTGTCGACGAAGGGGTCGAGCAGTTCGTGCAGATGCACGATGAAATAGCGCATGTGGGCGTTGTCCACGGTCGATTGCGCTTTGGCTCTCCAGGCCGCAAGAGCGCTCTCATTGTCGGGATAGACGCCGACGATGTCGAGCTTGCGCGGGTCGCGGAAGACGACGTCGTGCAACTCCTCGAGCTCGCCGCCGAAGACGAGGTGCAGGAGCTGCTTGGGTTTTGCTTGTGTCGTGACGAACGTCATAGCTTTCCTTTCAGCGCGGCTTTCGCCAAGGAGAGGCTCTCGCCGATCAGCGCCGCAGGCGCCGCGACGAGCGCCTCGCGACGGGAATTGGCGCGGTTGTAGGCGAGCGGGCCGCCGGAAAGTTCGGCCAAGGCGCCGCCCGCTTCGGTCAATATCACGTCGGCGGCGGCGATGTCCCAGTCGCGCGCGTTGGGCGAGGCGATCGTGATGTCGTTGACGCCGCGCGCGACGTCGACCAGCCGCAAGGCGAGCGAGGGGGAGCGCGGCGATATCGTGAAGCCATAATTCGACTCGTCGAGAACGCCGACCAGCGACGTCGGCGCGACCACCCGCGCCCCCGCGAGCTCCGTGCGGCCGGAAACCCGGATCGGCTCGCCGTTGAGCGTCGCGCCCCGCCCGGCGGCGGCGGCGAAGGTGCGCTGCAGCGCCGGCGCATGGACGACGCCGAAGACCGGGCGCTTCCCGACGACGAAGGCGAGCGAGACCGCCCAACGCGCGTCGCCGCGCACGAAGGCCGTGGTGCCGTCGATCGGATCCACGATCGCCAATTCGCAATTTGCGAGGCGCGCCTCGCTGTCCGCCGTCTCCTCGGAAAGCCAGGCGGCGTCGGGCGCGAACGCGCGCAATCCCTCGCGCAGGAAATCATCGACCGCGAAATCCGCCTCGGTGACCGGCGAGCCGCCGTTCTTGTAGCTCACGGCGGCGCTTGTGCGTTCGCCCATCCGGAAATATCGCATCGCAATATCGCCGGCTTGACGCGCCAGCGCCTCGAGCCTTTGCGACAGTTCGGCGATTTCTTTATCCGTGCTCCGCATCCAAAGCGTGGTAGGCGAGCCAAAGCCCCCCCGCAAGCTTTCGTTTTTGGCGAATTGCGGACAATTTGATCGAAACGTTTTGCCAGCGCTTTGCCAACATCTCTAAATTGAGCGTCAAATCAATGGTTTTACGGGTGATTTACCAGGGCCTTTAGGAAGTTGGGAGCGGTCGGCGGCCCAGGATGCGCATGACGAAAGACACTCTTTTGGAGGACGCCCGATGATCGCCCAGACCGCCGAGAAGCCCCGGACCGCTCTGATGCAGGCGCAATCTGACGCCCGCGCCGACGGCGGCGTTCGTCAGGTGCGCGTGACCCGCAGCAATATCCTGATCCTGCGTCGCCTCGCCGGCGTCTCGATGCGCATTCTGGCGCCCGTCGCCAATTATCGCGGCGTCTCGCTCGCGGTCGAGCCGGCGCACAAGGGCGGCGCCGCCTATCGCCTGCTGCTCGCGCATCGGCAGGACCCGGATTTCGATGTGGTGCTCGCGGAAACGCTGGACGCGCAGGCCGCCGCCGCGGATTGGGGCTACTGGGCCGATTATCTCGACCTGCCGCGTCTTGCGGACGCGCAGGGCGAGGATAAGCGCCCCGGGCGCTGCGAGCGCCGCCGCGGCGGCGGTCTCCTCGCCAAGCGTCGCCCCCGCTTCCTGAACCGCCGCAAGTGCGGCGAAGCCGGCCGCGTCGCAACCGTTTTCGCCGAGCGCGAGATCATCTGCTACGAGTGAAGTTCGGCGCGAAGTTTTTGCTTGAGCGTCCTTGTCCAAACGCTCAGGAATCGAGCGTTTGGGTCGAACCACTAGGCGTTCAACAGGCTCTGCAAAAAGAACCCCGCAAAGAGCAGAAGCCCGGCGTCGCGGTTGGAGCGGAACAAAGCGAGCGCCCTTTGCGGCGCGCAGTCAGGTCGCAGCAAAGCGACCTGTCCTGCGAGATGACAGGCGTAAGCCGCGACGCCGACCTGCGCCAAATAGCCGACTTGCGCGAAATGCACGGCGGCCGCGGCGAAAATCGCGCTCAAGCCGTAAAGCGCGCCGACCGCGATCCGCACATGCGCGCCAAAGAGCCGCGCCGTGGAGCCGACGCCGGCCTTCTCGTCGTCTCGAATATCCTGCAGCGCGTAGATCGTGTCGTAGCCGATGGTCCAGAAAATCGCCGCCGCGTAAAGAAAAAAGGCCGGCGCGTCGAGGCTGTTGGCGCGCGCCATCCAGCCGACGAGAGCGCCAAAGGCGAAGGCGAGGCCGAGCACCGCCTGCGGCCAGGACGCGAAGCGCTTGACGAACGGATAGATCAGGAAAATCGCGGGCGAGATCAGCGTCACGGCGATGGTGAGCGCGTTGAACGACAGCAGCACGCAAAGCCCGACGAGGCATTGCGCGACGAAGAAGATCAGCGCAGCGCGCGGCGAGATCCGACCGCTCGGCAAGGGGCGGCCGCGCGTGCGCTCGACCTTGGCGTCGATGTCGCGATCGACGAAATCGTTGAAGGTGGAGCCAGCGCCGCGCATCGCGACGGCGCCGACGAAAAACAAGGCGAGCTGACCATAGTCCGGCGCGCCGTGCAGCGTCGCGGCGGCGAGCGCCGAACTCTCCCAGCAGGGAAGCAACAGCAATTGCCACCCGATGGGGCGGTCGAGCCGCGCGAGCTGCGCGAAGGGGCGCGCCGCCGGGGGCAAAAGACGAAAGAGCCGCCCGCCGGGAGCGGCGTCGGGCAAGGTCTCCACCGTCTGCGACGCTTCGGTCACAACGGGCCGGCGGGAAGCTTTGCGGGTTGTTGCGCCGGATTGGCGGCGGCCTGGGCCCGCTGCTGCGCTTGCATCTGCTTGACTTTGACCGCAACGGCGCAGGCCTGCGACGAGAACATCTGGCTCTTGGCGCGGGCGGCTTTAAAGCCGTCGATGACCTGATCGGGGATCGAGCACCACTCCTTGTTCTTGGTCATATAGGCCAGCATCTGCGATTCGATTGCGAGCAGGTTGCGCGCGACGGGACAGGCGGCGATCGGGTCCATCTTGCCCTTGCCGGCCTTGCCGATGCAATTCAACGTCTGAATCTTGCGCCATGCGCCGCTGCGTCAGTTTTTGAAAATCCGCCTGACAGGACTCTTGCGCCCGCGCCGCGCCGACGCTCGCGCTCAACAGCGCCGCCGTCGCGAGGGCGGCGGGCAAAAGCGACCGGAGGCGTGAAGTCATGATGAAGTTTCCATAAATCATAGGCGACAGCTAACAGCTTGCCGCAGTCTTGCGCAAGCGCCCTGATTGTCGCGAGGAAAGCGGCGGCGTTATGGCGACGGCGCGGCGCTTTTCGCCTCGCCTGCTAAATGGCCGCGGTCACGCTCGGCGCTCAAGATCGTGCTTTGAAGGGAACTACCGGCAGCGTTGCTCGCGCAAGCTGTTCCCGGTAGTGTTTCCGAAAAATCCGGAGCGACGATCAACGCAGTCTCGAACGGGTTCTCCTGAAAGCAACCGCCCTCGAAATGCTCTCACTGACGCCGCAAGACATCCGCTTTTCCGTCGCGCCGATGATGGACTGGACCGATCGCCATTGTCGGGTCTGCATCGGCTGATGACGCGGCGGGCCCGGCTCTATACGGAGATGGTGACCGCCGCGCCGTCATCCACGGCGACCGCGCAACGACTGCTCGGCTTCGACGCCATCGAGCATCCGCTCGCCTCCAGCTCGGCGGCTCGGATCCGAAGCGGCCTCGGCGCAGCCGCGCGGATCGGCGCCGATTTCGGCTATGACGAAATCAACCTCAACTGTCGGCTGCCCTTCCGACCGCGTGCAGAACGGCGCTTTCGGCGCCTGCCTGATGCGCGAGCCGGCGCTGGTCGGCGATTGCGTCGCGCGCCATGAAGGATGCGGTCGACCTGCCGGTGACAGTCAAATGCCGCATCGGCGTCGACGAACAGGAGCCGCCGAAGCCTCGTTCGCGCTCGCCACGGCGTGTCGCCGCCAATGCCGACGCGATGGTCGTGCATGCGCGCAAGGCCTGGCTCAAGGGCCTGTCGCCCAAGGAAAACCGCGACATGCCGCCGCTCGATTATCCGCTCGTGCATCGAGCTGAAACGCGCCTTCCCGAATTACCGATCGCGGTGAACGGCGGCCTTGCCGATCCCCGCGATGCGTGGAGCAGCTCGCGCAAGTCGACGGCGTCATGGTCGGCCGCGCCGCCTATCACGACCCGGATCTGCTTTTGCGGGTCGACCCCGAAATTTTCGGCGCGCAGGCGCCGCTAAAGGACGGTTTTGCCGTCGTCGAGGCGTATATCCCATACATCGAAGCGCGTCTCGGCGAGGGCGAGCGGCTTTCCGCCATGACTCGCCACATGCTCGGGCTCTTCGCCGGCATGCCGGGCGCGCGGGCGTTTCGCCGGCGCCTGGCGCTGGAGGCGGCGCGGCCCGGCGCCGGCGTAGACGTGTTGCGGAAGGCGGTTGACGAAGTGCGGCGCGAAACCGAACGTCAGGCGGCGCAGAGCGCCAACAGCATCGCAATCTCCGCCGCCTGCTGCGCGGCGCCGAGCACGTCGCCGGTATAGCCGCCGATCTGGCGGGCGGCGAGCCGCGCGACAAAGATCGCGGCGAGCGCTGCGGCGAGGTCGCCGCCGAGTATTTTGAGAAGCGACGCTCCGCAAAAGATCAACGTCATCGACAACAGCGCCGCCGCAAAACCGGCAGAGCGCAGGGTCGCGAAATCCGGGCGCGCGACCGCAGCGCCGGCGCCGTCCGCCCGCGCGGGCGACAGCATCGCGAGCGGCGCGAGGCCTGCGGTCCGCGAGACGCCGGCTGTGACGATGAGCGCCAGCATCGCCGGCGGCAAGCCGCGCTCGCTGAGCGCCGCGAGGGCGAAGACGCGCGCCATCAGGGCGAGCGCCAGCGCGCAGACGCCATAGGCGCCGATGCGGCTGTCGCGCATGATCGCGAGTTTCCTCTCGCGCGTCGAGCCGCCGCCGAAGCCATCGGCGAGGTCGGCGAAGCCGTCCTCATGCAGCGCGCCGGTCACGGCGACGAGCGCGGCGATGGCGCAGACCGCGGCGGGAAGATGCGGAACGCCGAGCGCGCGCGCCGCGAGGAGCGTTAGCGCGCCGCAGCCGCCGATGATCGCGCCGGCGAGAGGCAACGCCCGCAGCGCTTGCGGCAAGCGCAACTCGGTCGGATCCCCCGGCGCGGGCAGCCGCGAGTAGAAGCGCAGACAGGCGAAGAGGTCGGCGGCGAAGCCCCGTTGCAGCAGATCGGTCATGCCGCTGCTTTTAATTGATCCAACGCACGAAATGATTCAAAAGAATCGAATCGAGCCCTCCGGTTTTATCCTTCTCTGATTGCGCCCAGTTCTGAAAGGTTTCCTGATGAACGACCCCTTCAACGCGCTCGTAAAGCCCCTCGACGTCTCTCTGCGCGACGGCGGCCCGCTGGAAGGGCTTCGCTTCGTCGTCAAGGACAATATCGACGTCGAGGGCCTCGCCTCGGGCAATGGCGTGCCGGAATTCGCCAGCACCCACCCGCGCGCGGCGTCGAGCGCCCCCGCGGTGGAGCGTCTGCTTGCAGCGGGAGGGAGGATCAAAGGCAAGACGCAGATGGACGAGATGGCCTACAGCCTGCTCGGCGCCAATCCGCATTTCGGAACGCCGGTCAACCCGCTCGCGCCGGAGCGCCATCCCGGCGGCTCGTCCTCCGGTTCGGCGGTCGCGGTCGCAGCCGGCCTCGCCGATTTCGCGCTCGGCACGGATACGGCCGGCTCCTGCCGGGCGCCGGCGGGTTTTTGCGGCGTGTTCGGTTTTCGTCCGTCGCACGGCGCGATTTCGCAAAACGGCGTCGTTCCGCTCGCGCCGTCGTTCGACACCATCGGCTGGTTCGCGCGGGACGCCGAAACGCTGGAGAAAGTCGGCGACGCGCTGCTGCCGCAAGACCTCTGCGAGATCGGCGACAGGAGTTTTGTCCTAGCCGAGGCGTTAGGCGACTGCCCTGTGGAAGAAAGCGCGCTGCTCACGCAGGCCATAACCGCGCTTTGGAGCGCGGACGACCGCGTGACGATAGAGTTCGGCGAGGATTTCTGGCGCGAGGCGCTCACGCAGTTCCGCAACTTCCAGGCCTTTGAGGCGCATCAGTCGCAGGGCGGGTGGATCGCCGCGAACCATCCGCAATTCGGCGCAGGCGTCGCCTCGCGCTTCGCTTATGCGGCGCGCGTGACGACGGCGCAGAAGCAAGACGCGGACGCATTCCGAAAAGACGCGCGCCGCCGCCTCGATGAGTTGCTGCCGGGATTATTCGTCCTGCCGACGACGCCGTTCTTTTCGCCAGGACTCGATGAAAGCGCGCAGGCGCTCGACGACAGGCGCTATCAGATGATGCGGCTCTTCGTCCTCGCCAGTTTCTTTGGCCTGCCGCAACTCAGTCTGCCGCTCGACACCCACGGCGCCCCGCCGCTGGGTCTCTCGGTCGTCGGGCCGCGCTGGTCCGACCGCGCGCTGCTCGCGCTAGGACGACGCCTCGCAGCGCATCAGTCCAGCGTTATCGCCGAGACGAGCCGCCCATAGTCCGGCTCGGCGCGATGCACGCTGCGGCGATAGGAAAAGCAGCGCTCGGAATCGGCGTAGGTGTCTATGCCGAGATTTTCGAAAGAGGC
The DNA here is from genome assembly GCA_963820145.1 of uncultured Alphaproteobacteria bacterium. GTDB lineage: Bacteria > Pseudomonadota > Alphaproteobacteria > Rhizobiales > Beijerinckiaceae > Methylocystis. The sequence goes on from CAWFZD010000094.1 coordinate 125,737, forward strand.
GACGCTGAGCTTTCCGCACGCGCATCGCGATGAAGCCGGGCAAGTCGAACATGGAGTGGCCGGCCTTCTTCGACGGCGCGAAAAAGCGCGCATGCGCTTCGTCCTCTGCAAGGAAGCGCGCGAAAAATTCCGGTCCGACCTCATAGCTCTCAGCGCCGATGATCGGCCCGAGCGCGGGATGCACGTCGCTGCGCTCGGCGCCGAGCGTCTCCATCGCGTCCACCGTCGCTTCGATCACTCCGTAGAGCGCGCCCTTCCAGCCGGCATGCGCCGCGCCGACGACGCCGGCGCGCGCATCGGCGAAGAGCAGCATGCCGCAATCGGCGCCGGTGACGCCGAGCGCGAGGCCCTTCGTCGCGTGGCAAGCGCGTCGCAGCGCGGGCGAACCTCCTCCGCCCAGGGCTCGTCGACGATGCGGGCGTCGGTGGAATGGATCTGATAGGGCACGATGAGACGCGCGGCGTCGACGGAAAGACGCGCCGCCATGCGCGCGCGGTTCTCGCGCACTGCACGGGCGCGTCGCTGGAGCCGACGCCGCCGTTGAGCAACTCGTAAACCCCGGTCGAGACGCCGCCTCGCCGCGTAAAGAAGCCGTGACGCACGCCTTGAAGGCGCAGATTGTCAGCTTCGAGCGCGGCCGGCGCGGTCATTCGAGTCCTTTTGCACATGGTCATGGCGCAAACCCCGGCAGGTCGGGCATGTCGGGATGCGTCACGGCCAACGCCTTGAACAGGCCGCCCATCGCGCGGCGCGGATCGTCGCCCGTCAATCGCACCAGCGCCTGGTCGATTTCGGCGCGCTGCGCGTCGGTGCCGCGTCTGCGCAGCATCTCCGCGCGGCGCTCGAATTCCAAGCTGGCGCAAAAAGCCGCCTTGCGTCGTCGGTCCCGCGACCTTCGCGCCCGCAGCGCGCGCGGCGCGCGCCAGCGCCGCGAAATCGACATGCGTCGTAAGGTCCGCTTCTCCGGGCGCCTCGAGCGGATCGACATAGGCGTGGCGGGCGACGGCCTGCAGGCTCTCGCCGAGAGTGGTTTGGATGTAGCCGTAATCGATGACGATCATCGCGCCGCCGTCCTCGACGATGCGCCGCGCGATCTCTTCAATGAGACGCTGCGCGGCGGCGTTGAGCTCGATCACTGCGCCCTCGGGCGCAGCGACCTTGAGCGAAGTTTCGATCCGCGGCGCAAGTCCGAAAGTCAGTTCGCCGTTCTGGTCGCAGCCGATCAGCCGCTCGCGCCAGCCTTGCGCGCTGCGCACGAAATGCCGCGCCGGCAGCGCGTCGAAGAACTCGTTGGCGACGAAGAACGCGGCCCGCGCGGAACTTCGGCGAAATTGCCGCGCCAGACGATCTGCGCCGGCGCCTCGGCGAGCGCGCGGGCCTGTATCTTGCGCAAGGCGGGGCTGGTCTCGACGAGATCGACGTCGAGCGCGGCGAGAAAATCCAGGCGAGACCGCCGCCGCGCGCAGCAGCGTCGGCCATCAGCGCGCCGCGTCCGGGGCCAAGTTCGACGAGCCGGACGCGCGGCGGCGCGCCCATCGCGGCGCCAGACCTCGCCGCACCAAAGCCCGACCAATTCGCCGAACATCTGGCTGATCTCCGGCGCGGTGACGAAATCGCCCGCTGCGCCGAACGGGATCGCGCGTGCATGTAATAGCCGTGGAGCGGATGGCTGAGGGCGAGCGCCATGTAGCGCTCGAGCGTGATCGGGCCTTCCTGCGCGATGATCGCGCGCGATCTCGTCCTCGAGCGGCGTCATGCCGAGCGCCTCCGCCGTGAATGATAGTGCGATGCGCGATGCAGCAGTAGGCCGACGAGCGAACATCGGCGCCGAAAGCAGCATGCCCATGGTCAGCGCCGCCGGACAGAAAGCCGAGCTGCGGGTCGGGCTCGCGGAAGAATTCGCAAAAAATGCGCGCCAGCGCATAGCCGAGACCGAAAACGCCGGCGGCGAGGCCGGGCCGCTTCAGCGCGCCGAAACGCGATCGCAAGCGCACAGACGCGAAGAGCAGCGCGAGCCCCTCGAGCCCCGCCTCGTAGAGCTGGCTCGGATGGCGCGGCAGCGGGCCGGCGCCGGGAAAGACCATCGCCCAGGGAACGTCGGTCGGCCGGCCCCACATCTCCGGCTTGATGAAATTGGCGAGCCGGCCGAGGAACAAGCCCGATCGGCGCGACGATCGAGCAGAGATCGGCGACCGTGAACAACGGCAGCCTCTGACGCCACGCGAAAAGCGACAGGCCGGCGATGGCGCCGAGCAGTCCGCCGTGGAAGGCCATGCCGCCGCGCCAGGTCTCGAAGACCTCCAGCGGGTGGGCGAGATAATGCGACGGATCGTAGATCAGGACGTGACCGAGGCGGCCGCCGATGATGACGCCGAAGGCCACATAGACGAGGAGGTCGTCGATCTGCTCCTTCGTCGGCCGCGACTGTCCCGGCCGCCATAAAGCCTCGCAAGTCACCAGCCAGCGCAGATAGAACCAGCCGAGGACGAAGCCCGCGATATAGGAAAGCGCATACCAGCGCAGCGGCAAAGGGCCGATCTCGACCGCAACGGGATTGATCATCGGGAAAGGTATCACCAAAAACGGCATCGACAGCCCTCCCAGCCCGCACAAGTCTTTTCGCCTTTTAGCGCCTGTGCGCGCTTCTGTCATGCGCGCGAGAGCCAGCCGAAGACTTTTGTCAACCTTTAAGAGACATGCTCAGGGCGCGCGACGCGCGGAGCCAAAGCAACAGTTTGATGCGCCAAAGCGCCGATGGCGCATTGCGAGCGTGAGTTCGAGGAAAAACGTCATGTCCGAGTATAGGCCCAGGGTTAAAAACGCCGTTTACATCGGGATCGGCGCGACAATAAACGGTCGGTTGACGACGGAAGGACGCGTCGTCGTCGAAGGGCGCATGGAAGGCAAATTGATCTGCTCTCACCTCGTGGTCGGCGAAACAGGCGCCGTGCGAGGAAGCGCTGAAGTCTTTGACGCCGAGATCAGCGGTCTCGTCGGGCCCTCGATGCGGGTTAAGCGCGCGCTGCGCGTCTACGCGCCGGGCCGAGTCGAAGGCGCCTGCAGCTATGCGCAGCTCGCCGTGGAAAAAGGCGGCGTGCTCGGGGCCGAGATGGCGGCCATCGTCGGCGGAGGCGACCCTGCGCCGGTGAAGCCGAAAAAATCCTGGACGCCGCGCGTCATCTCAAACGTTTCCCAACCCGCCGGCGGCGAAGCGGACGCGCTGCAGGCGTCCTAACCCTCACGCCGCGGGCTTTCTGCGCAAATCGAGCGTCAACGGAAATTCGCCCGGAACCTCTTCGGGCGGCGGCTCGATGCGTCCTGGCGTGTGGCCCATCGTATGGAACCGCGACAGCCGCCGCGACTTCGGCCTCCTCGGCGTTGACCGGGAACGTATCATAGCTGCGGCCGCCCGGATGCGCGCTGTAATAGACGCAGCCGCCGAGCGAGCGCGCGCTCCACTGATCGATGACGTCGAAGGTCAGCGGCGCATTCACCGGCAGGGTGGGATGCAGCCCGCTCGGCGGCTGCCAGGCCTTGAAGCGGACGCCGGCGACCGCTTCCCCGGCGCGGCCGGTCGGGCAGAGCGGCAGGCGCCGGCCGTTGCAGGCGATGACATGTCGTCCCGGCACGGCCCCTTGCGCCTTGACCTCGAGCCGCTCGACCGAAGAATCGACGTAGCGCACCGCCCCGCCCTGCGCGCCCTGCTCTCCTGTGACGTGCCACGGCTCAAGCGCATGCCGCACTTCGAGGCGCACGCCGTCATGAATGACGGTCCCCGCCACAGGGAAGCGGAATTCGCGCTGCGCCGCATACCATTCGGGGTCGAAAGCATAGCCCGCGCGCTTGAGGTCGGCGAGCACGCCAAGGAAATCCTCCCAAACGAAATGCGGCAGCATGAAGCGGTCGTGCAGCGCCGTGCCCCAGCGCACGAGGCCGCCTTGCTGCGGCTCGCGCCAGAACCAGGCGGCCAGCGCGCGCAGCAGCAATTGCTGGGCGAGGCTCATGCGCGCGTCGGGCGGCATTTCGAAGGCGCGGAACTCGACGAGGCCGAGGCGCCCGGTCGGGCCGTCGGGCGAATAGAGCTTGTCGATGCAGATTTCGGCGCGATGCGTGTTGCCCGAAACATCGACGAGCAGATTGCGGAACAGCCGATCGACGAGCCATGGCGGACAGGCCTGCCCCGCCGAAGGGGTCGAGGCGAGCGCGATCTCCATCTCATAGAGCGACTCGTGACGCGCTTCGTCGATGCGCGGCGACTGGCTCGTCGGACCGATGAAAAGACCCGAGAACAGATAAGAGAGCGAAGGGTGGCGCTGCCAGTACAGGATGAAGCTCTTCAAAAGATCCGGCCGGCGCAGGAAGGGCGAATCGGCGGGCGTGGCCCCGCCCAGCACGACGTGATTGCCGCCGCCGGACCCAGCCGGACGCCCGTCCGTCATGAATTTGCAGGCTGTCAGCCGCGAAAGGCGCGCGTCGCCATAGAGTCCGGTCGTGATTTCGACGCATTCGCGCCAGCTCCGGGCCGGGTGGACATTGACCTCGATCACGCCGGGATCGGGCGTCACCTTGATCACATTGAGCCGCGGATCATAGGGCGGCGGATAGCCTTCGATGCGGATGGGCAGACCCGTCCCCTTGGCCGCATCCTCCGCCGCGCCGACGAGGTCGAGATAATCCTCAAGACTGTGCACCGGCGGCAGGAACACGCAAAGCGCGCCGTCGCGCGCCTCGACGCTCACCGCGGTGCGCACGCCGCCGCCTGCGCCATTGAGCGTTTGTTCGTGAACATTTTGCGTCGGGCCCGAGACCGCCGCGTCGCTCTCGATCTCCGCCAGCAACAGCTCGCGCTTGGCGCTGCTCGGCGCGGCGCGCGGGCCGAGCGCGGGCCTTGGCTCGAGCGGGTCCTGCGGCTGCACGAAGGATCGCTCGGACGCCGGCGCGAAAGGCAGCGAGTTCGAGCGGCAGACGCAGCCCCACGGGCGAATCGCCCGGGCTGAGGAACAGCTTGCCGCGCCGCAACGGCCAGACCTCCGAAATCCAGCGCGGCGCGGCGGCCTTCGTGTTCCAGCGCTGGATCGGCAGCACGAAGCCGGTCGGCGTCGTGAGGCCGCGCGAAAACACCTGGATCATGCGGCTGCGCGACTTCGGGATCTTCGAGCTTGGGGTCGAGCGGGCCGACATTGACCGGCAGCGCCGCCTCCGCCTCGACCCAATGCGCGGGATCCTCGAAGGCCGGAACCACGAAGGATGTCGCAATCCCGAGCTGCGTCGCGATGGCTTCGACGAGCCGCTGCGCCGCTTGGGATCCCGCTTGAGACTCCGCCTGCGACGGGATCGCGGCGGCTTCGGCGGCCACAGGGGCGCTCGCGTCGTAATCGCGCCAGATCGGTTCGCCGTCGGCGCGCCAATAGACCGCGAAGGCCCAGCGCGGCAGGCTTTCGCCCGGATACCATTTGCCTTGGCCGTGATGGAAGAAGCCGCCCTTGGCGAAGCGCTGCTGCAATCGGCGCAGCAACTGGTCGGCGAGGGCGCGCTTGGTCGGTCCGACCGCGGCGATCGTCCATTCCGCGCCTTCGAAATCGTCGATCGAGACGAAGGTCGGCTCGCCGCCCATCGTCAGCCGCATGTCCTGCGCGTTGATGTCGGCGTCGACCTTTTCGCCAAGCGCGTCGAGCCGCTCCCAGGCCTCGTTGGAGAAGGGCGCGGTGACCCGCGGCGCCTGCGCGACACGGTCGACCCGCATCGAAAAATCGAAATCGCAATGCGCCGGCTCGACGACGCCGGAGACCGGAGCGCAGGAGCGATAATGCGGCGCGGCGCAAAGCGGCAGATGCCCCTCGCCGCAAAACAGTCCCGAGGTCGCGTCCATGCCGATCCAGCCGGCGCCGGGCAGGAAAACCTCGGCCCAGGCGTGCAGATCGGTGAAATCCTGGGTCGGGCCCTTCGGCCCCTCGATGGGTTCGACGTCGGGTTTGAGCTGGATCAGATAGCCGGAGACGAAACGCGCCGCGAGACCGAGCCGGCGCAGCGTCTGGACGAGCAGCCAGGCGCTGTCGCGGCAGGAGCCCGAGCGCAGCTCCAGCGTCTCGCGCGGCGTCTGCACGCCGGGCTCCATGCGGATCACATAGGAAATCTCGCTGTTGAGGCGCGCATTGAGCGAAACCAGGAAATCGATGGTGCGGATTGGCTCCGGCGGCGCCGCGGCGCGGACGAATTCGTCGAGAACGGGATTCATCCCCGGCGCGTCCGAGGGCTCCACTTCGAGCGCGGCGGCAAGTTCGGCGGCGAGTTCAGGCGCATAGGCGAAAGGGAAGGTCTCGGCGTAGGGCTCGACGAAAAAGTCGAAAGGGTTGAAGGTCGCGAGCTCCGCCAAGAGATCGACCTCGACGCGAAATTCCGTGGTCCGCTCGGTGAAGACCAGCCGCGCCAGCCAATTGCCGTGCGGGTCCTGCTGCCAGTTGATGAAATGTTCGGATGGCGAAATTTTTAGCGAATAGCTGTTAATCAGCGTGCGGCAATGCGGCGCGGGACGCAGCCGGATGACTTGCGGACCGAGCGCGACGGGGCGGTCGTATTTGTAATGCGTGACGTGGTTCAGGGCGGTTTGGATCGACACGGGGCGGACGGCCTTTCGCAGTTCTTGCGCGGGGCGGAGCGGCTGGTCGCGATTAGGCTGCGGATAGGGGCGTCAAGTCAATGCGCCGAGCCGCCATTTTCGCCAGGATGAGGCGAATTCCCGCAATGTGCCGGCGAGCAGCGCGATTTGCCGCGAAAGCAGGCGATCTTGATGCGAGCGCCTCGAAAGCTAATTACGACGTTTGCGTTACAACAATCTCGAAGGAAAAGGTCTCATGGGCGAAGCGAAACGGGCGCGCGCCATCGGTTTCAACCACATCGCGCTCGAGGTCGGCGATATCGACGCGGCCCTGGCGTTTTACGCCAAAATCTTCGATTTCAAACTGCGCGCCAAGACCGAGGACATGGCGTTCATCGACCTTGGCGACCAGTTCCTGGCGCTGCAGAAGGGTCGGCGGCAGCCGAAAGACGACGGCCGCCATGTCGGTCTCGTCGTCGACGACGTGGCCGCGGTGCGCCGGGCGCTGCGCGAGGCGAAAATCGCCCTCGTCCCCAGTCCCTTCCTTGATTTCCGCGATCCGTGGGGCAACCGCTTCGAGATCGTCGGCTATGAAAACGTGCAATATTCGAAGTCGCCGAACGTGCTGCGCGGCATGGGCCTGACGCATCTCTCAAAGAGCGAGCGCGCGCTCAAGGAACTGACGGACAAAGGGATGTCGCCGAGCTGATCTTTCCGCTGAGCGCCTTCCGGGGGCCGGCGCGCGAGAAATATACGCTTCCGTCAAGCGCGCAGACTGTCGAGTTCGGGCAGCAGCACGACGCTTTCCTGCTCGTTGGGGTCGGTGCGGGCGACGACGGCGACGCAGGGGTCGGTCTTGCTGGCGTTATAGGGAAGATGCGGGACATTGGCGGGGATGTAGACGAACTCCCCGGCGCGGGCGACGAACTCCTGCTCCAGACGTTCGCCGAAATAGGTCGTGGCTTCGCCGCTCAGAACGTAGATCGCCGAACTCATGCGATTTCGTGCTTATGCGCTTTCGCCCTGCCGCCCGGCGGGATCGTGACGACTTCGAGATGTAAACCCTTGGAGCCGGCCATTTCGGCGGAAACGCCGACGACATAGGCAAGCCCCTGCTTGCCCACGCACGCCTTGCCCTTTGAGTGCAGGCAGGTCGGAGAATGCGCCTCGAGTTTGATTCAGACATCTTTAGCCTCCATGGTTTTGTGCGTCTGAGCCTGCGTGAAAGCGACCTCGCCTCCCTCGTCGCTCACGCCCGCGATCAGTCTTTCGCGCGGCGGCCTGTCGCTGAAGACGCAAGGTCGTCGCGTCGCAGCGCTTCTATGAGCTCCGCGACCCCCGCGCCGTGATCGGCGACCACGTGATCGCATTTGTCCCGAACCGAGGGCAAAGCGTTGGCGACGGCGACCGCACAACCGCAAAGCTGCAAGAACGGCAGATCGTTTTCGGCGTCTCCCACCGCAACGACATTGTGGGCGGAAAGGCCCAGAATTTTCAGCGCGGCGGTAAGACCGCTCGCCTTGTTGACGCCGCTCGGCAGCGCCATGACCGCGCCCTTGTTGAAGATGATGTGCTGCGCGAGGCCAAGCTCGCGGATGGCGTCCAGAACATGTTTTTCGTTGGGGACCCGGGTGGCGATGACGGCGCGCCCGACGCTGAGCGGCGTGACGCCCCGCTCGCGAAGACGCTCGGCGAAGGCCAGCGGCGGCGGCTCGCAAAGCAGCGTCTCGCGCTTGCTCGCCGGGTCGTAGAGCAAGGCGCCGTTCTCGCACACGACCAGGTCGAATGTTTCAAGATGGGGAAACGCCTCGGCGAGCCCCTGCAGCTCGCGCCCGGTGACGAGAATTATCTTGCGGCCCGAGGCGCGCAAATTCTCCAGCGCCTTCAAAGTCGTCTCGTCCACCCGGCCGTCCTGCGCCAGGGTCCCGTCGTAGTCGGTCGCCAGAGCTACAAAATACATCGGCTGCTCGAATCTGGGTCAGGGACGTCGACGCGATATTTAGCGTCACAGGACCTCGGATTCCAATCGCTCGGATTTGATTAACGCATTCCGGCGCTTGCCGGTCAGCGAAGCTGAGCGAGGGCAAGCTCCGTCTTGACGACAATCACTTATGAGGTTACGAAATCTTCAACTAAGAAAAGCATGATCCTGATTCGGCGCAGGAATTTTGCGCCGAAACTTGGCAATGGCGACGCTCAGAGACAGCTGAACAAACGGATCCGTTACGCAAGAAATTGTTTGGCGGTGGCTTCTCTGACCGGTGAAGTGTCTGAACGTCTAAAACAAGCAGTGGAGATGCGGTTATGTTGAAAAAAGTTCTGCTTGCGGCGGCGGCGTCCGCCCTGTTGTCGATGCCCGCCGTTGCCGATAACGGCACCGGCTTCTACCAACCGGATCCGGCGCCGGCTCCGGAAATCGGCGCGGGACTGGCGGGCTTGGTGCTGGTCGGCGGGGCCGTCTATTTCATCCGTCGCCGTCGCGCCTGAGAGGCCATTCGCATTGGATGACAAGAAGAACTCCGGCTTCATAGCCGGAGTTAAAGTTTGTGATCGCGATGTTTTGTATGCCTTCGCAGGCTGTATCGGGCTCGCCCTTTTCTGGCAGAAGGCGCTGTCCTTCGCATGGCGTGCGGGAGTGGCCCAAACAAGCGACCTCTCGGTTTTTTGCGTCGGCGAATGGCTTACTGTTGCAGTAATTTTTTGGATCATTCGGCAGCTTGGAGAAGATGGTTTCCTTTCCCGCAAGGACTTGGTCATCCTCGTCGCCAGTAGCCTCACCTTCGTGTTTCCGCGGGCCAATGCGTCGATCGCGCCTATAACCGCCGGGGCCTGTCTGTTTCTCTGGCGAAAAGACGAGCGGTTAGCTTCGCTTGGGCAGCTTCTGTTGGCGCTCGCGTTTTACGAAACATTCGCCCAACTTTTGTTCGACTTCACCCTCCAATATATCCTGCCTCTGGAAGCGGCGCTGGCCGGCGCAGTGCTGTCTTGCTTTGACGGTTTCTCGAGAGACGGGCTTGTCATCAACGGGCCGAACAACCATAGCATCCTCCTCAAAGGGGGATGTTCGGTTTTCAACAACGCTGTCGTCGCGACGATGCTTTGGCTGGCTCTAAATAAGCTTGATAAATTCAAACTGGGGTTCGCTGCATGGCGAGTCCTGGCGGTAATGATCGGCGTCGCGATCATGCTGAACACAGCGCGGCTGGTTCTGATGGCGCAATCCTATCCGCTTTACGATTATTGGCATAATCGGGCCGGCGCGACGATTTTCTCGATCGCCCTGCTGGCCGCTGTTCTTGGCGTATTCCTTGGCGCCCGCGAATTGGAAAAAGCTGGGTAAGCATGCGTGTCGACGCCAGGGGTATCGCTCTTGCCATTTTGCTCTTCATAGCCGTCTTGGGATTGGCGACCCGTTGGATGGATCTGTTTCCGGCGCCGGCCGAGCTTCCTTCGTCTTCCGCTGATATTCTATCGCCCGGCCTTCGCTTGAGCGAGGGCGCCTTTGTCGAGCGGATTGTGCGCAAGCCGCTGCCTGGGCTGCAATTGCGGCTGAGCCAATGTTCTCAGCCAGCCTATGTCTTTCCAATTTTGATCAAATCCGCCGAGGAGCCGCAAACGGTGGAGCTCGCATTTTCGGCCGCCGATTATTCTTCAGTCGACGTCTATCGTGGCGAAGTGCGAAGGCGCTTTGACCTGCAGACCCGACTTACGTCCTATGTCTTAGCGCGCATAGCAAAAGTCGTTGCAACTCGAGGCCTGGACAGCGCCGCCTATAAAGCCAGCGATTTCGATTTGTATTTTGTGAGAAGCCTGGTTCCGAAGGCGTGCAAAGACTTTGAAGCAGCGCCCATCGAGTGGGCGAAGGCGAGCCGTCCCTTCTACAGAAAAATCCAAGAATCCAGATAAAGGTTCAAATAGATATTGTCCGACAAGCGCGCCGCAGCTTCCGAATAAGCGCACGCTCGAACAAGAACTTACGCGCGTCGTTCGGATTGTTTTTTCCAACCGCCCTCTGGCGCGCCCGTGTTTGGTTTTGTATTGATAAGCTCGAGCGACGCTTAGCGCGCAATGCGAAAATCAAAAGGCCTCCGCCCGATGAAAATTCTCCACGTCATTAGCTCCGTCGACCCGCGCGCCGGCGGACCGATAGAAGGGGTGTTTTCCAGCGCCGAAGTCTGGCGCCGCAACGGGCACACGCGTCATATCTTATCGCTTGACGCGCCCGACGCCCCATGGGTTCCAAAGTGTCCGGTGACGGTTTTCCCGGTTGGCATAAGCAGCGGTTGGTATCCGCGCCTCCGCCGGATCGTTCCATGGCTGCGTTATGGCTATACGCCCGCTCTTGCGAACTGGCTGCGCAGCTATGCGAAGAATTATGACGCGATTATCATAAACGGACTTTGGAACTATGCTTCCTTTGGCTGCTGGCTCGGATTGCGGGGCCAAAGCGTTCCATATTATCTATTTACACATGGCATGCTCGACCCATGGTTTAATGAAACCTATCCGACGAAGACCTTTTTCAAGTCTATATTTTGGCGTCTGTTCGAACATAAAGTGTTGCGTGACGCCAAAGGGGTGCTTTTCACCTGCGAAGAAGAGCGAAGATTGGCGTCGCAATCCTTTTCGCCTTATGTCGCTCGCGAATTCGTCGTCGGCTATGGAACGCGCGACGTAACCGGCGATCCGGACGCGCAGCTCGCGGCCTTTTTTTCAAAACTTCCCGTATCGCGCGATCGCAAGCTGATTCTCTTTTTGAGCCGTATTCACGAAAAGAAAGGAGTCGATCTGTTGATCGACGCTTTCGCTCAGCTGGCGGAAGAGTTTCCGGACTTTGACCTCGTGGTCGCCGGCCCCGATCAAAGCGGTCTGCAGGCGCAACTGCAGGAACTCGCGGGAAAACTCGGAATAGCTGACCGCATCTATTGGCCCGGCATGTTGTCGGGCGATGCGAAATGGGGGGCGTTCAGGGCGGCCGAATTCTTCGTGCTGCCCTCCCATCAGGAGAACTTCGGCATTGTCATCGCTGAGGCGATGGCGCTCGGCCGTCCTGTTCTCATGACCAACAAAGTGAACATCTGGCGCGAAGTCGAAGCAGACGGGGCCGGCATCGTCGTCAATGATAATTCGGAAGTCCATAACTGCCGGTTTGCGCGAGATGCTTTCTCTCACGTCGCAGCAGCGACACGACATTGGCGTCAAAGCGCGAAGCTGTTTTCTCACCCGATATAATCTCGAGGAGAATGCAATGCAGCTCCTGAAATTTATCGAGCGCGAAAAGTATCAGTAAAAAAGTGGAATACGCCAATAGTTTACTGTCAAACACAATTACCCCCCGCCGCGCATCAGCTTTAGAATTCCAAGCTTCAGCCCGGGGATTGCTGCGATTGAAGCTCCGCAGCGCCTCCCCGCAAAGTTGACATTCAGGTCATTATCCGACATTTCTAATGGGCTCGCGGGGGTGAGAAAGAGGCCGAGGCTACTAATGAGGATGCACACGACAGCCTTTCTGCCTCCAGGTGAATGCGACCCGATCTTGGGCGCAAAAGGTCCGGGTTGGTATCTTTTTGACAACAGATTAGAAGTGTTGAGCGGCCCATTTCCGACATATCACGACTATTTGAGGGCCGTTAGCAAATCAGGGAAAAAAAATCACGCCGCGACTCGTCCTTCGGACCTTGCAGGCCGCCCGATTCGCAAGAACGGATGAATTCATCGTCGCTAGAGCGGATTCGCATTAATCCGGCTCGTAACCCGCGGCGGCGAGGAAGTTTGCGCATTCGTGCGGCGTGAACTCGACAAGCAGCGTTCCAATCCTATCCCAGAGGGCGTCGACGGTTCGCTCTGCAGCCTTGCGCAAGAGCGCCTTCAGCTTCGAGAAGGCGTTCTCGATTGGGTTGAAGTCGGGGCTGTATGGCGGAAGGTAAAGCAGCTTCGCGCCCGCAGCCTCAATGGCCTTTCGCACCCCGGCGCCCTTGTGGCTGCCCAGATTGTCCATGATCACGATATCACCCGACGCGAGCGTGGGAACGAGGACCTGCTCGACATAGGCCTGAAACCAGACGCCGTTGATGGGGCCGTCGAGGACCATCGGCGCGACCATTCCGGTCAGGCGCAAGCCGGCGAGGAAGGTCGTCGTCTTCCAATGGCCGTGCGGGACGCTGGCCCGCAGCCTTTCGCCGATCGGCGCCCGGCCGCATTTGCGCGCCATGTTCGTCGTCGTCCAGGTCTCGTCGATGAAGATGAGCTTTGCGGGGTCGAGATCGAGCTGGCCCTCGAACCAGGCTTCGCGCCGCTCCTTCACGTCCGGGCGCTCCTGCTCGCTCGCATGCGCGGTCTTTTTTTAAACGTCAGGCCGCAACGATCGAGAAACGTCCACAGCAGCGCGCGGCTCGCTTTGATGTCGCGCTCGGCCAAGAGCCGATCGAGCATCTCGCTGATGGTCAAATCCGGCGTCGCTTCGATCAGCCCGAGCAGATACGCGCGATGCGGATCCAGCTTGGAGCGCCGCGGCTGTCCTTGCTTACGCGCCTTGCGCTCGCCAGTCTGACGAGCGCGGCGCACCCACACGATGGCCGTCGCTAAACCGACCCCAAAGCGCTTGGCGGCGCCGCGAGCCGAGAGACCCGCCGACACAGCATCGATGACGCGATCACGCAAATCCTGGCTATAGGCCCGCGCCATGCTTCGCTCCCATCACTGATTCGATGGGAGAATTGCATGCTTCAGCCGATCCGAGAATCCCTCATCGAATCGGAAAACGGTGAACTTGCTCTAGAGCGCTTTCCGACCGAATAGAATCATTCGGTCGATAGGAAATCGCTCCAAAATAAAAACGCTGGAGCAAATTCTGATCGAAAAAGTCTATCAACTTTTTCGGATTTCGCTCTAGTGTTTCGCTTATAGACCGCCGGTCCCGGAGCCGCTTTTGATTTCCTGCATCACGTGATCGGGACGTCCGGTTTCACCGCGTAGCCCCGCGAATATCCCCTGCAAAGCGACTGCGAAATTCGCACGAGGACCTCTGACCAGAAATTCTGCGCTGCGCAGCAGCGTGATGACGATCGTCCAAGGGTACCAGGACGGGAAGCGCTTCCGCACGAACATGAGGCGGTTGCGGAACTCGAGATAGACGGCGAGCCGCGAACGCGCGTCGCCGCTATAAGCCGAACCCAATGTCGTGCCGCCGATATGCGGAACGACGGAATTGTCGGCATAGCCGAGACCGCAACAGGCTTTGGCGCGCACGCCCCAGTCAATATCCTCAAAGTAGAGGAAATATTCTTCATCCATGACGCCGATGCGTTCGATGCAGTCGCGCGTGATGTAAAAAGTGGCGCCGCTCGGCGCGTCGATTCTGTTCTCGACCTCGGCCGCGACGGGGGCGGGTGAGACAGGAACGTCGCTGTCGACGCAAAGCGTCTTGGACACGAGTCGCCGCCACTTCAATCCGCGCATCAGCAGGCGACCGGCCTGGCTCATGTCCATGACCCGACTGCCGACCATGCCTTTCGCGCGCCGCTTGGAATAGTCGACCAGCGCGGCGAGCGCGCCTGGTTCCGGCGCCGTGTCGGGATTAAGCACCCAGACGCCGCTCCAACCGCTCTCATTGCATAGCGGCCTCAGCCAGGCGTTGACGCCTCCGGCGTAGCCAAGGTTCTCGCGCGCTTCGCCGACTGTCACCTCGGGCCCGGAGGCGCCAAATCGCATATGGCGGGCCCGAACGAAAACGCCGGCCGATTTGGCGAGGATTTCCGGAGCGTCCACGAAGTTCGAGCTATGAGCGGCAAGCTCCCGGACGAGCGCATCATAAGCCGCTTCGCCGCCGTTTTCGCAGATGAGAACGGAAAAGCTCGGCGAACTCTCCGCTTCGGCGAGCGCGGCGAGGCATGTCACGACATCTTCGGGATTACGAAAGCCGACGATGAGCACGCCGACTTCCGCGCCGCCCAGAATGGCGTTTTCGCGCTCGGGCGCTTCTGTTGCGATTGGCGCTGCGCCTGTGTCAAAACTGTTCATGAGCATTCAGCCCTTTTGCGCCAGCGAAGCCTTCGCCGCAAGACACGAGATTGCGTTGTAAAGCAGGCGTCATTCGTAAAGAATTTTCTTCGGCTTCAGATTGTCGAAAGTGCCTGTACGCGCGTCATTGAAGGCCGACAGCCAAAACCATATGCGCCTGAGCTTATGATCGTCGTCACAGCAAAATACCGATTATTCTCTTGAACAACAATGGGCAGTTTTCCTTATAGGCTCTCAATGGATCTTCGCGAAATTTCATCCATGTTATATTTCTGAAGCCATAATATCGCAGCCAGAGCTTGCTGTATTCGAAGCGAGACACGGTTTTTCCCATGAATCCGACGGCGTGCGTCATGGCGACCTGGGCTTGCTCCTTGTGAAGGATGCGACTGTCCTTCACAAGTTTGATTTTGTGCTCGCGCATAAGCCGAATATTGTATTCGTAGTCGTCATAATGAATGAAGAACTCCCTGATAGGAAAGCCTATCGAGTCGACGACTTTTCGGGAATAGGCCACGCCGACGAAAGACGCGTGATCAATCTCCGCAAAACTGTCGGTCATCGCGTCGACGGCATAGGGTTCGACAAGATCGCTCCATATGGAGCCCATGAATCCCCGGTGGTTGGCGGTCTGCGGGCGGCCCTCGGCGTCGCAAACGACGCTCGCCACTGCAACCTGCCCGGGGTAGCCCTGCTGCAGCGCCTCAAAGGCGTTCGGCAGCGGCTCGGCGTCGTCGTCCATAAGCCAAAGCCAATCATATCCCTTGTCATAGGCGAGCTTCATGCCCTCGTAAAAGCCGCCGCTGCCCCCAATATTGCGCGGCAGACGCACGTAGCTGATGTTCTCGCGCGCCGCATAACCTTTGGCGCGGATTGTCTCCTCGGTTCCATCGGCGCTCGCATTATCTATGATGAAGATGTGATCGAGGGGGCTGGTCTGATTCAGCAGGGCCTCGATGCATTCGACCAGGAGTTTTTGCCGATTATAGGTTACGACAACCGCCGCTGTTGTGACTTTTTGCATAAGAGCCAGCCTCCTTTATTGAAGCGTTTAGTCGAGACATATAGACTTTAAGAGTACGCTAGATCAAAAATCCCGCCCTAAAAGCTCAATATCCTCATTCTCAAGTTTTCTCTTCAAAAATGGACGCTCTAGGTGGTATATACTACGATTATCCACGCATATATCCTGTATATAGCTAGGCATACCTCCCGAAACACGCGCTAAGCTTGCGTCTAGAATGTTTTGGGTGCATGAAGCGGTTTCGTTCCGTAGCCCCTCAATAGCCCGCCAACTGCTCACGTAATGTAAGGCAAATTCATTCGCCTGCCCACCAATAGCCAGCAGGAGCACGGGGATGATAAGCATTTTTGACTTATTTGAGTCAAGAAGCCACCTTTTTGTAGATCCTTGTACACCTTGGTGTGCCGTAACAGCGGCTGCGCAATAACAACATAGAAGTAGTACCTGGCACTATACACCCCCTCATAGCATAATTAAAGGCTTATCCCTTTCCGTCAGGCTTAACTATATCTAGTGGTTTCTGTGGCTTGGCGTCGAGAGTTCTGCCAAACTCATTTCATGAGCAAGCCCTTCAAACAATCCGCCCGCTGGTCCAAGGATAAGCCGCCGTCGCTGCAACAGTTCATGGCGATGTTTCCTGACGATTCCACCTGCGCCGAATACCTCGCCAAGAAGCGTTGGCCGAACGGCTTTAGCTGTCCGCATTGCGAAAGTGAAAAGGGCTGGCGGCTGGAATCTAAGCCGCACCATTGGGAGTGCGCCAAGTGCCATAAACAGGTTTCGGTAACGTCCGGAACCATCATGCACGCCACGCACCTTCCTCTTCGCACTTGGTTTCTCGCGGCGCATTTGGTCGCGACGCACTCGAACGGCATCTCGGCGCTTCAGCTTCAAGCGAAGCTCGGCATCGGTTCTTACAAGAGCGCTTGGTTCCTGCTTCACCGACTCCGCAAGGCGATGGTTGACCCTAACCGCGACCCGCTTGAGGGCGTTGTCGAGATCGACGAGTTCCACGATTCCTTTCCGCACGAAGAACGAACCCATTGGCGGTGGACAGGGCAGAAGCCCCATCGGCAAAATCGCCATCGCTGGCGCGGTTGAACTCAATGATGGAAATAAACCCGGACGCATTCGCCTCATGCCGATTGCGGGCTATGACCGCAAGACGCTGCACGCGTTCGTGACGAGCACCACGACAAAGGGCAGCGCCATCTGGACGGACGGCAACACGTCCTACGCCGACGTGCCTGACCGCACTCACGATTCCCGCGTGATCGGCAAGATGGCTGCTCACGTTTTCATGCCATGGATTCATAGAGTCTTCGCGAACCTTAAGCGGTTTGGGTTGGGCGTTTATCACGGGTTTCGTAAGGGGTATTTGCAGGCGTATCTCGACGAGTTCGTGTTTCGGTGGAATTGTCGAAGACATTATCGGGTGAGCTTCGATTTATTGTTGGGGATCGGGATTGGCGTTGGACATTTTCCGCTGACAAAATTGCAATCGGTAACGTCCTGCTAAGCGGTCAGGTAGCATGATCACGGCCTCAATGGAGACCATGATGACTGACCAGAACACCGCCGCCGTCAATAAACTTGCGCAGGAAGTTGCACAGCTTAAGAGCCTTGTTCTCGGGCTCTCATGCCTAATGGCCTATCTACCGGACACTGCCTCTGTTGACATAGCGAAGGTGCGAAAGCTCGTCGGAGATTTAGCTGCGGATTCCGCCCATCCCGCCCTTAAAGACGCCACTATTGCGCAAGCAATGTGGATTGCTCAGGAAGTCCGGGACCGGGCGTCGCAAGGATAACATCAATTTGAGGCATCAGCGGCGTCGCAAGCCACGCCAGCATGGATGGGTGATCGCTTGGTTCGGTGGCGACCCTCTCGTTGATCAGGTGATCATCGTCCAATTCGTAATCTATCTTCACAATCATAGACTTAGCTCCTATGGAGGTTAGGTGTGCGCAGGATTTTATTTGGAATGACTTCTCTCGCGACTCCAGCGCACGCCACAGAAGCAGTCAGTTGGAACTTCATCGATTGCGCAATTGGGATTGCGAAGCAGGCGCAGGAACGAGATGCCTCTGATCGAGGGCGGCTTTACAAGATTGCACACACATCTTGTGACCCACACCTTGCTCTAATCAAAAACCACAAAGAGGCAGAATGTCTGCGAAAATGGCTGAATCCGAAAACTTTCCCGGAAGCCGTGGCAAACACCGTTCGTAGTCCAGTAAACATGCCAGTATGCACCTGGTAAAGATGCTACAAGAGGTTACAATTACTCTTATTTCATACGTAAAGGATATAACACGCCATGCTTACAACTGACAACGTTGAGACAACGCTGAAATGCCCGAAGTGTGGCTTTGAAAACAAGAAGACGCTCGGTTGGTTGCAGCACAATAATAGATTCACATGCGCTGACTGTCCTGAAATTATTACACTCGAACAGCGGCAAGCCTCCAGAGAGATCGGCAAGGTCAATGATATGCTTGCCGAGATCAAGAAAGGATTGCTGAATCTCGGAAAGTGATTTAGCTGGTTTGGAGTCTAGCTCATAAATCAACATGTTGTGTAACCTGATGGAAAGGGATAAGCCTTCATAATTATTAGCTCCCTTAAATGATATGAAAATTGTCGAAACCAGGAAGGCAAAAGCCATATAGGCGAATTGCCTTAGCCCATTCTTATATAACCCATCATCAAAAAATCGTCCGACCACAAATAACCATCCGACTTCGACAATCATCAATAAGCCAGCAACTATTAGACCGATTAATCCGGCAAAGTAGTTATGAAAACGCGCGTTCCACAGAAAGAATGGTTGTAACACCTGAAAACCACCCGCTGCGCGAGCACTTGTGTATATGTAAAAAAGCGGAACCGCGGGGATGAGAGCCGCGACTATACTAGCTAGAATGTGATATCTAAATCCGATCAGACGTACGATAATTGGACTTAAGACTATAATCCCACCAATGAAAGCAAATATGGATGAGAATAAAGAGAACGATACCAAAAACCCGGCAACTATGTAGGGCAACAATGATTTTCTAGGAAGTAGGGTGATAGGCTCCACCACAACAACAAATGCTAACAGCAGCGCAGATGCTGATATTAAATGATGGGGAACCCAAACAAGTAGCGTTGTCCAGGTCGAAAATTGGTTATATATATCAAAGCTCGTCCTCTCCCACCATTCAACCGATTGGAGGCGTCCTTGCGCGAGATGCAATAAAAATCCTAGCCCTTCCACGACCGCTCCTGACCCAATCAGGCACAGCACCGCAAAAATGCGAGCCTCCTTTTTCAAAACATGCCTAATAAAAGCTATCCAGATAACAGTCGAAGCAATAGCAATGAGTAAGGCACATACTCCGAACGAGAGTTTAATCAGCGGAGACCCTATCCAAATGGATGCAACTTTAGAGAGGGCGGCAGCTGGAATCCACGGCAAGTAGTAAAAGTGTAGATATGAACTTTGGTAAAAATTTACCTTTGGTGGAAAGGCATCAGTGTTTACCAAACTAGCTACTTCTTGAAAATGCCACAAGTCATCGTCATTGACCGCATTTACGAGAATATGATCCTGGTATTGGATAACATAAGGAGTAAGGTGCAACACTCCTATCGTTACCGCATATCCAATAAGTGCGTATTCACTCGCCGTAAGCGGTTCCGATAGCACATTTAAATCCAGTCTACGAAACCAAACCAGGCAAATAACAAATGTTATGAGCAGTATGATCGGAAGATATATACTTTTAATTGTTCCAGCATTCATTAAGGCGGCTGTAAACAGAGTTGAAACCATGCCAGCTATTATAAATAATGTCGCAAACCCAATCGCACTCGAAGGTGAGTTTCTGTATCTATTTAGAATTAACATCGGTGTATTCCTGCTGTAGCCGGCGAATTCGTTGATCGACTCGCTGGAAAAAGAGACGGCTGGTTTAGGGCTCGACAAAGAATGTCGGAATCGTCTCTCCCGCCGCGATGCGCTCGAGCATCGCGTCCGCCGCCCGCAGCGCTTCGCCGATGGTGACGTCCATATCGAGATAGCGGTAAGTGCCGAGGCGCCCGACGAAGCTGATCTGAGGCGTTTCGCGCGCCAAGGCGACGTAATCGCGCAGCATCGTCTCTTCGTCGACCTGCCTTATCGGATAATAGGGGATGTCGTCGGGACCGCAGCCGCGGCTGAACTCGCGATAGCAGATCGTGCGCGCGAACTGATCCTTCTCCCAGGGCGCGAAATGCTTGTGCTCGGTGATGCGCGTGAAGGGCACGGTCTCGTCGCAGTAATTCATGACCGCCGTGCCCTGGAAGTCGCCGTCGGCGCGGAAGGTTTCGAAGTCGAGCGTGCGATAGCCCAGCCGTCCGAGCCGGAAATTGAAATAGCGATCGATCGGCCCGCTGTAGATCACATGCGCGAAGCTCTCGTCGAGGTCTTCGAAACGCGCGCCGAGCCGTAACTCCAGATTTTCGGTCGCCAGAATCGCCCCGACCATCTCGGTATAGCCGTTTTTCGGCATCGCCTGATAGGGATGGGCGAAGTAGCTGTCGTTATAGTCGAAGCGCAAAGGCAGGCGTTTCAGTATCGAAGCCGGCAATTGGCGCGGGTCGAGCCCCCATTGCTTGCGCGTGTAACCCTGGAAGAAGGCAAAATAGAGCTCTTCGCCGATCATGCTCAGCGCCTGCTCCTCGAAATTCTGCGGATCGACGATTTTTTGCGCCTTCGAAGCGATGAAGTCCCGCGCTTCCTCCGGACGCAAAGTCTTGTCGAAAAACTGATTGATCGTCAGAAGATTGACGGGCAACGAATGGACGGCGCCCTGCGTCGTCGCCCGCACGCGGTGAAGATAGGGCAGCATCTCCGCAAAGTTTTGGACATATTTCCACACGCGCTCGTCGGCGGTATGGAAAATATGCGGACCGTAGACATGCGTCATTACGCCGGTCTCGGCGTCGCGCTGCGCATAGCAATTTCCGGCAATATGAGTGCGCTCATCGACGACGAGGACCTTATGTCCGGCTTCGGCGAGAGCGCGGCCGATCACCGCGCCGCTAAATCCTGCTCCGACGATACAGTAACGCATTCCGCCCCCGCCTCCTGAAAGCCTAAACTATTTGGTTACGCGTTCGATGGAAATTTGAGTGAAAGCCGGGACAGGCCGGCGCTCTAACCTACAAGCTCCCGGCGCAGGTCGCTTTGTACATCACGCTCAATCGCGATCGGATAGGCTGCAGCCGAACGAAACCCGCTAAAGAAACGCAGCTCAAGACGTCGCTTGACCCAGTCCTTTAGTTTGCGTCTTTTCCTTTTAGGAAGATCTTCTTTCAGCTGCAGGCCGGCCAGACCATAGTAAGACCTCAATATGTCTGTCTGCAGAAGATGTTCTTCTTGAGTGTAAAAGGAAAAGTGCGAAACCGAAATCCCCCCGACAATCCGCCCGGGCCGTTTCGTGATGCTGGGCAGCACGGCGGAAATCCACTCCTCGTCGTCCACGTCGATCGGGCAGAAGTTGTTCCCCGCCTTGATCACGTCTTCTCCGAAATATCCAAGGCAGTTGATCGAAAATCTCACGACGGACAATTCGAAATCATCGGTCTTGAAGCTGTCGCTTTTGTTCGCGGATGCGGCCTCGAGAAACGCCCGATGCAAAGATTTAGCAAAGAAGGGGCTTTTCCAGCCGTGAATGCAGGCCGCGGAGGCCATGAGATCCGCAGCGATGTCCACTCGACTATGGTATTTGAGAAGCCAGAGACATATTGCGTTGTTTACGACGAGCGGCGACCACCATGTGAATCGATCACGCTCGCTGAGCGCTTTCGTGTAGAGCGAATGCCCAAAATCTGGCGGCATATACACGAGATCGTCGTCGATCTTTATATAAAAGACGCCGGGATCTCGGCACGTTTCGTAAAATCCATTGATCGCCTTTATCGATCCGTCGGCGCGAGGCCGCTTGACGATTTTGACCCGAGGCTCCGCGCGCGCGAAATTCTCGATCCAAACCCTGTCTTCCGCTTCACGACAATTATCCCACAAATGCCATTCGTCGATCGACGGATCGCTTAATATATAATGTTTCAGCAGGTCGAGATAAACGCGTCGTCCGGCCGGCGTTACAGCGATAATCTTATGGCTTTTCATGCACGCCTCCGAATGGCTTGACGATCGCATGCGGTGATCGAGAGCCCGGTCATCTTCAAAATCTCGGCCTCGATCTCGTCGCGGTCTCTGAGCGGCGCCAGCGCGCGGCGCAGCTCGAAAACCCGCGCCTCGACCAGAAAGCGATACCAAAACCCCTGCAGAAAGTGATAGATCAGCCCCTCGCGCCCGTCGAGAAAGCCCAATTGCGCGAAGTAACGCCACAGAAAATAGGAGAGCGGCCCGACGCCAAAGGGCAGGCGGTTGTAGAACTTGCTCTTGATCAGGCGCTTCAGCCGCGCCTGAGCGCTGCTCGCCCCGCGCGACACGGCGTCTTCGCTAGGAAAGAGACCGA
Organism: uncultured Alphaproteobacteria bacterium; assembly: GCA_963820145.1. Classification (GTDB taxonomy): domain Bacteria; phylum Pseudomonadota; class Alphaproteobacteria; order Rhizobiales; family Beijerinckiaceae; genus Methylocystis. Next base: position 147,885 of record CAWFZD010000094.1, read on the forward strand.
AGTCTTCGTTCAGCCGCTCGATAGCCTCCCGCGTCGCATATTTATTGTGCTTTTGCGTGAAGAAACTCAAGTCGTTCAAATTGTGATCGCAGAAATCATGTTCGAAGACCACGGCGCGTCCCTGCAGCAGGACGATGTGCTCATCCATCCAGCGTTGTTCGATCCTCGCCGCGCCCTTGCGCCAGATGCGCAGCAAAATGAGCGGGTAGCGCCCGCCGTGACGGATCCAGCGATCAAGAAAAATATGCCGGCGCTTGAGGCTGACGCCGGTCGTCTCCTGCGGCAGCCGCGGCAGTTCCTGCTTGATCTCGGCGATCAGTTCCGGCGTCAAGGTCTCGTCGGCGTCGAGCCGCATGACCCACTCCGCTTCGATCGCAAGGTTGTCGAGCGCCCATTGGAACTGCTGCGCCTGGTGAACGAATTCATGCTGCACGGCATGGGCGCCGGCGGCGGCGGCGATCTCCATCGTGCGATCCGTCGAATAGGAGTTGACGACGACTATCTGCGTCGAGACCGCCTTCGCGGACAGGAGCGCGCGCGCGAGATGCGCCTCCTCGTTGTAGGTTAGAATTATGGTGGCGAGCGTGGCGCTCATCGCCTCATCCGGTCAGAGAAGCGCTTGCGACGGCGCGACGTCGAGTTTCAGGAGTCGTTTGTAGACGCAAAGGAAACGCTCGGCGGCCGTGCGCCAGGAATAACGCTGCGCGCTAGCGCGATTGGCCTTTGAGCCCAGCCTGCAGCTGTCTTCCGGTTGCGACAGGAAGGCGAAGAGGCGATCCATATCCTCCGCGCCGCCGTCGAAGGTCAGCAGCAGTCCGTCCCCGGCTTCCGCAACGAAACCGCTCAGCGGCTCGATGTTTCGAGAGATGACGGCCAGTCCCGCGGCCATCGCCTCGACGACCGCGAGACCGAAGCCTTCAAATTCCGACGCGGTGACGAATGTGGAGTTTCGACCGATCAACTCGAGCAGTCGTTGATCTGAAGGCGACAGGATGATCTCGACCGCATCTTCGACCCCGAGAATCCTCGATCAAAGCTTTGAGCGAAGACTGCAGATCGTCGAAGTCGGCGCCGCAGATCGACAGCCGAACCGGGAAGCCTCGGCTTCGCGCGATCGCGGCATAGCGGATGACGTCGTCGATCCTCTTGTTGCGGGAGAACCGACCCAATAGATCCAACGCAAATGATCGAAGCCGACGCTGCGTTCGACGCCGCCGAACTTTTCCGTATTCACGCCGTTGCGGGCCAGTTCGACGCGATCGGAGAACTGCGCGAAGGCGGCCTGGTCGGTTTCGCTCGAGGCCAATATCGCGTCATAGCCTCTGAGCGCGGCGCGTGCGGTCAATGCGCCATGCGCCCATTTGAGCAGCGCATATTGGCTGGTGTGGAAGAAACCGCCGTGCGTGCTGAGCACGAGCGGCTTACTCCCGCGCATCATTTGCACATTGCCCGAGATCGCCATGAGTTGCGGATCGTGCACGTGAATCAGATCATAGTTTTCGATCGTCCGCCGCAGCGCGGGCGCAAAGCCGATCAGCCTGTGGCCGTAGAGCGGCGTTCTGAAAATTACGCTGGCGTCCAGACGCTCCCGCGAAAACTTTCGATATGAGCATCTCACGTCCGCGACGTCGCAAACCCATCCTGCCTCCGTGATCGCGCCGGCGAGAGAGCGCACCACATCCTCAATGCCGCCGAGGGAGGGCGCGTATACCGGCGTGACCTGCAAAATGCGCGGCGCGGCTTGCAACGTGGTCTGACCATCTTGCATGAACTAGGATTGCGCGCGGTTCAAGGTCGCGGCGAGCGCAGTTCGAAACCGCCGATAGACTTCGGCGATATCGAACTTCAACACCGAGCTTTGCACCGCGTCGCGATCGGGAAGCGAACTTCTGTCGCTGACGATTTTTCTTACGAGGCCGGCGAGCGCCTCCACATCGCCGACCGGATACAACCATCCGTTGACCCCGTCCTGCACAATGTCCGACGGCCCCGACGGGCAATCGCTGCTGATGCAGGGAACGCCGCGCGCCATGCCCTCGATCAGCACCATCGGAAAACCTTCGAAACTCGAGCAAAGGATCAAGACATCCGCGGCGTCGATCGCGCTCCAGACGTTCGGGCGCCAACCATGCCAGGCGATGCGGTCGGCTATCCCTTCCTCTTTCGCCATGTGCTGGAGGGACGGAAGATCGTCTCCGGCGCCATAAACATCGAGACGCCAGTCGCCCTCGACGCGCGCGAGCGCGCGAAGCAGTTCGTCGGTTCGCTTCTGAAGCCCGATCATGAGCCGGCCGATATAAATCAGTCTTATCGGCCCCTCGCAAGATCGGTCGACTGGTTTCGCGTCGGCGACGCCCGCGCCGTTGAAGATCAGATGGACGCGGTCGCGCTCGATATCCGGCCTCGCTTGCAGATATTCAGCATTCGCGGAACTGATGCAAAGATGCGCGTCGGCGTATTTCAGCAGGTAAAGCCTCTGCTGAAGAAAAGACGAAAAATGCAACCAGGAGACGACCGGTATGCGGGCGCGACACAGCGCGAGAGCGATTTTCGCAAGCAGCACGGTCGAACTATAGATGACCACGATAACATCGGGCTTGCGCTCGCGGACCTCCCGGATGATCGCCGGAATCCCTCGAAAGCCCTGCCACTTCAACGAGGGCGAACCAAGCGTCACCTCGGAATAGGACAAACCGTCGTGCCATCGCGCGTCTGTCGTGCTCGGACACAGCGCCAGCACATGCGCTATATCGCCATTGGCTTTTGCCTGCAGCGAGATCGCTCTGACGCAAGTCTCGATGCCGCCCTGCCCCGACAAGGTGCCTACGACCACAAGGATGTTCATTCGGCGTCGCTCGACGGATGCATCGGCGGCGGCTCGCACAGTTTGCGCTGTTTGATCGCTTTTGCAGGATTGCCGGCGTAAACCATACCCGGCGCCAGGTCCGAGAAGGTGACGCTTCCCGCGCCGAGAACCGCATAGGCCCCCACCGTCACGCCGGGGCCGACGATCGCGCGGGCGCAGATCCAGGCTCTTTCGCCGATATCGATCGGCCGCACGACCAGCGTGAAATCCGGGCTGTTATAGTCATGCGTGCCTGCGCAAAGATACGCGCCCTGCGAAATCAGGCTTCCGCGGCGCAGAGTGACAGGCGCCATATTATAAATCTCGACGCCGTTCGCGACGAGCGCATGATCCTCGAGCGTAAGATTTGGCGGATACCAGATTTTCGCACCGGAGAGAACGTCAGCCCCGGCGCCCACGCGCGCGCCAAAGAACCGCAGGACGCCGATGCGCCAGCGATAGAAAGATCGCGGGGTCCAGGAGACGAAGGCCGTCCAGGTCAGGCTCCAGATCGCGCGGAAGGCGCGATGGCGAAAACCATAGGTCGGCCCGCCCTCGATCGGCCGGCGCGCCGCTGAAACCAAAATGCCGTCAGTCGCCTGCTTATGCGCCACGCGCTCGAGCCCTTCTTCTTGAAAACCTCGCCGACGGGGAGAGAGGTTCAGTTCACCCCGCGCTGAAAGATCGGTCCGCGCAACAACCTCTCGGCCAAAGCCACGGGATCGCGCAAATGCTTTAAGGCGCGGAAAAAGAGCGCCGCGTAGCCGTCCCACCTGCCCCACTCGCGGCCCATCAATTTTTCGAAACGAATGCGGCTGGACTTAGCCATCTGGTCGCTCAAGGCGCCGCTATTGGTGATGCTGACCTCATGCAGCCGATATTGGCTCAAGAACTCGTTTATGACCTTTATTTTAGCCCCGGATCGAAACAACTCGACCATTAACTCTCCATCCCAACTGTTTCTGTTTTCAATGTTGAAGCCGCCCGCGCGCAGAAACGCTTCGCGACGCATGAATGTCGAAGGTTGGATTTGGACCGACGCGCCATAGGCGCTGAAAAATCTCGTAAAGGGCTCCGACCATGCGCGCCTGAGGCGCACATCGTTCGAAATCCGTGACCCAGCAATGTCCGCAAACGACGTCGACGTCGGGCAAACGCTCAAAATAGGCCGCAACTCGTCGAAGAGCGCCGGGTTCGAAGACGTCGTCGGCGTTCAGATAGCCGTAGATTTCTCCCGAGGCGCAGGCGAAGCCCTTGTTCAATCCATCGGCGGGCCCGCGGTCCTTTTCAAACACGACGCGCGTAATGTCTCGACGATAACGCTCGATGATCTCGCGACTGTCGTCCGTGGAGCCGGGATCGACCACAATATATTCGAGGTCGACGCCTTTTTGTGCAATCACGGAACGAATTGTGCGTTCGAGAAACCTTCCCTGATTGAACGATATTGTGACGATTGAGAATTTCATCCCTGTCGCTCTGTTTCAAGAGACGCGCCGCTCTTCTTTTTTGATTCTTGCTGCACCAGGACCCAGAGCGCCAGGCAGATTTGAGCCCCCTTTACGAAACGTTGCGAATTCGCGAAAGGCGGAACCATACATCCCAAATAAGATTGAAGAATATGAAGCCAAGATATGTCGCGGGAACGCCTGGTTGTTTCAAAGTGCGATAGATCGCCATGACTGCGATTACGCACACTGCGGCCCAAAACACTCCGCCCAGCACGCCCGCCTCCACCCACGCCCCCAATAAATGGGAATGCGTCGGGATCAGATCGTCGCCGGATTCTATCTCGCCTTTGATTTCGAAGCCTTTGCTCTCCAGAATATTTCTCAACAGCACGGTGTACCGCAAGTCCCGCGCCCACGATCCGTGACCAAGGAGGGGCAAATCCGCGATAGCCTGCGTCGAAACCAGGGATTCCAATCGCCCCGCCTGAAGGAGCGACAGGTCGCCAGAAGTCTGGGCTTCGTATTTCTCTTTCGCCGCATCGCCAAGCCAGTCGTTCTCGGCGGCCGTCGCATAAACGGCGATCAATCCTCGAGCGAAAACCATTCCCCCCAATCCCAAAGCCGCAAAGGTACCTGGGTTGAACGCGACCCGTAAACGCGGGAACTTGTCCAAATAGCGTTTGAAGGCGCCGAAAGCCACGCCGGCCATCGCCATACCGAAGGCGCTGCGCGAGTTCATCGCCAGATTCAGCACGCCCATTATGGCGAGCGGCGCGGCTTCGCCGTAAAGCCCGAAGATGCGGGCGGAAAGCGGCGTCGCTCCGAAGGCCGCGGCAGTATAGGTCAGCCCTGGTCCAAGCCCGAATTTCCAGGGACCGCCCGCGAAGTCCGCGCCGTTATCCTCCTGAAAGCTGTTTGGAAAGAACAGCGTTTGCAAGACCATACCGATCGACGATCCAGCCGCAAAGGCCAGGATTCGGTTCAAGCGAAATCGCGATGCGACAAGCAAGCCCAAGAAATCCATTAAAAAAAACAGAATTTTCGCCCAACCGCGCGTCCAATCCGCGATCGGGGTCTCTCTATAGAAATCCGTAACCACTTGACCCAAAAACCACAGCGCCCCAAGTATAATAAGCGTAAGAATGTATTTTTGTCCAGGCAGCTTCGACAATCTGCGGCCCAAAAATAAGAATGAGCCGGTAAAGAACATGTCCGGTAAAAATATATCCCCGCCCAATCGGAAATTTATCGGGCTGGCGAGGCCAACAAAAAAGAAGATCAAGATCGACCATTTCAACATCAGACAGTTGTTCCTTACGTGTCGCCGGTCGTTCGCGTCATAGCCAATTCAAACATTTCCGCATGCTGCTTGGCGACGACTTCCGGCGCATATCGCTCGCCGAACCGCTCACGCCCGGCCAAGGCCAATTCCAGCCGGTAGCGGTCATCTTCAGTCAGTTTGCGAAGAGCCTCCGCGACGGCGTCCGCTTCCGGCGACAAACACACGCCGGCCCTACCATCGTCAGTGATGTCCCGCTGACCCTCCCAGTTTGACGCGATGAGCGCGCAACCCGCCGCCATGGCTTCGACAAATACGAAACCGAACAACTCGTGCCGACTTGGCATTACAAGTATATGCGAGCGGTTCATATGATCACGGACCTGCTCCTGCGGCAATCCCAAATAGGTTTTTGCGCCGAGGCCCTCGAGCCAGGCCGCATTCAGCTCACGAGAAATGACAGTCAGTTCAATTTTGGCGCTTGTCTCGGGCGGCAGTTTTCGCATTGCCGATGCGACAATGTCGAGACCCTTACGCCAAGCCTGATTGCCGACGAATAAAACGCGTATCTTGTCGATACGGGCGTGCTTGGCGATGATTTCGTCCCGCGCCAAGGGACGGATATGCGGCAGAAAAAACGGAACGTTCACGAATTTCGACGCGGCCTCGGGGAAAACCTCCAGATGCCGCTGAAATTCGCCGCGGGTCGGAACCTGAACCAGCGTCACGCGAGGCAGCATTTTACGAAAATGCGCCATTTGAGCGTCGAGCGCGTCTTGGCTTATGCCGTAATTGCGCTGCATCGCCGGGTCGACGATCGCCGAAAACCAGATTAGCGGAAAGCGCGCGATCTCAACTTGTGGCGGTTCGCCATGAGTGTAGACGATATCAATATTTTTACGCGCCAGCAGTTTAGATGGAATTTTTCTTTGCTCAACGCGTTCTCTGAACGCCTTTCCCCACCCAAATCTTCCAAATAAGTATGACAAAGATATAATAGAAGCATTATAGGCAGAACCATCATATGTCGTGGTTATTTTCGAGTAATCTGATAACTTGTTGAAGTTTTTCATATACATCCAGTCTGTATTATTTGGTCTAATAAAATAGAATGGAGAATCAACATAGAGCCTTATGTCGCCTGATCTCGCGGTCCGCGCTTCATCTCTCGTGGAGATTTCGCTCTTCTTGTTCATAATTCCACTCAAGCCTCGTTTAATGTAATAAGCGGAGAACAAGGTTATTTGGCCGCCAATTGTTCGGCGAAAGCTGAGAGTTCAGGATGGAGGTACCAGCTGTCGAATTGCGAAAAACTCTGCGCCGCCGGTTTATATCCATTCGGCAACAAAATAGCCTCGATTTTCTTGGTTTTTTCTATGTCGAAATTGGACTCAATCGAGAAAACCATCACCTTCCATTTCGTCAAATCGAGACTTCTCACTATTTCATATTCGGAACCTTCGGTGTCGATTGACATATAGTCGATCGTCTCTGGAGCATTGTGCTGGGTTAACAAATCATCCAGCGTCACAGTCTCCACCGGAACGTTTGTTCCCTCCCGGACATGCGAGTCTCGACCATCAAAGTCGACCAACGTCGACAATTCTCCCACATTCGAGTCCATGAGAAGATCGAGCGTTAGTCCGGATTGGCTAAAAACCGCCCGACGATCCAGTATGGCCGACCTCTTTGCCGCGATGCTATCGTGAAATCTAATATTTGGCTCGGCAAGAATCCCCGACCAACCAAATTGTTTCTCCATCAGGTAGGTGTTGGATAGATTCTCACCGTCGCCGACCCCGATCTCGACAAAAAATCCGTCTCGTTTGTTACGGGTAGCCAGCATCACGAACAGATCCTGCAGCAATTGGGATCGCGATTTGGAAAAATTATCTCTCAAAACCACGCCGCAATCCTCATTCATGAGCGCCATGAACTGCGGAATTTTCGCAAAGCATTGCGCCTCAGTCAGGCTCCATCCTTTCCTGCCGATCTTGTGCAGATGAGCCCTTACGAACATCGGATCCAAACGACCGCTCAAGTCGATAAGCGCGTCATTCTTCATCGCGCGTCCCAAAGCGAAAACCAATGGTGCAAAAACTGGGGTAACGGAAGAAAGTGGAAAGGCCATTTTCAGTCCTTGATTGATGCGCGAGAGGGATGCGTCGATGTCGACGGCTTTTTCAAATCTGCGCCGATCGCGAGGTTCGCAGCGGTAAGCAGCGCTTGCGCGCAGTTTCGTCGCCGCATGCGCCCAAGTTCGCGCAATTGTTCGGCGTTCACGAGTGGAGCAGAGGTTTGCATCATGAGCGACATGGTTCGATGCAGCGCATCAATGTCGTTGACGGGGAAAATAGGCGGTCACCCATTCCTCGATCTCCCGGTTGACAGGGATATCTGAGACGATCGTGCGAACGCCAAGAGAGATCGCATCGTATATGCTGAGACCGCCGGGCGTCCCTTCGAATTCCGTCGCTTGAACGACCGCAATGCAGTTTTTCATCAGCGTGATCTGGTCGAGCTTGGGTATGAAGCCCAGAATCTTGATGCGCTGTTCGAACCCCTCGTCGGCGACGAATTTCAAGAGCCGCGGAACATAGCTCGGGTCCCGGTGCTCTTCGATCCGCCCGGTGCAAACCAGTTGCACCTCCGGATCCTCTTTCGCAAGCCTGCCGAAAGCGGCGAAAGCGACGTCATGCCGTTTGCTGATCCAGAATTGATTGCTGATCATGAAATAGCGCGGGCCGACGCCATACTGCGCCGAAACGCCCGGGCGTTCGACCAACCAATCCTCCGCCGGCGCCGCCGCAAATGGCAAGGGAACCATCTTCGCCGTCAGCTGGGGATAAAACTTGGTTGCGTCCTCGGCCGCATTACGCGACAGCATAACCACTGATTTTGGCTCGGTAAGCATGCGTCCGAGAAAGCGGTCGCGCTTCTTGCGAAACGCCGGCGCGTAATATTGAGGAAAATAACGGTATTGGAAGTCATCGACGAAGCCGGCCCAGGGCGTCGGAAAATTTGCGCCCAAAGGCAGACCGGCCGGGAGCAGCGCGTCGAGTCCGTGTCGGCGGCTGAGCGCGGCGAGCGCGGAGCCCGTCATGTCGATATGATGGAAATGCGCGGCGAGGCGCCCTTCTCCTAAAGAAGACGAGACGAACTGATGCGAAATTCCCCCCGAGGGTCGCGCGGCGAAATCGCCCTTCAGCGCGTTTTTTACGAAGAACTTCGCGCGCCAGGCGAGGGCGCGGGCGCGCAACACCGGGCCGTCGTCGGGGATGACGACATGCAGGTCAAGTTGCGGATCGTCGATCCCGACAAGCGACTCGATCACCAGCCGGATGAAGTCGAGGCCGCCGCCCCACCCCGTGTAGCCGCCGCAGAGGATGCCGATTTTCACTGTCGTTTTTCTCTTTGGCTCAGATCGGAGCGGCAGGCTTCGCGCCGATAAAGCTGTAAAGGCGTCCTGGCGTTTGCAGCGCAGCGCCGTAAAGTTTCAGCGCTAAGTCAGGAATGACCTCCGGAAAAGGCCACCCGACTTTGCCTGAGATATGACGCTTCAATTCGCCACGCGTGGAGGGAAACAGGTTTACGTCCGACTCTTTTGGATTAAGCACATGAATGACCTCGACGCCGCCTTCGCGGATTGCGCCAAGATATTCGTCAAGTAAATATGCGTTCTCACCCCCATGCAATTTGTGGAGGGGGTGCCCTTCGAGGAAGATGGGGAGATCGGTCTTCTTCGAAATGACGTGTTCTCGCGAAGCTATGAACACGCCGCCGGGACGCAACACTCTGCTCGCCTCCCGACACAACTGACGAAGATCGCGGGCGTGGTGCAAAACCGCCCGGCAATAGACGAGATCGAAGGAGGCGTCGGGAAAGGGAAGTTGCTCCCCCCAGGTTTCCACGATTTCGATGTTAAGGCCAAAGTCGCGCACCAATTCGCGAATTGCTCCGGCGCCAACGATTTCGCTCGGATCGGGCTCGAGCGCGGTGACGCTCCAGCCATCGGCCGCAAAGGCATAAGACGCAATGCCTCGGCCGGCTCCGACATCAAGCGCCCGTCCAGGCGCGCGCGGCAAAAACGATCGCAAAGCCGCCCATTCGCTGCCCTCGTGAAATCGCTTTGCCGCCGATCACCGGATCGTCGAAGCAGCAGGCTTTCACAAGTTCTTGCGACTCGGGTTGATTTCTCAATAGCAAAACCGCTTCCTCGGCGGTCAGCGGCCCACTGCCGGTCATATGCACTTTTCCTTTTGTCCACAGGACCACACGACTATTCCTTTCGGTGCCTAGTTTCGCACTTTATTTATTCGAGTTCTGAGGTAGTTTGGAATAAATATGGAAAGCGGCAACACGGTAAAAGTCAGATATGAAATAATCGTGGCCCAAGGAATGCCGGAAACTCCGAACTGCTTTACCATAAGAAGTTTAGTTATGACGATCGATACTCCAGTTATCGTAGCGATGATAATTTGTGGCTGCACAATATTGGCCCCGTTAAGAAACATCGCAATCGCGTTGCCGCCAATTTCGATGACTTTCCACACGGCGAACCCGGCCAACAACAAAAAGGGCGGATTGATCGTCTTTCCTACCCAAAGACCAATCAGCCACGGGCCTGCGAGCAACAGCGCAGTGGAAGCGACCGCCGCAAGAGCGACAGACACCAGAATCGAATGAGTAAGCGTCTTTCGCACCCAATCATGATCGCCGCGCGCGATCGCTTCGCCATAGGCCGGCCAAAGCGGGGAAAGCGCAATGTTCAGCACCGTCGTGATCAAGCCGAACATCTGCGCCGGCACGGCCAGCTCTGCAACACTCGAAGCGCCAAGAAATTGCGTGATGACAAAGTTATCGGAGCTGTATGCGACCGCGATGACGATCTGCAGGATTAGAAAAAGCATGCCGGTGCGCGCAATCTTAAGCGCGTCGATCCCTGCGACGCGCCGCAACGACGGACACAGATCGGGAGCCGTGACCCCGAAGAAAACGAGCGAGTTCGCGGCGTTCAAAAGAAGCGGCGCGCCGAGCAGCGCGAACACAAGAGCAGGAAGACTGGCCTTCATCGCTATGGCGGTGAGCAGAATGAAAAGCGAAAGCAAACTGCCGCCGCACTGCCAAAGTCCCGAGTGAAACCCTTGCTGCAAACCCGACTGATTTTCTGAACGACGCCGAGCGGGATGCCGAGCGCGAAACAGGCGAGAAAAGCCGCCACGGCCGGTCCCGCCTCCTGCGCGGCGAGATCGGACTGCACATTGAACAGTCTCGGCCAAGGGACGTAGGAATAACCGCACAGGGCGATCACGGCCAACGTCGCCGCAATCAGCGTCAAAACTGCGTAAGCGCTGGAAATCAACCCGCGGATGGCCGCGCGGTCATCCTGCCCGTGGGCGCTCGCAACCAAGTTCACAAGCCCGTTGCCGACGCCAAGATCGGCAAAAGACAGCATGCCCATGAAGGAGCCGAGGGTTAACCACATCCCGTACCGGTCCGGGCCAAGATAGTGCAAAGTGAGCGGCACCGAGACCAAGATGACGCCCGCCGAAATCGCCTTCGCCAGCGCAGCGGTCAAGGAACTCATCAAGGCGAGCCGGCGGCGTTCGGCCGCGCGGCCCTCCGGGGTCGCCGCATCGCCCCGACGCAGCAATTCCCCGGGAGATGGAAGCGAAGAAAAAAAGCCCGCGACGGTCGCGGATCGAATCCCCGACTGGCTCATCGGGCGTAGTCCTTGGCGATTTCTGCAGCGAGTATCGACCCGAGAACCTTGTTCCCTTCCAAGTTCGGGTGAACCCCGTCCCGATAGAAGTCCTCCCGCCACTCCGAATTCGACGCGACATCGACGATCCGCAGCCCGTGGCGTTTCGCCAAGTCTTCAATCTTCGGTCGCTCGGGGAGCCAGTTTTCGCCGCGTCTCGCCGCCTGAAACTGCTTCATATCCGGAAACAGCCAGAGAAAGCCGGGTCGCGCAGGATTTGCCGTCTTCAGCAGCGCGGTGAGTTCGCGATCAAATTCGTGAAGGTTGACGTCTTCCGGGACGCCCATCGGCGGCAGTTCGCTCTGCAGCACGCCCGGCAGATAGCGAGGCAAAACGTAACGGCGGAACACGTAGCAGGCGGCGCAGACGGGCTTTTGTGTCGGAAAGACGTAGTCGCCGCGCCAAAGCGAGACGAAGGAAAGTCCTCCCACCATATATTCCCATGCGACGTAGTCGGTCTTTTCCGCGAGTTCAGGATGACGCCTCAGATAGGCGATTTCATTAGGCTGGCTCCAGCCGCCGGCGGCGATCGGCCAGACTTTCTTTCCGGCGCCGAGACGGTCTTGGACTTGCGACACCAGCTTGTCGGCTTGCTTATACGGGTTGCCGCCCATCACGATGGAATTGCCAATCAACAAAACATTCGTCGCGCCGGAAGGATTCCAAGCATCCTGCACCGGCATGTTTTTGTCGTTGAAATACCAGTCGTTCAAATTCTCGAATTTGCCGGCCTGCTGCGCGCGAGGAATATATTTTATGTCGTCGGACAAGTCGTACAAAGGGAAGTCCACGTAACCCGCAGCGCGCACGCCGACTTCCAAGCCGATTGCGGACAACAGCGCGGCGCCAAGCAAGTAAGTCGCGAGTTTGCGCATACCAATCATATCGGGGTTCCGTGGGGGCTGGGGCGCTTGCGGGCGCCGCTCATCATCGCGCAACGCCGTCAGGCGGAAAGCTTCGCGCAATTGTAGTCCGCGTATTTAGCCATGCTGCCGCCGTTAGGGTGACTCTGACAAAGAGCCGCCCTTAAGCGCTTCAGAAACTCGCGACGGATCGCCAGTTCGATGTAGTCCGCACAAAGCTTCACGCCGTGCGCCCCGCCGACATCACTCGCACTAAACTTTACGGAAGCGTCGAGATCAGGACGCTCATGCAGCCGCGCTCGCGATCGGCGTTGCGCGTAATCAACTCGGCGCAAGCCCGGAAAACTTCAAGCGCGAGCGCCTTACATTTCCCGCGCCGCAGCGCGGACGATTTTTCTATCATGACCTAGGCGGCGGAGTTAACAAATTCCTTTGCCAAAATCAAAGCTTATTTGGATTTCAGCACGATGCCCAGCGCTCTAGCCCAAGGTCGATCGAGCGCCCCGCGGTGGGCGAGTTCTTCGGCAATTGCGAACCGCGTCGCGTCAGGCTTCTTTTCAATGATCTCCTTCAACTTCTGTCCGCGCCGCACGTCAATTCGGCCGTCCAGTTCGACCAGCTCATTCATTCGCAGCCGCTGCTCGTCGCTGGGCAACAGCTCCCAAAGGGACACGCAGAACAGCAACCGCTCGATCATCGTCTCGCTCTCTCGCGGCTGGGTGACGTTCGACATTTGCAACGCTTCGAGAGTTCTGATCGAGCGGCGCCCCGCGACGCCAGCGCTCCGCCGCCAGGCGCAGCCACAAGCCGCCGGCAGTCGGCGTCACGGACAACAGGTCGATCAATTGCGGCTCGATATCTGCGTCGGGGTCCAGCGCCCTCGTCAGCAGCATGACGTCGCCGCGCGCGCGAGCCGCGACGCCGTCCCTCGACGACCAGTCTTGCAGAAGGGCGATGTGTCGCTGAAGCTCGCCGGAAACGTCGTCCTGCGCCCTTCCGTCGCGTCGAGCCGCGCTTTCGACCGCCGCCAGCGCAGAGGATTCCTCCGCTTCGAAAAGCAGCAGGTCGAAGCCCTTCAAAATGGCGCCCAACGCCACAGCGAGAACAATCAGGGAAGTTACAGGATTGCGCGGCGGAAACATCTCGCGAAATCTCAGTCGAGATAATATTTTTTGTAATGATATCCGGTGTAATGGGCGTAGGCGCCATAGCGCGGCGCCTTCGCCTCGTCGACCATAGTCAGAGCGACGCCCGCCAATTTGTGAGAGTGCGCGAAATAATCCGTGTTGCGCGCGACCAACTCCCGCTTCGTGCTCTGCCAGCGGACGACGAAGACGACTTTATCGACGATGGCGGTCAGTATCTTGGCGTCGATAACCGGCTCGACCGGCGGAGAGTTCGACGACGATGTAGTCATAAACCTCACGCAATTTCTCGAACAATTTTTTGAGGCGTTCGGAACCGAGGAGATCGGGAGGATTTTGCGATTTCATACCCGCGGGGACGATGTCTACGCCGCCCTCGCACACCATGACGTCCTTGTAGGGAGCCGCCGCAGTGAGCAGATCGACCAAGCCGGCCCTGCCCACCAATCCGAAATCCTTGCTGATCGTGGGGTGGCGCAAATCGGCGTCGATGAGCAGAACGCGCTGCCCCGCCTTTGCAGCCGAAAACGCGAGGCTCTTCGCCAAAGTCGACTTGCCTTCCGTCGGAATGGACGAGGTGATCAAGATGATCTTGGCGGGGTTATCGACGTCGGCCATCTGCACGCCAACGCGAATTGAACGAACAAGCTCGGCGTAGCGGGACAACGGCTTGGCGACGAGGTAGCGCGCCGGATCGAGAACCTGGTTCTCCACGCGGCGGTCCTTCTCTTGTAGCAGAGGAACCGAAGCCAGAATCGGATAGCCGAGCTTTTCCTCCAACTGACGCGCGGAGTTGAAGCCGGAGTTGAGCATCTCGAGCGCGACGGAAGCCGCGATTCCAAGACCAACGCCAACGACGCCGGCGATCGCTTCGAAAAGAGTTCTTTTTTGGAAACGAGGGCGATCCAGGCTTCGTCGCGGGAGAAATCACGCGTGCTTCGCGCTGACCGAGTTCGCCCTGCTCCTGCGTGAGTTTCGAGCGACTCATGAAGTTGTCGAACAAGGTCTTGTTGGCTGTGTTCAGTCGCTCCAATTCGCGCAAACGCAACGCGACGCCGTTGTCCTGACCCGTCTCGCCCGTGACCTGATTCAAACTGACGCGCAATGAGTCTTCCCGCGCTTTCGCGACGTCGAAATCGTTTTTGAGATTGATCAATATGCGCTGCACTTCGGCCGAGATCGATCGCTCGATATCGCGCCGCTCCGCTCGCGTATTGATCACCATCGGATGCTGATCGCCGTAATGGGCGGACAAATCCGCCTCCTTGCGCGAAGCTTCCGCCTGCTGCCCGCGCAGCGCCGATATCACGCTCGAATGCACCACGTCCGGGATAGCCTGGAGGTTCCCCCCGCGAGTCGTCACTTGCACCGCTTGCTCGTATTTTGCGCGCTTCTCGGCGGTCTCGGCGCGCGCGCTGATGAGCTTGCCGTTCAATTCGGAAAGCTGTTGTTCACTGATGGTGATCTTATTCTCGCCGGAGGCGGTGGCGAGGAGATTATGCTCCTTGCGGAAGGCGGCGACCGCTTCTTCGGATTGCCGCAATTGCTCCTGCAGCCCCTGCATCCGTTCCGCGAGCCAGGTCGAGGCGCGCTTAGCGGCCTCAAAGCGCGCGTCCAACTGATCGACGAGAAAGGAGTTGGCGACGGCGTTGGCGAGTCGCGCGGCCTTCTCCGGATTTTCGGAGGTCACGGCGATCGCGAGAATATAGGTTCGACTAACGCGAGTGACGTCAAGCGAGCCCTTGAACCGGGCGATGGCGGCCAAGACATTGACCGGCACTCCTCCATCCAATTTGACGGAAGCGATCTTGGGCGTCTCTTCGGAGCGAAACAGGCCGAGGATAAGGCTCAACAAGCCGCCGCGCGGCGTTTGTCCGAACTCCGGATCTTCCGTCAGCTTTTCTTTTTCGACCACGCGTCGCAAGAAACTGATCGACTGCAGAACGGTGATCTGACCGTCGATGTTCGCCGAATCGAGACTGAGTTGAGGAAAGATGTCGTCGCCGCCGAAAATCCTCTCCTTGCGCGGCTCAAGCAGCACCTGACACGTCGCGGTGTAGCGCGGCGTGAGCGTCAATAGCGCAAAGAAGGCCATTACGACGGCCACAAAGCCCGACGTGAGAATGATTTTCCAGCGCCGCGAAAAGAAATCCAGAAGATGACGTAAGTCGATCGAAATCGCCGTCATCTTTCGCATCGCCGGTTTGCGCCTTCTTCGAGGAGAAGCTCCCATGCATTATACGTAATCTCCGCGAGCGCTGATCCGAGGCACAGTTAACACGTCGAGTATGCGATTCGCTAGAGGCTTTTTGCACCCGCGCATTTGTTCAAACCGTCAAAAATCGCTGTGAACTCAATTTTGTAGCCCCAGCGTTGAATCAATCTATGTTGTCAGACGACGCTTCCGCAAAAGGCCGCAAAAGCTTGCGCGCTACTTAAATGTCTTGACCAAGCTGCTCCAGGATTGCGCGACCCCGGCTCCCAGCATTGCAGCATAGGTCAATGCGACGGCTTGCATCTGCAAACTGAAATCGACGAAGGAATGCAGCATGACGATCGCGGTCGCGACGGTCGCCGCCAGCGGCGCCGCGGAGGAACGACGCCGCGTCAGCGACGCGACCGCGCAACGGGCGGCGAATACGCCGACCGCGGCGAAGAGCAGCGAGGCCATCGGAATTCCGAGGCCCTGCAGTGCCTCGAGATAAGTGTTGTGCGCCTTATCCCAAAAGCCGACAGGTCCGATTGAACGATCGCGATACATTGGAAAAATGTGTTGGAAGGTTCCGTCGCCCGATCCAAAAAGCTGGGCGTCGTTTATCGACTGCCACGTGAGACTGTAGACCGCGAGACGCGAGTCGGAGGCCAATCCCTGTAGGCTGAGGCGATCGGCCAGGAAACCCCCGAAATTCAGCACGGCGACGCCGACCGTGAGGCAGACCGCGGTCAAAGCCAGTCCCGCGACGAGAGCGTTCTTGCGACCGCGCATGCCTGCAAGCAGAAGGAAAATCAAAAATCCGCCAAGCGAAGCGATGACTCCGCCCCGCGATCCGGTCAGCACGAGAGCGGCGCCCAAGAAAGCGGCGCTGAAGATCCAGAGCCCCCCTTCGCCGACCGCCAAAGCAGAGAAATAGGCGAGCTTGCTGACGACCCCCGCCTTGCGCGACGGACCGTGGTCCAAAAACAAGCTCGAAATTACAGCCAAATTGGCGGTGAGGCCAAGACCCGCGTAGGTCGCGTAAGAGTTTCGGTTTATGAAGGTCGAGGTGACGAACTCGAAGTAGGCGGTCTTTTCGAACCACAGGATCGAGCGCGGAAAAAACAGCAGCGTGACAATTCCATATGCTGCGTAAGCGCCGCCGATCAGAGCCAACGCCCGCAGGAGACGCTGCGCGCGCGGCGCCGAACGACAGAATTGCAGCGCCAGCCAGAACGCCGCGCCATAAGTGAGGAAGCGAAGCAAGGCGAGAGAAGTCGCATCGCGATTCACGGTGATGGAGCCGGCGACGTCGCGACCGAGCGCCTCCCGCGCCATCTGCCAAATCGGATGCTGATGCCCGCTCGGCGCGAAAGTCGCCAGTTGCGCGAAAATCCAGCAGCACACCCCGACAAAGACAAAAGCGCTGAAACCGATTTTGCTGATCGCGACCGGGTGAGGACGATGCGTCGCAAGCGCGCTGACCTCATAAACCAAAGCCACACAGCCAAATCCGACGGCGTTAACGCCCCAGGCGACAGTGCGGTTGGAGCCGAGCCAGAACGGAGTCCACGCTAAAAGCGCGAGAAAGATCCAGAACAGCGCATTTTCGACGCGCGCGTGCGTCCGCGCACCCTTGGAGTCTTCCTGAGCGCCGCGACGAGAGGCGCCAAGCCGAATTGGTTCATTCTGGACGTCGTCGTCGTTGGACGTCGCCGGCTGCGATTCGAGCGTCGCGGCGTTCGCCTGAACTCGCAGCTCGAAGATCTGCGGTCAAAGAAAAGACAGTGCGACGCCCTTTTCGCGCAGACGCGATAGCGCTGTCGCTGACCACGGCTTCCACAATCCCATCTCCACTCAAACGAGCTCCACCGCATCATCCACGACGACCACTGGCGCGGGATGACGCAGAGGATCGAGCAGAGCGGCCTCGAACTGCGGCAGCACGCGCTGAGTGTCCATGTTTTCCACAAGACGCAGGCCTTTTTTCACCTCCGCCGACAAATCCGCGTGTCTCGCCCCCGCTATCGCCTCCGCCAGAGCGCGCGGTTCGCCCGAAGGCGTCAGAAGCGCTACATCCGTCAACAGATCGAAAAGTTCGGTGCCCTCGTCCGCGGTCGCGACGACCGGCCGACCGCTCGCCAGCATGCCGCACAATTTGGACGGCAAGACGAGATCCGCTGCGCCCTTGTGCTGCGGCAGGACATGCAAATCGGCGAGGGCAAGCAGCTCGTTCAAGCGCTCGACCGGCTGCAGCGGCAGATGCAGAACATTGGGAAGACATTTCGACGCCCGCTGCAACGCGGCTTTCTCAGGTCCGGCGCCGGCGATGACGAAATAGATGTCGCTCTTGTCCTTCAACAATCGCGCGGCGTCGACGACCACGTCGAGCGCTTGCTTGACGCCGATATTGCCGGCGTAGAGAACGACGAAGTCGTCGCTTTTAAGCCCCAGCTCGACGCGGAAGCTATTCGGCGTTTTCGGCGCGGGCGTGATCGCATTCGTGTCCACCCAATTGCGGAGCATTGCGACTTTCGCGCGATCTAGACCTTTGTCGACAAGCGCCGCGCGCATCTTGTGGGAGATCGTGACGATGCGGTCGAAGCCGCGCAGCAGGAGACGTTCGAAGTAAAACCCGGTCTTCTTGATCGCTGCGCCATCGATATGGCCGACGGCGAAGGCCGCGTCCACTTCGAGGTCCTGCACATGCAACACCGAACTCGCCCCCAGAAACTTCGCCAGAAGAAGAGCGAGCGGCGCCGCAAACAACGTCGGCTCGACGCAGAGAACCACGTCGGGTCGAAACCGTAAAACGCGCCAGATCAACATCGGCGCCGCCGCGATGGCGAAGCTCATAGGCGCGAGCAGCCGCCAGAGGCCGCTGCCGTCGGCTTTCATCGCCATGGGACACCGGGTCACGCGAACGCCGTCCAAAATCTCGCTTGCATAGGCATACGCGCGGTACGGCTTGCGCACATACCATCCGGGATAATGCGGCGGCGCCGTGACGACCTCGACCTCATGGCCGCGCCCGCTCAAATATTGGGCGAGTTCGGTCGTATATTTTCCGCAGCCGATGAGTTCGGGCGCAAAATTTATCGCGTGGATCAGAATTTTTGCTCTGGAGCGGGAACCTTGCCGCACTCTCAGACGTTTCGCCACCGTAGCTATGGGGTTTGAAGCCATAGAACCAGGATTTATCCGAGCCATCCCTTTGGTGATTTTCGAGAAAAGCATAGTTTGCATCAGGCGGCTCCCGAATCGACGGATTCTGTTAATCCTAAATGCTAGGGGCATCTTACGGCCTCTACAAGGCGTTTGTTAGACGGCGTTTTCGACAGTTAGAGTGGTCCCAGGGGGGCTTTGTTCTCCACCTTCAAGCGGCGGGTTCGATGCAGTCGGATCGGAGCTTCACGCGTATGGCTGCGCCCATAATATCGAGCAGAACTTCGACCCTGCCCTGAGCGTCCAATCGATCGAGAACCCCAAGCAAGTCAGCGAAGGGGCCGGAAACCAAGCGCACTGTCTGTCCGATCGTCAGATCATCGGCGAAGGTGAGCCGTCCGGTTTGATCTGCGGAGGCGATGAGAGTTCTCGACAACTCCCGCCGGCACGGCGATTGGCCGTTCGTTGTTCATGAACAGGCTGGAAACGCCCAGCGTGCCGTTGACGCTTCGCCAGCGATCTCTCTCAAGATCGAGCGCGACGAAGATGTATCGTGGAAAGGCCGCCGCGCTGACCTCGCGAACGCGCCGCCCATGCCGAACGATCTTCGCATAACGCGGGCAGAAACTGCGAAACCCCTGCGCTGCGAGACGCATTTCGGCCGTCGCTTCTTTATGCGGCAGCGTGTGCGCCACATACCACCGCTCATTGCGCTCCAGGTCGAGCCGAGCTTTCCAGTGCGATTTTATTTCCGCTTCCGTGTCCGCGCTTGCGCTCATAGCATCGCCTTTGGATAAGGTTGTGCGCGTTCTTTTCATGGGTGACGCGGGCGTATCTAAAGACAAAGAGCCGTCATCCGACCGCTGCGGCGTCAGGCGGAGTTCATACAGAACGAGACTGGCGGCGTGGTCGGGTCTCGCGACTGGACGAGCATCCCTCAAGCCGACGCCTAGTTCGGGCTGACGACAACGCCTACGGATCCGCCGCCGCCGAGCGAACCGCCGCCGCCGCTGACGGCGCCGAGCGCGCCTCGTCCGTAGGAGGAGGAATCAGTATCGCTCAAGGCGACCAAAGCCGCTTGAAACGACGCTGCCGTCTCAGCGTCCGCAGTGGCGATAATCGCCGCCAGCGATCTACAGACCTCGGATTGGGAGTCCTTACAAAGTTCTCTTTGCGCATAGGCAAGCGCTTTACCTGCGGCGATCTTTTGACCGCGCGTGCCGACGCGCGCGCGCTCGACAATGTCGCGAGCAAGACCAAGATCCTGAGCCAGCAACGCGTTCAGCGCCTCGGTCATTGCGGGGCCGCCTTCCGGGAATTGCGCGAACACCGCCATGACGCGCGGATCGATTTCTTGCTTTGGCTGCGCCGCGTGTTGCTGACGTCCTGCGTCCCGAACCGGTTTCGCCGACAGCGGCGAAGCAGCCGTTGCGACCATGATCGCGCTGCAGATCGCAACGAATTTCTTGAGCATTTATCCTTCTCCTCACCGCTTAATACTTGTAAGTCGCGCCCAGACTGAATTGGTTGCGGGTGAAGCTTCCGCCGATGGCGTTTGATTCGACGAGCACCAAAGAGTAGCTGAAAGTCGCCGCGATGTTGCGTGCGATCTCGTAATTCACCGTCGTTCCAGCGCTCCAGCGTTCGTCATGCCGCCCGCCTGTGATGTAGCTGACGTCGGAATAGCCTCCGTTGACGGAAGCCGACCATTGTCTCGCGAGAGCATAATTCGCTGAAAGCGCCGCCGTGGTCACACGCGCCGCGCTGCCGGTCGTATTGCCGTAAGTCGTCAGACCCGAATCCTGATAGGTTTCGTCCAGAGACGCGAGAAGCGACCAATCCCGCGTGGGGTAATAGTAGACCTTGCCGCCGTAGACTGGGCTCGAAGGCGATCCGAACAACGCGCTGTCTTCGTAGAGCTGTTGCTGATAGCCAGCATAAATCTCGCCGCGAAACAGGCCGAGGCGGTCTGTGCCGAGGCCGCCTGTGACCCTGTACCCTTCAGAGTTATAGATCGTGCCGCTGCTCGGCACGCCTGGCGCGACGATACTATACGCCGTATCCGAGCTGAAATTATGGAAGTTGCCGCCACCTTCGACATAGGCGTAAAGGACCGGAGTCACATTGTAACCGACCCGCCCGGTCACCGACGTCACGAGATTGTTGCGATAAGACTGATCCGCAGCGCCCGCGCCATCCGTCGTGTAGAGAGGATCATAAGTCGTGCCATAGGCGGACGCGGTCAATCCGACGAAGAAGCGGTTGAAGGATTTCAAGCCGGAAACATAACCGCCGAAGTAATTGTAGCGCTGAGGCGTAGCGATTAGACCGCTATTGCCGTACAATCCGGTCACGACGCCATTGTTGTAGATGTCGGTGCGCCGGTCGTATTCAACGCCCGCGGTGAAGACGAGATCCCGCATCGCCTCCCATCTATGAGTGAGAGCGACCTGAGCGTTCGTCGTGTCCGCGCTGGCCTCGTTCGCATAGATATTGAAGTCGCCGTTCACGAACACACTGGTTTGATGAAGACCCGTGTCCCTTTCCGCGCGCAAGCTCGGACGCAGCTTGAGACCGGTCTGCGAAACGCGATCCGTGGTCGATTGAAAAATGTTGTCGTCATAGACCGCGCCGATGAAAAGACTGGGGTAAAGCATCCAATCTTCGAAGGGCAGACCTTGGTAGTCGCGCACAGGCTTGTCGTTCAAGCCGCGCAGTTCGAAAGAGGGCGGCTCGGTGGCGGCTTGAGCGAAGACCAGACCAGGGCGCAACGCGACAGCAATACCCGCTGCTGCAATGCACAAAATTCTAATTATACCATCCCGGCATATCACGTGACGGCCCCTTCGCTCGCAGACGCCCAACGACTTTTCACCGCCCCACTTCGAATCTTTTGATTGATTAAATTCACTAAATTAGCACTAAACCCAATCGCATGACCCGACAAGGCTAAGCCTAATTTCGGCCATCTCTTTTTTTTTCGGCGTTGCGCCGCAGCAACACCTGCGCGCAAAAAGCGCGCAAAACGACGACACAACCCAAAGTTGCACAGAACTATGGCGAAAACCCGACCAACTCAGAAATAGCGCTCGGGCACACGGATGAGATCGCCAGGATAGACCGGAACGGTCGGCGAAAAAGGATACTCTCGAAACCCGGGTTCCCCAACGCGCTGAATCAACACATGAGACCGACTAGCGCGGTAGGTGTTGCCGCCCGCGACGGCGATGGCGGTCATTACGTTCAATCCGCCCTTATACTGATATTCCCCTGGCTTCTCCACTTCGCCGAGCACATAAAACGGCCGAAATGTTGAGACGTCGACTGTCACCTTGGGGTTCTTAAGGTAGTTTCCGACACTGAACTTTTTTGACAACAACTGTTCAAGCTCCGCTTTGGTCAGGCCGGATGCTTGAACCGTACCCGCCAGCGGCAGCGAAAGACTACCGCCGGGGTCGATTTCATATTCGCCCGTCAACTTGTCTTCACCGAAGACGGTGACCTTGACCTTATCGCCCGCTTGCAATCTTATCGCGCCGGTCGCGCCTCCCGGTCCCGGCGCCAAGGGCTCCACATCCGTGCCCGGCCCGAGCACAGGCGTGCTGTCGCAACCCGCCAGCGCGATCAACGCTCCAAGCATCAAAGTCGCGAGAATTTTTATCTTCATTCCGAAACTCTTAGGTCTTTGGAGCTTTCACATCTAACCATCAACCGGCATTAACTGTTGTGCATTGCAAGCGCAAGAACCAATGGTCGAGTACAGGGCTCATGTTTTCGATATACCTGTTTTAAAAAGAAAAATATCTGGATATCGGAGATGCCTGCGCGCTCGAACAGCTCCTCAAAGGTCGCAAAAGACCGACCGCTCGCGTCCCATAATTCCATCCGCCAGGCGGCCGGTGCGAGCTAAAGCGCATGTTCAGGCTCCTCCGTGTCGCCTAAGTCCCTGCTTCGGTCGCCATCTATAATTGAACGATTCGCATCAGTCCATTGGCCCCACCAAACGCGCCGCTTTTGGTCCGCGCAAAGAGCTTTCGGCGTCAAAGTCGACGCCGGTCTGCTGCGACCCTTGGGCGTTGAAATCGCTTCGGTCATTTTCCCGCGCGAGAACGCGCCGCAACCCGGCGACGCGGTTCTGAGGTCCTCAATATGACCAAAATCGCCCGATCATTTGCGGGTCTTGGCGTTCGAAAAAACGAATCAGTCGATAGCGAGAGGTCGGGACATATGCCGAAGGCGCGCAAGATTTCAGCGACCACGCTTTTCATTTGCGCGACAGTCCTGATCTGCGCCTCGGCGCGCGCCAGGGAGCTAGGCCCGGCCAATATGACTATGGAACGAAAGAAGCCTGCGCCGCCGCCCGCAAGTTCACGGACGAGCAATGCGCCAATGCCGCGATGAACTCGCAGGCCGAATATGACGAAAAAACCCCCAGGTTCGCGTCGCGAGAAGCCTGCGAACACGCCTTCGCCGGCGCCGGATGCACGCTCGGCTTCAAGGGAGCCGACGGCTGGGCCGGAAAGAAGTCCGGCATTTATTTTTCGCCGCGGCAATCGGGGTTTCGCGTCATCGTCGCCAATCCGCGCGACATGGCCGTCGTTCCCGTCGTGAGCGGACCAGCGCTGCATTTCTCGCTGCGCTCAATCCTCCGCCGGGACACGGCGATCAACCCCAGAGTGGCCGCGGCGCGCGATTCCTGGCGCCCACCGTCGCCCGTTGCACCCGGCGCAGCCGGTGTCTATGGGGTCGACAGGCCGAGCGGCGGCGATCGCGGCGCGATTCCGCCGCCGCCGCCCCTCGATCCCAATTTCGATTGCGCCGCGGTGCTGGAGCCGAGCGCTAAGGAGAGCGCCGACACCGGCTGCTACAAGGCGCCGCCGCGACGGCGTTGACGGAGGCGCGAACAGCGCTCACTCGCCTTTTTCGATCACCCCGCCTCGGTCAATAAAGAGAGCTGCGCCCGCGTCTCGGCGTTGAGATCGGTAAGCGTCGTCGGGTAATCGCCGGTGAAACAATGATCGGTGAATTGCGGCTGACGGTCGTTGCGGCCTGGCTCGCCCATCGCGCGATAGATGCCGTCGACGGAAAGAAAGCCTAGCGAATCGCTGCCGACGATGGCGCGCATCTCCTCGAGACTATGCGTCGCCGCCAGCAGCTTCTCCTTTTGCGGCGTATCGATGCCATAATAGTCCGGATGCGTGATCGGCGGCGACGAAATCAGGAAATGCACCCTCGTCGCGCCTGCTTCGCGCATCATCTGCACGATCTTCACCGAGGTCGTGCCGCGCACGATCGAATCGTCGATTAAGATGACGCGCTTGCCGTTGACGACGGAACGATTGGCGCTGTGCTTCATGCGCACGCCGATCTCGCGCACGGATTGCGTCGGCTGAATGAAGGTGCGGCCGACATAATGATTGCGGATGATGCCGAGTTCGAACGGAATGGCGGCCTCGCGCGCAAAACCGAGCGCGGCGGGCACGCCGGAATCCGGCACCGGCACGACGACGTCGGCGTCGATCTGATGTTCTCGCGCAAGCTGCGCGCCCATCGCCTTGCGCACCTCATAGACCGAGCGCCCATGCACGATGGAGTCGGGTCTTGCGAAATAGATATATTCGAAGATGCAAGGCCGCGCCGTGCGCCGCGGGAAGGGCCGGATGCTCTCCAGGCCCTCTTCCGAGATCGTGACGATTTCGCCGTTCTCGACATCGCGCACGAAACGCGCGCCCAGAATGTCCAGCGCGCAGGTTTCCGACGCCAGAATATATTTGCCGTCAAGTTCGCCGATGACGAGCGGGCGGATCCCCAAGGGATCGCGGGCGCCGATCAATTTTCGGTTGGTCAGCGCAACCAGCGCATAAGCGCCTTCGATATGGCGCAACGCCTCGATGAAACGATCGACGAGACCGGATTTGCGGCTTCTGGCGACGAGGTGAAGAATGACTTCCGTATCGGAGGTCGACTGGAAGATTGCGCCTTGTTCGATGAGTTCGCGGCGCAGCGTCATCGCATTGGTGAGATTGCCGTTGTGCCCCACAGCGAATCCGCCGGTGTTCAGCTCCGCGAACAGCGGCTGCACATTGCGCAGAATGGTTTCGCCGGTGGTGGCGTAGCGGACATGGCCGATCGCCGAAGCGCCCGGCAGGCGCTTGATCGTGCGCTCGCTCGAGAAATGGTCGCCAACGAGACCTAGTCGTCGTTCCGCATGGAAGCGGGAGCCGTCGAAAGAGACAATGCCCGCCGCCTCCTGACCGCGATGCTGCAGCGCGTGAAGTCCGAGCGCGGCGCAAGCGGCGGCGTCCGCATGCCCAAAAATGCCGAAAACGCCGCAATATTCGCGCAAACGATCGTCGTCGGGCGTCGCCTCCTCCGGCATTCCCGCACAGTCTCGCTCGCTCATATAAGACGCCCTCTCACGCTGCCCTCATATCAGCGAAACCTCTTTCGTCTTCTGCGCCTGACTGACCAGCAAGACCGCCCGCAGAATTATCTTTCCGTCGACGTGCCCGCGACGTCGGCGCTCGATTTCTTCTCCGGCGGCGGCGCGCTGTCGCTCTCGGCGGCCGGCTCCTCAGTGACCGGTGCGGCCTTCTTCGGTTTGATGCTGGCGATCATGGTGTCGAGGTCTTGCGGCACCAGCTCGCGGAGTTTGTCGCCGCCCGCCTCCAATATGGGTTTCATGCGGGCGTTTTTAACCCATTCCGGCTGATTGCCGGAGTCCGGCATAAGCCAGCTGTAAAAAACGAAGGCCACGACCGCGAGCAGCAGGCCCCGCCCCGCGCCGAAGATGAAGCCGAGGGTGCGGTCCAGCGCGCCGATCTTGGAGTCGAGGATGAGATCGCTCAACTTGACGGTGACGATCGAAACGACGATGAGCGCGGTGAAGAACACGCCCGCGATCGAAACCGCCTGAGCGATGTTTTCCTTCGCGATATGCGGGCGGACGTAGGGCATGGCGAGCGGATAAAGATAATAGGCCGCCGCAGCCGCCGCGGCCCAAGACAAGATCGCCAGCACTTCGCGGGTGAAACCTCGCAGCAGAGCCAACAGCCCCGAAACGAGAACGATCGCGAGCACTGCCAGATCGAGATAAGACGGCATACCAAGCCTCCCTACTTGCCGCTCGGCTGAACTGCGCCGTTGCGGCCCCAGCCCGCGGGCCGGACGCAAAATGAAAAATAGCTGCAGAACGGCGCAACCCGATCCGGCCGCGTCGCGCACGGCCCATGACGCCTAGCGCATTTCTGATCCGAACGGAACGGCTTTTCACACCTCGTCTGCGCCGGCGACAAGCGACGGCCGGCGCGCAGCCATGCCTCTCTCGTCTTCCAAATTTGCGATAAAACTGAGGCGACGTCGATTGGGCCCGATATTGCGCGTCATGAGCTGCGGACAAAAGCCATGCGCGCCAAGCAGCGCCTCCAACTCCTGTGCGCTATAGCGCCCGAAGCCGATGCGGGCGCGCAAATGTCGATAATCGGAAAAATACAGCTTCGCGAGACTGGTGAGCGCTTTAAGAAAAAATCCGCCGCGCCAACCGAAAGCCAGCAGGGCGAGCGCGTCGGAGCGGCGCCCCGCCTGCGGCGTCGGCACGTCGCCGATCGCAAGACGGCCGCCCGTCTTCAACTTGCGGCGCGAGAAGCGGAGCAGTTCACAGAAGTCCTCGCGCGAAAGATATTGGATGAGCGAGACGGCGATGACGAGATCGAGCGAGCCGTCGGCGATTCGCCTCAGCGCGCTCTGGTTCAGCACGACAATTCGCTCCGCTCCTGCAAAACGCGCGCGCAGCCGCGCCTCGACCAAAGGCGCGGCGTCGTAAAGCAGCAATTCGCGGCAGCTCTGCGCGACGGCGGGCGCGCTCAAGGCTTCGCCGCAGCCAAAGTCCAAAATGCGAGCTTCGCGACAGGGGACCAGGGCGGCGATGTCGGACGCCAAAAGCTCGTAATGCAGCTGCTTATGCCGCTCATTGGCGTAGATCGCGGTCTCGCCGTTCCAAAACTCCAGCCAGGTCGATGCGCGTTTGTCTTCCCGCATCAATAGGTCCAGACGATCGCGACCGACGCGCCATTCGGGGTCGGCGGAAAGGGACCGGCGCGTTTGAGCGCCGAGAGCGCTTCCTGATCGAGGGAGGGAGAGCCAGAGGACTTGCGCAAGGCCTGATGGATGAGATTGCCGTTAGGATCGACGTAGAAACTTATGACGCCGCCGGTGAGCGCCGACGTCGCCCGTCGACTGAATTTGCGTAAGATATAGCCGTAGACGGTGGAGAGATAAGTCGGCTGGGCCGTGCCGCCGCTGATCGGCGAAGACTTGGCGGCGCCGCCGACTTTGAAATCGGGTATGGGCGTCAGCGACGCGACCATTTCGGCGATCGATTTCTGTTTCTCTCCGGGCGCGGCTTTGATGTCCGGTTTGATCGGCTTTTTGTCGTTCTTCTCGCCCTTCTTTGGCGCAGCCTGCTCTATGATTTCCGCTTCGCGTTTTTCTTCGTCATTCGGCGCCGTCGCCTCCTCCTGCTGCGCCGGCTGCGGCAAGGCGAGCTGCTGCGGCTTCTGCTTGGCTTTAGGCTCGGGCTGCGGCGCAGTTTCCTCGTTCGGCCGCGCCTGCTTTTGCGCCTGCGTGCGCTCGTCGGGCGCTTCGCGTTTGAACTGCTCCTTATTCTCGGCGCGCGGGGCGTCGAAGGCGGGCTTCTCGTCGAGCGTCAGCTTTTGCTTGGGCGGCGGCTCCTGCTTCTTTTGCGGCTCGGGCTCGGGTTTTGGAGGCTCGGGCGCCGGAGGCGGCGGCTGCTCCTCGGCCTGCGGCGGTTCGGCTTCGTTCACGACCTCGACCGAAACCTCCTGGTCCTGCGTCTCCAGCGGCTCACGCCCCCATTGCTCGAGGATGATCCCGACGAGAAGGCAAAGATGCGCCAGTAGGCAAAGAGCGAGCACCTTGAAAAAGCGACCGCGCGCGACGCGCTCCGGGCGGTCCAGCCGTTCTTCGGGCCGGGCCGCGAGCGGAAGCTCCGCCGGCGTAGGGTATTTCACGTCGCTCGAGATGCTCAACTCCGGCCGCTCCGCGCCGTTTTCCAGGAACGCTTTCCGCTCGGATGAATTCACCCGAGCGACAAGAAATCGCTCAGAACCCAAATTTGACGCCTCTTCCGGTCGAAAAAGTCTAGCAACTTTTTCGGAACATCCGCAACGCGCCCCACGCCCGGTTTTCCAGCCCTTCGCCCCGTGCTAGCTAAGGCGCATGGATACAACTGCTCAGCCTTCGCCTTTGGAGTCGTCCTCGCGCGCGAAGACGACCGACGGCGCCACGCCGATGATCGCGCAGTATATCGAGATCAAGGCCGCCAATCCAGATTGCCTGTTGTTCTACAGGATGGGCGACTTTTACGAGCTGTTTTTCGAGGACTTTGCGATCGCCGCGCGCGCGCTCGGCATTATGCTCACCAAACGCGGCAAACATCAGGGCGAAGACATACCGATGTGCGGCGTGCCGGTCGAGCGCGCCAATGATTATCTGCAAAAGCTCATCGCGCTGGGACACAAGGTCGCGGTCTGCGAGCAGCTAGAAGACCCGGCCGAGGCCAAGAAGCGGGGAGCGAAATCGGTCGTCAAGCGCGACGTCGTCCGCCTCGTCACGCCCGGCACGATCACCGAAGAGGCGCTGCTCGATCCGACCCGCGCCAACGCCTTCGCCGCCGTCGCGCGGCTGCGCCTTGACGACGGAGGTTGGCGTTATGGCGTCGCCAGCGTCGACATCTCGACCGGGGCCTTTCTGGTTTCGGAGCGCGGCGAGGATGAGCTTGGCGCTGAATTGGCGCGGCTCGAACCGAGCGAAATCGTGCTGCCCGAGCAGCTGCTTCGCGACGCGAGATTGCGCGAAATTCTGAGCGCCGCGAGCGCCCCCAAAACGCCGCTCGGCCGCGAGGATTTCGATCTCGATGGCGCGCGATTGCGTCTATTAGCCTTCTATGGCGTCGCCACGCTCGACGGTTTCGGCGCGCTGACCGCGGCGGAGCTCGTCGCGAGCGCGGCGGCGATATTTTTCATCGAGCGCACGCAGAAAGCGCAGCGTCCTGCGCTGGCGCGACCATTGAGCTTACGCCAGAGCCTCACGCTGGAAATCGACGCCGCGACGCGCGCGAACCTTGAAATTTCGCGCACGCTCGCCGGCGCGCGCGAGGGCTCTTTGCTGGCGGCGATCGATCTCACCGTCACGCCGGGCGGCGCACGGCTCTTGCACGAGCGCATCGGCGCGCCGTCGAAACAGCCCGAGGAAATCGCGCGCCGGCTGGATGCGGTGGAGTTTTTTTTGGACCCTGCGTCGCTGCGCGAGGATTTGCGCAAGAGGCTCGCGCGGGCGCCCGATCTTCCCCGCGCGCTGTCGCGCTTATCGCTGCAGCGTGGAGGGCCGCGCGACCTCGCCGCCATCGCAGTTTCGGTCAGCTGCGCGCGCGAGATCGCCGCGCTGTTGGCGGATCATGACGCGCCGGAGCTGATCGCCGCAGATGTCTTGGAGCTTGCGGGCGCCGACGTCGATCTCGAAGCGCGGCTCGTGCGCAGCTTGGTCGCGGACCCTCCCGCAGACAAACGCGCGGGCGGATTCGTCGCATTGGGAGTTGACGCCGAGCTCGACGAAGCGCGCGCCTTGCGCGACGACAGCCGCAAAATCGTCGCGCAGCTGCAGGCGAAATATGTCGAGGCGACGCAAATCCGTCAGCTCAAGGTCAAGCATAATAATTTCCTGGGCTATTTTTTGGAGACGCCTGCAGCTCAAGGCGAGCGTCTGCTGCGCCCGCCTTTCGAGGGCGCGTTCACGCATCGCCAGACGATGGCCGACGCAATGCGCTTTTCGACGCGTGAGCTCGTCGAGATCGACGCGAAGATCGCCGCCGCCGGCGAACGCGCCGAGCAAAGAGAGCTTGCGATTTTCGACGCGCTATGTGCGGATGTGCTGGCCAAGGAGACGCAATTGCGCCGACTTGGCGAAGCCTGCGCGCGTCTCGATCTTTTCGCCGCCTTCGCCGAACTCGCGGTGCGGCGCGACTGGACGCGACCCAAGATCGAACTCGTCGCAAAGCTTCCAAATTGTCGGCGGGCGTCACCCTGTCGTGGAGGCGGCCCTGCGCGCGCAAGGCAACGCGTTTTCCGCGAACGACTGCGATCTTTCGGGCGGCAAAATCGCCGTCGTCACCGGACCGAATATGGCCGGCAAATCGACCTTTCTACGTCAGAACGCGCTGATCGTCGTGCTTGCGCAGGCCGGGTGTTTCGTCCCCGCAATAAGCGCGCACATCGGCGTCGTCGATCGCCTGTTTTCGCGCGTCGGCGCTTCCGACGACCTCGCGCGCGGGCGCTCGACCTTCATGGTCGAGATGGTCGAGACGGCGGCGATTCTCAACTGCGCCGGACCGAAGTCGCTCGTCATCCTGGACGAGATCGGTCGCGGCACCGCCACCTTCGACGGACTGTCGATCGCCTGGGCGTGCCTCGAACATCTCCACGATGTTAACGGCGCGCGGGCGCTCTTTGCGACGCATTTTCACGAATTGACGCAACTCAAGAAGAAGCTGCCACGGCTCGTCAACCTCACCATGAAGGTGACGGACTGCGGCGGCGACATCGTGTTCCTGCATGAAGTCGTCGCCGGCGCCGCAGATCGCTCTTACGGCGTGCATGTCGCGCAACTCGCAGGCCTTCCCGGCGCCGTCGTGGCGCGCGCGCAAAAAATCCTCGCGCAGCTCGAAGCGCAGGATCGGCGCATGCCTATCGAAAAGACGATCGACGATCTCCCGCTCTTCTCAAGAGCCGCGACGCCGCCTCCGCGCGACGCGCTGCGCGACGCCCTGAAGGCGATCGACCCCGACGCGTTGACGCCGCGCGACGCGCTCGCCACGCTTTATGCGCTGAAGGCTAAAATGTAGCCGAGCGCAGCTTTGCAATCTGCCTGAAAAGCAGACCGGCCAAACCGTTCCCTGCGACGAAAAATAAATCTGTGAATAAATTCTTAAGACCCAAATTCATAATATCGCAGAGCAATTCCAATTATTGCACGCGGACATATGTGTTATATATACTATACAATGTATACTTGTATTTCTGCGCCTTCCGCCCTCACAGTCAAGGTGTTTGGAGTTTCGATTGCCCGCTGCGCCCCGCGCTTCGCTTTTGAGCCGCCTCGTCGACGCGTCGCCTCCGCCTTGAAGCGGTCGCAACGCGCGGCCATGCTCATGGAGTTTCGCTTCCCGAGATTGTGCGGTGCGTATGAGTCCTTCGAGCCTGATTGCCCATGTTCAGAAGCCCATTGCCGCGCCGCGTCGCCCGAACGCGCGCCGCGCCGAGTCGCCCGAACCCTTTGCGCGCAGCAGCCTCCCCACTGAGCGCATCCCGCGAGCGCCGCCGCCAGAGATCGCTTTCCTCGCCGGTTGCGGCGTTCCGATCGAAACCCTGCGCTATGCGAGCGCCCTGGCGCGCCGCCACGGCGTTTTGGCCGACGCGGCGCTGATCGCGGAGGGCCTTGTCGACGAGAGCGTTTTCTATCGCGCTTTGGCGCGGCATATCGGCGCCGATTTCATCGACGGCGATTTTACGCCGGCGCGCTTCGCCAATCTTGAACGCGCCGCGCGGCAAGGCTATGCGCGCCTTGAGAACGGCGACTGGCTCTTCGCCCCGCAGGGCGCCGAGATTGCGCAGCTTATCGGAGCCGCGCGTCGATCGCAGGCGAGATTCGTCGTAACGACGCGCAGCAATTTCTTACGGCTAATGAATGCGACTCGCCTGCGCGTCGCGGCGGACGCCGCTCCATTCATGGTCGAAGGCGTCTATCCTGAGCTCTGCGCGCGTCTTGCGCTCGACCGCCGCACGCTCGCCGGAGTTCTCGCCGCAAATCTACTGCTGCTCGCGGCGCTCTTTGCGCCATACGGGTTGCCGGCTTTGGTCGCGGCGCTGCCTTTGTCGGCGATGTTCCTTGGCAACGTCTTCCTGCGCCTGTTCGCCTGCGCCGCAAGTTGCGAAACGCAGCCAAACGACGCGGACGAAGCTTTCGAGATCGCCGACGCCGAGCTTCCCGCCTACAGCGTGATCGTGCCGCTTTATCGCGAAGCACGCGTCGCGCGGCAACTCTCCCGCGCGCTCGATCTGCTCGATTATCCGCGCGCGAAGCTTGAAATCCTGTTCATGGTCGAAGCGGACGACGATGCGACGGCGCAAGCGTTGCGCGCCAACGCCCCGCGCACGCCGCACCAGATCATCGTCGCGCCGCCCGGAATCCCCAAACCAAACCGCGCGCGCTCAACATAGCCGCGGCTTTCGCCCGCGGCGAACTGCTCGCTGTCTTCGACGCCAAGGATTTGCCGCATCCTAAGCAACTGCGCCTTGCCGCGGCCAGATCTTCCCGCGCGCCCATCCGAGCGTCGCCTGCCTGCAGGCCAGTCTCTGCATCGACAACGGCGCGGAGAATTCTGCTCGCGGCCTATTTCGCGATCGACTATGCGGCGCTATTCGACGTCTTCAACGCCGGCGTCTGCGCGATGGATCTGCCGTTGTTCCTTGGCGGGACCTCCAATCATTTCCGCCTCGATGCGCTGCGCACGATCGGGTTCTGGGACGCCTTCAACGTGACCGAAGACGCCGACCTCGGCCTGCGTCTCGCGCGCTGCGGCTACCGCGTCGAAGCGCTGCCCTCGCATACTTTCGAAGAGGCGCCTTTGACGTTGCGGGCGCTCGTCAATCAGCGAAGCCGCTGGATGAAGGGTTGGATGCAGACCGCGCTGACCCACTGCCGCAATCCGCAAAAGCTCGTCGCCGATCTCGGCTTGAAGCGCACCTTCGCGGCGCTCCTCGATGTTCACCGGCGGTTTCGCAGGTCCGCTGATCGGCCCGCTGCTCACCGCTTTGTTCCTCGCGCGCGCCGTCTTCGGCGATCTGCTGCGCCCGCAAGGCGCAGGTGAAATCGCGCTCAGCACCTTCTGGTGTTTTCTCGCGCTCTCGGGCTCGTGTCGATCTACTGGCCGATGATGCTCGGCATGCGCCGGCGCAGCCTCACGCGCTTCTGGCCCGCGCTGTTGTTCGCGCCGCTGTGGCAGCTGATGCTGAGCCTTGCCGCCTGGCGCGCGCTCTTCGAGCTTTGGGACAGCCCAT
>CAWFZD010000095.1:0-12037 GCA_963820145.1 uncultured Alphaproteobacteria bacterium
CGGTACCAGGAACCTTGCCACCGTTCATAGCAGCGACAACTGGATCCAATGTTGGCGGTTTGAGCGGGCTGTTTGGGGGATATGGGACGGGCGGCATCGCGGGGATACTGGTCACCACCCC
The DNA here is from genome assembly GCA_963820145.1 of uncultured Alphaproteobacteria bacterium. GTDB lineage: Bacteria > Pseudomonadota > Alphaproteobacteria > Rhizobiales > Beijerinckiaceae > Methylocystis. The sequence goes on from CAWFZD010000095.1 coordinate 122, forward strand.
GGGCTCGGGTTACGCTCCGGCTTCGCCGCCTTCGATCACGATTGCCCCTCCAAGCGGCAATAACGTCGCTCAAGCAACGGCGACTGTGGGCACCGGCGCGGCCGCGGGTGACAGTGATTCCTCAGGTTCAGATTACGAATCCAGGCTCTGGTTATACGACAGCGCCCCAAGTGACCTTCCAGCCCGCCTTAGGCGACGCAACAGGAGGTGGCGCCACCGGAATAGCGACAGTTCAGGGGGGAGCGGTGACCGGCGTAACCGTGACCAACGCGGGTTCAGGAGTACACGGCGGCCCCTATCGTCGTTTTCGGTCAGGCGACGGCGTCTGCCACTGTTTCAGCCGCAGGGGCAATCGCGAGCGTGACGGTCACCTATCCGGGAGCCGGATATTTCTCTCTATCTCCCCCTAGCGTGATCATTGGTGGGTCTGCAACCCTTGCTGTCGTGCCGATCTTGTATGCCGGCTTCGTTGTTTCTCTCGGCGGCAATACAATGGACCTCGTGCGTGGGAAAATGACGGCGGACGAAGACGTGATCGTGCGCTTCGAACAGAAGGACGCCAACGGCTACTATCGCTTCCGGGTGATCGAGCGCCTCGCCCTTCGCCTGAAGGACATCACGGCGGTCGTCCAGCTGCAGTTTCTGTCGGCATAGCGCCGTTCGCATCGGGCGATAGAGCGTGTCTCTCGAAGGACGGGGATGGTTCGCTTCGACGCAGCTGGCAAGAGCCTGTGGTGGGGCACCGCGGATGCGCCGGCGCCCACCAGAGGGAACGGTCGCCGCCGGCGCAGACAGCGCCGCCGAAGGGGTGGTGGTCACGGTCGGCGTGCATCCGCTCAATGAGAGCCACCGCGTCGACGTGCACTATCGCATTGCAATGGCGGTCCGCCGGGCAACTTCCCAGCCGTCCTCTTTCGCACGGACGTGCGCGCAGGCGCTCAATATTTTTCGGCGCGACGCTGCCGCATCTAAAAACCGGCGACAAGGTCGACTATAGGACCCGTCTGTGCATGCGGCAACATTTCACATTCCGCAGCCCGGCCCGCCGCACAGCCATTTCCCGTCGTCCTTCCATGTCGTTGCCGGAGCGGACGCACATCATCAAGCAGTTCGCGCCGCGCACGCGACGACGCTTCTTTTTCCATCATGCTGCGCCGCACGCGGGGGGGCAACGGCGACGCATCCGAGGCCGAGCAGCGGGCCGCCGCCGCATGCGGGGGCGAGCTCGGTTCACGGCAGCCACCGCGTCGAAGGGCTCGTTTTCGAGCCCGGACGCGGGCCGCTTGCCGGCGTGCTCGTCGAGATCATCAACAAGAATTCCGGCCCACATGTTTCGCTCGCGACCGCGACCACCGACGAACATGGACGCTACCGCGTCAACTACGCGCCGCCGCCAGGGAAAGCCAGGCCGGACATTTGCGTGCGCATCTTCGCGGGGCAAAAACTGCTCGGTGTTTCGAACATTCGCTACAACGCCGGGACGCACGAAACCCTGAGCGTCGCCATCCCGGCGAGCGCCGAGGGGTTGCCCAGCGAATATAGAAGCGCTGACCGCGGCGCTGGGGCGGGCGCACTCCGGCAGGCTTGCCGATCTGAGGGAGTCCGGGGATCGGGAAGACGTCACTTATCTTGCCAAGAAGACTGGCTGGGACGCGCGCGGAATAGTCTTCGCCGCGGTTGCCGACCGATTTGCGCATGGCAAGGGCGGAGCGGCGTTGGCGCCGGCCTTCTACTATGCGCTGTTTCGCGCAGGAACCTCGATGGAGCCCGACGCATTGTTTGGCGCGAGCACCGCTTCGGTCGCCGAAGCTTGGCGAAACGCCGCGGAACAGGGCATCGTACCAAGGCCCTCTCCCGGATCGATCGACGCCGCGACCCGCAGTTTACAAGGGCTCTGCGCGACGCACGCTCTGGAAGAAAAACCGGCGATCGGGCTCTCGAGCCTCAAGGAGATTCTGCAAGTCACGCTTGGAAAGGACCAGGGTCGCATGCGGACGTTTGCGGAGCTGCACATACGCCATAAGGGCGACCATGCGGCGTTTTGGAAGGAGATCGAAGCCTCCTTTGGCCCCGACTTGACGCGTCGGCTGCAGTTCGATGGCCAACTGGCGCATCTCACCTTGAACAACGCGCCGTTGCTTTCCGCGCTCCATAGAACGCGAGCGAAGACGCCGCTGGCGAGCGTCGACGATCTTGCGACGCGGGGCCTTTATCACGCCGACAAATGGCCACCGCTGATCGGCGGCGCCATTCCCAAGGAAATCGCCGGCGATTCCGTCGAGCATCGCCGCGCGAAATACGCTGAATATCTTGCGGCGCAAGTGCGCCTCGCCGCGCCCAATGCGGTGGTCGCGGATATGATCGCGGCGGGAGCCCTGGTGCTGTCCCCGCACGCGTCGAAGGACGTCAAGTCGGGCGTGTTAGCGTTCTTAAAAGAGCATCATACCAGCTTCTCGCTCGGCGGCGAGCCGGTCGAGCGCTTTTTGGCGCATCATCTCAGTATCGCCCATTCGCCTGTGGTCGTCGCGGAAATCAAGCGATTGCAGCGCGTCTATCAGATCACGCCCAATGACCATGCCTTCGCCGCGCTGTTGCGGCACAACCTCGACTCGGCCTATGCGGTCACGCGTTACGACTCGCTCGGCTTCGCCCGCGCCTTCGCGCATGATCTCGGCGGCGAAGCCATCGCCAATCAGGTGCATGCCAAAGCGCGCGTGGTCGCCGGGGCGACACTGCAGATAGCGACGTCTCGCCTTGCCGCGCGCGGGTCGAATGCGCATGTCGCCGCGCTCACGCCGTCGACCGCCGGCCCAGGCGGCGGGCTCGTGGTTTCGCCGACGATGGAGACTTTGTTCGGCTCGATGGATTTTTGTGATTGCCCGGAATGTCGATCCATTCTTAGCCCCGCCGCCTATCTCGTCGACCTCCTCAATTTCATCGATTATCCCCCAGCCGGCGCCAAGAACCCGCAAACCGTGCTGTTGCGGCGCCGCCCCGATCTGCAACATTTGCCGTTGACCTGCGAAAACACAAATGTGGCGTTGCCCTACATCGATCTCGTCAACGAGACGCTGGAGCATTTCGTCACCCATCGGCTGACACTGCACGACTATCACGGGCATACGACGCATGCTTTGATCAGCTCGGAGGAGCTCTGCGCCAGCCCTCAGTTCGTGCAGGAGTCGGCCTATGCGACGCTCAAAAGCGCGATGTTTCCGCTCAAACTTCCTTTCAATCGGCCGCTGGAACTGTTGCGGCTCTATTTTCAGACCCTCGGCGCGCCGTTGTACAGCGTGATGGCGGCCCTTGCGCGCAGAAGGGGGGAAGCTGCGCGCCACACACTACGGATTGGCCGACATTCTCATGGAGCGGCTGGGGTTGTCGCGCATGGAGTATCGCCTGCTAACCGACGACAGCCTGTCTCTCGGGCAAATTTTCGGATTTCCGGAGCAGAGCGGCGCGTCGTCGCCGCACCACGAAGAAGCTCACAAGCACGTGGACAAGCCGCATGAGGCGCGAGCGCCGCACACGCAGGAGCATGACGGCGCGGCGATCGCCGAACTCTCGAGCTTCCAGCATTTTTGCCGCCGCGTCGGCGTCTCTTACAGCGACATGGCGGCGATCCTGCGCACGCGTTTCGTCAATCCCGATACTGGAATTGCGGCGCGCGTCGAGGCGCTCGGCCTTGGCTTCGAGGTCATTCAATTGCTCAAGGCGGGGGAAATTCCTGGATGCGGACTTCAAAGAGCTGCTTCCCGCTGATCTCGATCCCGTCGCCTATGGCGCGCATTCCGCGGCGAGCAAGCACGACTACGGGCCGGTCATCGCGTGGATCAGGAATGAAGCCAATTACGCCCGCATCATGGGTCTCATCATCATCTCCAAGGCCGAGGACAGTGACGAGGGTTGCTCCGCCGCGAACCTCCGGCTCTGTCGGGCGAATCCGGATCCGGCCCACCACCAGCTCAAACGCGCCGATTTCGTGCGCATTCTTCGCTTCATTCGGCTGTGGCGAAAGCTGAGCCTTTCGATCGAATTGACGGACGCGGTGATGTCGGCGCTCCATCCAAAAAGCGCGCCGCAGGGGCATACGAGCGACGCCCATGCGTCCAAGGGAGTTGACGCCGCTTTCGTAACCTTGCTGTCGCGCTTGGGCTATCTGCTGCAGGCAGCCGAGCTGCTTTCGTTGACGCTGGAACGGGATCTGCAACCTTTGTTGGCCTGTTGGGCGCCTATCGAGACGCATGGCCCCAAATCGCTTTATCGGAAAATGTTTCTAAGCCCTTCCCTGTTGCATAAGGATGACGCGTTCCAAGAGGATTCCAGCGGCGACGTGCTCGCGGGCGACGCCAAGCTGTTCGATCATGAGGCGGCCTTGTGTTCGGCGCTGCATTTGAGGGGACCTGAATTCAATCTCATCGCGGATGCATTGGGATTCGACAAAGCGACTTCTTCTCGCTCACGCTCGAGAATGTAAGCGAGATTTATCGGCGTGGCTGGTTGGCGCGAACGCTGCACATTAGCGTCGTCGAACTTCTCGCTCTCATCCAATGCACTGGGGTCAATCCTTTTGCGCCGCTCGAACCGGAGACGAGCGCCGCGAAGGCTGCGTTCGACGTCGTGCGCGAAGCGCCGATGATCCGCTTCATCCGACTTACGCAGGCGTTGCGCGACGCGTCGGTGAAGCCGACGCAGGCGCTTTACCTCTTGTGGAACCGCGACATCAGCGGAAAGTCCGCGCCTGCGCAGCGCATAGTGAACGACTTGGCGCGGACACTGCGCGCCAATTTTCAGGTGGTCGAGACCCAGTTCGCGCTGGTCGACGATCCGAAGGGCGAGATCGCCAAAGGTCTCATGACTTTGGTCTACGGCTCCGACGCCACCGAGTTTTTCTTCTCACTGCTCGATGGAACGCTCGACCTCTCTGTTCATTACGCCGCGCCAATGCACGAGCTCTCGGAGACGGTCGTCAGCGCCGGCCAGGGCCGACTTCTGTATGACGATTTACGAAAGTCGCTGAGTTTCAAGGGAATGTTCGACGAAAAGACCGCGCTCCCACCGCTTGCCACCGCCGCAGCGGGCGAGGAGCCGCTTCTGAAGGCGTTTGCAGCGCTCGCGAAGAAAACGCGTCAGACGATCGATCCCTTCTTCGCCAGCAACCCGAATCTCGAGCCGCTTTATACGGCCTATGTCGCCTCGACGGACCCGGCTCCGGAGAAGCGAAAGGCCTTTCTCGCGGAGGTCTTGAAGGATTTGAAGCCGCGCCGGAAGGAAGAGCAAGCCCTCGCGACGATCACCGCGGTGGCGGGAAGCGACGCGACTTTTGCCGCGGCGCTGCTCCGGGACAGGGCCGTGCTCGCTGCGACCGCGGACGCTGCCCGAGCGGCGCTCGCTGATTTTACGGAGTTGGAAAATCTTGGCCTGACCGCGCGCTTCTATTCCAGCAATGATCCCGCCGGCGTCCCGGATCGCACGGAGGCGAGCGCGCTGCTTGCTTACGTGCCAGACGGCGCGCAGAAAAGCCCCGCGGGCGCTGACGGCGGGATCGCCGCCGTGTGGAGCGGCTCTGTCGACGCGCCGAAAACCGGTTTTTACGACATCGCTGTCGTCATGGAGGCGGGCGTCGTGGTCGCGCTCGAAATCGACGGTGCGCGGGTAACGATGGCGCAAGGCGCGGACGGTTGGAGCAATCAAAGCCCCATCTCGCTGACGGCCGGCAGGCTTGTCGCGATTTCGCTGAAGGTCAAAGGCCTAAAAAGTGCGCTTGCCGTGCGCTGGGCCACCAACGGAGTTGCCTGGCAGTCCATCCCCGCGGCATGTCTCTATTCGCAGACATTGCTGGAGCGACTTCGAACGAGCTACCTTCGCTTCCTCAAAGCGGCGTCGCTTGGGGCCGCGCTCTCGCTCACTGCGCAAGAAGTCGCCTATCTCGCGGGCAGTCCGGATTTGCGGTTCGACGGTAATGGGTGGCTCAATAGTCTCGAGACGGCGGGCGCACCATCAGCTGCGGCCTCGCACGCGCTCACCGACGTATTGTTGGGACTGCTGAATTTCGCACGCCTCAAAGCCGCCCTTTCGCCCACCGACGAAAGCTTGCTCGCCGTTCTCCGCAACCCGGGAGCGACGCTCCCCGAGGGCGGCAGCGCCCTGTTTGCGCTTACGCAATGGGAGCCGGCGTCGCTCTCCGCGCTGCTGTCATACTTCTTCAAGGACGAAAAGCTTACTCATCTTGAGCGGTTCGAGAACTTCCGGCGCGTGTTCGACGCTTATGCGATCGTCTCAACCTGCGGCGTCTCGGCCGATGCGCTCCTGGCGACGGCGACCAACGATCCGACACCGGATGCGGCACGGAAGATGGAATCGGCACTGCGCGCTAAATACGAGGACGCCGATTGGCTGACGCTGGTGAAGCCGATCAACGACAAAATGCGGACGTTGCAGCGCAACGCGCTGGTCGCTTACACGCTGCACCATCTTACCGATCAGCCCGCGACACGCAGCATCAACACGCCGGAGCGGCTGTTCGAATATCTGCTGATGGACGTGGAGATGGCGCCGTGCGGGCAGACGTCCCGCGTCAGGTTGGCGCTGTCCGCCATTCAGCTGTTCATTGAGCGGGCGCTGCGACATTTGGAGCCCGAGATTGATCCAACACACATTTCGGCGGCGCAATGGGAATGGATGAAGCGCTACCGGGTCTGGCAAGCCAACCGCGAGGTGTTTTTGTGGCCTGAGAATTGGCTCGATCCGGAACTTCGCGACGATCAATCGCCCTTCTTCAAAGAGACTCTGGGCGAGCTTTTGCAAGGCGATCTCACCGAGGATGCGGCCGCGAGCGCGTTTTCGAATTATTTGAGCAAACTGCAGGAAGTCGCGAAGCTCGAGCCATGCGGGCTGTGTCACGTACCCGACGACGCCGGCGCCGCCAACGCGGTCAGCCATGTCTTCGCCCGCACTGCCGGATCTAAGCGGAAATACTATTATCGCCGTCAGGAGCAGGGAAGTTGGCTCCCATGGGAGGAGATTAAGCTCGCGATCGAAGATAATCCGGTCACCCCGATCATCTGGAACGACCGCCTGCTGCTCTTATGGGTACACATTCTCAAACAGTCGCCGGCACCCGGCTCGAGTTCGGATGACGACGATTCGCCGCCGCCTAAGCCGACGGATCTCAAGTTCGACGAGATCATCCACTGGAGCAAAGCGGAGTGGGCCGATTGGCGCGCCTCGGTGGAGCGATACAATGCCTACGAGAAAACCCATAAATCCCACCAGCCTTCAACGAAATTGACCGAGGCCAACGTCGACGATCTGCACCGTTCGGTCAAATCGACCGCGGGCGATCCCGAGATCACCATTCAAGCGGTGTTGTGCTGGAGCGAACGCCGCGACGGCAAATGGTCCCCCGCCAACACTTCCGACGTCAATACGCCGACCGTGCTCGGCAGCTATCCGCCGCATGGGCCCGAAGCGTTCGACCGCTCGCGACTGGCTCTGCGCGCCGCCATCCGCCCTGACGGCGCGATGCTCGTGCATTTGGCGCTCGATCCCAACACGACGGGCCCGGCGCGGATTGCTGCTCTACAACACTCATAGCGCGCCCAATGCGATCGCCGGCGTTCCAGTCGAGATGCTGCACTCCGGATCGCAGCGTCGCGCCACAGTCGCCTCTTAGACTCTGATGATCGATTACAGGGGCGCTTCGCATTTTACCCGGAGCGTTTTGAAGGGCAATTTTCCTGGCTCGGTCGTGGAATGCCAGCCCGGATCGCCAAATCCTTGGGAGGCGCCCTTCCTTTACGAGGACAGCCACAACGTCTTTTTCGTGACGAGCGAAGAGCGGCATCAGCCGTTGAGGACTTTCCGAGGTTTCGGACTTCTCCCACCCTTCCGGCATGGCGCTGGGCGGCGCAGGTCACCATTTCCCTCCGCTCGTCACGCCACACCAATCTTTCTTCGCTCATTTGGCGTCGTCTTCGACGGCTACGGTGCGCTACGACGGCGTTGTGGTTGGCCCCTTCGGCGGCATGCATGGCGGGTCGCATAACGTAAGGAGGAGGCGATGAGCGCTCGAGGTGCGGCTTCCATTGGGCGCCGACGCCGCCTGGCGGAGGTTGCATGAAGGCAATCCCGAACATTTCTCCTACAGCTTCGAGAACTTCTCCCATCCCTATGTCGAAGCGTTGATTTCGCGGCTCAATCGGAGCTCAATCGAAGGGATGCTCGATCCGAAGTTTTTGCAAGGGCTTGGGGACAAGCTCTCTTTGCGACGCATTACGCTCCCATCGCGAACGCCACTATCGAGGTGCACAGCCACCCTCACGCGATCGACGTTTCGCCCGAGGGCACCTATTCAAGCTACAATTGGGAGTGCTCTACCACCTTCCCGTCGCCATCGCGGTGCATCTCAGCAAAAACCAGCGGTTCGCTGAGGCGCAGAAATGGTTTCACTATGTTTTCGATCCGACCTGCGTCGACAAGGCTCCTGCGCCGCAGCGCTGGTGGAAATTTATGGCTTTCCGACAGGGCGACATGACCAACATCGAGGCGCTCATAGCGCTCTTGGGTCATCCGGACGAGGAGCTTTCTCCGCGCAGATCAAACGCAAGGAATGGGTTCACAACAGTTATGCCGCGATCCTGTCGAAACCGTTCGATCCGCACGCCGTCGCGCGCGCGCGTCCGCTCGCCTACCAATACTACGTCGTCATGAAATATTTGTCGAACCTCATAACTTGGGGCGACAGCCTGTTTTTGCAATATACGATCGAAACCATAAACGAGGCGTCGATGCATTACGTGCTCGCCTCCAACATTCTCGGCCCGCGTCCCGAAAGGGTTCCCACGCACAATGGTTCGACGCCAAAAACCTTCGCGCAGCTGAAGCATGCGCAGCGCGAGGCGATGGGGAGCACGCTGGTCGAACTGGAGACGCAAATCCCCTTCAACGGCACGCTGCCCCCCGCGCACAAAAGCGCCAAGGACGATCAGAACGGCGCGTTGTTTGGCATCGGCAAGTCGCTCTATTTCTGTGTGCCCAAGAACGATACGCTTTTGCGCTATTGGGACACCGTCGCTGATCGCCTGTTCAAAATACGCAATTGCATGGACATCACCGGCGTCGTCCGCCCCCTTGCGCTCTGGGATCCGCCGATCGAACCGGGGATGATCATAAAGGCGCGCGCGGCGGGCCTCGACATCGGCAGCATCGTCGGTGGATTAAATCAGCCCATCGGCCCCCTGCGTTCCTTGAACCTAATTCAAAAGGCCCTGGAGCTTGCGGGAGAGCTGAAGTCCTTGGGCGGGGCGCTGTTGAACGCGTACGAAAAAGGCGACGCCGAACAACTCGCGCTTCTCCGCCAGGGCCACGAGATCAAGCTTCAGCAAAAGGCCCAGGAAGTGCGCTTCCTGCAGTGGAAGCAAGCGCGCGAGGCGACCGAGTCGCTGTTGCGCACGCGCGCCACGACGCTGGAGCGGTACAAATATTATCTGCGACTGCTCGGACAGACAGCAAATTCCTCGGCCGCGCCGGATAAGCTCTCGGCGGACCATCGCAAGCTAACCGAAGAGAATTTCGACGATGTCTACGGTGCGCTGGTCGCCGAATACGACAAGATGATCGGTTTACAGAAATACTCGGCTCTAAAACTCGCAGGCGGCGACTCCCCCAACAGTCAGGCAGGCTCGGCGAGCGGTGGGCTACTCTTCTTATCATCAAGTGAGAACCTTGAACTCAATGCACTTTTGCCTCAGGCTTCTGCCATTAGCTCTCAAGCCTCTCAGATGCAGACAATTGCAGCTTCCTTGCGCCTCCTACCAGATATCTTTGCAGATGTTCATTTTTGGGGCCTGGGTGGTCATATCAAGGTCATTGGCGGAGACGTTTTGAGCGAACTCGTTCAGATTAACGCCACACAATTACAGGGTGAGGCGGCCCTCCTTCAGAGCGCCGCGGGCATGACTTCAAAAGCGGCGTCCTACGAGCGTCGCGCGGACGATTGGCGGCTGCAGGCTAACACCGCCGCGCATGAACTCATGCAGATGGGCCGTCAAATCATTTCCTCGCTCATCGCCGAGCAAGTCGCGGAGCATGAATACAACAACGCCAAAAGGCAGGTCGAAAATTCCCAGGAAGTCGAGCAAAAGCTGCGCTCGAAATTCACCAACGCAGAGCTCTATGGCTGGATGCAGGGGGAGATCAGCCGCATCTATCACGAGTTCTATCGCTTCGCCTTCGAGACCGCGCGCAAGGCGGAACGCACGATGAAGCGGGAGCTGATGCGACCCGAGCTGGATTCGACCGACTTCTTGAGCCCCAATTATTGGGATTCGGGTTACAAGGGCCTGCTGTCGGGCGAAAATCTCTTCCTCGACTTGAAGCGGATGGAGGCGGCCTATCACGACAACAACAAGCGCGAGTTGGAGCTCACGCGGCATGTTTCGCTTAGGCAACTCGATCCGCGCGCGCTCCTGGCCCTCAAGACGACCGGCGTTTGCACCGTCTCGATCCCCGAGTGGCTCTACGATCTCGGCTGTCCGGGACATTACATGCGGCGCATAAAGACAGTCGCGCTATCAATGCCCTCGGTGGTTGGCCCCTATACTCCCGTGCACGGCACGCTCACTTTGCAACGCAGCACCATACGTGTGTCACCGATCGGCGATTATGGTCGAGACGCCGACAACACCGACGACCGCTTCGTAGATTATTACGGCTCCACCAACTCCATCGTCACGAGTGGCGGCGCGGACGACAGCGGAATGTTCGAAACCAATCTGCATGACGAGCGCTTTTTGCCCTTCGAAGGCGCCGGGGCCGTCAGCACATGGCGGCTAGCGTTGCCGTCGAAAGTTCGCGCCTTCGACTATATGACGATTTCCGACGTGATCCTGCACATCCGCCACACCGCGCGCGACGGCGGCGAGCCTTGGCCAAAGGCGCCACGGGCAAACTTGTGGAAATAGTCAGCGACGCGGAAACTTCGAAGCTGTCGCTGCTGTTCAGCCTGCGGCACGACTTTCCGACCGAATGGTCGGTCTTTGTCAACGGCAAGGGCGATTTGACCGTCCCAATTCGCAACTTTCTGTTTCCTGTCTGTCGCAAGCGGTCCAGTGACGATCGACGCGCTGACCCTCTATGCGCCGGGAAAAGATGGGCTTCTACAGCACACGGTCGCCGTTCCAGACAGCCTTTCCGATGGGGTCAATGGCGGGTCGGGCGTCGGCTTGCTGTCCATGCCGACAGACGGAAAAGTCCTGAAACGCCAAGCGGAGACTCAGGTCTTTCTCGTGCTTGTCTACCATCTCGGTAGCTGACAGGGGCGCGACGTGGCGAAGGAAGTCGCATCGTCCGATCAAAGCGCTAGGCCGGCGGAAGACAAATTCGCCGTGAACGCGCCCTCGATCACGTTGCCCAAAGGCGGCGGCGCCATCGGCGGCATCGGCGAGAAATTCTCTGCCAATCCGGTCACCGGCACCGGCTCGATGAGCGTGCCGATTTTCGCTTCCCCAGGCCGCTCCGGCTTTGGACCGCAACTGTCGCTCTCCTATGATTCCGGGGCCGGCAACGGGCCCTTCGGGTTTGGATGGAGCCTCTCCGTTCCGTCCATAACACGGCGGACGGATCGGGGTTTGCCTCAATATCTCGACGCCGAAGAGTTGGATGTTTTCGTTCTCTCCGGCGCAGAGGATCTTACTCCAGTTCTTGTCGCCGGAACCCAAGGCTGGCGTCGCCAAGAGCTTCGATCCGGCCAAAGCCTTCCCGGCTACGAATTCGACGCTACCGCCCGCGGATCGAAGGATTGTTCGCCCGCATCGAGAGATGGACGGAGCTAAAGACGGAAATCATTCACTGGCGGTCGATTTCCAAAGACAATGTCACCACGATCTATGGCGCGCGCGAAGATGCGCGTATCGC
>CAWFZD010000096.1:0-11943 GCA_963820145.1 uncultured Alphaproteobacteria bacterium
CGGGACGGGCACATTGCCGCCGTTCGTTCCAGCGCTGGCCGGCGGCAGCGGCGGCTTGAGCGGACCGCTGTTCGGAACGGGCGGCGTCCTCGCCGTCTCTGTTACGAATGGAGGCTCGGGCTACACAGCAGCTGTTCCGAGCGTGACGATCGCGGGCCCGGGCGCGAGCGGCTCGACGGCGACCGCCACCGCGATCATTTCGGGAGGCGCGGTGATAGGCTTTACGATCACCAGCGCCGGCTCCGGCTACACATCGCCTCCAACCGTGACGATCGCGGCTCCGACGGGGGCCAGCCCGGTCACGGCGACGGCTGTAGTTCCCTCCACGCTCTACACCGGCTTCGTCGTCTCCCTCGGCGGCAACACCATGGATCTCGTCCGGGGCCGGATGACGGCGGACGAAGACGTCATCGTGCGCTTCGAGCAGAAGGACGCCAACGGCTACTATCGCTTCCGTGTGATCGAGCGCTTCGCGCTGAGGCTGAAGGACATCACGGCCGTCGTGCAGCTGCAGTTTCTTTCGGCATAGGCTCCGTTCGCGATGAGGCGACACAGTGGGTCTCTCGGGGGAGAGGAATCGTGCGCTTCGAGGCAGCCGGAAAGAGCGTGTGGTATGGCACCCCGGACGCCCCTGCGCCCGAGGGGACGGTGGCCGCCGGCGCCGACAGCGCCGCCGAAGGGGTGGTGGTCACGGTCGGCGTGCATCCGCTCAATGCTAGCCACCGCGTCGACGTGCACTACCGGGTCAACGGCGGTCCGCCCGGCAAAATTCCTGCCGTGCTGTTTCGTACCGACGTGCGCGCAGGCGCGCAATATTATTCGGCGCGCCTGCCGCATCTGAAAGCCGGCGACAAGGTCGACTACGGACCCTTATTCTCGCATGGCAACATCCAGATTCCGCAGCCGGGCCCGCCGCACCATTTTCCCTCGTCCTTTCATGTCGTCGGAGCGGAAGCACATCATCAAGCAGCTCGCGCCGCGCATGCGGCGACGCTCGTTTCTCATCATGCTGCCCCGCACGCGGCGAGCGCAACCGCTGCGCACACGGCTGCGCATCCGGCGCCCAGCAGCGGGCCGCCGCCGCATGCGAGGACGAGTTCGGGTCACGGCAACCATCGCGTCGAAGGGCTCGTTTCGAGTCCGGGCCGCGGGCCGCTCGCCGGCGTCCTCGTCGAGATCGTCGACAAGAATTCCGGCCCACACGTTTCGCTCGCGACGGCGACCACCGACGAACATGGACGCTACCACGCCAACTACTCGCCGCCGCCAAAGAAAGCGAAGCCGGACATTTTCGCGCGCATCTTCGCCGGGCAAAAACTGCTCGGTGTTTCGCACATTCGCTACAACGCCGGGACGCACGAAACCTTGAGCGTCGCCATCCCGGCGGGCGCCGAGGGGTTGCCCAGCGAATATGAGGCGCTGACCGCAGCGCTGGGGCGGGCGCACGTCGGCCGGCTTGCCGATCTGAGGGAGGCCGGGGACCGGGAAGACGTCACTTATCTTGCGAGGAAGACTGGCTGGGACGCGCGCGGAATCGTCTTCGCCGCGGTTGCCGACCGATTTGCGCATGGCAAGGGCGGGGCAGGCTTGGCGCCGGCTTTCTACTATGCGCTGTTTCGCGCAGGCTTTTCGATGGAGTCCGACGCATTATTTGGCGCGAGCGCCGCTTCGGTCGCCGAAGCCTGGCGACACGCCGCCGAACAGGGCGTCATCCCCAAGTCTCTCTCCGGATCGATCGACGCCACGACCCGCAGTTTTCAAGTGCTCTGCGCGACGCACGCATTGGAAGAGAAACCGGCGATCGGGCTCTCGAGTCTCAATGAGATTCTGCAAGTCACGCTTGGAAACGACCAGGGTCGCATGCAGACGTTTGCCGAGCTGCACATACGCCATAAGGGCGACCACGCGGCGTTTTGGAAGGAGATCGAAGCCTCCTTTGGCCCAGAACTGACGCGTCGGCTTCAGTTCGATGGCCAACTGGCGCATCTCACTTTGAACAACGCGCCGCTGCTTGCCGCGCTCCATAGAACGCGAGCGAAGACGCCGCTGGTGAGCGTCGACGATCTTGCGACGCGGGGCCTTTATCACGCCGACAAATGGCCACCGCTGATCGGCGGCGCCATTCCCAAGGAAATCGCCGGCGATTCCGTCGAGCATCGCCGCGCGAAATACGCTGAATATCTTGCGGCGCAAGTGCGCCTCGCCGCGCCCAATGCGGTGGTTGCGGATATGATCGCGGCGGGAGCACTGGTGCTGTCCCCGCACGCGTCGAAGGACGTCAAGTCGGGCGTGTTGGCGTTCTTAAAAGAGCATCATGCCAACTTCTCGCTCGGCGGCGAGCCGGTCGAGCGCTTTTTGGCGCATCATCTCAGTATCGCCCATTCGCCTGCGGTCGTCGCGGAAATCAAGCGATTGCAGCGCGTCTATCAGATCACGCCCAATGACCATGCCTTTGCCGCGCTGTTGCGGCATAACCTCGACTCGGCCTATGCGGTCACGCGTTACGACTCGCTCGGCTTCGCCCGCGCCTTCGCGCATGACCTCGGCGGCGAGGCCGTCGCCAATCAGGTACACGCCAAAGCGCGCGTGGTCGCCGGGGCGGCACTCCAGATAGCGACGTCTCGCCTTGCCGCGCGCGGGTCGAATGCGCATGTCGCCGCGCTCACGCCGTCGACCGCCGGCCCAGGCGGCGGGCTCGTGGTTTCGCCGACGATGGAGACTTTGTTCGGCTCGATGGATTTTTGCGACTGCCCGGAATGCCGCTCCATTCGAGTCCCGCCGCCTATCTCGTCGATCTCCTCAATTTCATCGATTATCCCCCGGCCGGGGAGAAAAATCCCCAAACTGTCCTGTTGCGGCGGCGCCCGATCTCCAACATCTGCCGCTAACTTGCGAAAACACTAATGTGGCGCTGCCCTACATCGATCTCGTCAACGAGACGTTGGAGCATTTCGTCACGCATCGGCTGACACTGCACGATTTTCACGGGCATACCACGCATGCGGCGATCAGCTCGGAGGAACTCTGCGCCAGCCCGCAGTTCGTGCAGGATTCGGCCTATGCGACGCTCAAGAGCGCGCTGTTTCCGCTCAAACTTCCTTTCAATCGGCCGCTCGAACTGTCGCGGCTCTATTTTCAGACCCTCGGCGCGCCGTTGTACAGCGTCATGGCGGCCCTCGAGCGTAGAACGGGGGAAGCTGGCGGCGCATACTACGGATTGGCCGACATTCTCATGGAGCGGGTCGGGTTGTCACGGATGGAGCATCGCCTGCTGACCGACGACAGTCTGACTCTCACGCAACTTTTCGGATTGCCGGGGCACAGCGGCGCGACCGCGTCGCCCCACGAACACGGCCATGCCCATGCCCATGCCGATAAGTCGCACGAGGCGAGAACGCCGCATGCCCAAGAGCATGACGGCGCGGAGATCGCCGAACTGTCGCACTTTCAGCATTTTTGTCGCCGGGTCGGCGTCTCCTACAACGAAATGGCGGAGATCGTGCGCACGCGCTTCGTCAATCCAGATACTGGAATTGCGGCGCGCGTCGAGGCGCTCGGCCTTGGCTTCGAGGTCATTCAATTGCTCAAGGCGGGGGCCATTCCCGATGCGGACTTCAAAGAGCTGCTTCCCGCTGATCTCGATCCCGTCGCCTATGGCGCGCATTCCGCGGCGAGCAAGCACGACTATGGGCCGGTCATCGCGTGGATCAGGAACGACGCCAACTACGCCCGCATCATGGGTCTCATCATCATCAGCAAGGCTGACGACAGTGACGAGGGTTGCTCGGCCGCGAACCTTCGCCTCTGCCGTGCAAATCCGGATCCGGCGCATCACGAACTCAAACGCGCCGATTTCGTGCGCATTCTTCGCTTCATTCGGCTATGGCGGAAGCTGGGGTTATCGATCGAACTGACGGACGCGGCGCTGTCGGCGCTACATCCGAAACGCACGCCGCAGGGGCACGCGACCAATTCCCATGCTTCCAAGGGAGTTGACGCGGCTTTCGTAACCTTGCTGTCGCGCCTGGGCTATCTGTTGCAGGCAGCCGAGCTGCTTTCCTTGACGCCGGAACGGGATCTGCAGCCTTTGCTGGCCTGTTGGGGGCCCATCGAGTCGCATGGCCGCAAATCGCTTTATCGGAAAATGTTTCTGAGCCCTTCCCTGTTGCACAAGGATGACGCGTTCCAAGAGGATCCTAGCGGCGACGTGCTGGCAGGCAACTCCAAGCTGTTCGAGCATGAGCCGGCCTTGTGTTCAGCGCTGCATTTGAGGGGACCGGAATTCAACCTCATCGCGGAGGCATTGGGTTTCGACAAGACAACCCCGCTCACGCTCGAAAATGTAAGCGACATTTTCCGGCGCGGCTGGTTGGCGCGAACGCTGCACATCAGCGTCGTCGAACTTCTCGCTCTCGTCCAATGCACGGGGCTCAATCCTTTCGCGCCGCTCGATCCGGAGCCGACCGCCGCGAAAGCCGCGTCCGACGTTGTGCCCGCGGCACCGATGATACGCTTCGTTCGACTGGTGCAGGCCCTACGCAACGCGTCGGTGAAGCCGACGCAGGCGCTTTACCTTTTGTGGAACCGCGACATCAGTGGAAAGTCCGCGCCCCCGGAGCGCGTGGTGAACGATTTGGCGCGGACGCTGCGCGCCAATTTTCAGGAGGTCGAGGGCCAGTTCGCGCTCGTCGACGATCCGAAGGGCGAGATCGCCAAGGGTCTCATGACGCTGGTCTACGGATCTGACGCCACCGAATTTTTCTTCTCGCTGCTTGAAGGGACTTTCGACCTCTCGGTTCCTTATGCCGCTCCACTACACGAGCTTTCGGAGGCGGTCGTCGGCGCGAGCCAGGGCCGCCTGGTCTATGACGACTTGCGAAAGTCGTTGAGTTTCAAGGGGGTGCTCGACGAGAAAACGGCGCTGCCGGTGCTCGTCGCCGCCGCGGCAGGCGATGATCTTCTACTGAAGGCGCTTTCGGCGCTCGCGAAAAAAAGCCATCGCAGCATCGATCCCTTCTTCGCCAGAAACCCAATTCTCCTCCCACTCTATACGACCTATGTCGCGTCGGCTGACCCAGTTCAGGCGAAGCGCAAGGGCTTCCTCGCGGAGATTTTGAAGGATTTGAGGCCGCGGCGGAAAGAAGAGCAAGCATTGGTGACGATCACCGCCGTGGCGGGGAGCGATGCGAGCTTTGCCCGGGCGTTGCTGCGGGACAAGGTCGTGCTCGCCTCTGCTGCGGACGCCGCGCGAGCAGCGCTCGCTGATTTCACGGCTTTGGAAAACTTTGGCCTGACTGCGAGCTTTTACTCGAGCAACGATCCGGGCGGCGTCCCGGATCGCACGGAGGCGAGCGCGCCGCTTGCTTACGGTTTTGAAGGCGCGCAGAAAAATTCCGCCGGGTCCGACGGGCCGCTCGCCGCCGTTTGGAGCAGAATTCGTCGACGCCCCGAAAACCGGTTTTTATGACATCGCCGTCTTCATGGAGGCGGGCGTGGTGGTTGCGCTCGAAATCGACGGTGCGCCGGTGACGATGGCGCAAGGCGCGGACGGTTGGAGCAACCAAAGTCCGATTTCGCTGACGGCCGGCAGGCTTGTCGCGATTTCGCTGAAAATCAAAGGCCTGAAAGGCGCGCTCGCCTTGCGCTGGACCACCAACGGAACCGCCTGGCAGCCCATCCCCGCGGCGTGTCTCTATTCGAAGACTCTGTTGGAGCGTCTTCGAACGAGCTACCTCCGCTTCCTCAAAGCGGCGTCGCTTGGCGCCGCGCTTTCGCTCACGGCGCAAGAAGTCGCCCATCTTGCCGTCAATCCGGATTTGCAGTTTGACGGCAAAGGGTGGCTCAATAGTCTCGAGACAGCGGGCGCACCAGCGGCTGCAGCCTCGCGCGCGCTCACCGACGTCTTGTTCGGACTGCTGGATTTCGCACGCCTCAAAGCCGCCCTTTCGCCCACCGACGAGAGCCTGCTCGCCGTTCTCCGCAACCCGCGAGCCACGCTCCCGGAGGGCGGCAGCGCCCTGCTTGTGCTCACGCAATGGGAGCCGGCCTCGCTATCCGCGCTGCTGTCGCACTTCTTCAGGGACGAAAAGGTGACGCATCTCGAGCGGTTCGAAAACTTCCGGCGCGTGTTCGACGCTTATACGATCGTCTCGACCTGTGGCGTCTCCGCCGATGCGCTCCTTGCGTCGGCGACCAACGATCCGACGCCGGACGCCGCAAGGAAAATGGAATCGGCGCTGCGCGCCAAATACGAAGACGCCGATTGGCTGACGCTGGTGAAGCCGATCAACGACAAAATGCGGACGCTGCGGCGCGACGCGCTGGTCGCTTACACGCTGCATCATCTCGCCGATCGGCCCGAAACCCGCAGCATCAACACGCCGGAACGGCTGTTCGAATATCTGTTGATGGACGTGGAGATGGCGCCGTGCGGGCAGACATCCCGCATTAGGTTGGCGCTTTCCTCAATACAGCTATTCATCGAGCGGGCGCTGCGCCATTTGGAGCCGGAGATCGATCCGACCCACATATCGGCGGCGCAATGGGAATGGATGAAGTGCTACCGCGTTTGGCAAGCCAACCGCGAAGTGTTTTTATGGCCCGAGAATTGGCTAGATCCGGAACTTCGCGACGACCAATCACCCTTCTTCAAAGAGACTCTGGGCGAGCTTTTGCAAGGCGATCTCACCGAGGATGCGGCGGCGAGCGCATTTTCCAATTATTTGACCAAGCTGCAAGAAGTCGCAAAGCTCGAACCCTGTGGCCTGTGCCACGCCCCCGACGACGCCGACGCCGCCAACTCGGTCACCCATGTCTTCGCACGGACCGCCGGGTCGAAGCGGAAATACTATTATCGCCGTCAGGAGCAGGGAAGTTGGCTGCCGTGGGAGGAAATTAAGCTCGCGATCGAAGACAATCCGGTGACGCCGATCATCTGGAACGACCGCCTGATCCTATTATGGGTGCAGATTCTCAAACAATCGCCGGCTCCCGACTCAAGTTCGGCTGAGGACGATTCGCCGCCGCCTAAACCGAAGGATATCAAGTTCGACGAGATCATCCATTGGAGCAAAGCCGACTGGGCTGATTGGCGCGCCTCGGTGGAGCGATACAATGCCTACGAGAAAACCCACAAATCCCAACAGCCTTCAACGAAGTTGACTGAGGCCAACGTCGATGATCTGCACCGTTCGGTCAAATCTACCGCGGGCGATCCCGAGATCACCATTCAAGCGGTGTTGTGCTGGAGCGAACGCCGCGACGGCAAATGGTCGCCGGCCAACACTTCCGACGTCAATTCGCCGACCGTGATCGGTAGCTATCCGCCGCATGGCCCGGAAGCGTTCGACC
The DNA here is from genome assembly GCA_963820145.1 of uncultured Alphaproteobacteria bacterium. Classification (GTDB taxonomy): domain Bacteria; phylum Pseudomonadota; class Alphaproteobacteria; order Rhizobiales; family Beijerinckiaceae; genus Methylocystis. The sequence continues at coordinate 7,351 of CAWFZD010000096.1, forward strand.
GCTCGCGACTGGCTCTTCGCGCCGCCATCCTCCCTGACGGTGCGATGCTCGTGCATTTGGCGCTCGAATCCCAACATGACGCGCCCGGCGCGGGATTCCTGCTCTACAACACTCATAGCGCGCCCAATGCGATCGCCGGCGTTCCAGTCGAGATGCTGCACTCCGGATCGCAGCGTCGCGCCACAGTCGCCTCTTCGACTCTGAGGATCGATTACAGGGGCGCTTCGCATTTCACCCGGAGCGTTTTGAAGGGCAAATTTCCCGGCTCGGTCGTGGAATGCCAGCCCGGATCGCCAAATCCTTGGGAGGCGCCCTTCCTTTACGAGGACAGCCACAACGTCTTTTTCGTGACGAGCGAAGAGCGGCATCAGCCGTTGAGGACTTTCCGAGGTTTCGGATTCTCCCACCCTTCCGGCGTGGCGCTGGGCGGCGCAGGTCACCATTTCCCTCCGCTCGTCACGCCACACCAATCTTTCTTCGCTCATTTGGCGTCGTCTTCGACGGCTACGGTGCGCTTCGACGGCGTTGTGGTTGGCCCCTTCGGCGGCATGCATGGCGGGTCCCATAACGTAAGGAGGAGGCGATGAGCGCGCGAGGTGCGGGCTTCCATCTGGGCGCCGACGCCGCCTGGCGTAGGTTGCATGAAGGCAATCCGGAACATTTCTCCTACAGCTTCGAGAACTTCTCCCATCCTTACGTCGAAGCGTTGATTTCCCGCCTAAATCGCAGCTCAATCGAAGGGATGCTCGATCCGAAGTTTTTGCAAGGGCTTGAGGATAGGCTCTTCTTTGCGACGAATTACGCTCCGATTGCGAACGCCGCCATCGAGGTCCACAGCCACCCTCACGCGATCGACGTTTCACCTGAGGGCGCCTATTCAAGCTACAACTGGGAGCTGCTCCACCACCTCCCCGTTGCGATCGCAGTCCATCTCAGTAAAAACCAGCGGTTCGCCGAGGCGCAGAAATGGTTTCACTATGTTTTCGATCCGACCTGCGTCGACAAGGCTCCGGCGCCGCAGCGCTGGTGGAAATTCCTGGCTTTCCGACATGGCGACATGACCAACATCGAGGCGCTCATAGAGCTCTTGGGTCATCCGGATGAGGAGCTTTCTCCTGCGCAGATCAAACGAAAGGAATGGGTTCACAACAGCTACGCGGCGATCCTGTCGAAACCGTTCGATCCGCACGCTGTTGCCCGTGCGCGTCCGCTCGCCTACCAATACTACGTCGTCATGAAATATTTGTCGAACCTCATCGCTTGGGGCGACAGCCTGTTTTTGAAATATACGATCGAAACCATAAACGAGGCGTCGATGCATTATGTGCTTGCTTCCAACATTCTCGGCCCGCGTCCCGAAAGAGTTCCCACGCACAATGGCTCGACGCCAAAGACTTTTGCACAGCTAAAGCATTCGCAACGCGAGGCGATGGGGAGCACGCTGGTCGAACTGGAGACCCAGATCCCCTTCAACAGCACGCTGCCCCCCGCGCACAAAGGCGGGAAGGACGACCAGAACGGCGCCTTGTTTGGCATCGGCGAGTCGCTCTACTTCTGTGTGCCGAAGAACGATACGCTTTTGCGCTATTGGGACACCGTCGCCGATCGGCTGTTCAAAGTCCGCAATTGCATGGACATTACGGGCGTCGTCCGCCCCCTTGCGCTCTGGGATCCGCCGATCGATCCTGGAATGCTGATAAAAGCGCGAGCGGCTGGGCTTGATATTGCCAGTATCGTAGGCGGTCTCAATCAGCCCATCGGGCCTCTACGTTCGCTGAACCTCATTCAAAAAGCCCTGGAGCTTGCGGGAGAACTCAAGTCCTTGGGCGGGGCCCTGTTGAGCGCCTGCGAAAAAGGCGACGCCGAGCAACTCGCGCTTCTTCGCCAGGGTCACGAGATCAAACTCCAGAAAAAGGCGCAGGAAGTGCGCTTCCTGCAGTGGAAGCAAGCGCGCGAGGCGACCGAATCGTTGTTGCGCACGCGCGCCACGACGCTGGAGCGCTACAAATACTACCTTCGATTGCTCGGACAGACGCCCAACTCTTCTGCGGTGCCAGACAAGCTTTCTGGGGATCATCGCAAGCTAACGGAAGATAATTTCGACGACGCTTACAGCACGCTAGTCAGCAAATATGACAAGTCGGTGGGGTTACAGGCGTATCCAAACCTAAAGCTGGCTAGCGGCTCACCGAGCAGCCAATCGGGAGCTTCTGGGGGCGGGCAGCTTTACCTGTCGACCCACGAGGACGACGAGCTGAATAACCAGCTTCCGGCCGCCCAAGTCATGCGCGCAACCGCCGGGGCGCTCCAACCGGCCGTAAGCGCGGTTCGACCGATTCCCGATATCTACGTGGACCTCCACTACTGGGGACTTGGCAGCGACGTGAAGGTTTTCGGCGGCGATATCCTCAGCGAAGTTTTGCAGATCGGCGTGAATGTTCTCCAGACGGGAGCGACGCTAATTCAAGACACCGCGACGATGACAAGCAAGACTGCATCCTACGAACGCCGAGCTGACGATTGGCGGCTGCAGGCCAACACTGCCGCGCATGAACTCATGCAGATGGGCCGACAAATCATTTCCTCGCTCATCGCGGAGCAAGTCGCGGAGCATGAATACAACAATGCCAAAAGGCAGGTCGAGAATTCTCTGGAAGTCGAGCAAAAGCTGCGCTCCAAATTCACCAATGCAGAGCTGTATGGCTGGATGCAGGGCGAGATCAGCCGCATCTACCACGAGTTTTATCGCTTCGCCTTCGAGACCGCACGCAAGGCGGAACGCACGATGAAGCGGGAGCTGATGCGACCGGAGTTGGACGCGAACGACTTCTTGAGTCCCAATTATTGGGATTCGGGATACAAGGGCTTGCTGTCCGGCGAAAATCTCTTCCTCGACTTGAAGCGGATGGAAGCAGCCTATCACGACAACAACAGGCGCGAGCTGGAGCTCACGAGGCATGTTTCGCTGAGGCAACTCGATCCGCGCGCGCTGCTGACCCTCAAGGCGACCGGGGCATGCACCGTTTCGATCCCCGAGTGGCTTTACGATCTCGGCTGTCCCGGACATTACATGCGGCGCATCAAGACCATGGCGCTATCGATCCCCTCGGTCGTCGGCCCCTATACCGGCGTGCACTGCACGCTCACTCTGCAGCGCAGCACCATACGTGTTTCCCCGCTCGGCGATTACGGCCGAGACGCCGACAACGCCGACGACCGCTTCATAGATTATTACGGCTCCACCAACTCCATCGTCACGAGCAGCGCTGCCGACGATAGCGGAATGTTCGAAACCAATCTGCATGACGAGCGCTTTCTGCCGTTCGAAGGCACCGGAGCCGTCAGCACATGGCGGCTCGCGCTGCCGTCGAAAGTTCGCGCCTTCGACTATATGTCGATTTCCGACGTGATCCTGCACATCCGCTACACCGCGCGCGACGGCGGCGAGCCTTTGGCCAAAGGCGCCACTAGCAAACTTGTGGAAATGGTCAGCGACGCGGAAACTTCGAAGCTTTCGTTGCTGTTCAGCCTGCGGCACGACTTTCCGACCGAATGGTCGGTCTTCGTCAACGGCAAGGGCGATTTGACGGTCCCGATTCGCAAGTCTCTGTTTCCATATCTTGCGCAGAGCGGTCCAGTGACGATCGATGGGCTGACCCTCTATGCCCCCGGGAAAGATGGGCTTCTACAGCACACGGTCGCCGTTCCAGACAGTCTTTCCGATGGCGTCAATGGCGGGTCCGGCGTCGGCTTGCTGTCTGTGCCGACCGATGGAAAGGTCCTAAAGCGCCAAGCGGACGCGCAGGTCTTTCTCGTGCTTCTCTATCATCTCGGTAGCTGACGGGGATTACGACGTGGTGAAAGAAGCCGCATCGTCTGATCAAAGCGCTACGACGGCGGAGGACAAATTCGCCGTGAACGCGCCGTCGATCACGTTGCCCAAAGGCGGCGGCGCGATCGGCGGCATTGGCGAGAAATTCTCCGCCAATCCAGTCACCGGCACTGGCTCGATGAGTGTGCCAATTTTCACTTCCTCCGGCCGCTCCGGCTTTGGTCCGCAACTGTCGCTCTCCTACAATTCCGGCGCCGGCAACGGGCCGTTCGGCTTTGGATGGAGTCTCTCCGTTCCCTCGATCACACGGCGGACGGATCGGGGTTTGCCCCAATATCTCGACGCCGAAGAGTCGGATGTTTTCGTCCTCTCCGGCGCGGAGGATCTGACTCCGCTTCTGGTCACGGGAACCGTAGGCTGGCGTCGCCAAAAGTTTCGATCCGGCCAGAGCCTTCCTGGCTACGAGATTCAACGCTACCGCCCGCGGATCGAAGGATTGTTCGCCCGCATCGAGAGATGGACGAATCAAGAGACAGGGATCATTCACTGGCGGTCGATTTCCAAAGACAATGTCACCACGATCTATGGCGCGCGCGAAGATGCGCGTATCGCTGATCCTGAGGATCCAACACGGATTTTCAGTTGGCTCATCTGCGAAAGCTACGACGATAAGGGCAACGCCATCGTTTATCGTTACAAGGCGGAAGACGATGCAAACCTCGACCGCTCCGCTTCCTGCGAGCGCAATCGGCTGATCACGA
>CAWFZD010000097.1:0-3211 GCA_963820145.1 uncultured Alphaproteobacteria bacterium
ATGGCTGGCACATTGTAAGACGCGCGTGCTCACATCACTCTTCCCGGTTTGCTTTACCTAGCTCAAGCTCACTGTAGCGTGCCGCCGAAAGCTTGGCCCAAGCACGCGATGCGCGGATTTCCTTTAAACACCCCCAAACCACCTCTGCTATCGGCTCTACCCTCGCTTAGTCGAATGCGCATAGTTGTCATGATTACGATAATGAGCCTGCGGTTGCACTCCCTAATTCTAGACGAAGCAGCCCAACAGAGGTGTTTTCCTCCATTATGAGCGCGGTCTCGCACAGCTTAGGGTTGGAGAAATAGATATTAATACAACTCCTACCGGTTTTTTCTGAACAGAACCGTTCCCCACATGTCGGGTATTTCGATAACACTTTCAGGTTTGTCTTTTAAGTAAAGCTCAAAAGCACGGCTTACGGCGCGATTTGACTCATAGAAGTATAATCATGGGCGCAAATATATCCGCCCGGAACAACCCGAGGATAGAAAAATTTTAATCCCTCCAATGTGGGATTATACAGATCCGCATCCAGGATGACAAAGGAAAACTGTTTATCTTCAAGGCCGCGGGCCGTCTCAGGGAAGTACCCTTTTTGAACACGACGTTTTTTGTGTCTGGGAATCGGCTTGCGACAAATTCCAGACTTGTATCGGAGAACCGAGTATCGGTGGTGGCGTCAGACTCTAGATCTTGCTTGGGAGAACCCTTCGAAGGTGTCAAACAGAGAATAGCGTCTTGTCTGGAAGTACGCGATTCATCAACAGCGCCATATCTCCGCGAAAAACGCCTACTTCCGCCATATCGCCAAGAAGCTGCTCGCGCTTCACAGTTTCGAGGGCCATAGCAAGGGTGCAGGTGCGAACGGGATCGCTCTCAGCGAGCAGATCTCGGCGAAGGGCGGACTCGATCGCAGGGAAATGCGGAACAAGGATACGATCGTAAAATGCCGAAAAGACCTTCAGCGTTATCACGTCGGAACTCTTCGGACATGAGCGTAGACGAGACAAGCGCTTGCCGATTATTCAGGAAAATGGATGGTTTGTGACAGCGTCATCGCTTTCTGGTTCACGTCCGAGCAACAAGCGATAAGCCCACTCCACGTAAGATTTTCCAGCTACCTGTCCCACCATTTTGGTAAACCTCCAACTGGTAACTCGCCCACCAAACCCGCGGCCCTATCGGCTAATAAACCATCGCATAGGCACGTTGGCGCCATCGCCTCCGACGCCATCGAATTGACGATGACGTTAAGGGTCCCTCACCCGATCGCCCGTCCAGCCCGACAGATCCTCCGTGTCGCGTTTACGCGCATCCCGCGCCGAAAAACAAGCAAATCCGGATTGACGCCCGATTCGACCCTCCAAAATCCCCCTTTTCGCGACCGCGGTTGCGTTAGTTCCCTTAAAGGAGCTTCAGCGCCTCAGCAAGGCATGTCATCAAAGAACTGTTTGGATATGCTTAATCCTCGACCTAAAAATGCGCTCGAAAACGTCGGCGTGGTGGCCTCTTGCCCCATAGCCCCCAGTTTCAGCCTATTTCGCCCAGCACACATGCCAATCAAGCCAGCCCCAACCTGCGCGGCGTATCGGGCATGCATCAGCACATCATCATCACTTCTCCTGGCCAACTCTCACGCGCGGCATATCCTTTTGAGGAATCGAGATTCCAGTCCATGCTGACGCGGACCCGCCGCGACAGACGCTCCCGGCGCCAGCGCCTGTTCCACAATCCCCTGACGTAGGCCAAAACTCGAAATTCGCCGCGCCCTGCCAAGGGCATCCTCCGCCGCCACCCCTTGTCCATCTCATCATCAGGCAGACAGCTAACCCCAGGCTGGCCCCTTCTTGCGGTGCCCTCAACACAACAGCAAACCGAAGCTCTAGCGGCATCAAGCAGGCCAAGCCCCCGAGGACAAAATGTAGCCAAATTTGCTAACTGCACACTCGACACTCTTCGACCCCAGCCTCGGGTTTACGCATTCACAGGGCCTCATTAATCCAAAATTGGGCTCCATCATAAGAGGTCAGAGCCGTCAGATCCTCCTTGTCAATGCCCCAGTTAACCCTGCACGGCTTTTCACACTTAGGGGAGGCCAATTGTTCTCAAATATTTTTACTAGTTCCGATTCGATATGCCGGCTATGCGTTCCAATGAATAAAGTCTTCACTTTGCGCTTAATCGTATCGAGCGCATTCTCTATAAGAGGAAGTTCGGCTCCCTGGATATCGACATGAACATAATCGAACACCGGCCTCTCGCGGAGGATCTCCTCCAGAGAGAAGGCCTTTATCTGTTCGTGCTCAAGATCTAAGTCACGGTAATCCTTTCCGTCGCCCGTCGTTGAAGCCGCGGCGCCATAATCGTCGTCTGCTGAAATTTTGGGGGAATACCAAGACAGTATCCTCATACCAAGCTGCGCCCTCAAGAACCCGAATATTGCTACACGTATCCGGATTAAGCCCATTCCGCGTCAAATGCTCCTTGAGCAGGGCTATTCTCGGACCGCAAGCTTCGACCGCAACAGCGTAGAAATCATTTTTTCCTATGATTGCCGCCATTTTGCTCGACGTAGTCACCCGTGGAGCCCAGCCTGCTCCAAGCTCCGCCATTACGAAATCGTTCCTACGGGCCATGCTAATGGCCGTTGCGAGCGACACATATTCAATAGCTTCGAACCGCACCGAATCCGTCGGGAAAGGCGATGGTTTTCCAAGAAGGTCAGCTATTTTTTCCGGGGGCAACCAGACGGGTTTATGCCGGACCCCAAACCAGTCTGTGACGCCGCCCTGCTCATCAACGGTGCAAACGAGTTCCGGCAAAAGCGCTCACGAAGCGCCAGAGATCAGCCGTGATCGTGCCCCGAAAAATGCTTGCTTTTCAGTCAGCGAGTCTTTTTCTCGATGGTTTTCAGGGTATCTATCAGTGGACATTTAACGCCTGCCAGGGTGCCAGTTGGACCAAGCCTTGGCACGGTCCCCCGTCAAGGCCGATTTTGCTATCATTCGGCGGCACCTTGACACGGCAGAGCCGACGCTGGCTGTTTTCCGGGGGGTTGATGGTGTCGCAGTGGCGTTGGAGACGGGCGCTGAACTCGGGGCAGTTCTCATAGTCAGGCTAAGAGGTTCGAGGATCAAGAGTGCACAGACGTCAAATCGCGGGATCCGCCCCCGAATCGCGTCATTTGCGTCCTACATGCCGCGCTCCCTTC
>CAWFZD010000098.1:0-4702 GCA_963820145.1 uncultured Alphaproteobacteria bacterium
CGCGCAGGTCGATCAGGAACCGCCCCGCTGAGGGCTCTTCGGCGGGCTGTCGATGTCGGCCTTGGCGCAGTCGCCGGCTTCTACGGCGCTTTTGATGACGGCGGCCATGTCGGCGGAAGCAGTCAGGCGACGATCCTCTTCCTGTTTCGCCGACCTCCACACAAAGGGCATCAATGATTGCAAGGCCTGTTCGAATTGTGAGGAGGCGATTTGAGCTGCCCGCTTTCGCCGAAGTAGATTTGGCGGCTGCCGCCGAAGTCGCTCGCGGGCTCGGCAATCACAAGGTCGGGGTGCGCACATCGAGCCGATAAAAGCGCCGCACGTTGCGCGCGGGGTCGATGCGTTGAAGCTCAAGCGAGGTCATGGCTCACATTCTTGCAAAACCTCTACCTTTTGCAAGGCTCCGAACGTCCTTTGTAACTAGTTGAATTTATTAGCTATCGACTTTTGCAAAAGCCTATTGCAAAATCCACCTATGAAAATCGGCTATGCTCGCATCTCGACTGAAGAACAGTCGCTTGACCTTCAGCGCGACGCGTTGAGGAAAGCGGGCTGCGCGGAAGTCTTCGAAGATAGCGGCGTGTCGGGGGTCGCGGCACAACGCCCCGGCCTCGAAGCCGCGCTGCGCTGCGTCAGCGCAAGCGATGTGTTGGTCGTCTGGAAACTTGACCGGCTCGGACGGTCGCTGCCGCATCTCATCGAGACGGTAAAAGAGCTTGGCGCACGTGGCGCGGGCTTCGCCTCGCTGTCGGAAAGCATCGACACAACGACGGCGGGCGGCAAGCTCGTGTTCCATATCATGGGTGCGCTCGCGGAATTCGAACGCACGCTGATCGTCGAGCGCGTCAACGCCGGGATTGCCGCCGCCAAAAAGCGGGGAAAACATATCGGGCGTCCGCGCAAGCTCACGTCGGAACAGATCGCACATGCGCGGGAAGCCATAGAAGGCGGCTTACAAACGCGCGCCGGAATGGCGTCGCTGCTTGGCGTCGATGACTTCGACCCTGTGGCGCGCGATGCGCGCATCAAACGACGCCGCACCTGCGCGGGCGCGGCCAATGGATGGTGGTCGTCATGGCCACCATTAAAGCGCTGGTCAAACCCGTGATGCTGCGCTGGACGCGCAGCCGCGCCAAGGTGAAACCAGAAGACGCCGCAAAGGCTGCCGGTGTCCCTGTCGAGCGCCTGCACGCATGGGAAGACGATAAAAACCCTGATGTCCCAACCTTGGGACAACTCCGCGCTCTGGCGGGGAAATATCATTTCCCCTTGGCGGTCTTTTACCTGCCAGAGACGCCGAAGGATTTCGCGCCGTTGCGGGATTTCCGCAGGCTAGCGCATTCCGACGACGAGCCGATTTCGGCGAACCTCGCCTATCACATTCGCAGCGCCTACGACCGCCGCGAACTGGCGCTCGAACTGTTTCAGGAACTCGACAACAAGCCGCAGCGGTTCCCACTGAAGGCAACAACGCGCGATAATCCCGAAAATGTTGGCCGCGCAATCCGGGAGTTTCTGAACGTGGACAGCGAAGCGCAGAAACGCGCGGCGCGGCAGGGGAAGGCATTCGATTTCTGGCGGCGACGGCTGGAGGAAAACGACATACTCGTTTTCGTTATCAGCGGGCCACATTGGAGCGTCGAGCTTGAGGAAATGCGCGGGTTTTCGATTGCCAACCGCGAGCTGCCTGTCCTTGTCGTCAACGGCAAGGACTACAGCCAGGGGGGCAAGGCGTTCACGCTTATCCATGAACTCTGCCATGTCCTGTTAGGGGAAAGCGCCATTTCGAATGGCGCGGCTGAAAACTCCCAGCTCGCGCCGGCAAGCCGCACGGTTGAACGCTTCTGCGATGCGGTCGCGGCGGCAACTTTGATGCCGCGTGATTTGTTGATGTCGTTCGAAGAAGCTGCTGAAACGGATGTCCGCGAATGGAGCGACGACGAATTGCGCAAGATCGGAGACGCAATCGGTGTCAGTCGTCAGGCGCTGCTGCTACGTTTCGTGACCCTGAAGCGCGCAACATGGGACTATTACAAAGAGCGACACGAAGCGTTCGAAGAAGAATATCGGCGGCTTGCAAAGGAAAAAGCGGCGCTGAAAAAGCCCATTCAGATCAAACGGCACATCATGCTGATGAGCTGGAACGGTCGCGGTTTCACGCGGCTGGTGTTGCGCAGCTATTACGGCAAACGGATTACCCTCAACGACGTTTCGAGCTTTCTGGGAGCCAAGGTCAAATACATCCCCGCGCTTGAGCATGCCGCCTTTCGGGCGGCGGAATAGCGGGGGGGAATGACCATCTATTGCATCGACACAAGCGCCCTCATAGCCGCGTGGCAAGAGCGATACCCGCCAGAGAACTTTCCGAGATTCTGGGGGCTCATGGATTTACTGATTGAGGACGGGCGCTTGGTCGCCCCCACGGAAGTGCTAACCGAAACGGCGAAGCGTTCCGACGAGCTGCACAAGTGGCTTGCGGAACGGAAGCACATGTTCCGCGAACTCGAAGACAAGATACAGGTCGCCGCTGCTGGCGTTTTGGCCCAGTTTCCGCGCTTAGAGCCTGACTCAAAAGACAACTATCGCGCGAGCCGCCGGATTGCGATCTGGATCGACGCGAGAACGACGAAGGTTTGCAGCGTGGTCGCGAGGTTTTCCCAGTCTTTGGCGAGGCGTCGGTTGCGTCCAAACCATGAGAACGTTCTCTCGACCACCCAACGGCGCGGCAGCAGAACGAAGCCCTTCGTGTCGTCACTGCGCTTGACGATTTCAATGCGCAGCGAGGGAACCCTTGCGACAGCCGTAGTGACTTGATGAGCGTTGTAGCCGTTGTCGGCCCAGACGAGTTCGAGCCAGGGAAAGCTGTTGCGGATTTTGTCGAGCACGAGCGCCGCGCCATCACGGTCCTGCACGCCGGCGGAGTGGACGATGACGCGCAGCGGCAAGCCTTGCGTATCGACCAGCGCGTGAATCTTGCGGCCCTTCACCTTCTTACCGGCGTCGTAGCCGGTCAGGCCGTCATGACCGCCCCTTTTTCCGCCGACTTCAGCGACTGACTGTCGATGATCGCCGCCGTGGGGCTCGCCTCGCGCTCCATGTCTTCACGCAGCGCCATGTGCAATTTGTCCCAGATCGCGTCCCAGACGCCGTCCTTCTGAAAATTGCGGAAGATGTTGTAGACGGTCGACCGCGGCGGAAAGCCGTCGCGAGGAAGATAGCGCCACGGACAACCCGTGCGCAGGAGATAGAGAATGGCGTTGATCGCCGCGCGCATGTCGGTCTTGCGCGGACGACCGCCGTGCTTGGCCGCCGGGATCAGCGGCTCGAGCAGAGCCCATTCCGCATCCGTCATGTCGCTGGGATAACGCCCGCCGACGCGCACGTAGGTCTTGCGATGCTCTTGCGTCCACATTCCGAATCATCCTCCGATGCTTCGGAATCCCCAGAATCATGCAACCGGGGCGCGTGCAAGAAACTTTTGGGTCAGGCTCTTAGTCGGCGAAAGGAAATTGCGGACATCCGCCGACCCCTTCGTCATTGCGTTGGGACAAGTGGAGAGGCTGCAAATCGTCACGGACGAGAAGCCCACAGGAAGCGCACAACGCCCGAACATTCCCGATGTTGTAACGGCTTTGGGTCTGCCGCCCTGCATGGGCCTTCTTGAACTCATTCGCGCCGAAAAGTGGATTGTCGGATAATGGCGAAAGGAAAACTCTATTTCTCTGCCGACGACCCTGAAGTCGGCGTGACGCCATCGCGTCTCAAACGTCTTGGAAAGGCAAAGCAGCGCGACTACCTTCTCGCGTGGTTCCATCATCACTTCGAAGACCCCACACAAGAGACGCCTTATAACAGTCGAGAGGGTGGATATCTCTACATTTGGGGCGGCCCATATGATGCGCGTGAAGAAATAGAGGCTGAATTTGGTTCGTTTATATCTGAGCAGGTTATCGAAGACGTAGTTGAAGAAATTGAGAGCGACGGCCTCACTGAGTGGGCTCCAAGCCACAATCATGCCGACCATGAGCAGGTAAGGGCTGAGTGGGAGGCAGAACGGGAAGAGCGCGAATCCGCTGCACCACAGCCTGATATTGAATCAATTATCGCCGCGCTTCAGCGCGCCGAGACAGCTCGTTACGGCGATGTGGAGGAGAAGCGCCAACGCCAAGAAATCCTTGACCGCCTCGAACAATTGGAACGCCTGCTGCCCCGGCAAGCGCATGGTGGGATCGGGCACAACAACCCCCCTTCAGAAGAAGGCGGGCTTGGCTCTGACCTTGTGCCTGACATCCGCGAGGCAAGCGCAATTATACGAGAAGAACTCGTAAAGCCTGAGCCGAACGCCCTTGAGGTTGCGAAGGCAACCTCCCGCCTATCGGCCGCCTTGTCCTGGATTGGAAAGAAGCTCGACGTGGCGATTGAGAGCTTCTCTAAAGAGGTTGGAAGCACTACCGGCAAGGCCGTTGGCGTTGTCCTCGGCGCGTATGGGGTCGACAAGTTCGCACCGACAATTGGCACAACCCTCCGCCACGTGGTGGAGAGCGCAACTCAATGGCTTTCTCATATTACCTTGCCGTTCTAAGCCCTCTCCAAAACGCACATATATTTTGCAACGAAAACGCACTTACAAATCAATGACATGTTTTTGTAGCGAAAGTCTTAAGTCTTGCACAGACCAAGACACGCGCCGGGCCAACTTTCC
>CAWFZD010000099.1:0-4160 GCA_963820145.1 uncultured Alphaproteobacteria bacterium
CTAGTTGTTTGGAGGAATATTTCCAAGAGACATGTGGGATGCCGCAATGCCGCCGGCCAGCGCCCGAGGAGATGGCAGGGAAGCTACGCCAGGTTGATGCGCCTGCGTCGGAGGGAAAGAGCGTCGCGGGAGCCATGCGCTCGATCGGAACGACCCCGCTCATTGTTGGGGGCGCCGGGCAAGTTGCCGTTTGGCCCTGTCTTGGGTGCTTTGAGGAGCGCCGCGATGCACAGCCATTGGCCCAAATGGGTCACAACCTGCGCCGCGAGCGCATTGTTCGAACGCGTCCGCTCATCCCCACATTGCCGCCGCGACACGCGCGGTCTCGCGCTCCGGGTTTCTATACGTCATCGGTCGTATCTTCGAGCTCGGCGCGCTCGAACTCCATTTCTCGTTCGAAAATTTCACCGTCGTCTTCGTTAAGCTCCAAGGCGTCGTCGATGTCGATTTCCTATTGAGGCCGCTGCAGCAATCCTTCGTCTTCGAGCCGTTCAATGTCGGGAAGGTCGCGCAGTGTCGCGAACCCAAAAACCTCCAAGAATTTCTTCGTCGTGACATAGGCGAAAACTATGTCGAGATGCGCGACGCCGTCAGGGACTCCAAGTTTCACCTGTGCAAGAAGATCGAATGGCCGCTCGAAGCGCGTCATGCCCGGCGCTTCATCTCGCGCTATGCAATGGTGATGTTGCACCGCATTCCTCACTCGATCGCCCAGTCGCGGGGGAAAATCCAATCAGCCATTCTCGGAGAGCTCTCGGCCTCCATTGACCGAGTTGTAGACCTCGAGTTGACCGATAAGCTCATACTGGAAAAACTGACGCCGCTGTCCGAAGAAGAAAGCCTATTATAGCAACCAGCGTTATGCGAAGCGGCTGCTTTGGCTGGTTTGCGCGTGCTACGATTCTGTTCCGGCCGCTCGCACAAGAGCCGACCGCTGTTCGTCGATCCCCATGGAAATCACTAGCGGGGCGGTCCTTTGGAGCGCTACGAAATCAGCTTTCGATTTCATGCCCCGCCAGCCCTCGATGATCAACGACTGTGCGACAGCCCCACCGAGCGTCGAGCCAGGGCCGGTGACAATGAAAACGTCCGGTGCGAATTCGCGCGCGGCGCTGCGCACCGCGCGAGTGAAGTTGTAGGGTTCAGTTACCTGGAAGCCGAGGGTGTATTCGCGCAGTGCGGCGACGCCTGTCGCTTGCGGCCACCAGATCGCCCCCCGCCCGTCGACCAGCGGCAAGGAGGGAGAACTGAAGAGATCCTGGCCGAGACGTTCACGGCCGGCCTCGGCGACCGGGGCCTGTAGGGGCGTATGAAATGCGGCGTGATTGACGAGACGCATTGGAAACCGCCCCTGAACGCTTTGAACCGTGGCCTCGAAAGCGGCAAGGCCCGCCTCGTCGCCGGCAAGCACGAGCATCCCGCCGTAATCGATCGAGAGGGCAAGCGTCTGGTCAGGCGCAGCGTCGATGCGTGCGACGAGCGCCATCAGCTCGGCGCGCCGGGCGGGGTCATCACGCCAGTCCTCGGCCATGAAAGGATGAATTATCTGGCCGCCGATGAGACGCTCGTGCATCAGCGTTCCCATTGTATTGGCTACCTCGAGGCCCGCCTGCGGCGAGAGCGCTCCGGCGCAGGCCAGCGCGGAATACCAGCCCATCGAATTGCCCGTGACGGCGACGAATTCGACCGCTTCTTGGTCAATCGACAGGAAGTCGCAAAAAGTGCAGGCGTAGATCAGCGCCGATGCGTTGTCGCCACGAGTATGGCGTGTGAGCGAATAGGAAGATGCGCCGTCGAGCGCGAGCAGTCCGTCCTGACCCAACCCACGACGTTGATCGTCAAGCTCTTCGAGCAGTTCGCGCTTGTCCGCGTGATGACGGCCAAGATAGCCGAGTTCGGTTTTCGTGTAGCTGCCTCGGCCCGGGCAGATGACGATGGCTTTCCTCATGAAACCTCAACCGACCTGATCGCTGCGGCGAAGATGTCGTCCTTTGAAGGAAGTGTCGCGGCATAGGCGGGGCCGGTCGCGATGAAGGAATCCTGCGCCGCGATGCGCGCCGCAGGAATGCGTGTGCGCTCCACGAACAGCGCCATCAACGCCTCGGAGAGATTGCCGCTGCGCCGGCACTCATCGACGATGAGCACGCGCCGGCAGCCGTCTGCCGCTTCAAGAAGCGCGGCCTCGGGCAGGGGCGAAAGCCATCGCAAGTCGATGATGCGCAGATCGACGCCGCGTTCCCGCAGCGCTTGTTCCGCCTGCCGCGAAAGATAATGCCCGTTGCCGTAGGTGACGATGGCAAGATCCTTCCCCGCGCCATAGACGCCCACTTCGCCGAACGCAACGCCTTGGCTGACAATTGGGTAACGGCACATCCACAGGCCATCCTTGTCGGCATGGAGATCGCGCATCGGATAGAGTGCGATCGGCTCCAGAAAAACGACCACGCGCTGCTCCTCGCGTGCAAGCCTCACACATTCGCGCAGCATGAGCGCCGCATCGGCGCCAGTCGAAGGACAGGCGACAATGAGGCCCGGTATGTCGCGCAGCACCGCGATGGAATTGTCGTTATGGAAATGACCCCCAAAACCCTTCTGGTATCCAAGTCCGGCTATGCGCACGACCATCGGATTTGTGTATTGGCCATTCGAGAAGAAGGGGAGCGTCGCGGCCTCGCCGCGGATTTGGTCCTCGGCATTGTGCAGGTAGGCAAGGA
Organism: uncultured Alphaproteobacteria bacterium; assembly: GCA_963820145.1. Taxonomy (GTDB): domain Bacteria; phylum Pseudomonadota; class Alphaproteobacteria; order Rhizobiales; family Beijerinckiaceae; genus Methylocystis. The sequence continues at coordinate 2,715 of CAWFZD010000099.1, forward strand.
ACTGGATTTCGGGAATGGGCAAGAAGCCGTTTTGGGCCATACCGATCGCGAGTTCGAGTATGGACTGCTCGTCGAGAAGCGTGTCGATGACCCTTCCGGCGCCAAAGCGCGCCTGCAGCTTCTGCGTAACGCCATAGACGCCGCCCTTGCGCCCAATATCTTCGCCGGCCAGCATGATCTCTCGATGGGCGAGCATCAGATCGGCGAGCGCCCAGTTGATCAGGCGGCTCATCGGTTGAGGCGTGTCCATTGCCCGCAGATCGGCGTCGAACAAAGTCGCGCGCGCTTCGGGGGAAGGACCATTGCTTGGCTGGCAGCGCCGACGAGGCGGAATGAGGTTCGCCATCACGGAAGCGGCGTCGCGCAGTTTCGGCCGCGTAACCACCTCCGCGGCGATGCGATCCGTCCTTGCGCAGGTCTCCTCATAGATTGAAAGCGCCGCTTGCGACGTGAGCGCGCCCGCGTCGCGGAGCAGACGGACAGAGTGCAGCAGTGGGTCGTTGGCCTCATCGGCCTCCAACTCCTCCCGGCTCATATAGGCCTCTGGCATGTCCGAACCCGCATGGCCGTAAAGGCGCACCATGCGGAGGTGAAGAAGAGCGGGCTTACGGCGGCTGCGGACGTAGCGCGCGGCCTCGACGGTCATATTGAACGTGTCGTAAATGTCGAGGCCGTCCGCGTAGAAATATTGCAGCCCAGGGCGTTGCGAAAGGCTCGCAGCGATCCAGCCTTCCGGCGTCCGCACCGAAACTCCAATGCCGTTGTCTTCGCAGACAAAGAGAATCGGCAATGAAATCTCGCGGTAGGACGTCCATGAGGCCGTATTGAAGGCGCCTTGTGCAGTGGAATGATTGGCGGAGGCGTCGCCGAAGGAGCATACGACTATCGCGTCTTCCGGCATGGCCCGATGCTCGGGCGGACGACGACGGGCCGCGCCCAGGGAATAGGCGGCGCCGACAGCTTTCGGCAAATGGCTGGCGATGGTCGATGTCTGTGGCGGGATGTTCAGCGCCTTCGACCCCAGCACCTTGTGGCGCCCGCCCGAGATCGGGTCCTCGCTCGAAGCCGCGAAGGACAACAGCATGTCGAAGGCAATTGTCTGCCCTGGAACCTGCGCCGCACGTGCAATCTGGAAAGCTGCGTCGCGATAGTGCAGGAAAGCTACGTCGGTCGGTCGCAGCGCATGCGCGACGGCGGCCATGCCTTCATGGCCCGAGGAGCCGATCGTGTAATAACCCTGTCCGGCCTTTTGCATCGCGCGGCTGGTCCGGTCGAGAGCGCGGCTCAAGCATTGCGATCGAAACAGCGACACCGCTTCGATCGTGGACAGGCCGGGCGCTGGAGGCCGGCCCGATGGCAGGTCCCCGCTATCAACTCGGCGCAGGAAGTTTTCGTGAACGATAGCGGCGCGCGGCATGGCGAACTCAGAAGAAGGCCTGAAGGCCC
>CAWFZD010000100.1:0-11454 GCA_963820145.1 uncultured Alphaproteobacteria bacterium
AGATCTCGCATTTTAGCTAAAAGACGCAAAAGCGACGCGCCGCATACTTCCGGAGACACTTCAAAGTCTGCAATCAGCTTCGCAGCGATTTCGGTCTCGGTCGCAGGCGACTCCAGCGCCTCCCACACCGCCTGGGCCTGCGGTCGAGAGCGACATAGGCCCCCGAATCGATGTTTACGATGACGAAGCTGTCCTCGAGCTCTGCGCCAACCCACCGGTCGTCCCGACGCCAAATCCCCTCGCTCACTGATGCGAACTTCTCCTCAGAACAGCGCGCGGGCCAGAACCTCCGTCGCCTGAACATCTCCGTCAAGCATAGCATTCGTCCGCCGCCACGCAAAGACCGGGATCGTGCGCGCGACCCGGACGCAATCGCGAAGCGTCTGCGCCCGCAGGCCGAGGAGGTCGGACGCGCGCGGCCGGTGACGATGCGCGAGGACGGCCTCGACCGCCCGCACGTCCGGCAGGCGCGCGAGGCTGGGCTCGTCGGCGGCCTCGTCGAGCAGAACGAGCGCGCCCAGGCGGGCCGCTGCGACCGATTGATTTGCGACGAGGGGGAGAAAGCTGCGGGCGCCCTCGCGATCGGCGCTCAGGAACAGGCCGCCGGGCAGCCCGCTCGCGACCAGACCGCCGGGGCTAGCCGCGACCGCGATGCTGTCGTCGGCGAGGAGCCGCGCGCCGCGGGCGACGAGGCTCGCGGCCAGCGTCGACTTGCCGGCTCCCGAGCGTCCGAGCAGGCCCACGGCCGGCCCGCCGGCCCGCAGACAGACGGCCGCGGCGTGCAGAACGAGTCGTCCCTGCATCCACAGCGCCGCCGGCATCGCGCTGGCGATCAGCAGATCGCCGATATCCTGCGCCTCCGCCCCGCGGCGTGGACCCACGACGATTCTGCGCTCCCGGCACAAAAACGTCGCGAGTCCCGGAACCGCGAGCCTCAGCCCCTCGTCGTCGCGCGTAAATCCCGCTGGACCTGCAGTCTCGCCGGCTTCGGACTCGCCACGAAGGATCGACAGGCCCGGTTCGGCCGCGTCAGGCCCGGTGGCGGCGAGCGCGCCCGGAATCTCGAACGCGCTTTCGATCATCTGGCCGAAGCCGAACAGGCGCCGCATGCCGGCTCTAGGCCGGCCGGAAATCATAGGCGATGCAGATACGCCTGCCGCTGGCGCGATGGGGATGGGTGCGGTGATAGCTGTGCGCCGGAAAAAGCATCATCAGTCCCGGCTCCGGCCGGATCAGCCGTTCGCCGAAAGCGCGGGCCGTCGCCTCGTCGACCCGCCCCTCGGGCAGGCCGAAGACGATGCAGCCGCGTTCGTCGCCGGAAGTTGCGACCGCCTCCGGCACGGCGGCGTAATAGACGCCGCTCAGCCAGCCGAACTGATGCACGTGCCAGGTCTCGAAGCCGTCCTCGTCGGTGATGACGCACCAGCTGTGCAGCTCCAGCGCCTGGGGGCGAGAGCGGTTCATCAAATGATCCACGCCGGAAATTTCGGCGATGTGGCGCTCGGCGATCTCAGCGATGCGGGACAGCAGCTCGCTCGCCAGCGGAGCGGCGTGCGATAGGGTGTTGTCGATCCGCCAGGTGAATTGCGAAGCCGAGCCATAGGACTCGAAATGCAGTCCGGGGTGGGAAACGAGCTCGGCGGCGAGCGCGGCGTTGAAGGCCTCCAGGCTCTCCCAGCCGGGCGGCGGCGGCAGTCGCCTGCTTAGCCAGAACCGGTCGAGAGCCTCCGCCTCGCGCGCAGCGTCGATCCGGCCGAGCCGGGCCAAGGCAAGCGCCTGCCCCGCGATCAGTCGCGAATGGCCGACGCCGCGCGCGGCCAGCGCCTGTGTGAGGGCGAGCGCTTCGGCCGGCTCGTCGGCGTCGAGATAGATCGAGATCAGCCGCTTGCAGGCGTTCTTGTCGTGGGGATTGAGCTCGAGCGCGCGCACCAGCGTGGCGCGCGCCGAGGCTAAGCTGAGCCTTGCCTCGGCCTTGCCCCGGGCGGCGAGCGCGGCGGCGCGCTCCCGATCGTCGCCGGCGCGCGCGAAGGCGAGATCGGCGCTGCCGCGCGCCTTCAGCGTCGCTTCCGGCGTCTCGAGCGCCAGCAGCGCCAGCGTCCGGATCATCGTCTCGTCGAAAGTGAGGTCCGCGGCTCCGTCGAGCAGCGCGAGGGCGTCATTATGTTCGTCGCAGCGGTCCAACAACCGCGCCAGGCGGAAGCGCATCTCCCGCGATGCGGGATTGCGAGCATGGGCCGCGCGGACGAGGCCTAGCTCCTGCCAAGGGGTCAGGCGCTTGGGCGTCTCGAGGCGTATCGAAGTCGGCGCTGTCATCTTCGTTCGCCGGTTGCGAGGGCTTCGGCAAGCACGGGCATCGGCTTCCGAGCGTCGACTTCATTGCAAAGTAAGGCCGGATCGCCGCCGCTCCGACGCCGCCTCAAACAAGCATATTGCATCGCCCGCTCGTTTGCGGCGACTGAGCGCCTCATTTAGGGGATGCGCGCCCTCGCGGTCAATGGCCGCCATCGCACAAGGCGAGGCGGACTTGGGTCCATCCCCTCATGTCAGCGTTCAAAGCGGCGCGCGCCTCACGGCTTAACGCTGTCGCCCGCAAAGTCGAAAACGGTGAACTCTTCGCCGTTGCCGGCGCGCTCGAGCACCTCGGGATGGCCCAGCGTGCGTAGAGTGTCGGAGCAGCCCGAGCTCCAGTGCTCCGCCATGGACAGCCGGGAGAACTCATAGTCTTTCGAGTCGCCATCGTAGCCTCTCGGCCGATAGATGAGGTGCACGAGATTGTATGCGTGGCGCTTCGCGATCGAGGCCAGAAACTTGGCTTCCGCGCTTCGCTTGAACTGCTCCGGCAGCTGTTCCAGGAGCGCGGCGACGGAGTAGTCCATTTTGTGCAGCTGCCTGACAAAATCGGTGAAGGCGCGCGTGCGGCTCGAGTAGAGGATCTCCTTCTGCCTGGTCGCGACTTCAGCCATGCTGCGTGGGAAATCGCCGCGCGCATTCCAGAGATCGACCTGGAACACAAGCGCATCCGGCAGCCGTTCCTCCGTGACGCGCGCATTCGTCACAAGCCACTGGAACGGTGTGAAAGACGTGGCCTGAAAACAGCGCTTACTCTGAATGCGGGATAGACGGAGAAGCTTCCGACTGCGCCTTTCGCCAAGGCGCGTTCGTGCTCTGAGTTACGCAAGGCGTTCTCTTAACATTGCGCGCTGCGAGGTATCTGCGGTATCGGCGCCACTCTATAATTAAAGAATATCGCCGCAGTTGCTGCTCAGCTGGAAAGAATCTGGTCGGAGGATAGATAGATTTCATCACGGCATCCCTCTCGATCCGCCCCCTTCGCGACATACCCAGATGAGGCCGAACATGACCCATAACCTGAATGCTGCCCTGGTCGTCGCCGCCCTACTCACTGTCGGGGGCGCCGCACGCGCGCAAGAAAACATGCCTAAAGAAAACATGCCTACATGCAATCCTAACTCAGGACGCTTGAGCGCCAGAATCGAATGTCTGACAAAAATCACGCGAGCGCTGAGCCAGAAGGTCGATGCAATGCAGGCGCAGGTCGCCCAGAATACGAAATCAGTCAGCTCATCTGACTATATCCGACGGACTGACCTCGATAACTACCTTCATGATTACGTGAAATATAACGCACCGATAGCCATCAATACGATAAGCGAACCCACCACGGGGCAATCGGACGGGCGTTGCCTGGCGGCCGATTTGGATTCCGAAAGCGCCGTTATCGATCAGCCCTGCAACTTTGGGTCTAAACAGGAGCTTAAGTGGCAGTTGCTGCCTATCATGAAAACCTCTGCTGAAAACCGGTGATTGGCCTATGCGCTGCAGAGATGAAGGACGCCGTCAACTTTAGACGGCGCCCGCTTTATCAATTCGAGGGCACCGGGTGAATCCGCAAGGTTGATAGTGACTCTCTAAGGAGGGTTCACATGTGGTTCCACGGCTCAAGCTTTAGTTTGCATTTGGAAAGTGCTCAACTAATCTTGTAGATATGCCGAACGCGCCATAAAGATCGGCGCCAGGACCTACGGTTCCGTCAAATCCATCCTCGATAACAAGCTCAATCGGAAGCGGGCGCCAAAACGCGCGCCAAGGCCTTCGCCGAACCGGCCGAGACCGAGGAAATATTGAGAGGGGTCATGATTGGATCCAATTTGCAAAACGCTCAAGGGACCCAGTCGAACGCGCCAATCTTTAGCCTTTTCGCTGCTGCCGCGTCGCTGGCGAGACTTCTTCGGGAGGGTCTATCCAGTCCAAGCACAACCGCCCGACGACGGCGACATAAATCAATCCGCCCAACAGCCACATGATCAATCCCGCTAGCTGCTGGTCGTACATCACAAAGGTCGTTCCTCCAACGACCTTGACCGAATCGTCCGCGTAGAGCGGTTCCGGCGCGAGGAAGATGAGCGCGCCCGGGAGGCCAGTCGCCACCGCTGCGGTCGCCACGAACAGGATCGCAGCACCGCGGCTCCGCGCCGGGTTTTCGCCCAAGGCCACCGGCCAGAACGCCAAAGCGGATAGGATCAGGCTGACATGCTCGAACTCATGCAGAAACCTATGGTCGATGGCGGCGCGATAGGGTCCCGGAGCATGCCAAAAATCGAACACGGCGACGAAAACGCACCAGGCGAAGACCGGAGAACTCGCGGCGCGCCAAAGCGGGACGACGCCAAGCCGCTTAATGGCGCGCGCCGCCGTCCGACGCCCTGAACGCGGCAAAGCGCGAAGCAGAACGACGGGGAAGCGGCTTTGCAGCAGCAAGGGCGCTGCGATCATCACGAGCAGAAGATGCTGCGTCATATGCACGGAGACGAGCGTGTCGCTCGCGTCGTCGAGCGGAGACAGCAGCGCGACGTAAATCACGATCAGCGCGCCGGTAAAGCAAGCCGCGCGGCGCAGTTCGTGCGGTTTTGGCGGAGATCTCGCAGGCCTGTTCAGCAAGCCGGCCGCAAAGCAGACGGCGACGGCGGCGAGCAAGGTGAGGACAAAGGGTTCGACGCCCATCTGCTCAGCCGCAGCGCTCGAGAAGCGCCAATCCTGCAATGTCGAACAACAGCGCGAGCAGGAACAGGCCCGAACCGATCATTCCCCAAAAGGAAAGAAATTTCGTGCGCTCAAGAATCGCATCGGCTTTATGCCGGGCGGGCGACGACATGTCTTTCGTCGCGGCGCGCCAAATAAAATAAGACACTAGCGCCGAAGCGGCGGCGACCGCAAGAGCGAGCGCGTCGACGCCGGCCATGAAAAACCTCGAGCCCGACGACAGCTGCGTCCACGGGATACGCCCTTCGGCGTCGGGAAAGCAGCGGCGGCTCGATAAGATATAGTTTGCGAACAGATGCAGCGCCCAGGCTGTGGGTCCGCCGAGCAAGCCGAAAAACAGCGGCGGCAAATTCGCACGGGTCCGCGCATGATCTCGAGGGACGTTTTGGATGCTCTGGCTCATGGGCCCTCAACCTATCCTGGGAGAGAGATAAAGGGTGAAGAAGATCACGAGCCAAACCGCGTCGACGAAGTGCCAATAAAGAGCGCCGACGCTTAGGCGAACCACGGAGTCCTCTCGGTCCGTCGCGCCGAACAGCGACCAGGAGCCGGCGACGATTAGCAGCACAAGACCGACGACGACATGCGCGAGATGAAAGCCCGTGATCGTGAAGAACAGCGACCCATAGATACTGGAGCCTATACTGAACGGCAGGCTCTTCCATTCGAAGAGCTGAATGGTCACGAATATCGCGCCCATCAAAATCGCGACGGCGACAAGCGCATGGCCGGCGCCGGTTGACCCCCGCCGCAAAAAATGCAGACCCGCGATTAGCACGAAGCTGCTGGCGAGCAGAATCACAGTGTTCGGCAGCGAGAGCGTCAAGGGCAACGGACCCTTCGGCGGCCAGTCGGTGCGCCATTGCACGGCGATGTAGGCATAGGCGAAGATGAGGTATGCGAAGAGAGATCCCTCCGTCGCGATGACGCCGATCATCGCCCACCAGCCGGTCGTCTTTTCGATGAAGCCATTTTGCGCGCGGGGATATGCGGAGTTTTGTAGGGCCTCAACCATGGGGCAAGCTCCTCATTTCGCGCGGCCAGAGCCAGGCGACGGCGAGCGCGACGATCGCTATGACGGCGAGGCCCGCCAAAACGACAGACTGCAACAACATGGCGGCGGCGAATGCAGTTATGGCGATTCCGACGAAGAAGGGGATGACCGTGTCTTGCGGCATCTGCACGATGAGGTCGGGCTCGGCGTCGAGCGCGCTCGTTGCGAGTCCTTCTCTTCCTTTATCGAGCGCCGGCCCCGATGCGATGAGCGAGGCGTCCTGGTTTTGGTCCAGGCGGTCTTCCCATAGCGGATGACGCGAGCGAACGGTCGGGATCACCACGAAATTATAGGGTGGCGGCGGCGATGGCGTCGCCCATTCGAGCGACGGCCCGTCCCAGGGATTGGCGCCGGCGAGTCTGCCGCCGCGCAGACTCACGACGACATTGACGATGAACATCAGGAAGCCGAGCGCAAAGAGATATGAGCCGCAAGTGACGATCAGATTGCCGATGTCCCACCCCATTGCGTCGGGATAGGTGTAGATGCGGCGCGGCATCCCCATGAGACCCAGGAAATGCATGGGGAAGAAGCCGACGTTGAAGCCGATGAACATGGTCCAAAAATTCCATTTGCCCAGGCGCTCGTCGAGAAGGCGCCCGGTCATCTTGGGAAACCAGAAATAGATTGCGCCCATCACAGCGAAGAGGTTCCAGCCGATGAGGACGTAATGAATATGGCCGACGACGAAATAGGTGTCGGTGAGTTCCCAGTCGACCGGCACCGCCGCCGTCATGAAACCGGAAACGCCGCCGATGACGAAGACGACGATGAAGCCGCAAAAGAACAGGAACGCCGTCGTATATTGCGGTCGTCCATTCCAAATCGTCGCGAGCCAGGCGAAGATCGACACCGAACTCGGGATCGTAATCAGAATCGAAACCGCGCTGAAAAATGAAAGCGACACGCTGGGCAGTCCGGTCGCGAACATGTGGTGCAGCCACACGCCGAATCCCAGCACCATGGTCAGGATCGTGGCGAGCGCCACCAACGGATAGCCGACGAGCGGACGGCGGCAAAAGACGGGCAAAGCGTCCGACACCATACTGATCGCCGGCAGCACGATCGCATAGACCCAAGGGTGGCCCCACATCCAGAAGAGATGCTGCCACAGCAGCGTCTGTCCGCCTGCCGGCGCGTCGAAGAAATGCGCGCCGGCGTTGCGATCGAGCCACAGCATGAAAAAGACGAGGGTGACCGAAGGAATGGCGAAGATGTTGGCGACGGAGGCCGTGAGCGTGCCCCAGATCAGTATGGGCAGGCGATTGATCGACATGCCGGGCGCGCGCATGCGCAGCGTGGTCACTACGAAATTGATGGCGCCGACTGTCGTCGAGACGCCGAGCATGATGTTCGCGACGAGGTAGAAGTCGATGTTCGGACCGGGATTATAGGGACGACTGGCGTAAGGCGTGTAATTGAACCAGCCGGCGTTGGGCGCCGAACTCATGAACAGGCCGACGTAAAGCACGACGCCAGAGAAGAGATAGATCCAATACGAAAGCGCGTTGAGGCGCGGCAGCGCCATGTCGCGAGCGCCGAGCAGCAGCGGAAAGAGATAGTTGCTGAAGCCGGAAAGGATCGGCAATGCGTACCATAAGATCATGGTGACGCCGTGCATCGTGAACAATTGATTGTATTGCTCCGGGGACAGCAGGGCGCGATTGGACCAGGAAAGCTGCAAGCGAAAAATAAGCGCCTCGACGCCGCCAACGCACAGGAATGCGAAAGCCGTAACGATGTAGCGCAGCCCGATCTCCTTGTGATCGACGCTGGAGATCCATCCCATGAAGCCCGGGCGCGTTTCCCAGATGGCCCCGAGGCGGCCCGCGAGCGCGGAATTGTAATCGGCTTGCGTGGGCTGTAAGCCTTGGTCGAATTCGCTGACGGCCATGCTGAGCTCCTAGTCAAGCTTTTCGAGAAACCGCAAGATTCGACTGTGCTGATCCGGCGTCATGTCGAGCATCGGCATCAGGCAGCCGGGTTTGAATTTTTGCGGATCGCCGATCCAGGCGTCGAGATTTTCGGCGGTGTTCGGCAGCACGCCGGCTGCAAGCGTCTTGCGCGCGGCAAGATGGCTGAGGTCGGGCCCATAGACGCCGTCAGCCAGCGTCCCGCGCACCGCGTGACAAGCGCCGCATTTTTGCTCGAAGGCCTGCTCGTCCTGCTTGGCTTCGAGCCCCGTGACAAGCGCAGCGGCCTGCAACTGCTTGTCGCGCCAAGCGTTGAATTCCTGTGCGGGCGCAGCGTGGACGAAAAGCGCCATATGCGCATGCTGCTTGCCGCAAAATTCTCCGCATTGCCCGCGATACACGCCCGCACGATCGGCCTGCAGCCAAGTCGTGTTCTTTTGCCCGGGAATGAGGTCGGTCTTCCCGGAGAGTTGCGGAATCCAAAAAGAGTGGATCACGTCAGCGCTGCTGAGCGAAACGCGCACCGCCTGTCCGACGGGGATGTGGATTTCATTGGCGGTCGTAAAGTCGTGCGCCGGGTCGCCGTCGTGATAGCGCAGCTCCCACCACCATTGATGGCCGATTACGTCGAGCGCGATGGGCAATTCATTCTCCGGCGTTTTGGAGAGCGCCGAAAGCGACAGCATCGTCCATACCGTCACCGCGAACAGCACGATCGCCGACAGGCCGACGCCCCAATAGATGAGTCCCTCATCGCGCGCCGACGGCGACACCAGATGGCGCGCCTCTTCCGCATGCGAACGGTGACGAAGCAATCCGCCAGCGAGCAACGCGCAAATGACGAGAATGACCGCAAAGGAGATCAGCGTCACGCCCCAAGTCAAAGGCGTCACCGGCGCGGCGCGCGAACCGTGCCCCTCGAGATAATTCATGGGAGCCTCAGCCCGCGCGGCGGTGGCGCAGAGCGCAACCGCCGCGGCGCCGCAAGCGCGGGCGAGGCTCACGGCTTTTGCCCCTTCTTGAACGGCTGCGTGTGTCCCCATGGCTTGTCCGTAGAAACGACGCCCGCTGAAACCTGCTGCACGCGCGGCGAATTCGGCGATACGGTGGAGCCCCACCCGGTGTTCGGCGCGGCGCTCAGATTTTGCACATAGGCGGCGAGATCCCAGATCGTGTCGGCGGGAAGCATCTGGCCCCAGGCCGGCATTCCGTTCGGACGTCCTTGATAGACGGTGAGGAAAATGTTGGCCGGCTCCGACCCGTAAATGTAAGGCCGGATGCTGAGCGACGGGCCCATGCCACCGCCGCCGTTCGGCGCATGACAGCCAACGCAATTGAAGGCTGCGAAATATTTCATGCCGCGCTCCGCTGCAGCAGGATCGTTCTGCACGGGCGAAGCCATTGTCGGCGGCGGCGCTACATCTCCTGGCGAAAGTTTGACGACCGGGGTCTTTAGCAGCCTTTCCGCCGTCGTGTCGTCTTTGGAGATATCAGGCCCCGCGGCGAATGCGCTCGAAGCCGCCGCACACAACAACGCCAAATAGACCGACTGTCTCATTGCGTCTGTCCTTCCGAGACTAAAGGGACGCCATTGGCGATCAGCAAGGCGCGAATGTCCGCCGCGCGTCGCGACAACGCGGCGTCGAGGCGTCGTTTGCGTTCTTCATCGCCCTTGCGCAGGCCGAGCGCGATGTCGAAAGAAAAGCGCAACGGCGCAAATTCGTCGCCGCCGCTGATTGGCGTTACGATCAAAACGCCGGCGCGTTGCGCGGCGGAAGGAGCCCATACCGCGGCGATGTCGACATCGCCATCTGCTACGGCGGCGACTGCGTCGGGACGCGCCGCGGCCTCATTGCGATAGACCATATAGCCGCGGATGTTTTCGACCATGCCGAGCGTGGCCAGCGCGAGCGCAGGCGGCGTCGCGGCGCCGTTTTCGCCAAGCAACTCGACGCCGACGGTGAGCTGACGCAGCTGCGGATCGCGCAGCGAGTTCAGATGCAGATTATGATCGGCGCGCGAGACGAAGACATAGGCGGAGCGATAATAGGGTTTCGTCGTCTCCACCAGATCGTAGCCGACTGGAGCGCTCATCATGACGTCGCATTTGCCGGCGTTCAATGTGTTGCGCACGAAGCCGCGACGCAGCGAGCGCCATTCATAAATGAGTTTTTGGCCGAGCTCCTGCGCGAGGAGTTGCGCCAATTTGTTCTCGAAGCCATCGCCAGCGCTATTGGAATAGGGCAGGTTGTCGGGATCGGCGCAGACGCGAAATTCTCCCTCGGCATGCGCCGCGCCAGCGAGGCCGACTGCCGCGAGGATCATGAGCGATTTACGAAATCGTCCAGGGCGCATGGCATCTCTCACGGCGTCTTCGGCAGGGCGAACACCAAAAGCTCGCTGCCGCCCTTGGTGAACTCGGGCAAATCCTGCATCGCGCCGACGAACCCGAGCGCTCCATTGGTGATGCGCGGATCAATTTTCGCCGCGGCCACGGCGCCAGCCCATCCGCCGACGCCGGAAAGGACAGCGACATATTGGACGCCGTCGCCGCCCTGATAGGTGATCGGTTGGCCGATAATCCCGGATCCGACGCGGATTTGCCAAAGCACTTTGCCCGACTTCGCATCGACGGCTTTGAATAGACGATCCATCGTGCCGTAGAAGGCGACGTCGCCCGCAGTGACCAGAGTTCCGCTATAGACCGGAAGATTTTCGGCGATCTGCCATACTTTCTTGCGTTGCACCGGATCCCACGCCATGAACTCGCCGCGATGTCCGCCTTCGCCGGCGTACATATCGACCGTCGCGCCCATGAACGGCGTGCCGGCGATATAGCCGACGTTCTCGGTCTTTAAGTCCATGCACAAATGCTGGTGCGGCACGTAAAGGAGTTTCGTGCGCGGAGACCAGGCGGTCGGCTGCCAATCCTTGGCCCCGGGCGCCGCAGGGCAGACATTCTGCACATTCTTGCCGAGCGAAGGATGTTTCTCTTCGTTCTCGATCGGTCTGCCGGTCTTGAGGTCAACGCCCTTCGTCGCGTTCACCGTGTCGAAAGCGTCCGCCGACAAAATCTCGCCGGTCGCGCGATCGACGACGTAAATGTAGCCGTTGCGGCCGATATGCAGCAACACCTTGCGGGTCTGACCGCCGATCGGCAGATCGAGCAAGACGTTCTCGTTGATCTCGTCATAGTCCCAAAGATCGTGCGGGTTGAGAACGTCCGCCCATTTGGCGGCGCCGTTGTCGGGATCGCGCGCGAACAGCGTCGTCGTCCACAGATTGTCGCCCGGCCGTTGATTGGAGTTCCACGGGCCGGGATTGCCGGTGCCGTAAAAGATGGAGTTCAACGCGGGATCGTAGGAAAGCCAGCCCCAAAATGTGCCGCCGCCGATCTTCCACGCGTCCGGCGGCCAGGTGCTAACA
>CAWFZD010000101.1:0-7742 GCA_963820145.1 uncultured Alphaproteobacteria bacterium
TGAAGTCTGAAAGGTGTGACAAGGCAAAACGAGATTGCCTGTTGACGCGGTCGCACCGATGCCGGCGTAGTTGCCCTGGTTGCCGCCGGTGAGGCTCATGCCCCTGGAAGTCGGTTTCGACGCCGCCCAGGAAGGACTGGCCGAATTGGAAATTATAGCCCACCTGGCCGCCGCCGATGACGCCGCCGGTGTTGGAGTTGGTCTGGCCGCCGCCCGGTAGAAGAACAGGTTCGCGGGACCGCCTACGACCGCCGAGCCGAGCGGCAGACCCGGATCGGAATACGGCAGGTAGCTGTTGTTTTGGCTGTTCGCCGACCAGCCGCCGCCCAGGTTGACGCCGGCGTAGAAACCCGTCCAAAGCGGCGGCGGCGGCGGCGGAACGTAAACCGGCGGAGGCGCTTTGCGAGAGGGAAGATCAGCGGCGAAGACTGAACCGGCCGATAATGCCAGCGCTAGCGTCACTAAGGGAATAGAGTCTTTTTCATCGGGATGCCCTCCTGTAAATTTAGAACTGAGCCCGAGCATCGAAACGTTGCACGGTTCGGGAAACTAGGCATGAGAAGAGTATTAGCGTTGTCTCCGCTTTGTGTCGGAATGGCGCAACACAGACAAAAAACCAATTTTCTTGGGGGGCGTGATAAATTTGCAACACTTGCCGCAAAAACGGCCCGCCTTTTCATCCGAGGTCGGGCCGTTCCTGTGCGTCAGGTGGAGGGGGAACCATTCGCTTGCCTAGAGATTAACCTAAGCCTTTCAATTGTTCAATATAGGACTGAACTTGAACAGGGCTCCGCATTCGGGTTAACGGCGGTTAACGGATTGGCAAAAGCGTAACTCCCCGCGGTTCGGACCGCATCGGGAGCCCCCGTGATGGGCCTTGCCTTCGCCGTTTTGAAAGAGAAGTCGCGTCTCAAGTCGCTTCTCGACCACTTCGTGATCATCGAGGATTGGCGCGAGCCCTGGCGGGTCGCGCATCCGCTGCGCGAGGGCAATTACGGGGCTAAGTCAAAGGGTGAATTGGTGCATCAATCGATGAGCCGGGCGAGCAAGATGACGATCCGACGGCGCATGGTTCTGTTTTGCCGTCGTGTCTTCAGCTACTGCAGAAGCGAATTCTATTTCTGCGTTCTGAAGGCCGCCAGCGGTGCTGTTTTCAACAGGGCACGTGGCGAGCACTGGGATGAACGCGTCTCGATGATGCAATGGTGGGCGGACTACCTCGATAAGCTGCGAACTCCTGCTGCGGTGCAGGACGCTTGAGAAGGCTGTTGTGCGAATCCGAGCGCTCTTGAAACGGCAGGCGATTCGGATGATTTTCAGTCGCGCTCCGCTGGTCCGCAACTCATTGAGATCATGTGAGGTTTTGGACCAGAAAATTTTTCAGCAAGGCTCCAGCAAGGTGGCGAGGATTCTCGGAGTTCGGGGGCGCTGAGCTTCTATCGAATACAGCGCTGGGGGATCGGTGGTGGCGGAGGACCGTTATCGCCAATCCACCCGAGGGGACACGCCGTGGTTCACGTTAGGCTTGGCGTGTTGATGCCCCCGCTGGCCTAGAATGAGATGGTGTCGGGAGAACAGCTTGGTCAGTCCCGACCACTCTCGGGAAAGACAGCTTGAAGGTCGCGCCGCCTCCCGGCGTTTCCTCCACGCAAATGCGCCCGCCCAGCGTTTCCGTCAGCTCCTTCGCAATGGCGAGGCCCAATCCGGTTCCAGGCGTCGCTTCGCTCTTGCGCCAGAAGGGTTCGAAGATCATCTCGCGATCAGATTCCGCCACGCCTTCGCCGTGATCGGCGACCTCGACGGTTGCATCCTCCCCCACGCGGACGACCACCGTTCCGCCTTCCGGCTCAGCGCGCAGCGCATTGTTGATGAGATTGGCGAGGATGGATTTGAGCGCATATTCGGTTCCGCGAACGAAGACCGGAGCGGACGTGGCTTCGAACGCGAGCTGCCGCCTGTTTCCGATGCCCACGATCGCGAGGTCCGCAGTCACGGACTTCGCGCAGGCGCCGAGGTCCACGCGCTGTTCGGTTTCGGCTGGCCGTTCGCTGAGACGAGTCGTCGCCAGCAGTTGCTCGACGGCGTATTGAATGCGGCGCGCGTCATGCTGGAGGGCGATCCTGGCGGTCTCGTCCTTCAAGGAGCCGAGGCGCGCGCTCAGAATCGCCACGGGGGTCCTCAACTCGTGAGCGGCGTTGGCGGTGAAGCGGCGTTGGCGCGCGGCGCTCGCGTCCAGGCGTCCTAGAGCATCATTCATACCCGCAACCAGAGGCATGATTTCCGCTGGAACGTCGGCATCGGGGAGCCGCTGCTGAAGAGAATTCATGTCGATGCGCGCCATCTCGGCGGAAACGGAGCGCAAGGGCATCAAGCCCTGACGTACGGCAAGCAGAGCGATTCCGGCTGAACTGATGATCGCTGCGAGAATATAGGGGAGCATCCACTTCAAGGTAGCGCCAAGCACTCGAAAGAGGTCATCCCATCTAAACTTGACCCGTACAAAGCGACCCGCATTGGGCCGAAGGGCCTGTCCGTGAACTCCTGATAGCCTTTGGGGACGTATCCGGATTCGTCAGCCCAGGCAAAAGACATCACGATCACCTTGACGCTACGATTTTCTGCAAAAACCTGAATCAGTTCCGGTGCGGAGCCTCTAACGGGCTGATTTCGTTCAATGTCGAACACCGCGAATTTCAGGCTTCCATTGCGGTCGAGTTCCGCGCGCAATTCAGGCGCCGGTTCAAGTCGGGGGAGGCCATCGTCACCACGAACCAATGAGCCGATCACCAGATCCCGTATTCGAGCGTAACTGAGTCCGTCGAAATACGCGTTGAAATTAACGAAGCCATAGGCATCGAGACCGGTCGCGACGACCCATCCAATCACGACCGCAATGAGCTGAGCGGCGACCAGATATGCGACGAGGCGAAGCGCGAGGGAGGGACTTCGTTTCACTTGCGCTCCTTTGTCAGCGCATATCCAATTCCGCGCACCATGTGTATGGACACTCCCGCCTCGGCGGCCTTCAGATTCGAACGCAGCCGCCAAATCAGCGTATCCAGCGCATTCGGCTGCACCTCGGCCTGAAACCCGTAGACTTCCTCCAGCAATGTCTCGCGCGTCGCTACGCGGTTTGCCCGGCGCATAAGGGCTTCGAGCAGCGTGAGCTCCCGCCGGTGTAGAGTGAGGAGCCTTCCGCGGACTGAGACCTGCGACGAAGCGAGATCGAAGGACAAGGCGCCGATGACGATGGGCGGCTGCGCCTCACAGCCGGGTCGTCGCAGACAAGCGCGAATGCGCGCGATCAGCTCTTCCTTGCTGTATGGCTTGGTCAAATAGTCGTCGGCTCCGGAATCGAGACCGGAGACCTTCTCGTTCGTCGCATCGAGCGCCGTCATCATGACAATGCGAATGCCTGGACGAATTTTCCTGATGGCCGGCAAAAGCGCCAGGCCGTCGCCATCGGGGAGACGGCGATCGAGAAGGACGAGATCGTAGCTGGATTGTTTCACCAATTCGAGCGCGTCGCTTGAGCAACGTCCGCGATCCACGACAAACCCCGCATCTTCGACATCCGCGGCGATCAGCCCCGCCATTTCGGGCTCGTCCTCGATCAAGAGAATTCGCATCTCTCTCCGCTCCCGCGCCTTTCGGCCGAACCCGCCATCCATCGAGACCTATTGATCAAAAGCGCGCACTGTCGCCTGAAGACGTCCGCGGCGATCGCAGCCCATCCCAAGTTCCACCGTCTCTACCGCTCCGGCAGTGTTGCAGAATTGGCACACGCGTTCAAATTTATCGGGAACGGCAATCTCGCGAGATTCGTGAGAGATTCAGATCGTAACCCTTGGTGGAGATCGCCAGCAGCGCAGCTTGGAGCAGGGCGATCGTGGAACGAAAGCAGGCGGAGCAAGAGCGATGAGGATAGGGACGGCCCGGAGACGAGGATCGGCGCGCTCACTGCGCGTGATGCTCCCGGGCCTCGTCGCGATTCTGATGCTCGTCCAAATCCTCAGCTCTTTCGGAACGGCGTTTGCGCGCCCGTCTCTCGGCGACTTTACGGCCGTGGGCGCGGTTGCTGCACGCGATGTCTCATGCCTGCGAGCTGATGCGGCCAGCGGCGACAAATCGCCGGCGCAGAAAAGGCGCAATTGCGCCGATTGCTGCATCTTTTGCAGTGGGCGCGAGTGCGCCGCGCCTTTTATTCAAGACGATTGGACGGCTGGTCTGCCGGTTCAAGAACGGCGTGCTTCCGCTCGGATCAGCTGGCGTTTTCACAAGAGTGCAGATCGCTATCCAACAGGCTGGGTGAGCTCCTGGTCATCGCGCGCGCCGCCTTCCTTCTCCTGACTGACTGAACGCGGCCACGCGCCGCATCCCTTCCATTCAGCCTCGGCGCTCCGGCGTCGATCAGGAGAGTTACATGATTCGCTCACCCCTGCTGCACGGCGTGTCCGTCGGCGCGCTCACGATCTCCATCTTCTCCTCCGCCTTTGCGCAACAGGCGCTCCCGACGATCGATGTCGGAAAGCCGCGTCAAGTGGAGTCGAAAAACAAGGGCCGCCCAGCTGAGCATCCCGTCAGAGCCGCGAGCGGCAGGGGCGGCAAGAGCAAGGTGGCGAGGGCGGCCCCGCGAACCGGAGCAGGCGGCGGTGGCGCAGGCGGAGGCCAAGACGGCGCGGGACGCGCCGTTGCCGCCGTCGCGCAACCGCGTCCGGCTCCGGTCGTCGCCCCGGCTCCCTACGGCGGCGCGGGCGCGGCGCAGGACCCCTATAACAAGAGTTACGTTCTCGAGAAGGCCTCGACCGGCACCAAGACCAATACGCCGGTCATGGACACGCCGCTCAACGTCCAAACGGTCAGCCAGCAGGTGCTGCAGGACCAGCAGGCCACCACCCTCGCCCAGGCGTTGCAGAATGTCAGCGGGGTCCAGGTTCTGAACGGAGTCCAAAATTTTTCCTCGACGGGGAGCTCCGGGATCCTCGTGCGTGGTTTTGCGACAGAAACCTATTACCGGGATGGGTTTCGTATAGACGCTGGCAGCTTTGATAGCAGGGAAACCATCAGCACTCGGCAGCTCGCCGATGTCGCGAGCGTGGAGGTGCTCAAGGGTCCGGGGGCAATTCTCTACGGGCTCGTCGACCCGGGCGGCATTATCAATATCACCACCAAGGAGCCGCTGAACGCGCCCTACTACGCGGTCAATCAGCAGATCGGGTCGCTTGCGGACTATCGCACGACGGTCGACGCCACCGGCCCGCTCAACGCCGACAAGTCGCTGCTCTATCGGATCAACATGTCCTATGAGAACAATGGCGCGCCCTACGGCTCGTTCATCGATTTCACGCACAGTCAGAGCCTCTTTGTGGCGCCGGTCGTCAAATGGATCCCTGACGATGCGACCTGGGTGAAGCTCGAGGCGGAATATACTCAGACTCGCTCAAGCAACTATAACGCTTTTGATCCCCTCTTCAACGGAGCGTTCGTCACGCTTCCCCGCAATGTCAACTATAACGCAACAAGCCCTTATCAGCAGTCTACACTCTTCGGAGCGCTGACTTGGTATCATCAATTCGACAAGGATTGGTCGATCAAGCAACAGATCGCGTATCTCTATAATTTTAGCTACTACAATAATAATGAGCCTTTCCTTCTGACTTCTATCGGTAACATCCCTGCTGTTGGACTGGGCGGAGGCATATCGACCTTCCCAACCACGACTTATTCAACAAACGTAGATATTACAGGTCATATAAACACGTTCGGCGCGGAGCATACTTTACTCCTCGGCGGGGACGTATACTGGTCAATTGGAAATGTAGACAATAATCCCCGGGCTTTCCCCGCTACTGCGAATTTTCTATTAAATCCTATCAATCTCGGGACGCAAGCCCCCCTCTGCGCGCCTCTCGTCGGCGGGTGTTATTTCGATACGGCTGACTACTGGCAGAACACCGCCGGCCTCTATCTGCAAGATCAGGTCAAGCTGCCCTATAACTTCTTTGTGCTGGCGGGGGCGCGATATCAATATATCAGTCAAGGGGGTCGCTTGGGTACTGCGCAATATGATTTACAGCCACAACCCAACCTCACCGCGCAGGCCCTGACGCCGCGCTTTGGCCTCCTGTGGCGGCCGCAGGAGTGGCTGAGCGTCTATGGCAATTACGCCCAGAATTTTGGCGCGAACGTGGGGACCGTCTGGCCGGGAACGCTCCCTCCGCCGACGAACTCCGAGAGCTGGGAGGCCGGCGCGAAGCTCGAATTCTTCAATGGAAAGTTGCGCGTCACTGCGGATTACTTCGAGCTCGTCAAGACGAATGTCCCCATCGCCGATCCAAATCCAACCCACAACTGCAACGGCGGCGGCCCCGGAAGCTGCGAGATCGTTGCTGGGGCGGCGCGCAGCGCGGGCCCCGAGCTCGACATTCAGGGTGAAATCCTGCCCGGATGGAGCGTGATCCTCAACTACACCAATGATGACGTTCGCGTCACAAAATCGGGGCCCGGCGGCAATAGCGGCCAGCGGCTCCCGAGCGTGCCGCGCAATATTGCAAACCTTTTCACCACCTATGAGTTCCAGAACGATTCCGTGCTGAAAGGCGTGAAGATCGGCGCGGGCTATCATTATGTTGGGTCCTCGCCGATCAACGACGGCGGCGGCAATCCGCCTTGGGCCTTCCCCCTGGTTCCGTCCTACGGCACCGTTGATCTGATGGCCGCGTATAGCTTCGTCTACGCCGGCTCTAAGATCACGTCGCAGGTGAATGTCACCAATCTCTTCGATAGGACCTATTACCCCTCCGAGTATAATGCCCTCCCGCTCGTGCCCGGGCCCGGACTGGGCGCTTCCTATCGCGCCTATGGCGCGCCCTTCGCGATCATCGGCTCGCTGGGGGTCGAGCTCGACAAGGGAACGACGCCGCCGCCATGGCTTCTGCCCACGCCCACCGCCGCGCCGTCGCTGCCCTCCTTTACCTGGACGGGCCTCTATGCCGGCGGACAGATGGGTTACGGCTGGGGCTTGAACGACGGGACGATCGACTACGCCACGGCGCAAGGCCAGGTCGGCCACAGCAATCTCACGAGCGCCGCCCAAGGCGTGATCGGCGGCGCCCATCTGGGCTACAATCAGCAATTCGGGCAAGCGGTCCTGGGCCTCGAGGGCTCCGTGGACGGCGTGGCCGTGACCAAGAACATTGCGATTCTTGGTCCCAATATCATCGCGGACCCCTATCGCTACCCCGGCATTGGCGCCGGAGCGGGCGGCAACGTGCAGTCCGGCGTTCAAGCCTCCATCCGCGCACGCGCAGGCTACGCCTTCGGGCGCCTGCTGCCCTACGCGACGGCCGGCGTCGCCTTTGGCTCCTTCAAGAGCGACGCCCAGCTGTTCGGCGTCGACCTCAATGCTGCATCCTTCGCCGCAAGCGGCTCCAGCTCCGCGACGCGCGTCGGCTGGACCTTGGGCGCCGGCCTCGAATATGCGATCAACAACAGTTGGTCGGCGCGCGCCGAATACCGCTATTCGGATTTCGGCCATCTGCCGATTTCGACCGACCCCTGGTCGGTCGGGGCGGTCTTCGCCGTCGACCGTCATCTCGACGAGCAACAGGTGCAGGTCGGCTTCAGCTACAAGCTCTTCGCCGGTCCTGAGCCCAAGGCGCCGCCGACCCCCTTGATCGTCAAGGAGCTGGGCGGCCCCGCGCCGCACGCCCGGGCGCGCCGCTTTCGGCGAGCGCCGGGCC
>CAWFZD010000102.1:0-9131 GCA_963820145.1 uncultured Alphaproteobacteria bacterium
CAGGCTCTGTCACGGCCCGCCAGCCCCCGACAATAAATCGCCCGCAATCCCTTGCTTCCTCTTGCATTGCGCGAATTGGCGGGCCATGTCATAGACAGCGCCCGCTACCTCTAGCCAAGGTCAGCCGCTACCCTTTCCGCTCACCTTTTGGAGCCTTTGTCAGATGCAAAGACGCTCTCCGCTCACGGTCAAAAAGCTCAACTCCTTAGCCCCGCGCGACGCGCCCTATGAGACCAAGGACGACGCCGAGGCCGGCCTCTACGTCGTCACGTGGCCGAGCGGCGCGAAGACTTTCGTGCTGCGCTACCGGTATCAGGGCCGCTCGAAGAAGCTCACGCTCGGCGCTCTGAGCCTCGCCGAGGCGCGCAAGCGGGCCCGCGAGGCGAGGCTCATGCGCGACCAGGGCGTTGATCCCGCCGCCGCCAAGCAGGCCGTCAGGGTCGAGCGCAAGGCCGCCCAGCGGCGGGCCGAGCGCGAGGCGGAGATCGTGCCGCTCGACGAGGTCGCAACCGCGGTTGCGAGCTTCGTCGCGCGTCGGCACAAAGAGAGCCGCACGGCGAAGGCGGTCTCAAAGCTCCTGACGAAGGAGATGTCGCCCCCTGGGCCGGACGCCGCCTGTCCGAGATCGGCAAGGCCGACGTTCACGCGCTCTTGGACGCCGTCGTCGATCGCCCCGCGCCGGTTTTCGCGAATCGCCGTTTCGCGCATCTGCGCACGCTTTTCCGATGGTCCTTGGCCCGCGGGCTTATTACAGCCGATCCGACCGCCGGCTTAAATCGCCCTTCAGCGGAGAGGAGCCGCGATCGCGTGCTCGACGACCGTGAGCTTGCGCTGGTTTGGAAAGCGGCGGAGCAGATCGGCTATCCCTTCGGCCGGGCTGTGCAGCTGTTGATTTTGACTGGGCAGCGTCGCGGCGAGGTCGGGGCGGCGCGCTGGGCTGAATTTGACACGGACGCAAAGCTCTGGCGTCTCGCCGGCGAGAGATGCAAGAACGGCCGAGCGCATACCGTGCCGCTGTCGCCGCAGGCGCTCCAGCTGCTTGAGAGCCTGCCGCGCATCGGTGCTAGCGGGCTCGTTTTCTCAACAAACGGTCGAACGGTCATATCCGGCTTTTCCAAAGCGAAGCTCAATCTCGACAAGCGCATCGCCGAGCTGAACAGCGGCGAGCCGATCCCGCCATGGTCGATCCATGACATTCGCCGGTCCGTTGCATCGGGCATGGCGCGCATCGGAGCCGCCGATCTCGTCGTGATCGAACGCGTGCTAAACCATATCAGCGGCAGCTTCGCCGGAATTGTGCAAACTTATCAGCGATACCAATTTCAGCCCGAAATGGCCCGTGCGCTGGCGCGCTGGGGCGAGCATGTGCGCGCGTTGTTGCTGACGAGGCCGTCAGTAATGTGGTGCCGATCCGCCGTTAGCAGCTAACACCCCTCTAAAACACAGAAAGCCCGCGCGGTGCGAACTGCGCGGGCTTTGTTTTAGCGATGCGGTCCTTTGTTGTAGCGACGCGGATCTTATCGTCAGTGACGCGGACCTTATCGTCAGTGACGCGGCCCTTGTTTTTAGCGACGCGGTCCTTGTTTTTAGCGATCAGCTCCTTGTTGCTAGCGATCAGCTCCTTGTTGTTAGCGACGCCGCTCCTGTTTTAGCGATGCGCTCCTTGTTGTTAGCGACGCCACGCTAAGCAATAGCGCGGGTTTGCTTCTTATGGCATAGTTATAAATATTTGATATGAAACAAACACAAACCGGGTTTGCATCTCCTGATTTCTAAACCAAGAGAAACCCCCAAATAAATTTCGATCTATACGTTGACTCGCGTGACGGCCGGCCCCAATCTTTTGCGAAGACGGGGCGACCACAGATGTGGAACGCGCCCGCCAGGTCGGAGGTGGAGATGAAACAGTTAATTCCGCTGAAGGAGCTTAGAGCCTGACTCAAAAGACAACTATCGCGCGAGCCGCCGGATTGCGATCTGGATCGACGCGAGAACGACGAAGGTTTGCAGCGTGGTCGCGAGGTTTTCCCAGTCTTTGGCGAGGCGTCGGTTGCGTCAAACCATGAGAACGTTCTCTCGACCACCCAACGGCGCGGCAGCAGAACGAAGCCCTTCGTGTCGTCACTGCGCTTGACGATTTCAATGCGCAGCGAGGGAACCCTGGCGACAGCCGTAGTGACTTGATGAGCGTTGTAGCCGTTGTCGGCCCAGACGAGTTCGAGCCAGGGAAAGCTGTTGCGGATTTTGTCGAGCACGAGCGCCGCGCCATCACGGTCCTGCACGCCGGCGGAGTGGACGATGACGCGCAGCGGCAAGCCTTGCGTATCGACCAGCGCGTAATCTTGCGGCCCTTCACCTTCTTACCGGCGTCGTAGCCGGTCAGGCCGTCATGACCGCCCCTTTTTCCGCCGACTTCAGCGACTGACTGTCGATGATCGCCGCCGTGGGGCTCGCCTCGCGCTCCATGTCTTCACGCAGCGCCATGTGCAATTTGTCCCAGATCGCGTCCCAGACGCCGTCCTTCTGAAAATTGCGGAAGATGTTGTAGACGGTCGACCGCGGCGGAAAGCCGTCGCGAGAAGATGCGCCACGGACAACCCGTGCGCAGGAGATAGAGAATGGCGTTGATCGCCGCGCGCATGTCGGTCTTGCGCGGACGACCGCCGTGCTTGGCCGCCGGGATCAGCGGCTCGAGCAGAGCCCATTCCGCATCCGTCATGTCGCTGGGATAACGCCCGCCGACGCGCACGTAGGTCTTGCGATGCTCTTGCGTCCACATTCCGAATCATCCTCCGATGCTTCGGAATCCCAAAATCATGCAACCGGGGCGCGTGCAAGAAACTTTTGGGTCAGGCTCTTAGGCGGCGGATGGGCGATCCGAGTTCGCGAACGATCGACAGACTATTGGCGAAACCTCCGGAGGGATTTCCCTCCGCCTGTGTGGCTCGGCAATCGACGGTTCTTTGACGCCGATGCTGTCGACGCGTTCATCGCCGAGATCATCAAGGCCGGAGTCATACCCGGGCGGAAACCGCGCATCGTTCAGAAGGCCGCAGGCGCTCGCAAGCCCAAGCAAGCGGAGACGGCGAAAGCCGCCGAGCCCGTCGCCGAGCGCGATGCGCCGGAATTCACGGGGCTCTTCGCGTGACGGCGCGAGAAACGGAGAAGAGGCGGAAATCATGGCTCAGAAATGGTTGAACCCGGCTCCGCTAGTGGCGGGCCGGGCTCAGGGGCGTCTAGAGTGGGCGACTTTCGACACCCCCCTTGTAGCACAAAGCGCAGCGATCGGGAAGACCGACCGCTCTCAACCGACCTCGGGCGAGGCTGCGCCGGCGCCGTCGCGCACTTTGTCCCTGCCGGCCAAGAAGCCGCTCAAGGTTAAAGCGCTCGAGGCCCGCGTCGACGTCTCGCCCGGCGACCTCGCGCCGCAGCATCGCGCGTCGCCGCCCAGGGGCGGCGGCTTCGTCGCGTTCGCCCAAGCGCTGCTCGAAGCGACGGCCGCCGTGTCGCCGGCGCCGGGGGCGACACGGCAGTTGCGACTGGCGCTGGCTGTGACGGAGGCCGCGCCGCAGGCGACGCCGGCCTTCGTCTCGATGGCGCTGCGCAGGCTGGCCGAGGCGTCGACGGATCCTGAGCTGAAACGCGTCGCCGAAGAGCTGCGCAAGGCCGTGCATAACGCCGCGACGCACGCCCGTCTGATCCGCTTCAAAGCGATGTGGGAGAGCGCGCTGGCTGGGATCGAAGCGCGAGCCCTGCCTGTGTTGCCCCTCCAGGCAATCCCAATTCCCTCACCACCGACCGCGCCAGCCGCCGCGACGCCCCTCCAGAGGGAGGCGCGCATGATCCTTGATCCCTATGAGGTCGCGAGCATGGTCGGGGACGCGACGGCCGACTGCTTTTTAGAGGCGTTCATCGCCCCTTATGGATCGCTCAAGGGCGTGAATATCGACGGCAGGCTCATCGACGCGCTGCATATAGTCGGCCGTCCTCTTTCGGAGCCGGACGGCGCTTCCGACGAGGAATGGACCCCGCCGCTGGAGGCGCAAGCGGCCTTCCTGGCCAGCGAGCTTTGCGCCGTCACGCGCGAAGGCGCTCTCCGCGGCCTCTGGCGTCTGCGACTGCTCCTTAAAGAACGGCTCGCCGCGCGCAAGCGCGAGCGGGCGCTCGCCGTGATGGTCGCTGCGCGCCTCGTCGAGGACGAAGCCGGCGGCGGCGGAAAAAGAAGGGGCCGCCGTGCGGTGCGCGACGAGCCCAGTTAGCGCTCGAGCCGACAGATAACGCGCCTCACGTTTGCGTTCAACCGATCGCGGGCGAAACCGCGCCGCGCGCGCCGCGCACGCCGCTCGTTCTGGAGCCTATCGAGCAGCTCCTCCGCCTCGCGCTGCGCGCTCGGCGCGAAGGCGCGGAGCAAGAGTTTTGCTGGAGGCTCGTCGCGCTGGCCTGCGCCAGATTGTCTCAGGGCGCGAGGAGCCGTGCGTGACCGAAGCGCGCGAGATGAGGGCCTGACGATGAGGCGGCCCGGCACTGTCGAGAACGTCGTCGCCGCGATCGCCCTCGGCATCACGGTGCCTCAGACAAAGCCCGTCGCAGGGGCGCTGCAAGCGCTCGCCGGCATGAGCGACGAAGTTCTCGACGCCACTGTGGCGCGCGTCTGCCAGCGGCTGCGACGCAACCCGGGCGACTTCTGGGTTTTGCGAAGGCGCGTCGGGGATCGAAGGACGACTTCGGCGCGCCGCGCGCCTGCACTGACAGCGCGCGTTTGCGTGCGCTTGGCTCACAAGCTTGACCGGCATGTTTTGCCAAGGGGGAAGAAGATCATGCAATTCGAAACGGAAAGATTTCCGAGATGAAAAACGAAACCGAACATGCGAACGGCGGCGCGGATGAGACGCGCCGCCGCCACGATCAACCCAATGAGCCGAGCCAGCTCGATATACAATATGATAGGGTCTCCGGGTCCACGCCAGCCGCCGCAGCGGATCTAAGCTTCCTCGAGGATTGGCTCGAACTCGAGGCGGAGGTCGGCGCCGAGCGCGCCGCCGTGGCGGTTGAAGTCACCCGGCATGAGAAAGAGAGCGGCCCTGTCAGCAAGCAGATCGCCCTCGTGGACGGCAAGCCGAAGAGCGACGGCTCGCAGTGCTGGATCAGCCGCGGCAATTCGCGCCGTGTGCGCTTGCCGGACTGGCCAGAATTCGCGAAGCTGATCGAGGCGACGCCGCGCAATGTGGCGTGGAGCCTTGGGCGCATGCGCGCCGACCGGGCCGATCGGTGCCAATTGTGGAAGGACAGCGCCGCCGTCCAAGCCGCGATCGCCGAGCGCGCCGATGTGGTGACGCGCACCAAGGCGATGATCTCCTACGAGCCTGGGCGGGCCGCCTTTGTGCTGCTCGACTTCGATACGAAGGGCCTCAGCGAGGTTCAGATGGCGCGCCTGCAGGACATGGGCGGCTTCATCGGGGCGCTGGGGTTTCTGCTGCCGGATCTCAAGAGCGCCGGATATATCCGCCGCGCCAGCACATCGGCAAATCTCTTCTTTGTTGACGACGCTTTTCAATTCTCACGCCGTTCCCGCAGTCGATCGGCGAGCACCTCTATCTCCTGGCCAAGGACGGCGGCGACATCAGACGCTTCCTCTACACGTTGTTTGATCGCGCATGGCTGCACGGTTTGGGCTGGATCATGGCGGCGATCAACGGAGCGCTGCTGGAGCGTTCGATCGTCGACCGCGCCGTCGCGGGCGGCGAGCGGCTGAACTTCGAGGCGGGCGCCGAGCTGATCGGCACGCATTTATTCCAAGACAGGCGGCCGGCGCTTATTCACGAAGGGAAGCCGCTCGACACGCGCGCCGCCTGTCCCGATCTCAGCGCCGAAGAGGCGGCGGAAGTGAAACGTCTGAAGGACCCGCCAAGGAGGCGTTGCGCCCTGCGAGCGAGGAAGCCGAACGCGTCTTCGTTATTAAGAAGGTGAAGGAGCTTGTCGAACGCGGCGTTCCTGCGGCGAAGGCGGAACGCGTGGCGCAGCAATTCCTTGGCGGCAATCTGCTTCCCGATTTCGCGCTGGAGTTCGACGACCCGAGCATCGGCACGGTGACCGTCGCCGAGATCTTGCAAGATCCCGAACGCTTCATCGGCCAGACGCTGCCTGATCCTGTCGAAAGCCGCGACTATGGTTTCAACTGCGCGATCGTCATGTCGCGGGGCGACGCCATCTGGAGCTGGGCGCACGGCGGCGACGTCATCTATCACCTCAAGCATGACTTCGGCACGATCAAAGCCGCCATCGAAGCCGCCGAAGAGAACGAAGCCCAGCACGTGATCGCCAAGCTGATCGGCAAGGCTGTGATCAGCGAAGGCGATTTGGATCAGCTCATCGTGCTCGCCGCCGAGCACGATAAGATCGGCAAGATCGTCGTCAAGAACATGGTCAAGGCGGCTAAAGCGGAAGACGCTCGAGCGAAGCGGGAGAAGGCGCAAGAGAAGGCTCGCGCAGAGTCGCAGAAGCCGATCATCGCCTTGCTGCCCGGCGCGTTGCCCGCGACCCTGGCCGAGATCACCGCTGCGCTGCTCAACGCCGAGCGCGTGCCGATCTACCGGCGCGGCGATTACGACCTCGTGCGCCCGACCGAGGTCGAGCTGCCGGCGTCGGACGGCCGCAAGACCACGGTCGCCAGTCTGAAGACCTACCGGCCGCACGATCTGGTCGTCGCGATCTCCGCCGCCGCCGACGTCGTCAGGCCCGGCAAGGACGGTGAATTGCAGACCGTCGACCCGCCGCTGCACATTGCCGAGAAGCTCCTGGCCTGCGCCGATCAGCTGCGCCTGCCGAGCATCGCCGGCGTCGTCTCGTGCCCGACGCTGCGGCCGGATGGCTCGGTGCTGAGCGCGCCCGGCTTCGACGCCGCGACCGGGATGTATCACTTTGTTGACGCCGACATCGATCTCAGCTCGCTCAAGGAGCAGCCGAGCCGCGATGATGCGCTGACGGCGCTGGCGACGCTGGAGGAGCTGCTCGAGGAGTTCCCCTTCGTCGAGGAGGTCGACCGCACGGTGCAGATCAGCGCCACGATCACCGCCGCGACGCGCCCGATGTATTCATGCGTGCCGGCGCACGGCTGCACCGCGCCCGACGCCGGCACCGGCAAGAGCTTTCTTGCCGACCTCATCTCGTTGATCATCATCGGGAAGATGTGCCCGGTCATCGGCGTGTGCAGCGAAGAGGAGGAGGTCAAGGAGCTGACCGCGGCCTTGATGTCCGGCTTTCCGCTGATCTCGCTGGACAACGTGGCGCGGCCGTTGAGCGGCGGCCTGCTGTGTCAGGCGGCCACCCAGCCGATCATCGCATTGCGCGTTTACGGGCAAAACAAGAAGATGACCACCATCGTCAACCGCGCGACGATCCTCGCAAATGGCAACAATCTCGCCGTCCGCGACGACATGACCCGACGCGTGCTGATCAGCCGGCTCGACGCCAAGGTCGAGCGGCCCGAGCTGCGTGAGTTCAAGAAGGATCCGGCCGCGATGATCCTCGCCGATCGCGGCAAATACGTCGCCGCATGCCTGACCATCGTGCGCGCCTACGTGCTGGCGGGCCGCCCCGATAAGCTGCCGCCGCTGGCCTCGTTCGAAACCTGGAGCGACAATGTCCGATCCGCGCTGGTGTGGCTGGGCCGCCCCGACGTCGTCGACACGCTGAACGCCGCCCGCGAGGCCGACCCGGAGCTGATCAAGCTGTCGGCGTTCATGGCGGCGCTGGGCGACTATTACGGCGTCGGGCAAGCCTACGCCGTGCCGCTGCGCCAATTGTGCGAGGACGCGCGCTTTCCGAAGGGCGACGAAAGTTGCAGGGACGCCGCCAAGCAACTCACCGAGGCGGTCAGCGAGATCAGCGGTCGCGGGAAGGAACTGGCGGATTCGAAGTTGCTGGGAAACTGGCTTCGCCGCCGCAAGGACAAGATCCTCGACGGTCAGCGGCTGTTCAGCAAGATCGACGAGCACAGCAAGGTCGCTCGCTGGGGCGTCGAGCGGATCGATGCTCGCGGTAACGAGACGGGCGAAACTGAACCGGGCGTTTACACGCTTTATCTGGCCAAAAATCCGGCCGGGTCGCCGTGATAGACCCCGCAGATCGCAGACCGACAACAACTAGAGCGTGGCTATATTTAGCCGGGGTCTGCGGGGTCTTAAACGCGGCTGTTGCGGGGTCTGCGGGGTCAGGCGGGGTCATTTTACCCTCTGAAACTTTTTGGAAGTGCTGATTTTCACTCTCACAGCCAAGCTCCAAAATCGCCTTTCAAATAATTCCTACGGTTGGAAATGACCCCGCCTGACCCCGCAGACCCCGCAACAGCCCCGCTTAAGACGAGTTCGGGAAGCTGTTGGCGTCGCATTTCGGCGTGCGAAGAGGTCGGGCAGGGCTATGCGGCGAGCTTCGCCTGAGCGCCGATGCGGGGGGAGCGTCGCAGCGCTCGAAAAACTGCGTCGCGCATTCGCCACCCGCCGAGTTTTTTCTCGCCCGCCGCCTCGAGGACCGATCGGCGCGGCGCGCGATCTCCCGCCGTCGGCCTAAATTCCAGGAGCTTGTGACAATGGAGCACAGGCTCCAAAATACGAACGTCTTGTATTTCAAGCTTGATGCGGCGGCAGGCGCGCTATATGCTGCTGAAGGTGAGCGCGAGGAGTTAGCGTTTGACCCGAAATTCGCGCTCAAAGGCCCTCGGCCCGTCAGCGCGGGGAACCGCTCTTGTGAAACAGCAACCAAACTCAACCGTAGCAATAATGAAGCCTACGGCTCGCTCCAAAATGACGAATGCGCGTTTTGCGGGAAAGGTCACGTCGAGGTCGCTTTTCCTCGATGGCGACGGGCGATCGCCCTGGAGTCGCCGGTATCGCGACCTCGTGGCGCTGTTCGCTGACGATGCCGGCGGCATTGCGACGATGACCGAACTCAAGCTCGGGCTCATTCGCAGGGCCGCCGCTCTGACCGTCGAGTGCGAACGCATGGAGAATGCCCTCGCCGACGGCGAAGCTATCGACGTCGACCTTCTCGCGCGCCTCTCGTCCCATATCCGCAGGATCACCGAGAGCATCGGCATTGACCGCGTGACGCGTGACGTCATCTTTATTGTCATACCT
>CAWFZD010000103.1:0-9383 GCA_963820145.1 uncultured Alphaproteobacteria bacterium
ACCAAGGCCCTCTACCCGATCTTCCTCTCTCAAAATAGTTGAATCGGGCCACTAGCGGAGGGTCGACGACGACACCACGACGCGGCTGACGGCCGTGAAACAGGCGTCTCAGGAGCGGCGTGAACTCATAAAACGCATCAAATTACAGAACCTCAATGCGTCAATGTATCGCCGAAACTGGCGCGAGTTTGCTCTGGTGCGCACACTATTAGGCAAGATCACAAATAAATCAATGAAATAGACGCAAAGCGTGGCACGCCATTTTGGCGTCCGGAGCCACTTGCATCGTATAAAATCAATATCTTACGCGTCGTCGGCATGCCCCAACTGTAGAAGATCAGTTAAGAGCGGCTATGTCGATCCGTCAACCGACCTCGTCCCGGCAAAAGGTCCGGACCAGGAACCTGCCGCGTGGGATCGTCTGCACGCATGGTTCGAACGCAACACCAAAGACGCCGACTATGCGATCCTGGCTTTCTTCGCGAGCAAGGCTGAATGCTCAATCGGGCAAGCGTACATATATACAGAAAACTGGGGCAAGCGCCGGCTTTAGACGGACGAAGATGTCGAATACTTGACGTTCAACTAGTCTATTAACTTTATAGACTTCTCCTATATTTTCGTTGAGAACCTCCCGAAGTGGTCGGCGTCGAGATACCGTCGCGAGAGCAGGGCGTCGACCACCGGGTGGAACCCTGGCTCCTTGGCGCGTCGGGTTCCAGCCGCCCTCGACCGTTGAGATCCGCGGGCCGGATCGCAGCGCGGAATTCCAAGCCGGCACCGAGTTTCAACGCATCTGCCGGCCATGCAGGGTCGACCGCGCATCCCAAAACCTCCTGCCGGCCGCAGGCCGCCCGGATGAATACGCGAGCCCCCTCTCGGCGATATGCGCCCGTATCTTCTCCCTGCGTTGGGTTTCATATGCTTGCAACTCGGCAATGTTGCCATCCAAGACGTCAACCAGAGCACCGGCGAGCGCCAGACCGCCCTGGATGGCCGTGATGACGCCCTTGCCGCTCAGGGGATCCAGTGTATGCGAGGCGTCCCCAACCGCCACGATCCGACCCGAGACTGCGGCGCCAAGGTATGTGACCGAAGCCGACAGTTTCTTGACCTGTCTGTATCTCGCGCTTTCGCCGATCCTTCTTCCCGCCAGAAGGCTCTTTTTCACGTGCGACTCGACTTCGTCCACTGACCCCGTTCCGGCTTCGCCCACAAAGGTGACTAGGGTCGGGCCAACTCCGTCGCCTGCGGCATAGATCCAGCCAGAGTCGCACGCCTCGATCGATACCTCGCAGGCGCCGACGGGGAGGTCGTATTCGAATACCCAAGCAACAAGGTTGTCGACCACGCGCAGCTTCGTCCCGGCCCGCCGTATGAGGCACCCGGACCGGCCCGTCGCATCTACCAAAATTCTGCAGGAGATGCATCGCCCATCTGAACAGTGTACGAGCAAACCGTCCGACTTGATTGATGGGAGGACTGAGATCACTCTGCCCGAGAGCGAGGGGACGCCCTCGCTCTCGACAGCAGCCCTCAAACACGAAATCGAGCTTCCGGCGATCGACCAGGAAATGGCGGGGCAAATGCACTCCCATCGCCGCGCTGCCGTCCTCGTAGGCGTTCCATCTTCTCTGGAACGATCCGACCGGAACAGCGATGTCGCCCAGCGTTCGACTGGAAACCGAACATCGCTGCAGCAACTCGACGGCATGCATGTCGATTGTCTGCAGATTCAGCATCAACTCATCAACCTGGTCCGGGGTGATGAGGACGACGCCCTTGCCACCCGCCCTTAGCCCTGACGCTACCGCGCACCCCGCAGGGCCGGCCCCCGCTATCGCTACGTCGATCAATGAACGGATCCCATCCCGTACTGATGGACCAGGAGAGCGGGTTCGCGACGCCGCGTTTTTTTCACGAATTCGACGGACGGCACCGCCTCGCCGGGAATGGGGCATCCTGCAGCGATCCATTCGAAAACGATCATGCGCCCAACGCGCCCCTGCAGTCTCGAGAAATGCCGATCGAGATGACGCCCCATGTCACGGCCGGGCCGGAGCAGGTCGACGATTAGCGGTGACCGAGCGGGCTGGTACGGCACGACGTATCCGTTCCCGGGCGCCCTGAGCGCGCGCATGATGTCGATCGGCGCCTTGCTCTGGAAGAGTTCGGCAAGCGTCTCGGCCGACGCTTCGGAGCGAATCGTGTAGATGTGATGCCCCTCGGATGCCACTATCTGCGCGTGCAACTCCGAAACCAGCAGCATCATGGCATCGCCCTTTGAGATGAATTCCTTCGGCCTTTGCGTCTCGCCTTCCTTTCCGAGCCAAGCGATCCAGTTTCTCCAGATACCGATATCGTCGGAGTTGAACACCTTATACATCGGGCCGTCGAACGTCGTGAGATAATTCAAGAAACGGCTTTCCTCGGGACGGCCCGCCGCGATCCAAGCGAATTTCTAAGCTCCTCGATAAACGTGGACGGCATGTCGAAGAGGTTGTTGATTTGATAGAACTCCTAAGTGTTTGCTGATGTGGTTCAACTGGCCAAAGGGCATCTTGCGAGCAATTAGATCGATGACCTCGTCGGCCGGCGTCCTGGGCATCTGCTTCGCGACGCTCTGTGGCGACAAGGCCGATTGTCCGCTCTTCTCGAAGCTCTGGAACATGTCGTATCCGGCGGTGGCGAACGCGACGAAGCCGCGCCAAATTCGTCTCCACTGCTCCTGCTGTGCATCCGGCCCCCCCTCCTGGAGAACCTGGTCCAAGTAATCGATGACAGCCTGCCTCGCCTTGGCTCCGTGACCGTCGCTGGCATTGTCTATGCCTACGTGCATCCTGTAAAACTGACTGTCGATACCGTAGTAGTCCAACCGCGGGATTCCCGCCGCCAAATCCAGTACCTCCCATTCGAGGTATAGGGTCATGCCCATAATCTCAGGCAGATACTTCTTTGAGTTCTGAGAGATCGCCAATTCGAATACCGGTCCGACGAATTGAGCTTCACTGATCGATTGGTTTTCGGAGTATTCCTTGCTGCTGACGTCAGGCAGAGTGTATTTTAGTTGACGTAGGAGGCCGGTGAAGAGATTTCCGTGATGCAAAGCGGGGTCTCCGTTACCGAACTCGTCGCTCCAAATCTGAAAAAGCAGCGATATGACCTCCGTCGACGGTCCCGCGTCAGCGATATTCCGCAACCAGGCACCGTCCACCTGATTAAATACGGCGGTATTGTCGAATATCGCTGCCGCGTACTCGCTGCGTGTCTGCTTGTATACGTATTGCTGTGGGCGCGCTGCTCGCGCGCGGTAGATCTCGTAGATCTCTTGCAATTTCGCCGTGAAGGCGGCCGCGGAATACGGAATGAAAGACTCCGGATGTCCCGAGTCGTATTCGAACTTGAAATCTATCAACCGCTGCGTATCGGCGAGAATCTCTTCCACAATCAACGAGGAATATTCATAATATTCCGGGAATTGAATTCACGTTCAGCAGTTTGTAGAAATGTTCGCGGAAGGACGCGGCCGAAAACACGTCGCGCTCGGTTTCTGCCTTCACCTGCACCTGCACATCGGGGGAAAGCCTAACGGTTTTATCACGAACGAAACCCAACGATTTCCAATCGTGCACCATTGCCATGTCACCCTGGCGACCGCTGGCGTCCGTGAAGATATAGTTCTCGAGCGCGGTGCGAAGCTCGCCGACCCTGAGATCGCGAAATGCAGTCCCATGCTCGTCGAACTCCTCCGGAGAATCCTGAGGATCCGCCGTCGCGGACGCAAATATCGCCGCGAGTTCGCTCGCGCTCGACTTATCTTTCGCTTTCTGACGGAGCGCTTCCAACGTCGACTCAAGTAAGCCCTCAACTCGGCATCGACCGCTGTCAGGTAAATGCCCAAGAGCTTCTCGGCCGCGGCGTTGTGGGCCTCGCGCAGGTAATCCCACCGCGCTCGAATCTTGGCGGGGCTCAGAGCTTCGCCGAGCCCCTCGAGCACTTGGCCGAGTGCTGCTGCGCCCTCGCGTTCCGAAAAGACCTCCTCCGGGGTCGGCGCAAGGGGAAGAAAGCACCTTCCCGCGACCTGATCGAGAATTCTCCCTGGATCAGGTATTGGGCTCGCCAGGGGCTGACGATGCGGTTTCCACGGATCGGCCGCGGCTTGGCGACGAGCGCGTCGACGGCCAGCGTGCCGATCCTACGGACGAACTCGCGAACGCCCTCGCCCGGGCGGCTCGCGAGTTTCGCCGCGACTGTACTCGAGTATCGGGCCACGGCCTACGATCCAGGCTTCGATCCCATCTCACGCGGTCGAAGAAGAGAAGGTTAGGATCGGACGGCGCCACCTCGAAATTCTGCGTTAGTTCCTTTATCTCTGCCTCCGTGATCACGGTGTCCGGCCGCTGCGCAGGCCACCAGTCGTCCCTGCATTCATAGAAATCCGCCTGCCAGGGGCACGCCATGAATTTCGTGACGTCGCCGGCTTCCAGCCGATCGTGGTCCAGCCGGAACGCGCCGACGTATAGCTCGGGCAGCCGCGCGATGACCGTCATCTCTATTCCGGGGAAGAAGGCGCCGCCGGCGCACGCCTGAAGGGCGTTCTTGGTCAACAATGCCGGGCCAGGAAGTTCCTTCCGTTCCTCCCATCTCGCCTCCCCCTTCGCCCAACTCGCGAAACGCTTGTACTGCAGGCGCGTCAGCGTTAGCCACGTCTCGGGACGCCCGTTGACTCGGTCGCCTTCGTCTCCGCTGAGTGGGGGCATGAACTCGGGTGTCGCCTGTCGTATCGCGCTTTCGTCTCCGTAGGAGTTGCCTAGACGTGCCCCCGTCTCGGGGTCGATGCCCGCATAGACGGGAGTCCTCAGCATCGAGAAGAAGCGGTTTCGAGCCAAAGAGGCCTTTTCGTCGGCACCCGAAAACAACTGCTCCATGGACTTGATGAACTCGCCCGGCTTGCCGGTGCCATGACCTCTCAAGCCGAGAGGGGACACCCAGCGATAATCGTTCATCCGCTGGAGCACCGTTTGGATGTCGCGCGCATAGTCGACGCGATCGGGAGGGTTCAACGGCGGACAACCAGGATCCGGCCTGAGCTTGGCGCCAAGGGCGACCTCTTCCATCACGTCGTACAGGGAAGCGATATTGTCCACGTCCGGCGCGAAATCCGGCGGGGTCACGATGACCCAAGCGCCGCCTTCCGCGGGTAACATCCGCCCGTCGCTCAGCGCGATTGTCGCCTCTACGGGTCCGTCGCTCGTGTCGTCGTGCCAGTAATCATTGTTTGCGTAGTTAGCGATCCAATTTCTAATGGTCGCTCGTCGTTTTTCGAATTTGTCCTCGCTGAATTCCGAATCAATGGGCTGCGATACTCCATGCCCGCCCAAAACTATCAGGCGCCCTTCCTCGTCCGTCACGATCTCGCCCAAGTAAACCGACGCGCCGTCGCGATCCGCGGCCGCTCCACGAAATACTCCACGAAACTCGAACGAGTCCGCGTCTGTTTTGTCTTTTTTCTTATTGGGGCCCGAAATTTCTTTTGCCCGGCCGTCGATCTCCAAGAGGTGCGCTCGCCTCTCGTCGCTTTTGAACTGACCCCCGGCTCTCACTATTTCGCCAAATTCGGGATGATTGTTTCGCGGCGGCGTTTCCGGATCCTCACCTCGGCAGGCCTTCTCCGCGCTTGCGGCACCATTGAACGTGAACCAAGCCGCCTTCTTGTTGGCAAGATGAACCCGCCATGTCGTCTTTCCGACCTCGGGAGAAACCTCGCCGAGCAACGACCCTTCCGTGTCGAACGCGTACAAGCGAAACCTAGCGCCTTGCCTCTTGATGCGTCCCGCGTGGTCCTTGTAGCGCGAAGGCGCATTGGAGTGCGGGTCGAATTCCGGTCCCAGAAAGTATTCTTCGCTGTCCCCGACCCGCGCGATCCCGATTGGTGGGTAAATGAAGAGGTGCGCAATATCACAAGCCTGAAAGGTCGTCATTGTGGACTCCGAGTCGAACGCCTGAAGACGTATTTCGGTATGATCGCACCCGGCCTGCGGTAGGTTGCGAAAAAGCCATTCTGCACTTCGCTGTTGTCGACGCGCACAATTGCGATTTGATAGATTTCGCAATAGGCGATTTTCCGGCGCATCTTATTCCGCCAACGAGAGATTTTTGTTTCATTCAACCAAGAGCTAGTTCCGCTAAGCTCTGCGCCGAGTAGCGGCTACAGTTGCCCTTCGCCGCTTTACTCCGGGCCGGCCTCTCGAGGTGGCCGCGACCGCGTTTCCGCTGGTTGTTCCGGCCTTCAACAAGTTGCCCAGAGCGTCGCCATTCGGCGAACCGAGGCCACTACATGCATCCCAGCCAGGCCCGGCAGTGTAACCGACGTCATTGAAAGTTTGGTATGAGCACTTGTTATCGCCGACGACAATATCGTTGAAGGCGCCGGAGTTCGGAGCCAGTGCATAAATTTGCGGATTGATGAAGCCGACCCGGCCGCCAAGCTTTTGATTGATACGCGCGATCAGCGCGGCCCACAAAGGCGCGACGGCGCTCGTGCCCCCGACAACCGCCTTACTACTGTCGAAGTAGATCTTGTAGCCGGTGGCGCTATCGCCGTCGCCTGTTACATCGGGTACGCCACGACCCCTCTTCCACCCGGATTGATGGAAGACGGCA
This sequence comes from uncultured Alphaproteobacteria bacterium, assembly GCA_963820145.1. Classification (GTDB taxonomy): domain Bacteria; phylum Pseudomonadota; class Alphaproteobacteria; order Rhizobiales; family Beijerinckiaceae; genus Methylocystis. Next base: position 6,664 of record CAWFZD010000103.1, read on the forward strand.
CGTTGGCGTTGCTTTGATATCCGGGCAGGGGAAAAGCCTCGCTGACGCCGCCGCCGGCCGCGCCGAAGGAACCGTCAGGTCCTGTGCTTTGATCGAACTCTGCCAGGTGTTGATTCCATATCAACTCTTCCGCGATGCCCGCGCCAGTGGAAATGAGACGAGTGCCTCCGCACGCCAGCGCGAATGGGCTTGAGGCTGGGAAATTGACCTGTGCCTTGCCGCGCCATAAACGCGGCGGGTCGTTGGCGGCCCCGTTGTCGCCGGAGGCAGCGCAAACGGTGATGCCAAGCATAGCTGCTGCCTGCAGCACCTCATCGAACTGCTGCTGAAATCCTTGTGTGCCCTCATATTCCGTGCCGCCCCAAGAAATCGAAATCACCGACGGATTATATTCCGTGTCGTGAACGGCCTTGGTGATGGCGTCGAGAAAGCTATCGTCGCTCGCATCAGGCGTAAAATAGACAACGATCCGAGCTCCTGGAGCACAGCGGCCAATCACGTCGATGTCCAGCGCGACTTCATCGTCTGCGGCTTGGCCGGGCGAATTGGTACCGCCATCGACGGAGACAGGAATCACTGTCGGCATGGTTTGTCCAAGACCCTGAAAGTAGGTCTTCAGGTCGTCCGGACGATAGCCGCCGCCGAGTTCAATGATTTCAATCGTTTGCCCCGTGCCATCAAAATTACCCGGAAAATTGTAAAGCGAAGCGACTTGAGCGGGGTCGAAGGGCTGAGCACCGTCACTCGACGCACTCGACGACGTGCTGGAGGGACTGCGTCGCCGAGCGACTGGGCGATTGTCAAGACCGAAAACCCCTTCGATAATGTCACCTAGTTCTGAAGGAATGCGTATCCGGCCCGTGCGCCCGCGATACGTGCCATCGGGATATACATAACTGTGTAGCGACACATGAAACGCCTTTTCCAAATTTTTGACTGTGCCGCCAAGGATCGCTGTGCGTCGCGACGAACTCGCACGCCCAACGGTAAGATTGTGAGTTTTTGCGAACCTGCGGATTGCGGCGAAATCTTTTTCCGTCGAGCCGTACCGCTTCTCGAACTCTTCGTGCGAAAGAACTGGCATCGGGGTCGCCGATGCTCGCAGCATGTCCGCGGCCTTAGGCAGCGGGGTTCGCGCCCGCAAGCGCACCGTAACCTCCACCCACTCATCTTTTGGTGCCGGGCCTACGACAGTGGCGTTAGCGAGCGCTTTCTTATTGCTGCCGCGAATAGGGGTGGTCTTGCTGGTAGGCATCACTCTTCTCCTTTGGCTGACAGGCTGCTGAAGCCGAACTCTGGTGACAATCAACTGCGCCTGGCCTCGGCAAAACATTGAGGGAAATCTCGAACGAGTTCCGCTTGTTTCCCCTGGGCGTTCCAGCCCCCATACTGTAGAGCCCACACTATAACTGTATTACCAGCCCACTGTATCTCACCGAGATCAAATTTAAGATCGCTCTTTTTTATCCGCGGCTGATAAGGCAGATTATGAATTCAATTTCCAGAGTGCACAGACTCGGCAGTCAGTTTGCCTTCGGCAGCACTTATACCACGAACAGTGATAGGTTTGCCCATATCCAAGCTTCCATGCTCCCCGCCCTTCATCACATTCGTTATGTCGACATCTACGACGCTTCCATCCGACTTCAGTTGAAGCTTGTTTCCTGACACATTGACAATCGTACCCTTCATATCGACGAATTGGCCTTCGAGAGGTTTACCGGCTCAGAAGAGTGCGCCGCGTATTCATTCTTGATTACCTGTGCCATGTTGACGCCACAAGCAGGAGTGCCGCCAATTCCAAAAGCGCGCAGTTCCTTGTAGCCAGCAACTATAACCTTATTATTCCACACGATCGGAACGCTGTTCGCCGCCGCTCCATTAGTTTTGTCCGTCGGCCACGGGCCGGCGTCAGCCATACAAAGGCGGGTCCCGTCTTTTGCGTCGAAAGCATAAAGACTTCAGGGATTGTTTGGACGATGGATCTTCCTGCTGAGGACGCCGCACTGCCCATATGACCGCCGATCCAGGCGTATTGCTGTTTGAAGATACTGAGGTGAAGAAGCCCTTTTGAAAGTAAGACGTCCCGAGCGGTTCATTCGATGCGTATTCTTGAACCAACTTCGGCGAGTGGTCGGATGACTGGATGCGCCAAACCATGAGGCCGTTGTCACCACTACTGACTATTCTCGGAGCGCCATCTGCGCCTTCAAAATAGGATGGTCCGCACCAACACGATCCTATATCCTTAACGTCAAGCACATGATTGACCCCCGAGGAGTCAAATTTGCCAAGGGAAGCCCTGTCCATCAGATACATCTGCCCGGTTTTGCCGCCCGCGACTGCTAGCTTGATTCCAAATGGCCGCGTAGCTTGGTCGTCGGGAAGCAATACGACGCCGCCGGAGCCTAAGTCCTTGTCGTGCATGTCCATTTCAGCTTGGCCGTTTGCAGCGTCCGAAGGAATGAACCAGTCTAATACCTTCATGTCCGGGCTGAAGCGTATGACGCTGTCGGAGAGATAGGTGGTCGGGCTCGGAGGGACAGGCGAAGTTTCGAATGGATTTACAATCGAATTTCCCGTTGCGAGGAAGATGTCGCCATTCTCGTCTACCGCAGGCCCGTATCCGGACATCCAGATCGCCCCTAGACGCCCGCCGAGGTCTGGCGTAGGGCGGCGATCGGTCAATTCCGGTTCTAGCGGCGACAAGGACCGGGGCG
>CAWFZD010000104.1:0-16183 GCA_963820145.1 uncultured Alphaproteobacteria bacterium
CTAGCCGAGTTGTTTACGTCGGGCAGGGCGATATCGCCGCTCGCCTCACCGTTCATCGTGGCAGAAGAGAGATCACTGCGTACAGCAATCTCGGGCTCCGCGTCACATGGGCAAGTGTACCAGCGGCTCAACGGGACGGGGTTGAGCGCTATCTTGCGGACAAGTGGAACCCACTAGTCGGAGATGCGCACCCGGACGTGGCGCCGATTGCTGTGAACTCCCCGTGGGGCTGACGGCGTCCATTCCGCCCATGATGGCGTCCAGCGTCTCGCGCAGCTTCATATACTGATACCAGGCCCACGGGGGCTCATCTCCCGTGGCCAGCTTTGCATTGGCCCAATCGCGGACCCGGGTGAGGTCATCTTCGATCATGGGTGCACCTTACAAAAACATGGTTAGCCCATGTTTAACTACCATCCCCCGCCTTTTGTTTCGCCGGGCGCCCGCGCTTTTTCGAACTCGCGCCAGGGGCCGATTCGGGTTTAGGCTTATGCGGCGACGGCGGCGTGGCAATCATTCGGCGCAGCACATCATCTCGACGCCGCGCCAATTCTTGTTCGTCGGATGCTTTATCTGCCTGATGGCGATCCATGGTCGGTCCCCGTCGAGCGTTTCAACATATCTCAGAAGGCCAAAATTATGACGGAAACCCCGCAAAAATCAAAGCAAAAGAAAGCGCAGAAGCCTCCTCTACAAAAGCTTGGCTCAGGAGATCACTTCAAACACGGCGTTTCCATGAAACATGAACGCTTAGTTGGGCGACTTGTGATCGAATGGTCACGCTTAGAAGCCATAATGCAAGATGTGATATGGTCAATCCTAGATATTGGATTAGAAGATGGCAGAGTTCTAACCGCAAGATCTACTGCGCAGATTAAGCTGCAATGGCTCCGATCTTTTTCTAGGCGGCATATTAAGGGCTCAGAACTTGAGGCGCTTAATGATATTCTGTCCGCGATTGAAGAACTTCAAGACGATCGCAACTTCATAGCCCATGCATCATGGGGCACAATGAAGTCAAATGGCGACCCTGTCGGAATGTCTCTTCGCCAAAAATCAGAACCAAGCGAGATTATATCTGAGACATTCCCAGATTGGCGCATGAGACAAATAATCGCCCGGATCATGAATGCTCGGGACGCCCTAGTTTGCTGGCGTCAGAAGCACGAGTCATTGCCCGGAAGACGCACTCCGCCACTTTATGGTGACACGTATAGCCCTCCACTAGATCCTGAGCCACTTCAAGACTAAGCTCATCTGCACCAGCCTGAAGCATCTCCTCTGTAATTTCGATTCCACACACGGGCGCGCCAGCCCCAACCGCATGAGCGGTTGAGACGGCCGCATCATTGCCAAGCTCTAGGTTGTTTGTCAAGTGCATAATTGCCCCTTTGGGGGCGCCGGCGCCGCTCAAGCCAGGCGCCGAGCCCTCGGCGCAGCCGCGGCGAGCGCGGCGGAAAGGCTCGCGCCGAGCAGCGCCGCCGAGAGAAGATAGGCGCCGCCCGGAAAGACCCCCGCCGCGGCGCTCAGGGAAAAAATCTGCGTGAACAGCAGCGGCCCGATCATGCCGGAGACGCCGCGCAGGCTCGCGAGCGCGCCTTGCAACCGCCCCTGCTCGGAGGCGTCGCGAAGCCGCGTCGCCAGGCCCTGAAGGGAGGGGGTCGCCATTCCCCACATGGCGATGAGCGGCGCCGCCGCCAGAAACACCGCGTCATCGGAAGCAAAGGCGTAGAGGGTGAAGCCCGTCGCCCCGAAAAGCAGCGCGATCGTCAGCGTCGCCCGCTCGCCGAGCCGCGCCACGGCGGGCCGGACGAGGCCGCCCGAGACGACCGTCTGCGAGACGCCGACGATGGCCAGCGCCCAGCCGGTCTTTCCCGCGTCCCAGTGATAGCGGTAATCGGCGTAGAGCACGAAGAGGCTCGGGAGCGACTCATGCGCCAGATAGGAGAGGAAGGCCGCGGCGGCGATGAGCGAAAGCTCGCGCTCGGAGCCAAGAAGCCGCAGCGCGCCGAACACATTGGCGCTGCGCCAGGCGATCTTCGGCGTGCGCTTCTCTTCGGGCAGCGATTCGGGGAGAATGAAAAATCCGTAGAGCGCGTTGGCGAGGCTGAAAGCCGCCGCAGCCCAGAAAGGGAGGCGCAAATCATAGTTTCCAAGCCCGCCGCCGATCGCCGGTCCCAGAATGAAGCCGAAGCCGAAAGCCGCGCCGAGCAGGCCGAAGCGCCCCGCCCGCTGCTCGGCCGGCGTGATGTCGGCGATATAGGCGCCGGCCGTGGAGAAGCTCGCAGCCGTCGCGCCGGAGATCAGCCGCCCGATGAAGAGGATGGGCAGCGAGGGGGCGAGCGCCATGAAGACGTAATCCAGCCCCAGGCCCAGATTGGAGGCGAGCACGACGGGCCGCCGCCCAAAACGGTCGGACAGCGATCCCAGCACGGGCTGAAACAGGAACTGCATCAAGGCCCAAGCGAAGCCGAAGACGCCCGAGACCGCTGCGGCGCGCGAGATGTCGCCGCCTTCGAACTGGGTGATGAGCTTAGGCAGCACGGGAATCATCACGCCGAGCGCCAGCATGTCGAGCGCGACCGTGATGAGGATGAAGACGACAGCCGCCTTGCGCCTAGCCGGGGTGGCTTCGCTCATTTTTCTCCTCGCCGCCGATGCTCGAGCCCAGGGAGGCGATATCAGGCGGCCGGCCGCCCGCGCAATGCGCCAGGCGGACTATGGCGAAGCTGGCCTTCCGCCGCCGATCCCATATATCGTCACAATGTCGTCACGGTGGAGCGAATCATTGAAAAATGCGCGATAACTTGCTTATCTTCTCCCTCAGACAGCTCCTACTTCGCGTGACGAGGCGCCCGCGCATGAACCGGTTTGAACGCCCTCCCCAGCCCCCCGGAGAGGCCCAGCTCGAATACCGGGATGGCGACTATCGCGTGAGGAAGGCCGGGGCCTATGTGCGCTGCGCCGTGACGGGAAAGCCGATCCCGCTCGAGGAGCTGCACTACTGGAGCGTCGATCGCCAGGAGGCCTACAGCAGCCCGGCGGCGCGACTGCAGCGGCTCAAGTCCGAGGGCGAGCGCTGAAGGCGCGAAATCTCGCGCTTCGTGCGAACTCAAAACGTTCCGTGCTAAGAGCCTGACCCAAAAGTTTCTTGCACGCGCCCCGGTTGCATGATTTTGGGGATTCCGAAGCATCGGAGGATGATTTGGAATGTGGACGCAAGAGCATCGCAAGACCTACGTGCGCGTCGGCGGGCGTTATCCCAGCGACATGACGGATGCGGAATGGGCTCTGCTCGAGCCGCTGATCCCGGCGGCCAAGCACGGCGGTCGTCCGCGCAAGACCGACATGCGCGCGGCGATCAACGCCATTCTCTATCTCCTGCGCACGGGTTGTCCGTGGCGCTATCTTCCTCGCGACGGCTTTCCGCCGCGGTCGACCGTCTACAACATCTTCCGCAATTTTCAGAAGGACGGCGTCTGGGACGCGATCTGGGACAAATTGCACATGGCGCTGCGTGAAGACATGGAGCGCGAGGCGAGCCCCACGGCGGCGATCATCGACAGTCAGTCGCTGAAGTCGGCGGAAAAAGGGGCGGTCATGACGGCCTGACCGGCTACGACGCCGGTAAGAAGGTGAAGGGCCGCAAGATTCACGCGCTGGTCGATACGCAAGGCTTGCCGCTGCGCGTCATCGTCCACTCCGCCGGCGTGCAGGACCGTGATGGCGCGGCGCTCGTGCTCGACAAAATCCGCAACAGCTTTCCCTGGCTCGAACTCGTCTGGGCCGACAACGGCTACAACGCTCATCAAGTCACTGCGGCTGTCGCAAGGGTTCCCTCGCTGCGCATTGAAATCGTCAAGCGCAGTGACGACATGAAGGGCTTCGTTCTGCTGCCGCGCCGTTGGGTGGTCGAGAGAACGTTCTCATGGTTCGGGCGCAACCGACGCCTCGCCAAAGACTGGGAAAACCTCGCGACCACGCTGCAAACCTTCGTCGTTCTCGCGTCGATCCAGATCGCAATCCGGCGGCTCGCGCGATAGTTGTCTTTTGAGTGAGGCTCTAAAGCGAAATCCCGGCAAGGCGGCGCCGCAGCAGCATCTTTTAGCGTCTCGCGTCTTCGACGCGGTTTAGGCGGGCGAGGTCGCTTTGCGCCTCAAGGTGCTCTTACGAGGGCCTTCCCCGGGCGCTGATGTCTCGACACGTGGCGAATCTCCCCATTCTCGTAAAAAAATTCGCAGCTGTCATCGGCCGCGAGCGCGTTGAGCACGATGGGCCACCTGCCGTCCAGCGTCCAGCGGCGGAAGCGGGTGTAATTCGTGTACCATTTGCCGAATTCCGGCGGCAGGCTGCGCCAAGTCGCGTCACTCCGAATGATCCAGAACACGGCTTCGATAAAGAGGCGGTTGTCGCGGCCATGGCAACCCGGATCGCCTTCTTTGCCGGGGAGGAGGGAAGCGATCAGCGCCCAGCGCTCATCGGTAAGATAAAATTCCGTCAATATGGACTTCCGAAGATGCACCGCGCGAACTCGCTCGTGTACGAATGAATTTTCACCTCGCTTTGAGATGTAAGCGGCCTTGCCACGGCTTGAGCTGTAGTTTGCTGGATGTGAACGGGCTCCCATGAAATTCTCCCTCTATCGGCTCAGTGAGTGTCACTTGTTTCAACCTGGCGCTATTGCGGGTTTTTCGTAGTTGCTCGAGGCGCCGCCGACGTCCCTCTCAAAGTCCAACGCGCCCTTCCCTGCTTCGGGTTTCCTGCGACCGAAAAACCGTGGTCGAATTCGCGGATGAGCTGGCCTTTCCAGCGCCTGACCTGGCCGGGGCGAATCCCAAACTGGACGGCCAATTCACCCGCAGTCCGATCGCCTCTCATCGCCGCAAGAGCGACGGCGGCTTTCAAATCGGCCGGGATATCGCCATCCTCCTGTGCGAGCTTGCCCATTACCGTCGGCCCACTTTGCTGCCGAACCAGGCGGAGACGCCCCGACCTAATCTCCTCCGTCAGCGACGAAGGCAGAGAGTGCGTCGGGGCGATAGGTTCCGCGGGCGGAAGAGATTCGACTTCTGCGCGGGCGTCTGTTTTCAGGCCCGGAGCCTTGGCACGGAGTTCCCGAGCCGCGCCGCGCAGCGCGCTAATCGAGGAGTCCAGCCGGGTTTCGTCATCGCGCTCCTGGTCGCAAGACAATTGATCCGTCGCGTCGGCTGCTCCCAGCAAGAACGCCCAGGCCAAGAACGCGCTCGCGACCCAGGCGCCCAGGAGGAAGCGCCCGTTCACGAAACAAAAGACGGCGAGCGCGACGCATAGCGAGAAAACCGTGACAATGATCAGCAGTTTTGAGGCGTGCGGCGCTCGAACCTGCTCTTCCTTTCCTGCTCGCGTCTGGTGCGGAGACATCGACGTTTCATCAAGTTTGTCTGTAGTCTCTCCGTATATATCATCAAGTCTTCTCGCAATATATTTAGTTGACAATTCCTTCTTTCCAGAAGGGATTTGGAATTTCAAAGTGAACATCTTCGTTATTCCAGTTGGCGCCCCTTGTTTGGCGAGCACTTTGGCCAGCTATTCAATAAAATGTCGCTGCGCATTTGTGCGAAAACGTCGCGCGACGAATTCGGGTAACGCTGACATTAAGTATAATGTGCCTGAAGCCGGGGCGGCGTCAACTAGGTAGTTTTGCGTACAAATCGCCAGCCGCACTTAAGTTCTGGAAACGCTGCGGCGGGGCGGCTCAAAAACATTCAGTGTATTGTAAACAGCTCCGTCTGTTGTAGATAATTGAAATGGGGTGTAGACAATTGAAATGGGGCCTATGGCTGCGGCGGCGCGACCGCGCGAGCGCCGAAATTTCGCCAGCGAAGTTTTTGCGTTTCGTTTGCGAAGTCAAAACGTTTCGCGCGAAGCCTTTTGCGAAATTTTTCGCCGCAACAGCGCCTCGACCGCCCCGGGCCGTTCGAATTCCAGCCTGACCGGCAGCGTCTCGACCGCGATCCCCGCGCCAAGACGCCGGGCGTCCTTCTGTGTCGTGACGAGCCGCGCCGAAACCCGCTCCGCCGCGCGCGCGAGCGCCGCGAGCTCGGCGGCCGAATAGGCGTGGTGGTCGGGAAACCAGCGCCAGCCCACCACCTGCGCGCCGATCTCCTCGAGGCTGCGGACGAATTTTTGCGGGCGGCCTATTCCTGCAAAGGCGAAGACTTGGGTTCCGGCCAGCCGCGAGGCGGCGGCGGGATCGGGGGCGAGGCGGGCGCGCAGCGCGGTCTTGGCCTGCGGGAGCCAAGGGGGAGGCTCGCCCTCGCCGATCAGGATCACGGCGTCGGCGCAGGCGAGCTGCGCGGGGAGCGGGGCGCGCAAGGGGCCGGCGGGCGGGCAAAACCCGTTGCCGGCCCCATAGGCCGCATCGACGACGAGGATCGCGAGGTCGGGCTGAAGGCTGCGGGAATGCAGCCCGTCGTCGAGGATCAGCACGGTCGCGCCCTCGGCCCGCGCGAGCCCGGCCGAGGCGGCGCGATCGGCGCCCACGAAGGTCGGCGCGAGCCCCGAGAGCAGCAGCGCCTCGTCGCCCACGTCGCGAGCTTCATGGCGCGCCGGATCGACGCGAAGCGGCCCGCGACTTTGGCCGGCGCGGCCATAACCCCGCGTCAGAAAAGCCGGCCTCTCCCCCATCGCCAGGAGCGTCTCGGCGAGCGCCAGCGCCGTCGGCGTCTTGCCGTCGCCGCCGAGCGTTAGCCCGCCGATCGCGATCGTCGGTAGATCCGCGCGCGGGGCCGCCCGCGCAAGCCGGGCCCGGGCGACGCTTCCATAGAGCGCACTGATCGGCGCGAGCGCCAGAGCGAGCGGCCCGACGGGCCTGCCCCAGAAGTGAGGCGCGCGCAGGCGCAGACTCACGCCTGCTCGCCCGAGGCGAGCAAAGGCTCCAGCACGGCGACGATTCTCTGCGACGCGCCGCCGAGCCGATCCACGACCTCGCGGGCGCGCCGCCCCATTTCGCGCAGCCGCCGCGGCTCATTGAGGAGCCGCTTCACGGATCGCGCGAGCTCCCGCGCGTCCGCGCACGCCAGCGCGCCGCCGGCGGCGTCGAGCGCGCCGTAAATCTCACCGAAATCCGCGACATTCGGGCCATGCAGGATGGCCGCGCCGAAGCGGGCGGGCTCGATCGGATTGTGTCCGCCGCCCGGAGAAAAGGAGCGGCCCATGAAGACGACGCCGCCAAGCGGGAAGGCGAGGCCGAGCTCGCCCAAGGTGTCGAAAAGATAGATCGACGTCTCCTTTTGCGGGCGCTCGCCCAACGATCGGCGCACGATCTTAAAGCCCCGCTCGGCCGCAAGGCTCGCGATCTCCTCGGCGCGCTCGGGATGGCGCGGGGCGATGATCGTCAAAAGATCGGGAAAGGCGCCGGCGATCTCAAAATGGGCGTCGAGGGCGATCGCCTCCTCGCCGCGATGCGTGGAGATGGCCGCAAAAACCGGCCGCGAGCCGAGCGCGCCGCGCAGTTCCGCGAGCGCGATCGGGTCCGAGGGAAGGGGCTTGGAATCGAATTTCAGATTGCCCGCGACGGTCGCCGTCTTGACGCCTAAGCCGACGAAGCGCGCGGCGTTGGCCGTGTCCTGCGCGAAGCAAAGATCGATCTTCGAGAAGACTTTTGCGGCGACGCCGGGCGCGGCGCGCCAGCGAGAGAGCGATCTCTCGGAGATGCGGGCGTTGACGAGCGCGAAGGGAATCTCCCGCGCTTTCGAGGCTAGCACCATGTTCGGCCAAATCTCCGACTCGGCGAAGAGCGCGACGTCCGGGCGCCAATGGTCGAGGAATCGCTCGACGAACGGCCAGGCGTCGAGCGGCGCATATTGATGGCAAGCGCCGGGCGGAAGGCGTTCGCAGAGGACTTGCGCCGAGCTCGTGGTGCCGGTCGTGACCAGCGCGGAACAGCCTCGGGAAAGCAGCCGATCGACGAGCGGCAGGAGCGAGAGGCCCTCGCCGACGCTCGCGCCGTGCAGCCAGACGAGCCCGCCCTCCGGCCGCGGCGCGCCCGCAAAGCCCATGCGCTCATCGAGCCGCGCCTCGTCTTCCTTGCCCATGCGGGCGCGCCAGAGCAGGAGCGGGCGCGCCAGAGGAGAGAGCGCCGTCGTCGCGAAGCGATAGAGGAGAAGCAAGGGCATGGCGTCGGGGGCTTTGCGGCCTTTGGAGATTCGGCGGCGGACGATACCATGCTTGACGGGACGAGCCCCTAGAGATCGATCTGCCTCCTTGTGGGCTGGGGTCCTCCCGATTAGGACAGCGTTGGTTCGGCTGAAAGAGAAGCTGGTGCTGGAACGGCCGCCGGAGCACCGCCGGGGAAAAGGTCCCGAACAGCTTGGCCATCGGGTAATGAGGAGAAAAATCCATTGATATATCGCCCTTCATCAGGGCTGATGCCCCACAAATTACGGACGCATTGTTCTACAGCTTGATCGGCAGCTCCCCCATAATCAGGATTAGACAGCATCATTCGCACATTTTGCTCCATCTGCGTGACTATCGAGCATGTGCGGTCGTTTAGCCTCGGGATCGGAAGAGCACATATTCTGGCATGAGTTAGTTTCGCAAATGCCCGAGCAGGGTCAATCTCTCCAAATTTTTTCATGATGATGTAATTCATAGTGCGGCTTACGAGGCAGCCGAGTATGAATTCATTCGAGTAACCTTGTTGCCGGGCTTCATCCGTGACGCGATAGATGTAGATGCTCTGGGGAACACGCAAATCGTCCTCGACGAGGGTCGCGGTGACGCCAACTCCGGCCTGACGGATCAGGATTTTTGGACCCTGAAATAACTCCGCCGGGACTGTCAGGAATCTTGTGTGCCGGGCCATAGTAGCACCGCTGGAGGCGGACTATGGCGATCAAGAAGGACACACTGGACCAACTTCTTTCGGGGCGCGATCCGAAGGACGTATTTTCCAAGGACGGGCTTTTCGACGAGCTGAAGAAAGCTCTGGCCGAACGTGTTCTCAACGCCGAGCTGGACGATCATCTTGAAGGCGAGGCTGCGGCGGGCAAAGCCAATCACCGCAACGGCTATTCGAAGAAGACCGGTACTGACCGAGACGTCGAAAATCGACATTAAGGTTCCGCGCGACCGGGAGGGGAGCTTCGATCCGAAGCTGATCGCGCGCTATCAGCGGCGTTTTCCGGGCTTCGACGAGAAGATCGTGTCGATGTATGCGCGCGGCATGACGGTGCGCGAGATCCAGGGGCATCTGCTTGAACTTTATGGACTTGAGGTCTCGCCGGACCTGATCTCGACGGTCACCGACGCGGTTCTGGAGACGGTCGCCGAATGGCAAAATCGTCCGCTCGAGGCAATTTATCCCCTGGTTTTCTTCGACGTGCTGCGCGTCAAAATCCGTGACGAAGGCCTGGTGCGCAACAAGGCGGTTTATGTCGCGCTGGGCGTCACGCCGGACGGAACCAAGGATATTCTGGGCCTTTGGATCGAAACCTCGGAAGGCGCCAAATTCTGGCTGCGGGTGATGAACGAGTTGAAAAACCGCGGCGTCGAGGATGTGCTTATCGCCGTCGTCGACGGCTTGAAGGGCTTTCCGGAGGCGATCAACGCGGTTTTCCCGCAGACGGTCGTACAGACCTGCATCGTCCATCTCATTAGAAACTCGATGGACTTCGCCTCGTGGAAAGACCGCAGGGCTATCGCCGCCGAACTGAAGAAAATCTACCGGGCGAAAGACGCCGACGCCGGCAAAGAGGCCCTTGACGCTTTCGATGCCGGTCCTTGGGGCAGGAAATATCCCTCGATCGCCCAGAGCTGGCGGCGAAACTGGGAACAGGTCATTCCCTTTTTCGCCTTTCCCGAGGCGGTGCGCCGGATCATCTACACCACGAACGCCATAGAATCCTTGAATGCAAAACTGCGGCGCGCCGTGCGGACGCGCGGACATTTTCCAACCGACGACGCCGCGATGAAACTGCTGTATCTCGTCTTGCGCCAAGTCGCGGGAGAATGGAAAATGCCGCCGCGCGAATGGTGCGAGGCCAAAACCCAATTCGCCATCATGTTCGACGAAAGGTTCGTCACAGCGTGATGGTCAACCCGGCCCCCACACAAAATTTCGGACACTCCCACTCCGCCGGCTTTAGGGCAGGTCGGAGCGGTTGAATGTCTTCCCGCAGGAATCGGCGTTGCGGCGCCTCATATCGGCGCGTTAACGATCGCCCGTCTACGTAGGGGCACCGGGTACGGTCCTCGGCATGTCTCTGAAACAAGCGTGTCAGCAACGACGTCCCTTGCGGTCATTTGTGCGTCACACGCGGGGCATGCCTTGGGCCTATATCCCCCTCCCCGCTCCTTTTCCCCTGGAACGGTATAGGTCATGCAGTTACCACAACGCCAAAGCAGCCCTTCAGCGTTCATTTCGTCCCCACGTGCATGTGCCGTCAGTGCGGAGACAAGCACAGAGGCGCTTTCGACTCGTGTCAAAAGCCGTAAATCCTCGTCAGACGCTAACACCTGGATTTGACGATCTTCGTCGGCTTGGAAGCGCGACTGTGCTGAATGCAGCGTGAGCACCCTTTCAAGCTGCTGTAGCGGCTTTCTTCCCTGCTGCGCAGCTATGCGAGCCTCGCCAGCCAAGACCACCTGTGCAATACGATGGCCCGGCGGTGCTGGAGATAGCGTTCCCTGCAAAAACACCGTTCCCATCCGCACGTCCGCGGTGAACCAGTCTGGGCCAATCGAGAACACTTTTTCCAGTGTGACGTTCTCCAGCAACCAAGCTCGCGTCCGCCGTTTCTCGGACGAAAAAATAGTGTCGGGAACTAGGATGCCGAAGCGACCATTTGGTTTCAATGCGGTCACGATTAGGGCAAGAAACACTTCCCAGGAGTCGCTGGAACCATCAGGAAATCTAGCGGCGCTCATTACGTATTTGGCTGCAATTCTGTCAATATCGCTGCCCCATGGCGGATTTCCCACGATTAGGTCGAATTTTCCTCCCGCGTTTTTCAGAAGCTCTGCCGTAGCGCCTTGGAGAGAGTCTCCAACGACAAAATTTTTGGAAAGGTCGGCGCTAGGCTCATTTTTGCGAGCTGCGGTAAGCCAGAGAGCAAGTTTAGCTAATTCAATGGCTTGAGGCAAAATGTCGGCACCAAAAAAGCAAGCTCTCAGTAACTGAGATTGATTCGCAGACATCAAATTGCGATCAATCCCGCCGCCTTGGACTGCCTCCGAGACCTTCCGATACGGGACCAACAGCGAATCTAGAGCCGCCGTAAGAAAGGCACCGCTACCACACGCGAGGTCTGCAACTCGATACTGCTTCAGATGATCGACCACATCGGATATGGCTTGTTGAGGATCGCGCCGCGGCGAGGTCGACTGCCTAATCAGATCGGCTAACACTTCATCATTGCTGAGCATCGCCTCGACGGCTGAAGCTGCCGCGAAACGAGCCAATCGCGTCGCCGTGTAAAATACGCCAAAGGCAGCTCTTGCGTTCGGTCGACTACCGTGGGCGAGCGCTGTCAGATCTCCAATCGAACGTTCGAATAGGTTCCCGAGCAAATCTCGATCGAGTTCGCGCCAAAAATCGAAATCGCAAAGGCCGTAAACGCCACGAACCGTGCGGGTATGTGACCTATCCCTCCAGACATAATCTTTATCAAAAAGTTCGTCACTAATCGTCATTTGATCGACGATAGGATCGGGTTTGAATAGCTCACCGTTATACCGAGGAATCGACCACAGCCTCGTCGAGACGCCAACGTCCAGGTCGTGGAAGAGCATTTTTAGTTGTTCGTATGCTTTGTGCTTTGATCCTCCCGGCATTCGAACCGCGTTCGTGGTCAGTTCCCTAACGAGATTTGCTCGGAGAAGTCTGTCCGGGTGATGCTCACAAAAAAAGATAAAGAGCATTCGGTCCAGTAGTCGCTGGACAGCAAGAATATGATCAGTCCGTGAGTTTACGCTCCTTGCGACCACTCCTCGACCGCTGTCAACAAATCCGCACGGATGTCAGCATAAATTTTATAGAACGCCTCTCGGAAAGAGGCTTGCGCATCTCGGACCGCGGACAACAGTCGAGCTGTGGGAAAAATCCTCGCCTCCCGCCACTAAATTCTCGTAAGCGAGCAAACGATGAGCTAATTCAACAGCTTTCGTTTGCTCTTCTCCCGGCGCGAGATAAATCTCGTGATATTCGTCTTGGCTTTCCGCGGCATAAAGGCGGACGATGCTCATCTCGGATACAATGACCCACCGACACGTAGGCAGTTGCCGAGCGTAATCAAAGGCCTGTTCAACCGGCGTCCGGTTTTGGTAGCCCGGCTGCGGAGCGTCTATGTTCGTGCCGGGTTTCTTTAACTCTACTATTGCGAGCGGTTCAAATCCGTTGGCGAGTGCTCGTCCTAAAACGACATCTGGCTCACCAACGAGACCAATTTCAGAAGCTTTTGGTTTAGGCCAGGCCGACCATTCTTTGTTATGCCCCGGAAAAAGGGTGTATCCCAACAACCCGACAAAAAACACTTCATTGAAGGATTGTTCTAGTTCAGTTTCTTTTGCTCGCCGAGCTCCCCCTCTGTCGATTTCGGTCTGAAACCTCACGAGTGCTTGACTTTTTTCAATCAGGCCAGGGATTGGATCGTATCGCCATTCGGCGAGACGCCGATCAAGCGTCCTCTTATCGAACAGCGGCCTACCGCCAAAAAGGGAGAACTGCATTTGGAGCCCGGTTGGTGTCGTCCATGCTCTCTTAACAAGCGTCTGACGCTCACAGCAATGCGGATTTGATCTTCACGCCTTTGCAAACCGGCCCTTCAGGCGCCGACGCTCCAGGGGCCGATCACGGTGCGGCCGGCGGCCGTGAATGCGGCGGCGTCGCGGGAGGCGATGACGAAATCATGCGGCGCGGCGATGGCGGCGATAGTGCCGTCCGCTGTGGGGAAGCCCTTTCCGGCAGCGTGCGCCTTCACCGCCAGATCGGAATAGCGGCGAGCCGCATTCGTATCGAACGGCAGGATGGGTCCGCGAACAGCTCCAGCACGCCTTCGAGCAATATGGCGCTTGACCCGACGAAAGATCGCGCCCTGCCTCCTCCCTTCACGCGACCTCTTCCAGGCGCTCGGCGATGAACTGGTTGATGCTCTCGCCGGCCTTCGCGGCTTGCTCGGCGACGCGGCGATGCAGCTCGGGAGAAAGGCGCAGCGAAAGTGTCCCGGAATAGGGCCGCTCGGGCTCGACGCCGCGCTCCTTGCACCATTCGCGGTAATCCTCGATCGTGTCGACGAACGCCGCCTTCAACGCTTCGATGTCGCGGCCAGCGAAGTGCAACACCGCGCGCGCATTCACGACCGCGCCGTGCATCAGTTCGTCGCCGTCTTCATAGCCGACTTCGGCGATGTAACCTTCGTGCTTGAGGATCATGGCTTCACCCCCGCGCTTGCCAGGAAGCGGCGGACCGCGACGACCGCGCCCTTGTCCGTATTTGGACTGGGGCGCCGGCGATGAAACACGGCCTCCGCGCCTTTGAGCGCAAACCTGACGCGCGACCCGCGCCCTTCCGAACGCTCCGCTCCAAGCGCCGTCAAAAGCGCCTCGATTTCCGCCCATCGCAGGTCCGAGGGAACCGGACGGGCGTAGATCGCCTCAAGCGTCCGCCGATGCTTAGCGTTCATGGGGGATAATACCAGAAAGCGGTAGCAAGCGCCAGAATGAAGGAGATTCCCGGCGCCCCTCTCGATCTTTCAGCGCTGAAATCCCCTGTGGAAACGAGCGCCGAATTATAGTATGGTAGAATATGATAGGTAGAAAGGTGGACCACTGTCTCTCAACATCAAAAACCCGGAAACCCATGCGCTCGCCGCGCAAATTGCCCGCAAAACCGGTGAAAGCCTGACCGAGGCCGTCACCGTCGCCCTGCGTGAAAGGCTGGCGCGGCTGGAACAGCCCGACGCTCTCGCCGAAGATTTGCTGGCGATCGGCAAGGATTGCGCGGCCCGCCTCAAGGAGCCTTGGCGCAGCATCGAGCATGGCGCGCTCCTCTATGATGATTTGGGACTGCCGCGATGATCGTCGACGCCTCCGCATTATTCGCGGTCCTGCGCGGCGAAGACGATGCGCCGCGCTTCGCGCGCGCCCTGGCTTCGCGTCAGGAGGTCAAACGTCTTTCGGCGGCCAATTATCTAGAAGCGGCGATTGTGATTGACGGATCCCGCGACGCCATCGCCAGCCGCCGCTTCGACGAGATGATCGCCAAGGCCGGTCTTGTCATCGTGCCGGTGACGGAACAGCACGCGCATGTTGCGCGCGCGGCCTATCGCGATTTCGGCAAGGGCAGCGGTCATCCGGCCGGCCTGAATTTCGGCGACTGCTTCGCCTATGCGCTGGCGAAAGTCGAAGGCGAGCGATTGCTCTTCAAGGGCAATGATTTCAATCATACCGATGTGGAGCCGCATGTCTGATCGGCGCATCAACGAAGCCGGCGCCGTCCAGTTCCCGATGATCAATGGCGATCTTTACGGCGATCTCGCCTGAAGGCGCTTAAGCATTCGCACAGGATCTCGGCGTGGATGGCCGGGACAAGCCCGGCATGACGGCGTTGGCGGCCTTCGAGTTGTGTGGCGCCCCTACGAGGCGAAACGGGCGCTCAAGGGTCAGCTCAATCCACTGGGTGCTGAGATTGGATCACGTCGTTCACCGCGACGCGCAACTTCTCGGCGACGCTTGGGAGACGCCGCCGAGACTTACTGCATTCTCGGTTCCAGCAGGTGGCGATATCCGCTCTCGGCCATCCAACGCGCGCGAGCCAGGTGGCTGTCATGAACGGTCTTGGCCCGCTCGGGCTCGCGCGCCGGATCGAGACCGAAGACGATCATCACGACTTCACGCCAGTCGGCGCCCTCGGCGTCGGCGTCGAGCAGGCGCAGATAGGTCGCGAGGTGCTTCTCGTCATAGGCGTTCACGCGCTCGGTCAGGGGTGGCCGATCCTCGAAAGCCTGTATGCTCATTTCGAACCTCATGTGTGCTGCGCGGAGTTGACGGCGATCGGATTAGATCTGGGATCTGATATTTTCTCGCTTCCTCACTGAAAGAGGGATCATGTCTCATCATTGGTGGACGTGGGTCGCTTACGGGGCAATTCTCGCGATCCTCGTCGGCAGTCACATCCTTTGGTTCTTGGCCGCTCACGATCCGGCGATTGCGATGCGTCTCGGCGCGGCCATCGCCGCTTTGGGAATCGTGGTGACGGCGCGCCCTTATTTTCGAGCCGGCTTGCGGGCCACCGTCAATCTTCGGCTGCCGGGTCGCCTCTCGGCTCATTCTTCGTTCGAGCGCCTGCAGCGGCAGGCGGCGGAACACCAAATCGAGCGTCCCGGCATTGTGCATGACGTCGTGGCCGAGAAAATCGTCGGCGTCGGCCTCATATTTTTGGGCGCTTTGTCCAATGGCTATGGCGACTTGCCCCTGAGATGGCTGGGATATGCGGCAAAGTGACCGCGCCTTCGCCGTCTTTCAACTCTGCGCCCTTGTTCCTTCGATGGGCGCTGTCGGCCAGGGCGCGCGGACGAGAGCCAGGACAGCAGCTCACGTTTTCAATGATATTTCTGGGCAATGGCGTAGGTTGCGCCTTGTTTAAAAAGAATCACTGAAGGAAAAGTTCAAAAACATCCGGATTGAAAAATAATAAATTACGGGCAAGCCCTTGCATAATAGTTGATTGTTATTATCTAAATTAGGTCGGTTGAGTGAAAATCATCTGACAGAGATGTTGCACATTACGTGGAGATTCTTAAATGAACGAGACAACCAATGTGGCCCCCGTCGTGGCCGCTGGGAAGCAGCCCGCAGCAAACGAGGGTCGGGCCATCATTCTCAAGGAAATCAGGGCCAAGTGGAGCAAGTTCGAGGAGGCCGACTTGTCGGCGCTCAAGAACGGGGACGATGTCGTGAGCCAGGTCGTGGCCAAATACGGCCTGGAAAAGGCGAATGTTCAAAGGGATGTCGATTCCCTTCTGAAGGGTCGCCACATCTGACGCGCATTGGCGCGCCCGCCGCTGGGATGGAATCCTCCGAGCGGTCGATGAAATCGCGCCAGTTCAAGACGTTGGAGCGCGTTCTTTTTGCAAAGAATTTGCAACTGGTTCGGAGCGCGTTCTGACCAACTGCGGCGGCCACGCAAAACGTGGGCGTCGCT
>CAWFZD010000105.1:0-13910 GCA_963820145.1 uncultured Alphaproteobacteria bacterium
GTCCGTGGCGAGGACCGCAGGCCGCGTTCGCGTTTTGCTCCATCAGCTCTTTGAGCGCCCCGGTCCCAGCGGCCAGGCGGAACTGCTTGCAGCTCGCGACCCCAATGCCCGAGCCTGCGCCAGCTTGTGGTATGCTTTTCCATGACCTTGCTTCCTTATCCAGGGAAACAGCGCCCCGGGCATACAGCTCAAGGCGAGCAACGCCGCTCCTCTTTTTTCAACAGCGAGCGAGACATCCCCATGTCACACGCGCCCATCGATTCACAGAGACTCACCCACGAATTTCGAACTGCTCAAGTCTCGATCAGCAGCTTCTGCTCTGGCGCTGTCGCGCGAACAAGTCGCGCGCTATTGTCGGCAACTCGTCTTGCCAGAACTTGGGTTTGCCGGCCAGCAGAAGCTGCTGCGCGGGCGGGTCTTGTGTGTCGGCACTGGCGGACTTGGCTCCCCGCTCGACCTGTATCTGGCGGCTGCCGGCATCGGTCACATCGGGATCGTGGATACCGACAACGTCGATTTCAGCAATCTGCAGCGCCAGGTGATTTACTTCTACGCGGATGTCGGAACGAGAAAAGTGAAATCCGCGGCCGCCAAGCTGCATGCGCTGAATCCGATGGTCTATGTCCTCTGCTATGACACTGACGCCTCTACCGCGAAGAACGCAATGGAGATTTGCGCGCAATATGACGTGATCGTCGATGCATCGGACAACTTCGCCACCCGCTATATCACGAATGACGCCGGCGTGCTGTTGGGAAAGCCGGTGGTGTATGCCAGCATTTTCCGTTTCGAAGGCCAAGCCTCTGTCTTCGACGCGAAGAAGGGTCCGTGCTACCGCTGCCTCTATCCCGAACCCCCAGCGCCGCATGAGGCGCCCGGCGGCGCTGAGCTAGGCATCCTGGGCGTCGTGCCGGGATTTCTGGGCCTCGTCCAGGCCACCGAGGTTATGAAACTTCTCCTCGGCATCGGCGATCCGCTGATCGGCCGGCTGTTAACTTTCGACGCGTTGGAAATGCGCATGCGTGAAATGCATGTTCACAAGGATCCGGATTGTCTGGTCTGCGGGCATTCGCCATCCATACGCACGATGGAAGATTCAGAACGATTTTGTTCGAAGGTAAACAGCCCTGCAAAGGTGAACGAAATTGAACCTCGGGATGCTTTTGAACTATACGAGCGTGGACAGCCAGGACTTGTTTTCCTCGATGTGCGCGGAGATCCCGAATGGAATATCTGCCGCATCGACGGCGCCAAACACATTCCATTCGAAAAACTCGATCTCCGATGCACTGAACTCGATCCGAAAGCCGAAACAATCGTCTATTGCCTGACCGGGGCGCGCAGCCGGAACGCGGTGGAACGGCTGCAGGCGATGGGTTTTTCCAGTCCGAAGCTTCTCAAGGGCGGGTTGCGGGCGTGGGCTGCAGGCGTCGATCCGGGCATGTGGATTTATTGAGTGTTGACGGCGTCGAAACTGGGGTCGAAAACATTATCGACCTTCGAGAGCGACTCGCGAACGGCACGGCGAGGCGAGATATGACTCGCGGGAGGTCGCTCAAAAGCCCAGTCCGGCAAGTTGCCGAAGGATGTCATGAACACGATTCCCAACAAAGTCGAACTCACCGAATTCGATCTGCAACGCTACGAGCGACAGATCCGCCTTCAAGGGTTTGGGAAGGAGGCGCAGCGCCGTCTCAAGTCTTCCTCCGTCTTCGTCTCTCGGGTTGGCGGGGTCGGTGGAACGGCCGCAATGAACCTCGTCCGCGCCGGAATCGGCAAGCTGGTATTGGCACATCCGAGTTCCGCAGAGATCGAGCCTGAGTATCTTAACCGTTGCCAGTTGCTGTTTCCCGCCGATCTCGGGCGCTCCTTCGTCGACGTCTGGGCCGAGCGGTTGAAGAGCATCAATCCCGATGTCGAAATCGTAACGGTGAGAGACAGCGTCAATGAATCCAATGTCGCCGGGCTGGTGGCGCAGGCGGACCTGATCGTCGACGGCGCTCCGCTGTTCGAAGAGCGTTATTTGATGAATTGGGAAGCCGTGGCGCAGCGCAAACCGCTGTGCATGGGCGCCATGTTCGGCCTGGAGGGCTACGTCACGGCGATCGTGCCTGGCGAAACTCCTTGCCTTGCCTGCATCTATCCTGAAAAGCCTGATTACTGGACCAACCATAAGGTGTTTCCGGTGATCGGTCCGGCTCCAGTCATCGTCGGCGCGACGGCGGCCATGGAGGCGATCAAGCTGCTGACCGGCTTTGGCACGCCGCTGAAAAACGTTCTCTGGTTCTTCGATCTTGAGACAAACGATTCAAGGCGCTTCCACGTCAAGCGAAAGTCCGGCTGCCCCGTTTGCGGTGGCCTTCGGGACCGTCAACACAAAGGAGACTAGAATCATGTCCACTATTTTTCTGGCGACACCACTGCGCCAGTACAACGCCAACCGGGCCCAGATCCGGCTAGACCTGAGGTCCGTGGTCGAGCTTGTTCCAGCTCTGGAGAAGGCCTGCCCAGGAATTGGAGCGCGCCTGTGCGATGAGACCGGCGCGATCAAGCGCTGTGTCAACGTCTTTTTGAACAATGAGAACCTCCGCGATCTCAATACCGACGAGATCGTCCTGTCGGAGCAAGACGAGATTCACGTCATTCCCGCCATGGCGGGCGGATGACACTACTCGTTCGCGCACTCAGGAGGCGGCGATAGGCGTCGCGCGGCGCTTAAATATAAGAATGCTTCACATCTTTCTGGACCCGGACAGTCGCAGGGTAGGCTTCTGAAGGACCAGGACATCATTCAGACCGGTTTCACATGCCGTCACGGCTTTTCGTTTCTGCGGCATTTACAGGAAGCTGCAGCGCCTGGCCCGGCTGAAGCCGGCGGAAGTCGAATCCCGGATTTGCAGCGACGATCTCTCGCCATCGGCTTCCATCGTGATAAAGCTTGAGCGCGATCCTCCAGGGCGAGTCGCCCTTGACGACGGTGTAATGCGCAGGCGACGTCGCCTTGGCCGCCAGAGCCTCCTTTGGCGTCGCCTCGGTCGTGGAGGCCTCCTGCGTCGACTGCTTGGCGGCAGCTTCCGTCCCCGGCGCCGCCTCTGTTTTGGGAGGGGAGGACGCGGCGGCGACCGCTTGCGGAGCAGGCATTTCCTCCACGACGTCGAAGTCGCCGTGCTTCATGCCCATCCAGCAGCTCCAGGGAACGTGGTCGACCTTGTCGGGCGTGAACTCAATGGTCTGGAGCCCCGGCTTCACGTCGAATTCGAGGTCGTAGCTCGGCACGACGATACGATGGTTGCAGGTGGTGACCTCCTTTCCGTTGATGACCCATTTCACGGGAACGCCCCGGACGAGGACAAAGTGGTTCGGCGTGTAGCCGAACTCGATCACGTCCATCTCTATGGTTTGAAACGCTGGCCGAGTCCTCGCCGCCGCTTGCTGGCCAGACGCCGCGCTCATTGACGTCTCTTGAACGAGCGCGGCGGGCGGCTGGGCGGCACCCGCTTTCTTCAGCGCTAACATCACGGAGCGCAGATCGTAGCCCGCGCCCGTCAAGATCAACCCGCGATTGATCATGACCGCGCCGAGCACGACAACGATGGCGCCGGAGAGGCGCAACAATCTGTGCGTCAAGCTGCTCGAAATCAGCGTCGCCAGAACGCCGAAGCTCAACAACACGGGCAAAGTCCCGACGCCGAAGGCAAACAGCATCTTCGCGCCTTCGAGAGCGCTGCCGGTTCCCGCCGCCATCACGTACATCGCCTGCAGCGGCCCGCAGGCGATCATCAGCCCGTTCAAGCAGCCGATGAAAAACGGGCGATGCCGCGAGCGCGCCTCTTCGGCATAAATGAGACTTTGCAGCGGGGTAGGAAGCCCAAGGCGAAACCGGCGCAGCGGCGCGAACAGCCCCAACATGTTGAGACCGAAAACGATGAGAAAGGCGCCGGCGAGCACCCCGGCGACGCCGCGCAACAGGGGCGTGAAGGCGATGAAGCCGCCGAGCAGCCCGAAACTCGCGCCGATTAAAGTGTATGAAAGCGTTTTGCCTGCGCCATAGAGCGCATGCGAGAGAAAGGCGCTTCGCCCCGCGCTGGCGTCATCGGCCGTGTAGCTCAGGACGAAGCCCCCGCACATGCCGATGCAGTGGAATCCCGTCAGCAGCCCGAGCACGAAAATCAAGTCGAGGCTCAGGTGCTGGGTAATGTCGGGCTCACCACCCTTGCTGATCCATTCCGTGTCGAAGAAAATAATCAGCAAAATTCCGATCAGGCCGATCAGCAGGCCCGCGAATTTCTCCAGCGGACCACGCCGCCTCTTCGGGTTTTCCTGGTCATAGGTGCGATAGCCAGCGCGCTCGATCGTCGCGCGAATCGTCTCGAGATCGGTCAGCGCCGGATCGAAGGCGACCTTCACCGTTTCCGTCGGATAATCGGCTTTGACGCTTCGCACGCCGGCGAGCTTGCCGACCCCGACCTCGATGACGTGCTCGCAGCCATGGCAATGCATGCCGTGCGCATGCAAGATGACGTCGGAGTCACTCATCGCCGCGGCTCCAGCTCAGTATTTGGCGCCAAGATTTCTTGCTCCGTCGCGGCGTAGGCGCCGATCACGGAAAGCTCAGCCAGCTCTCTCAGCAGCTCTTGGTGACTCCGGCGCAAAATTTCCCGGTCGCGATCGCTGGCGGACGCCGTCTTGCCGCGAATGAGGCTGGCTTCGATCGACCCCGCCTGTTGCAAGGCGTCCAGCAGTCGATAGGCGCCGGCGCCGATCTCCAAAGAGTTCAACTCATGGCTACGGTCGCGGAAAGAATCGACATTGTTGTAGGCGAGCTGCCGATAAATTTGCAGCCGATGCGGCGGGGCTAGGCCTTGCCCCGCGTGGTTTTGCGGATCTCGAATCGCAGCGGCCAAGGCCCGTTGCAGTCGTCGAAAGCGCAGGAGCTCGTCAGCCATGGCAGAGCGCTCTATTGCTCTCACATTCCGCTTGAGGAACCTCGACCGAAAGGAGGTCCCCTGCGAGGGATACTTACTTATGAAGCGCACCGAGGAAAACTCGGCGATTCTTCGGTCGTCCTCGTTCAATGTGAGATTTGGTGATTGGGCGATCCCGGCCGCCCTCTCTGCGACCTTCATGAGGAGTGTTGCACCTCCTGATCAATCCACTGATAGGCTTCCCACGACTTGCCGCAATGAAGCGCGCACTGTCGACACTGTTCCAAGCTCAGCCGCGAGGCCTTGCCCTTGCGCACCCAGTGCTCGAGCAGCGCGCTCGCTGTCTCTGGAGAAATATCGAAATGCGCAGCGACGTCACGGACGGACGCCTCCTTCCGCGACGCCAGATAGTCCTTGAGCTCCATGAGCATCGGGCTTTCACTCCCGGGTCGCCGCTGCTGTTGTCGCCGCCCTTTCGCCGTTTCCCCTCGCTGTCCCGCTCTTCGGCTGGCCCTTTCAGCCTCGATTAGCCGCCACAGCATGCGTCGGTCGACGATGATATGTCGGGGCTCGTGGGGATAGTTCTGGATCGCGGCCCGACGTAGAAGCTCGCTGCGCCCAGAACGGCAAAGTAAGCCAGGACGCCCACGATCCATGCGGCCGATGAGTATGGATGCAACGCGAAAGTTCCAATCTGGTAGAATAGGACCGCAGCGCCGTAGCCGAGGCTGATTGTCCAAAACACCATGAAACCGGTCCATCGCCGGTTGGTCTCGTGCGCGGTCGCAGCCGTGGTTGCTATGCAAGGGTAGCACAGCAGCAAGACGAGATAGGCGAGCGCTCCGACTTTGCCATCGAACTTAGTCGCCAGGGCAGGGGCGAGACTGGCGCCGGCGCCATGCAGGCGCACCGGTGAGCCGATCCCCACCAGCGCTTTGAGATTTTGCGGAACAGTCATAGCCGCTCGATTTAGCCTTGCCAGCAGATTAAAGCCTTGTCCCTCCTCGGGCGGCGCGTGCTGCGGCCCGAGACCCGGATGGCCGCCCTGATGAGCATGATGCTTCGGCGGTTCTTCGGCATGTTCGGCGACCGTTGGCGGCGCCCGCTCCATGGTCGTCGGTTTTTGCTCTCCAACATGATCCGCCTCAGGAGCCCGCTCCGCCGCGGTCGGCGGAACGCGCGCGGCCGCCGCCCGCGCTTGTTCTGCGGCGATCGCGGCGCGGACTTTCGCTTGCGCTTCGCTGACGCTCGGCAATCTCATCGGATCGAGCCCAGCTATGCGCTTGCGGATTACGTTTGCGCTAACGCCCTGGATGCTACGGTCGAGCGGATGCGCGCCGCCGCGAGGGTCTATCAAAACAAAGTCGCGCCGATCGCCTCGGGCGAGAATCCAGTTGGCGTCCATGACGGCGGCGGCAAACGCCCGTGCGGTGGCCGTGCTCTGCCACAAGCGGGTGATCAGCGATTCCGCTTCCGCCTGGCTGACCGCGCCGCCGTCGCCCTGTCCGACCTCGTGATGCGAGGCCTTGCCCAGATGCTCCTTGGCGCCCGGCGCCTCGGCTTCCGTTGGACGGGCGTCGGCCGGGTCGCTTCGCTGAATATCATGGCTCGGAATTTGGCCTGAGTGTTCGGCGCCGGGCGCCTTTCCGTTCTCCGAACTGTCGGTGGCGGCGCCGCTTTGCAGCTTCTCGTGGCTGTGGCTGGGGGCGGCGCCTGGAGGCTCCGCTTCGATCGCTTTCGGTTCCGGCGGGCTCAGACCTGCGGCGACCCCGCGGTGCTGAGCTTCACCAGGGACGGGCGGTTCTTTGGGCCCCTCCACCGCGACAGGCGCCCTCTGTTGGGCCTGCTCCATATAGATCGAGCTGAGCGTGGTCACGATCACGACCTTATGCAAAGCCCCGGTAAAGAGCGCCACCGTGGCTGGCCAATTGTCTTCCTGGACGCCCATCGGGGTCAGGACTGGCGTGATCGCGCGGCCTCCCGCAGCCAGCATTGATTGATCGACGGGCTTCTGATTGAAGGAACCGTCAGTCCCCCATGCGCTCAGAACCTTCACGAGAAACACCAGTGGGATGATGAATTTGCCGACCCGAAAGAGGAACATCTTCAGGCGTATCCACGCGTTGATCAGCACATTGCTCAGCTTGGGCCAATGATAGGACGGTAGCGTCAGCACATGCAGCGAGCGCTCCTCCGGCAGCAGACTGAACTTCATGAGGAGGGATGTGATCATCGCAAAGAGGATGCCGAGAAGGTAAAAGCCGAAGATCACGAACTGTCCGCGCTCTGGAAAAAAAGCGGCGGCGAAGACTGTGTAGACCGCCAAGCGCCCGCCACAGCTCATGAACGGGCTCATCAGCACCGCCACGATCCGATCCCGCGGACGCTCCATCGTGCGCGTCGCCATGATGGCGGGCACATTGCACCCGAACCCCACCACCATGGGGATGAACGCATTCCCCGGCAGGCCTAGCGACTTCATGAGCCGGTCCATGACGAAGTTGGCGCGCGCCATGTAGCCCGACTCTTCGAGGGCTGAGACGAAAAGATAGAGGAATCCAATGATGGGAATGAAGGTCACGACCTGAAGCAGGCCGCCCCCGAGACCGTCGGCGAGTAGGGCGGTGAGCCACGCGGGCGCATTGATCGTGCCGAGGAGATGTCTGGGGCCATCGATGAACAACGTCTCGGAAAGCAACCAGAAGAACGGCCTGAAGGCCTGACTGAGCTGAACGGTGAACCAAAACAGGCAGTACATGACCCCAAGGAAAATGGGGATGCCGAGAAAGCGGTTCAGCGCCACGCGATCGATCCGGTCCGACGCACTGGAGCCAGTTGCGATGCGTTTGGGCAGCGTCTCCCCGGCAATCACATGAGCAAACTGATAGCGGCGATTGGCGATGATCGTGTCGGCCTCATCGCCCGTCTCGCGCAAAATTTCGCCGGCCAGCCGCAAATACGTCTGATTCACCGCAGGCGTCACCAGGCGCATTGAGAAACCGTCGCCCTCCAGCAGGCGCAAGGCCAACCAACGGTCGTCCAGGAGGCTCTTCGTCGAGGTTTCCCGGATCAATGAAGACAGCTCCGAGATCGCTTTTTCGATCAATGGCGGATAATCGATGGAGAAGCGTGCGAACTTTCGCTCGTGGACCCATTGCTGAACGTCAGCTTTTAGGCTTTGTATTTCTTTGCGCCTTGTCGCGACGATGGCTGCGACCGGGCAACCCAATCGGCGTTGGACGGCCTCCACATCGGGCCGCGCCTCGCGGCCATCGACGTCGTCCATGACGTTAAGGACGACCGCCACCGGCGCCGACATTTCCAGCAATTGCGTCGTCAGATAGAGGCCGTGCTCGAGATGGGACGCGTCGACGATATTGATTATCAGGTCGGCCTCGCCGGAGAGGACGTAATCTCGCGCGATCCTTTCGTCGATGGCCGTCGCCTCGTCGTACGTGTCCAGGGAATGGATCCCGGGCATGTCCACGACGCGGAAGCGCTCTTCCGCAAACTCAAACTCGCCTACCTTCTTCTCGACCGTCACGCCTCCCCAGTTGCCAACGCGCTGATGCGTTCCGGTCAAACCATTGAATAGCGTGGTCTTGCCGCAATTGGGATTGCCGACGATGGCGATCGTGATCGTCTCTTTCCTCTCGACCTTGGCTTCGCTGGCGACCGGCTCGATCAATAAGGCCGACGCTTCGTCGCCGCGCAAGCTGAGGTCGGCTTCCCGCACCCGCAGCTCGATCGGATCGCCGAGCGGCGCGACCCGCATGACGGTGAATTCGGCGCCAGGGGTGAGCCCCATGGACAGCAGTTTTTGTCGATGGGCGGTGTCGCCGTGTTCGAAGCCGATGACACGGCCTCGTTCTCCGACCTCTAGATCGCCCAACCGCGCCTTTGTCGCGGGAATCGTCATGGCAGGCCTCCTTCTTGCGGGCCTCACGGCTCGATGAGCATATGGATCGCATAGCGCGGGCCGCCGTCGAGCTTCGCCTTGATTTCGGTTTCGGCCGAAACGATGGTGATTGGCTTCATTTTCTTGGCCGCTCTGTGAGAGTTTTGGGTTTTCGTTTTCAGAACCCGGGCGTTCGAGACCCGTAAGTTTCTGAGCTAGGCCTTCGAGGGAATCGGAGCGCACACACGTCGCTCCCGCGCCTTGAGACCGGCCTGACGAGTTGTCGGCGCGTTAGACGCTAGGAGGTGCGCGCGAAGACCAGGAGCTTCTCCAGCCCATAAGGCGCTTGCGGGAGTCGTCTGTGCTGAAACCAACAATAAATGCCGAGGCCGCCGACGGAGCGTAGCTTACAACGGCCATCGATGTGGTTATGACGAAAAGCGCCGCGTCACGAACGTTCGCGTTACAGAAAATGCAGCATCGAGAATGATCGTGGCGTCCTTGCGTCGGGACGCTATCGTCACTGGGCGCGCCGCAATGGCGGGCGACATGCGAGGCGGAAATGCTATGGCCCGCGCTGCCGCCGGCATGCTTCGCCAAAGCCGGAGATGCAGCAAGGACCAGTCCCTGCAGGACGACCAGAAAAGCCACCACGCCCGCCAGGATCGCACGCGTTGGCAGTCGTCGCCATGGCCGCAGTGAAGTCATAGTACAATTCTCGCTGGGCGAAGGGCCGGCGTCAATTGATGAAGCGAAATATTTTCTGGACTGTTGCAATCCGACAACATAGCCGTCAGCGGCGTTTTGCCGCGACTCAAGGCCGCGCTGGAGCAACGCCAATGCATGCGCAAATTTTCGGACGGCAAAGCCGCTGAGGCGTCCCTTCGAAAGTTCCCTAATCGCGGACGTCAAGCGTTGATTTCGCGGGTGGGCATTCTCGCCGGGTTCAGAGTTCTCTCCGCGGTCGACACCTGGGGCCGCCGCATGTTGGCGTCGGATGGTGGATCGGCCGAAGTGGTCCACGCTCTGGTCGTCACGGTGGCGACGACCAGCATTTCAGGGGCGGCCATTGCCGCGATGCGCGGCCTTCAGCCGCGCGCCGCCTTTCTTGCTTTCTTGTATGCCAGGACGGGACGCTTATATGCACTCAGTCCCCGTAAAATGCCGGGGACCAAAAATAGGGAGATCCTCAGTGGAACGTCGCGAATTCATGACGACTCTCGGCGCGGCCGCCGCCGTTCTATCAGCCGTCCCCGCCTTCGCGGAAGGCATGACGCACATGCATCCGCCGAAATACAAGACCTTGAGCGACGCCGCGGGAAAATGCGTCGTCGATGGCGACAACTGCCTGCGTCACTGTTTCGGCATGCTGTCCATGAACGATGCGAGCATGGCCGGTTGCACCACGGCGTCCTTCGACGTCATCGCCGCCTGCCGCGCGCTCTCGACGCTGGCCGCCGTCAACTCGGCCGCAGCGCCAGCGCTCGCGAAGGTTACCGCGGACATCTGCCTCGCCTGCAAGAAGGAATGCGACAAGTTCCCGCAATATTCTGAATGCGTGGCAATGGGCGAGTCCTGCAAGGCTTGCGCCGAGGAGTGCAAGAAGGCCGCCGCGTAACATCGACGAACGACGCCGCATCCGCCGCGGCGCCGTCGAGCGTTTGCCGAGGGGGCGATCATCCTTGATCGCCCCCTCGCCGTGATGCGCGGCACTCGCGCTTGCCAGTAAGCGGGATTGCGGCGCGGCCCGAGTGCGGATCCGACAGTCGGAACCCGCCGCGCCCGAGTTGCAGCCTCTAATAAGCGCGCTTCGGCGGAAATTGCGCCGAAGGATGCTTTACCGGCAGTTTGATCATTTGCCCCACGGGCAGCCGCCGAGGATCAAGGCCCGGATTCGCTTTCGCGATGTCACGCCAGCGCTGCGCATCGCCATACAGCCGGCTGGCGATGCCTTGAAGAGTATCGCCGGCGTGTACAGCGTACGTATTTACGAGCGCAGGCGCCCCGGAAGCCTGCGTCGGCTCGGCCTCTCGATTTGCGGTTTCCGCCGGCTTCTCGACCGCCGAACCGGTTTCTTTTGGGAGGCTTGGCGAAAGTGACGGCGCCGGCCCAGCTTGTTGCATTGGGGCGGTCTGCGGTCTCTCCGCTAATGTCTGTTTTGTTTCTTGTCGGCTAGAAAGCGTCGGCGCATAGCCGATGACGATCGCGCCAAACGCGATCGTCAAGAAGGCCGCAGCCGTGGCCCAGGCAACGCCTCTTTGACTGGGAACAATGGGGCGGGGCGCCGGCTGCTCACGCGGAATTGCCGGCGCCGCTTTGCCAACCGCCGGAGGCGCCGCTTGCAAGGCTCCCGGAAGCATGTCCGCCATTAACTTCGACACGATCCGCAGCTTTATTTGGTCCAGCAACAACGCGAAGCCGCTCGCGGCCGCAAGGAGCCCCACCACGACGCGCCACGGCAATGGCTCCATCAATACGCCACTACATGCGAGCACGAAGGCGATCACGACGTTTGAGCCCGACGCGGCCAGCACCCAGTCGCTCGGTTTGGAGGACCACATGGGTCCCCGTTCTCGCACGACATACAAGACGGCCTGCGCGCCGAACACGAGAGTGATGAACGCCAGCGTTTGCAGCTCTGCAGGCGCAAGTTGCAGCCAGTAGTAACCCAATGCCAACGCAGCCGTTGAAAAACCGAGCTTGCATGCGCCCAGCGCTACGCCAGTCGCAGCGATTTTGTTCATGCGCCATCGGCAGGGCGCGGCAGAGGCGTTCGCCCGATCGGTCGTGAGTGACATGGCAGCAAGGTCGTTCGTCACGAACATTAAGGCTATGAGCGCCGGCGTCATCACTGCATGTCTCGTCAGGGCGAGTCCGATGGCCAAGAAAAGAACGATCTCGACCTTTTTGACCATCATGTTGAGCGTAAAGGTCAGGAGGCGCCCGAATGCGATCCGGCCCTCTTGGATGGCGAAAACGATCCCGCAAAGTCCTGGCTCGGTCATGACCAGGCCAGCTGCCGCTTTTGCGACATCCGTTGCAGTCGAGACGGCGATGCCGACGTGGGCCTGTCGAAGGGCCGGCGCGTCGTTCGTTCCGTCTCCACACATGCCGACCACATGACCATGGCTCTGCAAAGTGGTGACTATCCGATACTTTTGTTCAGGGGCCACGGGCGCAAAAACGCCGAATTCATCCTTGCTGAAGTCGTCGGAGAGGCGTTCGGGTGGGCAAACGGGTCCCGTTATTCCAACTTGACGAGCAATGGCGGCCGCAGTCGCGGTGGAGTCTCCGGTGACCATGACCGTGCGAACGCCCATGCTCTTCAGCTCGGCGACGAGCCTCGCGGAATCCTCGCGCGGCGGGTCGGTGATGGCGATGAAACCGGCGAGGCGCAATGCGTCGCGAGGCCCCGCGGCGACCGCGATGACGCGCTTGCCTTGCTGCGCCAGGTCGTCTCTGAGGCGCCGAGCGTCCGGCGGCGCCTCGGTGCTGCCGTCCATGACCTCTAACGCGCCTTTTACAATTAGCAGTTCGTTGCCATCGCCGTCGACAGCGACGGCCTCCGATTTCTTGGTTCCGGGGTCGAAGGGCACGAAGCGCACGAGCCGCTCGGTCTTGACGCTATCGGCGGCGCTGGCCGCCGCCCGGACTGCGGCGTCGATGGGGTCTTGATCCGTCTCCGAACTGGCGAGCGCCGCCAACGCCAGAACTTGTTGGCGATCGAACCCCGGCATGGCGGAGACCTCGGCGACCTCGAGGACGTTTCGCGTCAAGGTTCCGGTCTTGTCGGAACAGAGCACGTCTATTGCGGCGGTTTCGTGCGCCGCCGAAAGGCGGTTCAATAAGACCCCGCGTTCGGCAAGCTTGCGGGCGCCTAGCGCGGCGGAGAGCGTGAACGTTGCCGGAAGCGCAACCGGGATCGAGGCTAGCAACGCTGTCAGAGCCAGGAGGATCAGGTTGCTCGCCGGCATTGCGACGGCAAATGCATAGCCGACGATGACGAAGGCGATCGCACTGTTTATAGCTACCAAGTTCCGCGTCGCGCTGAAGATTGCCGCCTGTTCCG
Organism: uncultured Alphaproteobacteria bacterium; assembly: GCA_963820145.1. Lineage (GTDB taxonomy): Bacteria > Pseudomonadota > Alphaproteobacteria > Rhizobiales > Beijerinckiaceae > Methylocystis. The sequence goes on from CAWFZD010000105.1 coordinate 12,893, forward strand.
TGCTTGCCGCATGGGCGATGCGCACTAGCTCCGCTGCGCGACCGAAGTAGGTTTTCGACCCCGTCGCCGTAACGCGGGCATTTGCTTGCCCGCGTAGCACGAGCGAACCCGCAAAGAGCTGGCCGCCTGAGCTCGCATCGACCGGCACGGATTCCCCAGTCAGCGTCGACTGGTCAACCAGCACGGATCCCGACACGATGGTCGCGTCGGCGGGAACCAAAACTCCTAAGGACAAGCCGATCACGTCTTCGGGCACAAGCTCGGACGCTGCCAGTCGGACCCAGTTGCCGTCGCGACAGACCCGCGCCGTCGGGGCAAGCCGCATTTTCAGCGCCGCAAGAGCCGCTCCTGCGCGATCCTCCTGGACGGCCCCCAAGACCGCATTGAAGAGCAGAAGAAACGCAATAATCGCTCCCCCGGAGTACTCGCCTAATCCAATTTGCAAAAGGACCGCGGCTTCGAGCATCCATGCGACGGGGGACCAAAACTTCCTAAGGAAGAGTTTCCACCACGGTCGCGTTTCCTCGACGACGGCGTTTGGGCCAAATTCAATTAATCGCTGGCGAGCCTCAATCGTCGTCAGGCCCGTGGCGTCTGGATGTTCCAGTTCCACCTGATGCTTTGGACGGTCGGGCGCGCAGAGCCCAGCCATGTGAAAACTCCAACCTCTGCGGCCGAAAAGGATGAACCCGAGGGCGCCAGGACGTCGATAAGCGTTACGGCTATGGTTTCGAGTTCCCCATAGGGAATCCGTAACCCCCGCCTTTAGGCGGCGGGGAAGGGTCAGCCTCGGTGTTACGTTTTATAGCATAAATATTGATGCTCGCTACCGGCTTTCTAGTGACTTCTGATCGCCTCATAAGCGCGCTCTCCCTACAGGATAAGAGATGCGATGAAGCATGAGTTAAAAGGTCACGGCACTGATCCGAGCCTCATCAGTGACGTCTATTGCTGCGCCCTCGCTTTTCGGCGAATTTTTTGGACAATTGCTCGAATCCTAGTTGACAAAATTTCGGTT
>CAWFZD010000106.1:0-11130 GCA_963820145.1 uncultured Alphaproteobacteria bacterium
GAGCCATCCCGTGATGAAGCTGTTGCGCGGCGAAGTGTGATGCTTCCCTTTGCGCAAATCTGGGCTGTGGACTTCGAATTTACGGCCCCGCCCGGAGAACGGCCGGACCCGATTTGTCTGGTCGCTCGCGAGCTGCGCAGCGGGAAAACAATAAGGCTCTGGCGCGACCAGTTCGGGCCGGAGCCCCCCTACCCCGTCGATAGTGATTCGCTCTTTGTCGCCTATTACGCCTCGGCTGAGCTCGGTTGCCACCGTGCGCTAGGCTGGCCGATGCCAGCGCGCGTCTTGGACCTTTACGTTGAATTTCGGCACCGCACGAATGGCGGGATAACGCCGGCCGGGCGCGGCCTTCTCGGCGCTTTGACCTATTTCGGCCTGGGCGGCGTCGGCGTCACGGAGAAGCGGGACATGCGCGCCCTGGCGCTGCGCGGAGGGCCGTGGAGCGCCGAGGAGCGGCTTGCGCTACTGGACTACTGCCAGAGTGACGTTGACGCGCTGACGCGCCTCCTGCCGGCTATGGCGTCCCGCATTGACCTTCCGCGCGCCCTGCTTCGCGGGCGTTACATGGCCGCCGTCTCGGCGATGGAACATGCCGGCACGCCAATCGACCTTCCGGCGCTGGAGCGGCTCCGCAAAAACTGGACGCAGATACAAGATCGGCTGATCGCAGACATTGACGCCGACTATCGGGTTTTCGAGGGCCGCACCTTCAAGCAAGATTTGTTCGAGCGTTTCCTGGCCCGCGCCGGAATTCCGTGGCCCAGGCTCGAAAGCGGGCGGCTCGACCTCGACGACGGCACGTTTCGACAAGCGGCCAAAACTTATCCGGCCATTGCGCCATTAAGGGAATTGCGCAGCGCTCTTAGCGAACTGCGATTGTCGGATCTGAGCGTCGGGCGCGACGGGCGCAATAGGACGTTGCTGTCACCATTCGCATCGCGCACCGGACGGAATCAGCCGAGCAATTCGAAATTCATTTTCGGGCCGAGCGTATGGTTGCGCGGCCTTATAAAACCCGAGCCGGGGTATGGGCTCGCATATGTCGATTACTCGCAGCAAGAATTCGGCATCGCCGCCGCGCTCTCGGGCGATTTGGCGATGCAGGCCGCCTACGAGTTCGGCGACCCCTACCTGACCTTCGCGAAGCAAGCGCGGATGGTCCCGGAAGACGCGACGAAGCGGACGCATGAGCCGCAGCGCGAGCTCGCCAAGCAATGCATACTCGGCACGCAATATGGCATGGGGGCCGAGACGCTGGCGCTCCGCATAGCGCAACCGCCCATCGTCGCGCGCGAGCTGCTACGGGCGCATCGCGAGACGTATCGGCGCTTTTGGGATTGGTCGGACGCGGCCGTTGACCGCGCCATGCTCTACGGCTCGCTGCAAACCGTTTTCGGCTGGCGTATCGGCATCGACGCCGACTGCAACCCGCGCTCGCTGCGCAATTTCCCGATGCAGGCCAATGGCGCGGAAATGCTGCGACTCGCCTGTTGCCTGGGAACAGAGCGCGGGATTGAGATTTGCGCGCCGGTGCATGACGCCGTGCTGATCTGCGCACCTCTCGACCGCTTGGAGGCGGACATACGCGCTATGCGGGCCGCTATGGGGGAAGCCTCGCGCGTCGTGCTCGCCGGATTTGAAATACGAACCGACTGCAAAATCATTCGCTGGCCAGATCGTTACATGGACAGGCGAGGCGAGGTCATGTGGAGGCGCGTGTGGTCTCTCATAGGCGGCGGTGCCGAAGAACGGATGACAGCATGAGCGACTTCGATAACCTCGACAATTGGGCGCTTCGCTACGAAGACGTAGCGGAGGTGAAGGTTGAAACGGCCGCATCTAAGCGACGGGCGGCGCGGCTCCAGACCGAATTTGTCAGGGTGCCCCTAATCTGGGTGCTTGCGCTCGCCAAGCCGAAATGGCGCGCGACGTGGCCTCTAGCCCTTTACGTGCTGCACCGCTCTTGGAGATACAAGGGAGCCGCCGTAACGCTCTCAAACATTGTGCTCGCAGAGTTGAAAATATCCCGCCTCGAAAAATACCGGGCGCTGGCGGAATTGGAAACCCTCGGGCTGATTACCGTCGAGCGGGCTGGCGGAAAAGCCCCGCGCGTCACCGCGATCGATACCCAACCCGACGGGGCGATCCTTTGAACCCCGGCGGCGCAAATTCTGTTTCATGGGTGAAACAGCCGACCTGTGCGCCTCACGAAACGGATTCCGCCAAACTGTTTCGTGAGGATACAGCACCTCTTATTCTTCTCTTTCTCTCTTCTCTCTTTCTTCTCTTATTTCTCTCTTAAAATAAAATATGACCGGCGGGGGAGGAGACGGCTATGGCGCATTGGGGGCAACTCGAAACCGACGCCCAGCGAGCGTTGCGTGAAGCTCGCACAAGAGCCTTTTGGGATCGTAACGAAGACGCGATCTGGCGGGACCTCATTCCGCCGGAAGAAGATTTACCGGCAAGCCGCAGGGGCGGACCCTATCGCTGGTTCAAGTCGCCCAATGTCGCGGACCTCGGGAAGATCCGAAAGGCTAGAGCGCGGGGCCTACCCGAGCCCTAAAGCGGGGCAGTAAGCTCGCCGCCAACGGTAACGCAGGAGGCCAAGCACATGTCGAAGGAAGATAGGACCGGCGTCGCCGACGCGCTCATTTTCGTCGCGGAGGCCGGCTTCGAAGTCGCCAAAGCGCTCAATCGCGTCGCCGAAGCGGTAGTGGCGGATGGAGCCCGCGTTCCCAGAGTTGCCGACGCCCTCCGCCGTCTCGCCGAGGAACGACCCGCCGCCGAAGACACGGACGGCAACGGCCCGACTTGGGACAAAAGACCGGGAATTTTTTGAACCGCCAACCACAAGGGCCTCGGGATCTCGGGACCTCGACGACCACAACCCGCAATGCAACCGGCCCGCCCGCAATACAACCGGGGGGGGATTAAAACGCCCAAATGTTTGCGCTCCACAACCGGCATGGACCGAACGCCGGCATGAAACGGAGAATTTTGCCAATGAAAGCGCCTCTGACCCCCGCGTCAAAATCGGTTCTCTTGAAGAGACCGGCAGTCAAAATACCGACAGCGCCCTCCCATCTCTCGGCCGAGGCACGGAAGCTCTGGGCCGAGATACTTCGCGAAAATGCTATAGATGATCGGGCGGGGTTGCTGATACTCGCGACCGCTCTCGAAGCTTTCGACCGCATGAGAATGGGACAAGAGGCGGTTGCGCGAGACGGCGTGTCCTATCGCGATCGTTACGGCCAGATTAAAGCCAATCCGGCGACAGCTGTGGAGCGTGACAGCCGAACGTCGATGCTGGCGGCGCTGAAACAATTGAACTTGGACCTCGATACAACTCTAACCAGGAGTAAGTGAAATGCCGAGCCCATACGTCAAACGCCAGCGTCGTGGCGCGAGAATGCCCGAATTGCCGGCCGATCTCGTCGGGTTTTTGTTCGATGAACCGCTTCCCGACGACGCCGATCTCATGTTGTATCTCGCGGCCAGCCGGCCGGACGGCGACGACAAGGCGTGGCAGGGCCAAACGATGCGCGAGATTTGGGCCGAGCATGGCCCCGCCGTGGAGGCGGAATATGCGTCCACGCGACCCGGAAGCAGGCCGGCATTGTGGTGGCTCTTGAGCAGCCCGGAGCCGAGGAAACGCCTTGGCGGCCGCGCCAAGTGTGCCGAAGATGACGAGCCGACCCTCGAATACGGCGCGCCGAAATTTTGGGTCGGAGAAGACGACAGCGTCTTCTGGCTCCGGCTGTATGAGACGGGGGACAGCCCGCCCGTCGTTCACAGCGACGGCTTCATGCCGATCTTCGAAAGCCAAGCGAGCTTTCTGAGGCGTCACTCGCTGCTCTTGCCGGGGGAGCTGCGCCGGCTTGGTCGCACCGCCTTCGAGCCCGTTCCGCTCGACGAAATTGCGGAGCGATGAATGAGTGCCGCCTGCCGCGCCGCAAACGTGCCACCTGTCGACGAAGCGCAGCCTGGAGCGACTTCGGGAGCGTCGGGGGTCCAAATCGCGCCTATGGACCTCTCTGGCGATTTCACTCTATTCGCCGACGCCATAGTGGAGGTCAGTCCCGGCAAGCGGCCTCTTTTCCTGGCCTACCTGTCAAAAGCCTGGCATGAAGCCGCCGACTTGGCGCTGGAGGTCTATAAGTTGAGGAAGCAGCTAGCGGCGCTGCAACCTCCTTCACCGCGTGAGAATAGGTTGCATCTCCGCGACGAAGCGATCCGCGCTGCATTTATGCAGGCCCCCTATGCGGGCTTGTCGCCGACCGCAGCCGCCAAGGAGCTGGCACGCGCCCTTGGGGCTTATCTCAGCGGCGGATGGCTCCGAGAGCGCGACCTCGATCATCTTCCGAATGCGAGCGAGCATCGCCAAACGCTGCATCGGATTGCGAAATTGAACGGCGGCCATTCTCTCGGGCCGAGGCAAATCATCAACATCCGCGACGGCTTTCGCAGCTACTGACTTTTTGCAATTTCGCCGCGTTCCAATTGCACGCCAGCCCTGCGATCTTTCGTGCCTGAGAGGGAAATCGCATGGCCGGATTTATCGAAACTGTCTTCGGAAAAAAGAGGGCCGCGACCGGCGAATCGCTCGCGACAATCGACGACGTGCAGCGCGCGCTTCAATGCCTCGCCCAAGAGCGCGAGGCCGCGCAACGCAAAGTCGCCGGATCGGGAGAGGCTCGGCGTAGCCTGCTGCTCGTTGACGGCTCCGACGCCAAAATCATCGAGCTGGACAAAGAAACTGACGCCGCTCGCCTGCATCTGGAACGCTGCGACATCAGCGAGGAAATCTTGCTCGGCCGCTTGCGCGAGTTGGAGGGCGAGCAACGCCGCGCGCAATTCGACCAGCTGCTCGAAGCGTTCAGGACCGAGGAAGCGCGTCTCGACCAAGCTCTCGCCGCCGTCATCGGCCCCTTGGACGCCTACCTCAAAGCCGCCGCCGCAATCGACCGGGCGGGCTTCTCCGCGCAAGGCGCGTCTCTCATCGAGCGACCGCCCATTTTCAACGACGGCGTAGTCTGTTCCGCGAGAACCCTTGAGACTTGGCGTCAAGCACGCGAGCGCGCCGCCGACCGCCGGGCGGCCTTTTCGGCGCGCAAGGTCCTTCCATTGCCCGCCGCGAAAGGCCCATATCGGACGCCGGCATTCGTCCCGCCGGCCTATGTCGCCGCCAAGCCTGCCCCGCGCAAGGTCGAGCCCGGCCCTCGCGATCCGGGCTGGCTACGGCGCGAGCCGATCCGCTTGTCTGGACCAGTAAGACCGGGATATCGAAGAATTGAAGCATTGCTAAGCAATGTTTCTTTCGAGGACAAGATGACCGTTACTGGCGATCAATTCGAGGTTCTCGAAGAAATCGCCGCATATGTTCTGACAGGGACGGCGTTTAAGCTTATCGCCCTGCCCGAAGACATCGAGAAAGCGGCACAATAATGGCGATTTTCTCCGGTGGCTCTGTCGTTTTGGGAACGGCAAACGCTCAATCCGTCGTCGCAGCCATCGGCAGCGGCACGGACCCCTGGCAATTCCAGAGCATTACGCTATCCGCGAACTATTCGCGGAGCCCGCCAAAAGACTTTCCACGCGCAGCCGCAGAAGTCTTCCAAGGCTCGAATTGGACGGAATTTGGAGTAATACCGTCCGGCTCGACAATCAAAGTCTACGCCGCAGAGGCGCAGGCGCTAATCAATGCCGGCGCGGGGAGCTAGACGATGCAACGCAAAACATTTGCGGCCTCGGTCATCAAGAATACTGGCGTTGGCGACCGGCAAATTCGCGCGATTTGCTCGACCTCGACGCCGGACCGCGTTGGCGACATCATGGTCGCCGCCGGCTGCGATCTCGCCAACTACAAGCGAAACCCCGTCGTTTTGTGGCAACACGATCCTGACCATCCAATCGGACGGGCCGACGCGAGTATCAACGGAACCCGGCTCGAAGCTTTAATCGAATTCGCGCCGCTCGGCGCGTCCCGCAAAGCCGACGAAGCTTGCGCTTTATGCAAGGCCGGCGTCGTCAATACTTTGAGCGTCGGCTTTGAACCGACCGAGACCGAGCCAATCCGGGGCGGCGGATATAAAATAATCCAATGGGACCTCTTAGAGATCAGCGTGTGTTCAATTCCAGCGAACCCGGAGGCGGTCGTGGTTCAGAAAACCTTCGCCGGCCGTTCCTATCGCGGGCGCTCAAGTTGGAACTCTCCCGAGACGCAGAAGATGATCCGCGAATGCACAATGCGACACCTCAAGCGTGTTGGGGAGAAGCAAGAGGGCGAGCTTCTGACCATGGCGCAAGGCACGCCGCATCTGGGCCCGGTTTTGAAGGCGATGGAAATCGAGCGCGCGCTTGACATGTCGCGCCGACTTTTCGGAAGCGATCCGCACGCCCGGCGCGAGCAGCGGGAACGTGAAATTCGACGACTTCGCGGCGAGTGACCCGTCACGTCGCGGGGATGGCGCGTTTCCTTCGGCGCGCCAGGGGATGGGGGCGCGGCGCTATCCTCGTGGTGCCGCGCCCTTCTCACTTTGGGAGCGGAAATGTCCAGGTCGCTTGACTCGAAATGGCTCGATCTCGTTGACGCGCTGGACGCGGCCGCAGAGGCGCGGGGCCTGCCTCGGGAAAAGGTTCTGGACCTGCTTTCCGGCCTCGAGGTCATTCGCGGCCTACTGTGCGACGCCGACACGCACATGGCGCTCCGAACCCTCTCCAGGCTCAGCATCGAGGACCTCACGGCCGTCGAGCCGCTAAATCAATTCTGCGGGCGTCCAATCATCGGGCGCGCCTAGCTGTCGCCCTTGTCGCCGCCGTGCGGCGCGTTCCTCACGCCTTGAGCGGCTCCCGCCCTACGGGCGGAGTGTCGCAAAATCAAGAATTTCGCATCGCACGGGATCGGCGGTAAATGAGGGGGACCGGCCTTTGTCCCTCACACGGGCTCCTCAGCATCTGGGCCTCGGGTGTTGGGTTTAGTCCTTGGAGGGAAACATGGGCATTGCGGATCTGTTCCGTCCAAAATGGAAGCACTCCGATTGGCGTGTTCGGCTTGCCGCGGTCGAAAATCTGACGGATCAGGCGATCCTAGCGGAAATAGCCGTAACCGACCGTCACAGGGCTGTTTGGTTAGCCGCATTCGAAAAGCTATCCGATCAAGCAATTTTCGTGCAAATCGCCACCGCTCACCCCGGCTGGATCGTTCGATTAGACGCTGTAGAGAAGCTGACGGATAAGGCAACCCTCACACGAGTAGCCATGAGCGACGAGGCCGCCAGCGTTCGGGAAGCCGCAGTCCGAAAGCTGACCGACCAGACGATCCTTGCTCGAGTAGCCACGAGCGACGCAAACAGCGACGTCCGGCAGGCCGCCGCTGGAAAGCTGAAGGATCAAACAATCCTTGCCCGAATAGCCGAGACCGACACCGATAGCGACGTTGCGCTGGCGGCCATAGAAAAGCTGACGGATCAGGCAACTCTAGCGCGAATAGCCACGAGCGACCGCAATAGCGACGTTCGCGCAGACGCCATCCGAAAACTGACGGATCAGGCTCTCATCGCCCAAGTGGCCGAGACCATTGCGGAGACCGCCGACTTTTGGGTTTCTTCGAGTGTCGGGGACGCCGTAAATAGGCTGAAGGATCAGGCGCTCCTTGCTCAATTAGCCACAAGCGCCCCTCTTTCGAATGTGCGGTGGCGTGCCGTTGACCGATTGACGGATCAGGCAATCCTGGCACGAATAGCCACAAGTCACGCCGAGTGGAACATTCGGGTTATGGCCTTTGAGAAGTTGACGGATCAAGCGATCCTCGCGCCTATCGCGGAGACCGACGCTGACTGGGTTGTCCGGCTGCTGGCCTTTGAGAGGTTGACGGACCTGACGGTCGTCAATCGAATATTCGCGACCAACGCCCAATGGGTCATTCGGCTGGTCGAGGTCGCAGAGCTAAAGGATCAAAGGACCCTCGCACAAATAGCAACCAGCGACGCCGACCCGAGCGTTCGGGTGGTCGCCGTTCGAAAACTGGCGGATGCCGACCTGTATTGGCGAATAGCTCGGAGCGACGCTCATCCGGGTGTTCGCGATGAGGCCTGCAATATGATTGTCACTAGGCGGCTGCCTCTTCGCCGTTTTTTGTAAGGGGGCGCGAAAATTTCGAATGGGGGGCCGAACGATGGCTAATCAGCAATGCCCGCCAAACCCGGGGAAACGGGACCGGAAAATGGGAGGCCTCACGCTCCTCCCCACGGGAACGAACAGGGCCAGCTATGTCCGGTTCATTGAGCAAATCCCTTGCGCCGAGACCCGCGCCAAGCTGGAAGAAATGCTTCTGGCTGACAACTTCGCTGGTATTCAGGAGGCCCTGAAAGGCTCCCTAAGGGCAGAAAGCTGAAAGCATGTCGGTTCAAGACGCTCTTGCTGATGTAGACATTGCCTTTCGGCAGCTTGAATTCTCAATCAAGCTTCTATCATTTTGCGAACTCGGCCATATAAACCCTTCGGACTTTGATACTGACCATCTCGTGATGCTTGCTGGAGGGAGCCTGAGGTTTCCTACAGGAAAATTCAAGGATCAGAACAGCATCATCAATGCAGCAAGCATCAACGTTTTATTGGCGTTCAGCGCCTCAGTTTTAGTATTAGACAAGGCTTTTGAAACTGCGAGAATGAAACCTGATCCGGAGGCCGTGGGAAACGACGAGCAACTCAGAACACTGGTTCACATGATGAGGTGCGCGCAGGCGCATGGCATCTCTGAACCTCGGTGGGAAGTGCGCAAAAAATATCTTCGCACCCTAACCGTTAACGTCAGAGGCGCGTCAATTTCTCTCGATTTGCCGACGTTGCACGGTCAGGTCTTTATGATCGATCAAATCGGCGGCTATGCCAACTGGTATCGCATCCGCGATGTGGCGTGCGCGTTAATCAACAAATTCGGGACAAACGTAACCGACTGATAGGCAACCCGAATTTTTGTGCAAAAGTTTGGTGCAAAGGTCCGCTCGACGCTATGGCCTGACCAGAGCAATAAAAACGTCTGCTACGGGTCATGTTCGCCCGTCCGGCCTCCCGCAGAACGAGTCCGCTCATCCTCAAAGAGCCGTCCCGCCGGCCGTTGATGCTGGAAGGCGGAGCCCGCCGCCGACGCCCAGATTGCAGCCGAAAACGCGCGGCTCAAGGCGAAGATCGCGAAATCTTGAGGCGGAGATCGCCCGGCTCAAGGCCGCCCGAGGCAATGTCGGACGCCCATGTCTCGGCGACCGGCCGTTGACGGCGGCGGAGCGAGCGCGCCGGTCGCGGGAAAAGAGGCGAGCGCCAGGATGACCCGCCTCGCCGCAGATAGCCTTCTCACGCCTTCGGGCTCCTATGACCGCGCCGCGATCATGCGGAAGGCGTGGAGAGATTACCGCCGCGTCCGCGCTCTCGGCGACCTCGCCATGAGCTTTGGCGATTGGCTGACGAACTCCTGGGCCGTGGCGAGGGCGAAGCGGATAACTTCAACTGTAATCTTATGATTGCGGTTGCATCCGACGGGAAAGACCGGGAGTTGCCTTAAGGCAACGCGTGCTTGTCTCGACCCTCTGCTTCGTCTATCTCACTGAGAAGGCGAAGGCTTGCGAGAGCTGACGCCAAAGACGCCCCGAGCCCGGATGAACGGCCGGGGCGTTTCGCCAACTTTCCGGCCAGCAACGGAACTCCTATGAAACCGTATCTGATCGGCGCTGCGGCGGCATTCGCTGCATTGATTTTGTTTTTTGAGAAAGCGAAGTGCAAGGATGGGTGGGAGTCTCATTCAATAGGCGTTCGGGGGGCCTGCTCCCATCACGGCGGCGTTGAAAGCGGCGGTCGAGTTTTCCTAGCAGCCCTTCTGGTTGGAGCTGCCGTTACTTTCATCGCCAAGAACTGGCGCGCGACATTCAGCAGATGGATTGAGCATAAGGAAGGCGCTGAAAAGGCGCGCAAAGTAAGGAGATTCGACGCAGCACGACCGAAGTCGATTTGCCCCCTTTGTGGGGCTCCAATGCGCGGATCAATCGACAAGACTGGCACGCTGTTTTTGATGTGCACTAAATTTCCTTCTTGCAAGGGATTCGCCAATCTAGAGGAAAAGGGCTGACCGCAGCAATTTGAGCAGCTGACGGGAGGTCAAACTAGATGCGGCTTGAGCGGCGGGAGCATCGGGCACACGGGGCTGGCAAGCAGCTTGGAATTGAAACGCGGGAACCCGGGCAGCTAAGCACAGCGCCTCCCACAAAAGCCCTCGGCGCTTCTATCGTGAAGGATCTTTCTAACCTATAAACGTTCACACGCGACCCTGTCACGAACCGGCGCGCGCAATTTTTCAAATACTTTTCCTTCCTCTTCAAAGTATTTTAGCTGCTCCTTTGCGTTTGGCGTCTTGAACTGGAAGTTTGTCATCTCTAACGCGTTGTGTTTATTAAGAAAATCTAATGCGCTTTTGAATTCATTTGTTAATATATCAGGAATATATATTGAATTCTTCATAATTAAGTTATTTAAGTCATATATATTTTTAGCGGCATCGTTCAAATGAATTATTCTCATCTGTCTGGAAAAAGCCGATACCTTGTCCGTTGCGGTCATAACAGTGTTCTTCTGCTTGCTGTCCAGGCATGTTGTATTTAGGAATTCTTCAACTTCACTTTCAGAAAGCCTATTTAAATCAGGAAACTGAATATAAGAAAAAATGGCGCGCTTCACCGAGCTGTGGGTTTCAATATATTTATTCCATAATTCATCGATAGCGGAAAATTCCTTTTCGTTTGCATATGATAATCTGTCTTTTAGATACTCGAGATCTGCTTTCAGCGCGGTTATATCTTTATCTCTTTCGTGCCTTACCGATTCAAGCTGGATTCGATGATTTTGCTCGTAATCGGCAAATTCCTTTTTAAATTGCTGAGCCACCCAAATCTCTGCGACCTTCTTGAGGCCGACCAGGACCGCTCCGATCCCCCCAGCCGTGCCGATGGGCTTCAAAGCCCATGCGGCCCAATTCACGAGGTCATCCATCGATGGGTTAGTCATGGATCCCGCAAGTGACTCGATGGTGACACAGCCCCGCATCTTCGTGACACAAGCACGCAAATAATTGATTTAATTGGC
>CAWFZD010000107.1:0-42457 GCA_963820145.1 uncultured Alphaproteobacteria bacterium
CGCTGTCGAGCTCCCTCAATTGCTCCAACGGCCGAACCAGCGCGGTGAGCAGCATCGATCTAACCTATAACTGGAACGGCGCGGGCAATTCCAACGCCTACGGGCCCTATGGCGGCGGCACCAATATGTCGACGGCGCTGGGGAGCCTCGCGCCGCTGCTGCCGGTGACCGGCAACGGCAGTTCGCCAACCTCTCCCGTCGGCATCGTCATGGTGCTGACCGACGGCGTGCAGGACAGCATCGAGATTCTGAGCAACGTCGATCCTGACACCAGCTGGGGCGGCGACGCCAGCTTCGTCCTCTCGACGCCGAACCAGAACTTCTATGCCGGCTGGACGCTGGAAGGCTTCGATCCGACGAATTGCGCGGCGATCAAGACCACGTCAAACGGCTACACTGTCATGACTTCGGCATCAATTACGTCATTCCGCCGGTAGCCGAGCAGGCGGCGGGCTGGGACGCGAAATTCCCGAACATGTTCACTTTCATTCAAAACAACCTGCTGTCGCAGATCCCGACCAATCTTACTTCCTGCGCGACCGACGCCTCGAAATACTATACCGCCAACACGCCCGCCGAGATCGAAACCGAAGTCTCGAAGATGTTCCAGGCGGCGCTGCAGCAGGCTAGGCTGACGAAATAACCTCATTGTAAACAGCGCTCGTTCTGACTCCTTGCCGGAAAGCGCAGAAGCGGCTATGTAGGAGTCGGCGTGCTGGCGGGAGGGTCGGCGCCGCGCTTTTATTTGCGTGCAGGCCGCGTGCAAGGCCTCGAACGTCCCGCCGCCAGTGAATAGCCCAAGAGTTTCGGCCGCGCGTTCCGACGCGCCGTGTCCGACAGATCGGCGCCGCTCCGGCGGCCTGAAAGGTTTTTAGTGACGAGGTCCCGGCCATTGGCGAAGGCTTTGCTTTTGGCGAATGATTGTCCAATGATCTCGCTCCCGCGCCCTTTGGCCGGGCGGGGAGATCGTGACGGTCCGACTTCGTCCTTCGTTGGCGACGCACGGTTGGTCGTGGCTACCGCGCTCAACGCCCGCCAATCCTCTGTCGCTCGGCTGTTTCGGAGGCGCGTTCGCGCGAAGCCTCCCGCTTACTCCTTCTTCTCCAGACATACGCGTCCACGCTGCGGGGCCTCGCAGATCAACGCTCGCCCGGCTACATGACAAGCCGTCGCGATTTGCGTTGACCGCGCCTTGCGCGACGCGTCGAAAAAGTCTCCCCATGCCCAACAAAATGCTGATAGACGCCTCCCACCCGGAAGAAACCCGGGTGGTGGTGCTGCGCGGTAACAAGGTCCAGGAATTCGATTTCGAAGCCGCCGACAAAAAGCCTCTCCGGGGCAATATCTACCTCGCGAAGGTGATCCGCGTGGAGCCTTCGCTCCAGGCCGCCTTCGTGGAATATGGCGGCAACCGGCACGGTTTTCTCGCTTTCGCGGAAATCCACCCCGACTACTACCAGATTCCCGTCGCCGACAGGCTGGCGCTGCTCGAAGAGGAGCGCCGCGCCCGATTTTCAGGCGGAGGAAGACGAGCATCCCGCGCCGCAGCAGCAGCAGCAGAATCGCGGCCGCCGTTCGCGCCGTCGCTACAATGAAGGGGCCGAAAAGCGCGCCGGCGGGCCTCGCGACGTGAAAGTCGGTCCGGCTTTTGCGCCCGGAAGCGAGGAGCCGGGAGACGCGCAGGATCGGGACGCGCAAGAGGCGAAGGCCGGTAGCTTTGCGCAGCCCGACGTTTTCGAACTTTCGCCCTTCGAGCCCTCGAACGGAGAACCGCGCGGCCTTCAAATTCTCGCAGCCGAGGATTTCGAACGTGAGGCGCTGGCGATCGAGTTCGGAACTCGCCCCCCCGATGGAGGGGCTTTTTCCTGGCGAAATGGAACGCGGCGCCGAAAGCGAACCTGCGCCTGCCGCTGCGCGCACACCCCAAGAAATAGAGCCGCCTCGAGGCGAGGAAACGCCGCAAGAGGCGCAAGATCACCGAGCGCCCCGGGAGGACGAAGAACCGGACGAGACGCAGAACGAGGTCAAGGCCGCAACGCCGAGCGACGAGCCGCAACCTCGCTTCACCGAGTCCGAAGCGAACGAACCGGTCACCATCGACCCTTCCGGGTTCGGCGTCGTCGAATTCAGTTCGGACGAGAGCGAGGTCGAGGTCGAGCACGACCACGAGGTCAAGGCGCGGCTGCAGGATGAGCGCGACGAAGAGCACGAGCGTCGCCGCGAGGAAGCGCGGGAACATCGCGCCTTCGAGCGCGAGGCGCGAGCGCCCGATGAAGCGCGTCGCGCCGAGGAAGAGGAAGACGACGACGAGCTCGACGACGAAGCAAGCCAGGTCGAGCATGTCGGCGGCGACGCGATGGAGGAGGTTCCCTATCACTCCTCGCGACCGCGCCGCCAATACAAGATTCAGGAAGTCATCAAGCGCCGGCAGGTGCTGCTCGTGCAGGTCGTCAAGGAAGAGCGCGGCAACAAGGGCGCGGCGCTGACGACCTATCTCTCGCTCGCCGGCCGCTTCTCGGTTCTGATGCCGAACACCGCGCGGGGCGGCGGCATTTCGCGCAAAATCACTGACGGCGCCGACCGTAAGCGCCTCAAGGAAATCGTGCACGATCTCGAAGTGCCGGAGGGGATGGGCGTCATCCTGCGCACGGCGGGCGCGACCCGCACCAAGGCCGAGGTCAAGCGCGACTTCGAATATCTGCTGCGATTGTGGGAGAGCGTGCGCGAGCTGACGCTGCGCTCCAGCGCGCCGATGCTCGTCTATGAGGAGGGCTCGCTCATCAAGCGGGCGATCCGCGATCTCTACGGGCAAGAGATCGACGAGGTCGTCGTCTCCGGCGAAGCCGCCTATCACGAGGCGCATGACTTCATGCGCATGCTGATGCCCAGCCACGCGAGAGCCGTGAAGCTCTATCGCGAGCCGGCGCCGATCTTCGCCGAGTCGGGCGTCGAGGCGCAGCTCGACGCGATGTTCTCCACTCAGGTCACGCTGAAGTCCGGCGGCTATCTCGTCATCAACCAGACCGAGGCGCTCGTCGCCATCGACGTGAACTCGGGCCGCTCGACGCGCGAACACAATATCGAAGACACCGCGTTGCGCACCAATCTCGAAGCCGCGGACGAGGTCGCGCGGCAGCTGCGCCTGCGCGATCTCGCCGGCCTCATCGTCGTCGATTTCATCGACATGGAGGAGGGCCGCAACAACCGCGCCGTGGAGCGGCGGATAAAGGACGCGCTGAAGAACGACCGCGCCCGCATCCAGGTCGGCCGCATCTCGCATTTCGGCCTGCTCGAAATGTCGCGTCAACGCATGCGCGCTGGCGTCGTGGAGGGCTCGACCGCCCCCTGTCCGCACTGCGCCGGCGCGGGCACGGTGCGCTCGACCGCGTCCATCGCGCTGCATGTCCTGCGCGTGCTCGAAGAGGCTTTGGTGAGGAGCGCGGCGCATGATCTGACGCTGCGCACCCGCACCGCCGTCGCGCTGTACATCCTCAATCAGAAACGCCAACATCTCCAGAATCTCGAACAGCGTTTCGGCGTGCATCTCACGGTCGCCGCCGACGATTCGCTGACGGGCGCCGCCTATCACGCTCTGGATCGGGGCGAACCGGCCTTCGGCCCGCGTGTCGCGCCGCCGCGCCATCTGCGGGTCGATTCGCTCAGCGTCGAGCCGCTGGAAGAGGAGATTCTCGAAGCGCCGACGGCGCAAAGCGACGAGTCTGAATCGCCGCCGCCTGCGCCGCGCGAGGGCCGCCGCCATGGCGGACGCGGCGAGCGCCGTCCGTTCGAGCGCCCGGCGCCCGCGCCGACTGCCGAAGACGAAACGGAAGTCGAATCCGTCGCGATCGAGACCCCTGTCAATGGTCAGGTCGAGGGCGACGAGGAGAGCGCCGAGGCGGCGTCCCGCTCTCGCCGCCGTCGCCGGCGCCGCGGTCGCGGCAGCGGCTACAGCGCCGAACTCGCGCATCCCGGCGCGGATCAGCCGTCCGACGAAGGCCTCGCCTTCATGGCGCATATCGAAGGCGCTCCGGCGGCGGTCGACACGCGCCGCGGCGACCGGCGCGGGCGCGCGCGCGGTCCCGGGCGCTGGACCCGTTCGAGCCCGCTGCCCGCCGAGCTTCGCGACCCGCATTCAGAGGAGATCGAGGCGCTTTCCCCTGTCTTGGAGGAGGATGCGCCGCCCAGCGACCTCGCGCCCGCGCCGCAGACCGCGCATGACGCGGAAGGCCAGCAGGAGCGGGAAGCCGTTTCGTCCGCAGAGCCGCTCGCGCTGACCCCGATCTTGCACCGTCCCGCGCCTCAGTTTGAGCCTTCGCCGCCGCATGAGGAAGCCGCTGCGATGGAGGCGACGACGCCCGAGAGCGCGGAAACGCCGGCGGTCGTTGCGGAAGCCGCGCCCCAGCCGGCGCCGGAGCCCGAGCCCGCTTCGGAGCCGGAGCCGCCGCGCGAGCCGACCGAGGTCGTCATCACCAAGGCCGATCCAGCGCAGCCGAAGCGTGGCGGCTGGTGGCAGCGCGTCAAGTCGGGATCGAGCGGAGGCTGATCCTCAAAGAATGTTCTCATCCCTCGCATAAATCCAGGCGAGGGATGAGCGCCTCAGAGCGCATGCTCTCGCCGGCTCAGCCACTCGCCGAGCCGCTCCACACCAAGCGCGACCTCCGACTCAGCGCCAGCATAGGAAAGGCGCAACGTCGATGCGCCGCGCGCGCGATCGAAATCTGCGCCCGGCGTCAAAGCGACGCCCGCCTCGCGCAAGAGATCAGCGCATAGCCGTCCTGAATCCTGCGTCAGGTGAGAGACGTCGGCATAGATGTAAAAGGCGCCGTCGGGCGACGCGAATTTCGTCAGACCGAGGCGCGGCAAATTCGAAAGCAGCAGCGCTCGGCTGCGCGCATAACCCGCTTTTATCGCTTCCAGCTCCGGCGTCGCGTCGAAGGCGTTGAGCGCGGCGCGCTGCGACAGCGTCGGCGCGCAAATGGCGAGCGACTGTTGCAAGCGCTCCATGGGCCGCGCAAGCGACTCCGGCGCGACGATCCAGCCGAGCCGCCAACCGGTCATCGCGTAATATTTAGAGAAAGAGTTGACGACGAGCGCGCCCGAAGCGTAGCGCAACGCCGTTTCGCCGCGCCGCTCATATTCGAGCCGGTGATAGATTTCGTCGCTGACGAGCGCGATTCCAGCGTCCTCGCAGAAGGCGCAGATCTTTTGCAGTTCCTCGGACGAGATCATCGTCCCGGTGGGGTTGCCCGGGCTCATCAGCAAAAGCCCGTCAAGACGTTCGCGTCTGTGCTGGGCCTCGAGCAGCTCCTGCGTGAGCGCGAAGCCGCTCTCGGGTCCGACGTCGATCGGCGCAAAATTCAGCCCCAGCGCCCCGATGATATTCGCATAGGCCGGATAGCCAGGCTGCGCCGCGCCGATGCGGGCGCCGGCGTCGAAGACGGCGAGAAAGGCCAGCACGAAAGCGCCTGAGGAGCCGGTCGTGACAAGCACGCGGTCCGGCGCGACGTCGACGCCGTAATACTCCGTATAATGACGCGCGATGCGCCTGCGCAAGGCTGCGTCGCCCGCCGCCTCGCCATAGCCGAGCGCGCTGTCCTGCAGCGCCGCGGCGGCCGCCTCGCGCACCGCGCGCGGCGCCTGCGCGCCGGGTTCGCCGAGCTCCATATGCACGATGCGCCGGCCGGCGGCCTCCAGAAGCTTCGCCTCGCGCAACACGTCCATGGCCATGAAGGGCGCGACGGCGGCGCGACGCGAAGGAAACGGGGGAGCGGTCATGGGATCCGATAATGGCGCACGCCGGGCATATTACTTTTTCCCGACGAAGGAGCGACAGCACGCCACATAACGCCCCGCAACCCAACCCATTAAATCGTCTTCCAGACGAACACGCAGCCATTCCCCTCGATGTTCAAGCACGGTGAACAGGGTGTCGGGCGGCAGTTTCAACAACATCCGCGCCTCGGCGCTCGGACCTTCCCTGAGTGCAAGCCAATTGTCGCCCATAGGATTCAACCCAGTGACATAATGCAAGGATTTTGCCCGCGGGTTAGGCGACTGCTGACTCTCGTTCACCGAGGCGGAAGATTTACAACATCTGACATAGCGCGACGCAACCCATCCTCTTTGTCCATCCCTCAGTCGAACTTCCAGCCACTGTCCGCCTGCGCTCAGAACGGTCAAGAGCGTGTCGGGAGGAAGCTTAATCAACAGTCTTGCGCCGGCGTTGGGAGAATCTCGCAACGCCAGCCAATTATCCCCGTAAGGATTAAGGCCCGTCACATAATGAAAGGACGCAGCGCTCTTCTTGCTGACTTGGGGGCTCTCTATGAGACCGGCTCGGTTCCTTCGTTTTAATTGTTCCAAGCGCGCCCTCGCCTGGGCGACATGGCTGCTAGCGGGAAACCGCTCGATAAAATTTTCGAAGACGCCCGTATCTTCCGAATAGGCGATCATCGAATAAGCGATTTCGTCGTCTAACCCTTGCGGCTTTGAGAGCTGGTCGTTATTCGCGACCGGCGGCGGGCCCAAATACACGTCTTCCGCGCTACGCGAGCCATTGCTCCAAGGCTCCTGCCGGCGCCCAGTGGCCTGAAGAACGTCATCGCGAACGAGCCGAAGGGCCTTGTCGAGTTCAACTGCCGGCGTCGTGAGATGCCGTAACAGCGCAGCAGTGAAGGGGCTGTGCTCCGCATCGCCGTCGGCGGCCAAAGCTCCCGGCTGCGCCGCAAATGCGATCAGCGTATCGCTTATAGCGGCGTCCGGCGCCTTCAGCCCGCGCCCGATGTTGCGGGACTTGGACGCCATGCGGAAAGGATTTTCTCTACAAGAGTCAAGAATGACGAGCTTTAAGCGCTTCGCCGGCTCGATGCGCGCGAGCACGTAATTGAGGTCGATCGCTTCGTCGTCCACGTCGATGTCGGTAAGGAGACGCGCGTCGGTCGGAACAAGATAATTTCTTCCGCCGATCTCGACGCCGTGACCGGCGTAATAGACCACCGCGACGTCGGCGGACGCCGCCGCATCTGCAAAAGAACGCAAAGCCTTGCGGAGATCTGCGATCTTGTAATCCGTAGCTAAGCGAACGTCGTCAAAATTCGCCTTCCGGAAAAGCTCCGCCATCGCGCTCGCGTCCCTCGCGGGATTTGGCAGGGTCGGAACCGAGGCGTACTCGCTCTCCCCGATCGCCAACGCCACGCGGCGCTCCGCAAAAGCCGGCGCCGCCAGCGCAAGCGCAAGAACGCTCGCGACAAACAGCCTCACACAAAACATGATGCGCTCCCAACGAACCAAGGTCGATAAACTACTCCACGAAATATTCGTGAATGTCTATCGACCAGTTGGGGCGTGCGTCGCCCGGTTCGGAAGCACGATGCGCCGCGAAGTTCTGCTTCAGCTCCGCGCGCAGGCGCTCGATCGAAGAGAGCGCCTCATCCGTCGTCGCATAAGTCTTGGGCGCGTTCGGCCGTTCGAGACTGCGCAGCGGCTCGTCGCTCAGCACGGCGACGATGACCCCCTTGCCGAGCCTCTCGGAGATGCGCACGTCGAAGCCGCGATAGGGATTTTGGTAGTTGGGAATGAGCGCTGGATGATCTGGAGCGAGCTGCGTCGACTGCGCGCCGCCGCCGCCGAGCGCCGATCGCGCATTGGGGAAAATCTGCGTGAGCTTGCCGTCCGGCGCCGCATCGAAGATCGCAAGATAGCCGGCCTGACGAGTCGAAACGCGATAGGCGACGCGCTCGCCGACCCGCACATGATCCCCCCTGTCGAAAGCGACCGCGACGCCGGCGGCGTTGTCGTAGCCGGGTGTTTCCGTAGGCTGCGGCGCAAAGCCAAGGTCACGGCCGGCGACCGATTTGATCCAGGAGGCGAAGGCCGAAACGCGGGTGAAGACGCCGGGCAGGTCGGGCATGCCGCAGCCTTCGCCCCAACTCACGACGCCGATCTCGCGCCAGCGCCCGTCGCTTTGCTTTGCGACGAGCGGTCCGCCGCTGTCGCCCTTGCAAGCGCCTTTGCCGCCTTCGGGATAACCGGCGCAGAGATTGTGCTCATCGAGCGAAATTCCCAAATGATGCTTTGATTTGCACTCGTCGAGCGCGACGAGCGGCAGTTCGGCCTGCAGCAGTTGATGCGACATTGAGTTCGCCAGGTCTTCTTCGGATATTTCCGCATTGGAGACGAGGTCGAAGAATTTGCCGTCCTGCATCTTGAATTTTCGCGTCGCGCCAAAGCCGGTGACGAAAGCGCGCGCCGGCGGCGCCTCCAGTTCGGCCGACGGTTCGAGCAGCGGAGCAACCGACTCTGCTTTTGCAGGCTCGGCCAGATGAACGAGCGCGATGTCGTTTTCGAGAATGTCGAAACGAAAACCCGGATGCACATATAATTGATCGGTGTCGTGCCGCGCGGCGGCCTCCCCTTTGCCGCTCGAAGCATCGAAGCGCTTCAACTGTTCGAAGATCATCAGCTTCTTCTTCGCGTCGCGCTCGATGAAGCAATGCGCGGCGGTCAAGGCCCATTGCGGCGCGATCAGCGCGCCGCCGCAGAACGAAACATTGTCGCCGCCTTTCGGCGTGATGATGAACAGCTGCCAGGGCCAGTCGCCGGGAGCCGCGACGTCGCCGTCGGTGATGCGCGCGCTTGGCGCGATCTGACTCGGCGCGAGACCGCGCAACGTCGCCTCCAGCGGTTGCGCGCGAAGGTTCGGAGGGAATCCGGTGAGCGCGAACGCCGCGGCCAGAGCGATCGTGAAAAATCGAATGCGCATGATCTACTCCCAACGCTGAACTTAAGTCGCAAGGCGCGGGAACCGCCCCGCGCCGCCTTTTCCCGCCGATCTCACTCCACGAAATATTCGCGCACATCGACCGACCAGTTCGGCTTCTGCCCCGCGCGGGCGCCGTTGTTGTCGCCCTGCCCCTGCAGCACGAGATTGCGCTCCAATTCTTTTCGCAGGCGCTCCAGCGCCGACATCGCCTGCTCCTGCGACGAGAATGTCTTGGGTTCGCTCGGCGCCTCGAGGCTCGTCAGCGGCTCGTCGCTCAAGATGGCCACCATCGCGCCCTTGCCGCGCTGATCGGTGATGCGCACGTCGAAGCCGCGATACGGGTTCTTGTAATTGGGAATCAGCATCGGCCGTTCCGGCGTCAGCCGCGCCGCCTCCACCCGCGCGCCGCCGGGCGCCGCAACCGACTTGGCGTTGGGGAAAACCTGCGTCAGCTTGCCGTCCGGCGTCGCGTCGAAGATCGCAAGATAGCCCGCCTTGCGCGTCGAAACCTGATAGGCGACGCGATCGCCCGCGCGCACGCGGTCGCCATGCTCGAAATTGATGGCGACGCCCGCGACATTGTCCAGCGCCGGATTGGGCTGCGGCTCGGGCTCGGGCTGGGGTTGCGGTTTTGGTTGCGGCTGCGGATCTTGCGCGACCACGACGAGATCCTTGCCCATCACCGATTTCATCCAATCGGCGAAGGCCGAGACGCGCGTATAGACGCCCGGGAAATCCCTGCGGCCGCAGCCGACGCCCCAGCTCACGACGCCGATCTGCGTCCAGCTATGATCGTCGCGCTTGGAGACGAGAGGGCCGCCGCTGTCGCCCTGGCAGGAATCCTTGCCGCCTTCCGGCACGGCGGCGCACAGCGTGCGCGCATCGATCACGCCCGATGTTTTGCTGTTGGCCGCCTTGCAGTCCGCCACGCCGACGAGCGGCAATTCGACTTGCATGAGCCGGTCCGGCATCAGAGCGTCCTGCGAAACGGGCTCATGCGTCTGCACGTCGACCAGCGTATGGTCTTCGCGCTCTTCGACGTCGTGGAGCTGTCCCCAACCCGTGACGATCGCTCGGCTCGGCGGGCTTTCGAGCACGGGCTCCGGCCTGAGCAGCGGCGCGACGCTTTCGACCTTGGTCTTTTCGCGCAGATGCACGAGCGCGATGTCGTTCTCATGCGTGTGCATATTATAATCGGGATGGACGAAAATCTCCGCCGCGTCATGCGCGGCGATGAACTCGCCGCCGCCCTTGGGTCCCTTGTGGATGCGCTTCAAGCCCTCCAGCACGCGCGTCTTGCGCGACTTGTCCGCGGTGTTCCCGTGCTCCGGCACGAAGCAATGCGCCGCCGAGAGAATCCATTGCGACGCGATTACCGAACCGCCGCAGAGCGAAGAGGTCTTCTCGCCCTTGGCGATGACGGGGATCAAGATCACGGTCTGCCAGGGCCAAGCGCCTTCGGCCGCGATCTCGCCGCCGACGACGCGGGTCGTTTCGCTGAAGGTCAGTCCGCGCAGGACATTGACCATCGTCTCCGCCTGCGCCGCCGGAGCCAAAGCGCAGACGGCGGAGGCGAGCAGCGCGCCTTTGAACGAGATGTGCATGCAATTGTTCCTTCAGTTGTGCGCTTGGGCCGTGTGCAGGCCGACGGCGCCGATGCGCGCCGAAGGGTCCGCGTCGAGCAGACGTTTCAATTCGGCGACGACGAGCGCTGCGTCAGGAGCGTTATTGTGCTGCTGCAGCCACTCGATCAGCATCGGGGCTGGTTTTGCAGTCGCCACGGCGAAGACCTGATCGGCGCCAAAAGGCGTCGTCACGCGAGGCGCATAGGTCCATTCGTCGTCCGAAACACGGCCGTCGAGCGCCGCCGTGGGAAACAGCAACTGCACTTCGCCCGTCGCCGCAATGTTGAACACGGCGAGATAGGCGCCCCTCACGTCGTCGACGACGATTTTCGGATGATCGCCCGGCGTATATTCCTTGCCGCCCTCGACGAGGCTCACCGGCAGAACGCGCGCTTCGGATTGATGCTTAATCGCGCGGATCGCCCAGGTGCGGTCAACGACGGCGCCGAGCATCGAGCCATCGATATTGTGGCTGAGCAAATCGCCGCGCGAAACCGCGTCATGCGCGCCGACATCCCACACAAGGTCGGCGGTCTCTCGCGTCCCAATGACGTCGAAAGGCGCCCGGCCCTTTGCGATGGCGCCGGCCGAACCGTTGATGACGGCGACATGGATCGGGTCCTTCAGCGCGTTTGCTGACGCGGGGGCGACGATCTCGCTCGGCGTCGGCGGCGCGCCGAAATGCAGCACTGCGCGCGTCAGAACTCTTTTCGTCGCGCACCCGCGGCTCGAATTCGATCTCCTGACGCTGTTCGCTGCTTTCGCTGACCTTCTGTCGCACATAGGTGAACAGCGCCTTGCGCGATACGTCGGCGCTCTCCTGCGCCTCGCCGTCGATCGCGCGCGCGACGAAGAAACTGAGCGCGCCTCGGGGATCCGGATGCGCGGGGTCGAGACCGGAGATTTCCGGCACCACGGTGTCCGAGGTCGCGCCGGCGAGAAAGGTGACGTGCGACAACGAACGCATCTGGAACTCGCTTTTCACGATCGGTCATCGCGATGGGAACGAATTTCTGCAAATCGGCCGGCGACGCAGATCCGGATACGCGACGCACCGTCCATGCGCCTGCGCGCGGATCGACCTTACGCGACATGCCGCCGCCAAAGCAGGAGTCCATAACGATGAGAACGTCGACGCCCTTCTCGTCGAGGCGCGAAGCAAACGCCTTCAGCTCCTTGTTGACGAGGACATCGCCGACGCCCTCGCCACGAAATTCGAAACCCGCGAGCGCGATCTGCTCGTTCACGCCGTGTTCCTCAATTCCCGCAAATTTGGGATATTCAGGCACCTGCATGCCATGGCCGGCGAAGGAGATGATGACGAAGTCGCCGGATTTCAATTCGGCGACGAGTCGATTGAGCTCTTTGACGAGCCGCTCGCGCGTCGCCTCGCGATCGAGGATCGGCCGCGTCGGGACGCCGACCTTTTCAAGCGCGCCGGCGATGTCCCGCGCGTCTTCGACGGCGCCGTGGAGTTGCGCGCCAGGCGGCAAATTGTGATAATTATTGATGCCGACGACCAAGGCGCGCACAACGCCGCCGCCTGGCGCCGAGAGGCGCGGAGCCGCAAGGGCGCCGGTGGCGAGCGCCGCGAGAAGTCCGCCGGCGACGGCAAAGCTCGAAAAGCGATACTGCATGAATCCCTCCCTGACTTAATCGTTGGGACCGCGCACCCACTCGACGCGCCGCTCGAGCGCCTGGAGTTCTTCGCCGCGCGGCGGCGGGTTCATCACATTCGCGTCAATCGGCTCGCGCTTGCCCTTCCAGTCGATCGTGATATGCGCCGCGACGTGGTTCTTCTTCAACTCGTCGCGGACGGCCTCGACGCGCCGCTTCGAAAGCTCCATGTTGTAGGCGTCGCTTCCGTGATCGTCGGTGTGGCCGACAAGTTTCAACTCGCGCAGCTGCAAGTCGCGGGCGGCTTCGGCCAGCTCCTTGACCGCCGCGGCTCCCTCCGGCGTGAACTCGGCCTTGTCGTAGATGAAACGCACCGGTAGCGGGACGCTCACCGGCACTGCCTCGCGCACGGGCGCGAAAATACCGGCAGGACCGCCCAATGGATCTCGCTGCGAGAATTGGATCTGACCCTGACCGCTCTTTTCGTCGGATTTGGCGTAGGCGGCCTCGTTCAACAATTTTTGCAGCTCCGCCGGCGTATGCCGCTGCGCGGGATGCGAGTTCAAAAAATTAATCGCCCGTTCGTACCAGTCGAAGGCGTTCTTACGATCGTTCTCGGCCCAATAATAGTTACCGAGCTCCTCGGCGATGCGCCAATCGCCGACGCTCACGCCGTCGAGTTTTTTGCTCGCCTTCTCCAGCGCCTCGGAGCGTTGCGCAGGGTCGGTCTTGGCGATTGCTATCATCGCGCGCACGAACCTGCCCCAAGTCTCCGCGCTGTGACCCCCGCAAACGATGTCGTCGTTCAGCGCCTTGGCCGCCTTTTCGATCTCGGGAATGGACTTATGCGCGACAGCCGTCGCGAAATCGCGATCGAGCGGCGCGCAATCGTCGGCGGCGCTCGCGCCGCTCGCGGCGAGCGCCAGGCCAAAACCCAGCGCCGCGGCGGAAATAGATTTGAAAACCGGCATATCGCCCCCCATTCGCGTTTTCGGCGCAGGCTCCGGCCCTGACCTGTGCGGCTGAGCCCCGACGTCGTGAGTTGAACTATCCTCGCAACATCTTTTGATGACAAGTCGCTCGCCTCCAATCCGTTTGGCGGTCAAGCGCGCGGCGCGCCATTGGCTTTCGCCCTGCGCTATGGGATCAATGGGACAGCACCAACCTTACGGCGCAGGGTCATGTCTCGAAGCGAAATTGAAAAGGACTTCGCCACGCTGGAGCAGATGCGCCGCTCGCGCATGAACTTCAGCGACCGCATCTGCGCCGCGAGCGCCGCGCAGAACGCCGAGGTGCTCGACGGGCTGCGGCTCGACAGCATGTACGAGTTCGCGGAGTTCTACTTCACCATCGCGGCGCTCGGCTTCAAGGACGCCGACGACATCGCGATCCTCGCCGAGATGCACAATCAGCGCATCGACGACCTGCTCAGGAACGCCGACGCGATGCGGCATCGCAAATTGCGCAAGGACCGGCTGCTCGAGGCGATCTTCACCGCCGACACCCGGCCTCGCCTCGAACAGATCTGGCGCACCCAGCCGGGCGCGCTCGATCAGTCCAATCTCGCGCGATTTCTCATCCCGCAAATGTCGAAGGAGACCTCGCGCACGCTCTGCGTCGCGGCGCAAGCTGCGGGTTTCCTGACAAGGACGGAGACGGTCTTCGGCGCCATCGTCGTCACCTCGACCGGCGTCATGGAAGAGGTCTTCGGCCAATGCCTGCGCGAGATGCGTCTCGCGATCTCTTCGCTCTAGTGGAGGAACGCCATGCGTTACGACGCTTTGCTTTGCATACTTGTCATGCTCGGCGAATTCGCCGGGGCGGCGCAGGCCGACCCCGCGGCGCCGCAACCGCCGCCGCGCTTCAGCAAATCCGACTCGGCGGTGATCGGCCGCAATGAGCTGCTGCGCGCCATCGTCGACAAGGATCCCTGGCTGGTGCGCCGCATCCTCGATGCGATGGAGCGCATGCACGGCGCCGCCGGCGGCCTCGATCCCGCAAAAGACCCCGATCTCGCCACCGCCAGCCGCACCGCGGAAGGGTCGGTCGAATGGTTCGAGCTTTTGAAGCGCGCGCTCGACGAGAAGGAGGGTCGCGCAAAGCCCGCCGCCGTCGGGCGCAGCGCGGAAGGCTCGGTCGAGATGATCGACATGATGAAGCGCGTCAAGAGCGAGAAGGACAAGGGGAAGTAGGGCAGGCGCGGAAATGAATGCTTCACTCCGGGCCACCCCGAGCGTCGTCATGGCCGGGCTTGTCCCGGCCATGACGACGCTTCGTCCCACGCCCAATTGATTTGTTTATTCTCGCGCAACGCATAATTCTACCACGTCAAAAAGCGCTAACGGCGCCAAGAGGCTCGTCATTGCGAGCGCAGCGAAGCATATGTGGACGGCCTCTTGGCAAGCGATTTTTGCGTTTGTCGAGTTGGTGGCTGCAGTCATATGTCCGGCCTGTCGTCGCGGAACTTCGTCCGCTGGCCCTGATGATATCCGACGCTCGTGGTCCCCGATCAATCCAGCGAGCTCTTTGGCTCGTGCTTCGCGGCGGGGTGTTCGCGAGTTCGGTTGCGCCCTTGTCGATCATCACGCATCGATGCGCATGCCAATTCCTGGTCCGGCGTCCGGCCGGGCGCCCGCGCTCACGCTGGGACGAAAAGCTCCGCGCGGAACGCTTCGCCTGTTTTCATCATGGCAAAGACGATGCGGGCGATTTTGTTGGCCAGTGCGAGGGTCACCAGCCGCGCAGGCTTTTTCGCCCGCAACGCCGCAACCCAGTCGGCGAGCGCGCCCTTGTGTCTGGCGATCACCCGCAGCAGCGATGTGGCGGCGAGCACGAGCAGCCTGCGAAGGTAGCTGTTGCCGCGCTTGGTGACGCCGCCGAGCGTCTGCTTGCCGCCCGTGGAGTTTTGCCGCGGCGTCAGGCCGAGCCAGGCGGCGAAGTCGCGTCCGGTTCCGAACGCGTGCGGGTCGGGCGTCATGGCGACGATCGCCGATGCAATATGTTTGCCCACGCCCGGAACGCCGTCGATCAGACGACACACATCGCTCGACGCGCAGTCGGCGGCGATTTTCCGGTCGATCTCGTCGATCGACTGCGCGAGCTTCTCGAGCATTGCGGCCAGCGTCTCCACGCAAGCTTTCGCCGTCTCGGGGAGCGGCGCGTCCTCTCGGGCGAGGTCGAGCAGTTCGTCGACGCGGCCGACGCCTTTGGCGACGACAAGGCCGAATTCGGCAAGATGTCCGCGCAGGGCGTTGACGCACATGGTGCGCTGTTTGATCAGCAGATCCCGTGTCTTGTGCAACATCTGAGCGGCTTGACGTTCGACGCTCTTGATCGCGACGAAACGCATGCCGGGGCGGCTCATCGCCTCGCAGATCGCCTCCGCGTCGGCGACGTCGTTCTTGCCGCGCTTGACATACGGTTTGACGTAAATGGGCGGAATGAGCTTCACCTCATGTCCCATCGCCGCGAGCTCGCGCGCCCAATGATGTGCCGAACCGCACGCCTCCATGCCGATGACGCTGGGCGCGATCCCCGCAAAAAAAGCCCGCACCTTAGAGCGATGCAGCTTGCGCCGGACGGCAGGCCCGCCATCCGCCGGCAGAGCGTGCGCCTGAAAATATGTCTTCGCCAAATCGACGCCGATCCTGATAAACTCCTGCATGGACGGTCTCCCTCCTCGTGGCTTTCTCGCAAAACCACTCTGGCACACCGATGCCGTTGGGGAGAGGCCGTCCACATCATCAATCGCAGGAGTTCACGGCGCAGATTGAAACTTTTGCGCGGCCACAAGCAGAACACGCGATCTGGCCGACCACGGCCTCTGGATTGCTTCGCTGCGCTCGCAATGACGACGCTCATGAGCCTATGGTGTTTCGTGACGCAGTGGAACTGAGGAGGCGCCCTTCCCGCCTTATGGGAGAAGCAGGCTTGCCAATCCGGCGGGCGGGACATAGCCTGCGCGCGCCTTTCGGCGGCGATCCGCGCGCGGAAATTCGGCGAGCGGCGCGAAACCCGCCCAGCATGGAGGGCTCGAGCTGAAAGCCGCGCCGACCGCGCTTCGCGCGCTGCTCTTCGCCGCCGCCGCGGCCCTCGCCGTCGCGCCCTCCGCAAGCGCCGCGTCCGGGGGGCGTTCGGCGCTGGTTCATTTCGACGTTACGCCGTTTCCCTATCACGGCGACATACCGGGCGGCGGTCCCTTCCTCGATCACAAGGAGGGCGACCGCGCCGGCCACACCTCGCCGCGCGGCGGCCTCCTGTTCGAAGACCAAGCTTATTTTGACAAGCGCGTGCTGCTGTCGATCCCGCCCGGGTTCGACGCCGGGCGGCCTTTCGTACTCCTCGTGTTCTTTCACGGCAACAACGCGACGCTCGAGCGCGACGTGCTGCATCGCCAGCAGGTGGCGGCGCAGCTCGCGCGCTCCAGGCTCAACGCCGTGCTGGTCGCGCCGCAATTTGCTGTGAATTCACTTGATTCCAGCGCCGGGTCGTTCTGGCGGCCCGGAGTTCTTCCGCAGCTTCCTGGACGAAGCCGCCGAACGGCTGGCGACGCTTTCCGGCGACGCCGCGCTCAGAGAGCGCTTCGCGCAGGCGCCGATTATCCTCGTCGCCTATTCCGGCGGCTATAACCCGGCGGCGTACAGTCTCGAAGCTGGCGGCGCTGCTGACCGCATTCGCGGCGTCGTGCTGCTCGACGCGCTGTTTGGCGAGGTCGACCGCTTCGCCGCCTTCCTCGCCCACGACCGACGCCCTTTCTTCGTCTCGGCTTTCTCCAGATCTTCGGCGCCGCAGAACGACAGCCTCAAGGAGAAGCTGAGCTCCAGCGGCGTTCCCTATCGCAACGGGCTCGACGCCTTGCTCATCCCGGGCGGCGTCTATTTCGTGCCTGCGCTCGGCGACGCCGTCACGCACAACGACTTCGTGACGCGCGCCTGGACGCCCTTTCCGCTGACCGCCGTGCTCGGCCGTATCGGCGGCTTCGAGAAAGGCGGTGCGCACGCGCCGACCCGTCATGGGAAAAGCGAGGCGAAGCCCGTCGCTGCGCCAGAGGAAGAGGCGAAGGATGGCGCCGAGCGGTAAGCGCCGTGCTCAAACAAAAACGCTTCAGGGTCGGCCGACGCAGCAGGCGAGATATTTCGCGCCCGCCCAACCCTCCTCGCCGCTCTTCAGCCGAACATGGGCGAAGTCGCCGCTGCGGCCGAGCACCGTAACCCTCGTGCCCGGCGGCATATGCGTTTCGGAAAACGACGCGCTGTAGCTCGGGGCCGACCGCAACGCCAGCCAGTTGTATCCTTTGGGGTCGAGACCCGTCACGTAGTAGTAGCGACCGACCGGCTCGGCCTTGTCGTCGCGCTGCGACGGCGCGCGCCCCGACGCGGTCGTGCAGCAGGCGAGAAATTTGGCGCCTGCCCAGCCTTCTTCGCCGCTCTGCAGGCGCACATGCGCGAAATCGCCGCTGCGATCGAGCACCGTCACGAGCGTTCCGGGCGCCATATGCGTCGTCGAGAAGGAGGCGCTGTAGCTCGGCGCCGAGCGCAGCGCCAACCAATTGTAGCCGTTGGGATCGAGGCCGGTGACATAGTAATAGCTTTGCTCGGGCGGCGGCGTTTGATTGTGCACAGGCGGAATAGGCGGCGGCATGACCGGGGGATGATCCATGGCGGCGAGAATTCTGGCGCGCCTTCTCGGCGTAGACCCCGTCGGGATAGGCCTCGACGAGCCGCCGCAGCGCGCTTTCCTTTTCTTGCGCGGAGCTCGCCTTTTCGGCGCGCTTCCAAAGGTCCTCTTCGCGCAGCCGCTGCAGCAGCACGAAGACGTTGTTGCGCCGCGGATGGCCGGGAAAACGCTGCAGCCAATTGTCGTAGGCTTCGATCGTATTGACGCTGACCGCCTCGTGATAGGCCATTTCGCCGATAGCGGCGGGATCGGCGGGCGGCGTCACGGGATGGTCATGGGGCTCAACCACGGTCTGCTGCGGCGTATGCGCTTCCGCGACCGAGCCTGGACCGCCGCGGAAGTAAAAGTTTCGCGTGCTTTGTCCGCTGTGCCAGGGATATTGCTCCGAATGCGTCGCGTTCAAAACTTTGAGCGAGACCTGCTTCATCAGCTGGTCGGCTTCGAGCCCCGGCGTCTCGAGCGTTTCGGCGAGGGCCGCGGCGAAGGGACTGTGACCGCCTGCGGGTCCGTCGTCCGCGGTCTTGCCGGGCTCCGTCGAATAAAAGATCACGAGATCGCGCGGCAGATCGCCCTCCGGCGCGAGGCCGCGCCGCTCGCCGCGCGAACGGCTCACCGGCAGCGGATTGTCGCGGCAGGCGTCGATGACGGCGATGGCGAGACGCGGATGCGCCTGCGTCAGGGTCTGCAACGCGTCGTCGAGCTTGAGCGCCTCTATCGGCAGATCGCTCTGCGCTTCGATGTCGGCGTCGGCGCCGATGAGGTAATTGACGAGCTTGGCGTCCTGCACCCCGTGGCCGGCGTAATAGAGCAGCGCGACCGCATTGGTCCCACCGGCGCCGTCGGGCTCGGCGGCTTCGATGGTGCGACCGAATTTAAGCAGCGCGCGGTGCAACTCCTCGCGCGTCGGGTCCTTCAGAAACGTCACCTCGAAGCCGTCCCCACCCAGCCTTTCGGCGATGAGCTGCGCGTCGGCGACGGTGTTTTCGAGCTTTTTGAGGTGCTGATACTCCTTTACGCCGATGACGAGCGCGAGGCGTTTCTCGACGCGTTCCGCGCCCATGGCGAGGGTCGGCAAAAACGTGGCGAGGAGCAGATATTTGAGCAATCTTCGCATGACGTAACCCCCGTGCGGCAACGCGAGATCAGCATATCCGCGGAAAGCGCTTTTGTTGAGCAGATTCCCGTCGCTTTTCGCGACCCTAGCGAGGGACCGCGCTCACTCGGTTATGACGCGCAGCGGTTAGAAGGAAACATTCCCGCCTCGCAAAAGCTTTGGAAGCGGGCAAGGAAACGGCAGGCTTAAATGAAGTCGGCTCTTGCCACATGCCAGGCGCTGAGTTAGGCTTGATTTTAGATTTCGAGTTTACGCGGGCGTCGGGCGTGTTTGGAGCATTTACATGCGTCGATATTTTATTCTCACCATATCGCTGTGCTTCGCTATCGCCGCGTCCTCCCCCGCGAGCGCGCAAAAGCGTCTCGCGCTGGTGATCGGCGTGCAAAACTACCAGCATCTTCCCCAACTGCGGAACACACTCGCGGACGCCGAGAGCGTCGCTAAAAGTCTGCAAGAGGCGGGGTTCGAGCTCGACGTCGCGCGCGATGTCTCCCAAACCGATCTGAGCAGAGCCATTCGCGACTTTGCACGCAAGGTCGAGGCGGCTGGACCGGACACCGTCGCGCTGTTTTATTATGCCGGCCACGGCGTTCAAAACGCCAAACAGGACAATTTTCTCATTGGCGTTGACGCCGATCTGCGCAGCGAGGTCGATCTTCCGATCGAGACGCTGCCGATCAAGACTTTGTTGCACACGCTGGAGGAAGCTAGACCAAAGATTTTGTTTGCGATTTTCGATGCCTGCCGCGACAGTCCGTTGCCGGCAACAGCGCGCGGCGGCGCCACACGGGGTCTCGCGCCGGAAGTGGATTTGCCTCCCGGCGTACTGATCGGGTACGCGACCGCACCCGGCGCCGCCGCCGAAGATGGCGGTCCCGCCGGCCATAGTCCTTTTGCGGCTGCATTCATCGAAGAAGTGCAGGCGCCCGGCGTCGAAGCCACGCGAATGTTTCGGCTTGTCACGCGAAAGGTGCTCGATAGGACCCAGGGTCGGCAGCATCCCTGGGTTGAGGACCAACGCTTGACGGAGGACTTTTTCTTCCATCCTGGCGCATCTGCCGCGGACAATAAACCTCCCGCTATCGTCCCCGATGCTCCGCAAATGAGTGCGCTGGACAGGGGCGAGATCGACTACGGCATTGTCGTCAACACCGATGCGCCGGAAGCCTACGAAGAGTGGCTCAAGAAATATCCGAACCATCCGAAAGGCGACAACGTCCGTGCGCTATTGCAACGCTTGCGCGAAGAGAATCTCGGAAACGGGCCGAAGCCGCGCCGTCGCTTTCGGACAAAGTCGAGCGGCTAGAGCGATTGCTCCAGGCGTATCCGGATGGCGTTTATGCGCAAAAGGCGCGTGCAAAGTTGGCCGAACTGCAAGCGCAACAGGATGTCGCTTCTCGGCAGCCCCCGCCGCAAAGTCCTTCGACCCTCCCAGCGGCGAGGTTGCATGAAAATTACGACGCGCCAGGGAATGATCGCGGTCGCTGGCTCCCCAATGTCAGTTTGGATGACTGTGAGCGACGCTGCCGCGAAGACGCCGGTTGCGTCGGCTTCACCTATAATCGGCGCAAGTCGGTCTGCATCCCGAAGAACGCCATCGGATCGCTGGTCCCGGCGGTTGACGCCGCCGTCACCGGCGTGCTGTCGGACCGCACCGGACCGGCTCAGGTCGCTTTGGGCGTGCGCATTCGCCGCTACGAGAACAAAGACGCGCCGGGTGGCGACGATGGGGGTTGGTTGCGCAATGTTTCAAGTGAAGAAGAATGCCAGCGCGCATGTCTCGCTGAAAGCCATTGCGTAGCTTATACCTATAATATCAAGCGATCGGTCTGTATCCGCAAATCAAAAATCCTGGAGTTGACTGCAGCGCCAGAGACTGCGGTAACCGGAATACTTACCGATCGCATGGCCCTGCCGATCGAGGTAAGAGATGCGCCGCCCTCGTTCCCTACGCTACGTCGTTATGAAGGCATGGATGCGCCCGGCGCCGATCGCGGACCTTGGCGGCGTAACATCACGAGCGCGGCGTGCGAGGCGATCTGCGTCTCGGATCGAGACTGCGCCGGATACACCTATAATCGCAAGCGTTCCGTCTGCATCTTGAAAGACTCTATTGGGGGTCTGGCGCCTTCCAGGGACCCAGCCGTCACTGTCGTCATCAATCGCAGCAATTAAGCCTCGCCTATTTCTTCTGCGCAGCCGCCGCGGGCGGCGGAGACGTCGCTGCGCCTTCGCCAGCATGATCGCGGCGATGACGGCGCTCTCCGCCGCCGCCCCAGGCATGGCCGCCGTCGGAGCCGCCCTTGTCTTGCGTCTTCCGCCCCGACGCATCGTCGTCCTGCGCCGTCACGACGCGCACCTTGGCGCCGTCGGAAAGCCGCGCGAAGCCCGTGGTGATGACCTGCGCGCCGGGCGGCAGACCCTGCGTCACGACGGCGGTGTTCTCGTCCTGCTGCCCGGTCGTCACATTGGTCAGGGTCGCGGCGCCGTTTTCGTCCATCACATAGACGAAGGCGCCGCTCGGGCCGCGCTGCACGGCGGGGCTCGGCACCGTCACCGCATTCTTGATCTGGTCGACGACGACGCGGACATTGACGAATTTTCCCGGCCACAGCCGCAGGCCCTGATTGGCGAAAGTGGCTTTGATCTTGGCCGTGCCGGTCGTCTGGTCGATCTGATTGTCGATGACGGAAACCTCGCCGCCGTCTTCGACGATCGTGGCGTTGTCGCCCGCGAGAGCGGCGACTTTGGGCTGCCCCTTCGCCTTGGCGCGCTGCAGCTCCGGCAACCGCTCCTGCGGTATGGTGAAGAACACGTAGATCGGTTTCAATTGCGTGACGACGATGATCGCGGTCTGATCGGCGGCGTGCAGAATATTGCCGACGTCGACCTGCCGGATGCCGGTGCGCCCGTCGATCGGGGAACGGATGGTGCAGTAGTCGAGCGTCGTCTTGGCGCTGTCGATTTGCGCCTGATCCTGCCGCACTTGCGCTTCGAGCTGCGCGACGAGATATTTCTGCGTCGTATATTGCTGCTGCGAACCGTAATTGCTGACGGCGAGCTTCTGGTAACGCACGACGTCGATGCGCGCATTGGCGAGATTGGCCTCGTCCTGCGCTTTCTTGGCGACCGCCTGATCATAGGCCGCCTGATAGAGATTGGGCTCGATCATCGCCACGATGTCGCCCTTCCTGACGTCTTCACCTTCGTTGAACAGCAGCTTGATCAAGCGCCCGTCCACTTGCGTTTGGATCGTCGCGGTGTTGAGCGCCTGCACGGTGCCGACGGCGTCGATCGTAACCGGCACGTCCTGCTGCCTGGCCTGCGCGATCGTCACGGGCACCGGCCCGTCGCCTTCATGCTGGCCATGTTTTCCGTGTCGCTCGACCTTTTCGTCCTTGGCCTGCCCGGAGCCGCCCGCGGGCAGATAGCCGAGCCGCCAGGCGGCGAAGCCCGCAACGCAAAGACAAGCGACGACGCCGAGCGAAAGCCGCCGCCAGTTCGAGAAGATGCTCATGGCCAGGGACCTTTGTCCGCCTCATAGGCTGCATTGGCGCGCGCGATCTCTGCTTCGCGCGTCGTGGGCGCCCAGCCGCCGCCGAGCGCCTGATAGAAAGTCGTCGCCGCTTCGAAATAGCTGAGCCGAACCTGTTCAAGCGCCAGCTGCGCCTGGAAATAGGCGGTCTCCGTCGTCGCCAGGGTCACGACGTCGATGGTGCCTTCGCGCAGGCGCGCTTGCGCCGCGGTCAACGCGCGCCGCGAGGCGTCGACGGATCTTCCTCCAGCCTCAACTGCCGCGAGGTCTGCGCGATGGCGATCAGCGCGTTCTCGGTGTCGGAGAGCGCAGTCAGCGTCTGCTTGCGGTAATCTGCGGCGAGTTCGGCGAATTTGCCCTGCTGCAGCTGATATTGACCCTGCAGATTATAGCCGTCGAACAAAGGCTGCGTCGCGCTCGCCAGCACCTGCCAGGCGATGGCTTCCGGGCGCGCGAGATTCTTCCATACGATGCTCTGCACGCCATACTGGCCGGTGAGCGTGAGTTGCGGGAAAAAGGCGGCGCGCGCCTGCAGCACGGAGAATTCCTGCGAGGCGAGCTTGGCTTCGGCTTCGGCGACGTCGGGCCGGCGCAGCAGAACTTCCGACGGCAGCCCGGGTTCGATCTTCGGGAAATGCAACGTCTTCAGCGAAGCGCCTCGCGTGCTGAAACTTTCCGGCGTGCGCCCGAGCAGAACTGCGAGCAGATTGCGCTGCTGCGCGAGCGTCTGTTCGAGCGGCGGCTCAAGAGCGAGCTGCGTGTCGAGCACCGTTTCCTGCTGCGCGGTGTCGAGCACCGTCGCAGTGCCGACGGCGAGCCGCGCCTGGAGCGCCTTCAGCACTTCGCGCGCGATTTTCGCGTTCTCATGCACGATGCGCAGCTGATCCTGCGCGTTGAGAACTTGAAAATACGAATTCAGGACGCTTGCGACCGTCGCGATCTCGACGACGCTGCGATCAAAGCGGCTGGCGTTGGCGAGGAGGCGCGCAGCCTTCGAGGCGTCCTCGTTGACGCCCCACAAATCGACGGTGTAGCTGGCGTTGAGCCCCAGCTTGAAAAGATTGGTGCGCGTCGCGCTATAGGTTCCGTCGTTTTGCAGCAAGGCCGCCTGCCGCGCGTCGCCGGCGCTGGAAAGAAACTGCTGTTGCGGATTGAAGTTCGGCGTCGATGACGTCGCAGTTCCCGGGACCTGCGTGCGCTGGACCGAGTTCACATTGGTCAGCGTCGGCCATAGCGGCGCGCTCGCCACCCGCGCGGTCGCGTCGGCTTGCGAGATGCGGGCGACCGCGGCGGCGATGTCGTTGTTGTTGACCAGCGCGGCGTCGACGATGCCGGTCAATTCGCCCGAGCCGAATTTCTGCACGAAGGCGTGCGCGGAACCGAGCGGCGGCGCTGGCTTTTGAGAGGCTTGCTTGAAACGTTCCGGCGGCGGAATGGCGAGGTCCGGCTTCTTCCATTCGAGATCGCAGCCGCCGAGCGCGACGAAGACGCAAAGCGCCAATGGCGTCACGGTGGGCTTAGGCCGGATTCCCACGAACAGGTTTTCTCCTCTTAACGCCCATCGAGCGGAAACATCCGTTCGCGGCTTCAAAGTCGCAGCGCTTCGCCGAAGCGGCGCGCGCAACATCGCCTCGCAATCGATGCGCAGCCCCGGCGCAACCGCCGTTGTGGCTACTAGATCGCTCACGGGAAGACAAGCCTCGCCAAAGCTTTGGCCAAGCGCGGGGCATTGCGCGAGATAAAGGGAATCCTTGGAGAAAGCACCGTCCGACCGCGGATTTGGGCGCCTTTCCGAAGCGTTGCGGCGGTGTCCGAAAGTCTGTCCGCGCGGCGCATCCAGACAAGATCGGGACACGCAGCGTCCTTTCGGGCGGGCGATCAGCTCGCGGGCTCCGCCGGCGCGCCGACCCATCGCGAGTTGGGAGGAAGGCTTTCGCCCTTCATGACGACCGTCAGCGGACCCAACTGGGCGTAGTCGCCGACATGGGTGTCGTAAAGCACGGTCGAGCCGGCGCCGACGCTGACGCCGTCGCCGAGGCGCACGCGGCCGACCTTCATCACGCGGTCTTCGTAAAGATGCGTCTGCAGCGCGCTGACCATGTTGAGCGCGCAATAATTCCCGACCTCGATGCAGTCGAATTCCGTGATATCGGTCATGTCCATGAACACGCCGCGCCCGAATTTGGCGCCGAAAGTCGCAGCACCCAAGGCAGGAACGGCGTGCCGCGCAGATGTTCGAGCAGCACCTTGCCGGCGAGGCCCCAATACAGCACGGCGCAAGCTTCCGTGCGCATGGCCCAAAACGACCACATCGGCTTCACCTGCGGCTCGTAACGCCCCATCGTCGCCCATTTGATCAGAACGACGGCGAGCGTCATGCCGACCGAGATCAGCACCGAGTCGAGCACGAAAAGCTTCACGACGCTCGCATAGTCGCCGTCGACGAGCGACTGTCCGAAGCTCTCGACCGCCCAGGTGCCGAAGGTCATGAACAGCATGGTCGGCAGCGAGACGTTCACCGCCTCGTAGGTCGCGCGCATCAGCTTTTTCCAGCGCGGCGGCTGATAGGTCCAGGCCGCGCCGCCGCCGTCGAATTTTTGTCGCACCGGCAGCTTGATCGGCGGCGAGCCGAACCACGTATCCCCCGGAGAAAGTTCTTCATTCGCCGGCGGCTTGGACTTGATGCCGATCAGCGCGCCGCTCGGAATGAAGGCGCCGGGAGGCACCACCGCGTCATTGCCGATGAAGACGCGGTCGCCGGTCTTCACGGGCTTGAGATACATGTAGCCGCGCCGCACGTCTTCGTCGCCGAGCACCACCTCGTCGGCGATGAAGCATTTCTCGCCGATCTCGACGATGTCGTAGCGGCCCGCGATATTCGTCGATATCTCCGAGTCCTTGCCGATGCGCGCGCCCATCAGCCAATACCAGCCGCGCATGTAGAGCGTCGCGAACAGCGACGAGAGCGTCTCCAGCGTGACTTCCGTCGCGAGCGCCACCGCCCATTTGCGCAGATAGAAATTCGACCATACCGAATAGGAGCCGGCGCGCACGCGCAGCGGCATCACGATCCAGCGGAAAGCCGCGATGAAGGCGACCGACACCAGCACCAGCACGAAGGCCGTCGGCCAGGCGAAGAGCGGGATGGCGACGAGATACCAGAAACGGTCCGAGGCCGCGATTCCCATCCAGGCGTCGAGCTTGTCGAAAAGCCAGAAGGCCGGAAAGATCGGCAGCAGGCCGAGCGGCGGGATGAGCAGCGCGAGCAGCGCGAACAGCACGGTCATCACGATGCGGCGCAGGCGTCCCGCCTGCGCTGGAGGATCGAGCTTATCGACGTCGACCACGCCTTCGCGGCGCGCGGGCGAACCGTTCCAGATCTCATTCGCGCCGATGCGCGCGCCGGCCGGCGCGGAGGTCAAATCTTCGAGCGCCGCGCCCTCGCCGATCACGACATCCTCCTCGATGACGCAAGACGATCCGATATAGGCGTCGGCGCCGATGTCGATGCGGCCGATGATGAGTTCGTCGCCGACGACGCGGGCGTTGGAGAGTTTCAGCTTGGCGCCAAGCGAAGCGCCGGCGCCGATGGTCACGAGATCGATCGCGCCGGCCTCGAACTCGCTGATCAGCGCGTCCTTGCCGATTTTGGCGCCGAGCGCGGCGAGATAAAAATTCATCAGCGGCGAGACTTGGAACCATTTTGCGTGGGTCAGCCCCATCAATCGCTGCGCCAGCCACCAGCGATAATAATAGACGCCCCACAAAGGATAGCGGCCCGGCTTCACGCGCCCGATGACGAGCCACTTGCCGAGGATCGACACTGCGACCGTCGCGATGTTGACGCAGGCGTAGACGCCGAGCAGCGTCATCGACTCTTCGACGAATCCGGCGTCTTCCGTCGTCAGCAGCAGATAGGAGACGAACACGCCGAGCCATTGCGCGGTGACGATCGCCAGGATGAACGGCAAGGCCGCGGCCTGCGCGAGGCCGCAGAGGAAGCGGCGCAGCAGCGGCGGCGGCGTGAATGACAGATCGAGCTGCGGCGCGGCGTATTCGGCCTTGCCGGAGAGATGCGCGGCGAGCGCGCGGAGCGTGCGATGCGTATAGAGTTCGTGCAGCGTGACGCTGGCGAGCGCCTGCGTCTCGCGCACCACGCCGACGAAACGCGCGGCCAGCAGCGAATGGCCGCCAAGATCGGTGAAGAAATCCGCATCGAACGGAATCGGGCCCGGCGGCAGCACCCGCTTCGCGGCCTCGAGCAACTTCGCCTCGGTCTCGTCGCGCGGCGTCTCCTGCTCCTCGTCGGCGCCGGCGGGAGCCGTCAGCTCGATGAGCTTGAGCGCCTTGCGGTCGATTTTGCCGGAGGAGAGCTTCGGCAATTGATCGAGGAATTCGTAGCGCGCCGGAACCATGTAGGGCGGCAAGACTTCGCGCAGTTTCGCGCGCAGGATCTGCGGATCCGGCGCCGCGCCCTCACGCGTGATGAAGGCGACGAGTTCGTCGAGGCCGCGCTCGTTACGCAGCGCGACCGCGGCGGCCCGCACGCCGGGCTGGTTCGATAGGGCCGCTTCGATTTCGCCGAGTTCGACGCGAAAGCCGCGAATCTTGATCTGATCGTCGATGCGGCCGCGAAACAGAATATTGCCGGCGTCATTGAGCAAAACGGCGTCGCCGGAACGATAGAGGATCGGGTCGGCACCGTCCGAAGCGAAGGGATTGGCGATGAATTTTTCGGCCGTCAGCGCTTCGCGCTTCAAATAGCCTTGCGCGACGCCCGGGCCGCCGATCAGCAATTCGCCTTCGACATTGGGTCCGACGAGATTGAGCTCGTCGTCGACGACATAGCAGGCATAATTCGGGATCGGCTTGCCGATGGTGACGGCTTCCTTCGGCCAGACTTCGGCGATGGTCGCGACGACCGTCGCCTCGGTCGGGCCATAGCCGTTGAAGATGGTGCGGCCGACGCGCGTCCAGCGCTCGACGATGGACGGCGGGCAAGCCTCGCCGCCGAGGATGATCATACGCAGTGTTTTTATGTCGCGCGGCAGAACGGCGAGGAGAGTTGGCACCGTGTCGAGCACGCTGACGTTGGCTTCCTCCATGATGTCGGGAAGCTGCTCGGTTTCGCCGAGAATTTCGGGCGTCGCGACGAACAGCGTGGCGCCGACGAGATAGGGAATCCAGATTTCCTCCATCGAGAGATCGAAAGCGACCGAAGCGCCCTGGAACACGACGTCGGATGCGACAATCCCGTAGATTTCGTTTGACGAACGCAGATAGTGGCAGATATTGCGGCCCGAAATGACGATGCCTTTGGGCGTCCCGGTCGAGCCCGAGGTGTAGATCAGATAAGCCGGGCTCTGCGGCGTCGCGCCGCGCTCGCGCGGGTTCAGCAGCGGCGCGTCGGAAGCGATTGCGATCGCTTCGTCAGTCCAAAGCGCCGTCTCGATATGGCCTCGCGCCTTGTCCGCGAAGCCGCGTGAGGTGAGCAGCCCTTTCGCCTCCGCGTCCTTGAGGCAAACGGCGATGCGCTCGATCGGCGCATCGGCGTCGAACGGCAGCCAGGCGGCGCCGGTCTTGGCGATGGCGATCTGCGCGATCAGCAATTCCGGGCCGCGCGCCATCCACAGGCCGACGACGTCGCCCGGCGCGACGCCGCTCTCGATGAGCCCGCGCGCGACCTCCGCCGCCAGCGCGTCGACTTCGCGATAGGAGTAACGGCGCTCCAGCGTGGTGAGCGCGATCGATGAAGGGGATTTTTCCACCGAGGCCGCGAAGATCTCGCACAGCAGTTCGTCGCGCAAGAGCGCGGGCGCCGCCTTGCCGCGCAAGATCGCGAGAGGTCTTGCCGCAAGTTCTTGGCGGGGTCTTTCGACGAGGGCGACGGCGTCGGGCGCGTCGCGGAAGTGATCGTTCATAGGGCGGTTCGATCCCGTGCGGTGAGCGTCTAGAGCATTTGTCGATCAAGTTGCCGGACCCGATCGACAAGAACAAAGCGCTCTGAGGGGCGAAGAGGCTCTAGCACAAGCCCCGCCCCGCCGCCATGCCGCTCCGCCTCTGGGGCGAGAACTCCCGCCCAAGTCTTTTACGAAACCCAAGAGTAATGGATGCTGAAGGCAGCGCAAAAAGGCGCGCCGCCGCCGTCCTTACAAACCGTAGACTTTGCCGAATTCGGGATCGCTGGCGGCGACTTGGCGCGCGAGGTCGACGATGACCTTGGCCTGTTTCCAGGTCGCATCGTCCTGCATGCGGCCGTC
This sequence comes from uncultured Alphaproteobacteria bacterium, assembly GCA_963820145.1. GTDB lineage: Bacteria > Pseudomonadota > Alphaproteobacteria > Rhizobiales > Beijerinckiaceae > Methylocystis. The sequence goes on from CAWFZD010000107.1 coordinate 28,589, forward strand.
GATCATCACCGCGCCGGCGCCGTCGGGCATGGCGTCGAGCACGCGGCGGGCGAAGGCGACCTCGGCCGGGTCAGGGGAATAGACCTTTTTGGCGATGGCGATTTGCGAGGGGTGCAGCGTCCAGGCGCCGGCGCAGCCGAGCAGGAAGGCGTTGCGGAACTGCGCCTCGCAGGCCGCCGAATCGGAGAAATCGCCGAACGGCCCGTAAAACGCCTTGATGCCCGCCGCAGCGCAGGCGTCGACCATTTTGGCGATGGTGTAATGCCAAAGGTCCTGTTGGAAGCTGGCGCGCGCGCCCTCGCCCGCAGCATCGGCGATGACGCGATAATCGGGATGGCCGCCGCCGACGCGCGTCGTCTTCATCGCGCGCGAAGCTGCAAGATCCGCAGGGCCGAGGCTGATGCCGTGCATGCGCGGGGAGCAGCTCGCGATCGCGTCGACATTCTTGACGCCTTCGGCGGTCTCCAGAATCGCATGGATCAGGATCGGCTTTTTGACGCCGTTGCGCGCCTCGAGCTGCGCCAGAAGCTGGTCGAGATAGGCGATGTCCCAGGGCCCCTCGACCTTGGGCAGCATCACGACGTCGAGCCTGTCGCCCACGCTGCCCACGATCTCGATCATATCGTCCAGCGCCCAGGGGGAATTCAGCGCGTTCATGCGGGTCCAGAGACCCGTCGCGCCAAAGTCGGTCGCCTGCGCCATCTCGATGAAACCCTTGCGCGCCGCCTCCTTGGCGTCGGAGGGGATCGCGTCTTCGAGATTGCCGAGCACGACGTCGACCTGTTTGGCGATCTCGGGCGCCTTGGCGCGCATTTTTTCTAAGTGCGGCGGCACGAAATGGATCATGCGCTCGAGCTTTACGGGCGGCTCCCTTAAGGGGGCAGGCGCGCCAATGGCGAGCGGGCGGTAGAATTGATTGGGCAGTTTCATTGCGCGCTCCGGTGATCGCGCCAGGGCCTAGCGCAGGCGGAGCCGGGATGCAAGCAGGCGATCCGTCATTGCGAGCGCAGCGAAGCAATCCAGGGGGCGCGCCAACAGCGTTTCATTCATTGCTGTTCAATTGAACGCGCGGGTAGAACGAGCCCGGCTGCGCCGGCTGTTCCTGGATTGATGATGTGGACGGCCTCTCCCCAACGGCATCGGTGTGCCAGAGTGGTTTTGCGAGAAAGCCACGAGGAGGGAGACCGTCCATGCAGGAGTTTATCAGGATCGGCGTCGATTTGGCGAAGACATATTTTCAGGCGCACGCTCTGCCGGCGGATGGCGGGCCTGCCGTCCGGCGCAAGCTGCATCGCTCTAAGGTGCGGGCTTTTTTTGCGGGGATCGCGCCCAGCGTCATCGGCATGGAGGCGTGCGGTTCGGCACATCATTGGGCGCGCGAGCTCGCGGCGATGGGACATGAGGTGAAGCTCATTCCGCCCATTTACGTCAAACCGTATGTCAAGCGCGGCAAGAACGACGTCGCCGACGCGGAGGCGATCTGCGAGGCGATGAGCCGCCCCGGCATGCGTTTCGTCGCGATCAAGAGCGTCGAACGTCAAGCCGCTCAGATGTTGCACAAGACACGGGATCTGCTGATCAAACAGCGCACCATGTGCGTCAACGCCCTGCGCGGACATCTTGCCGAATTCGGCCTTGTCGTCGCCAAAGGCGTCGGCCGCGTCGACGAACTGCTCGACCTCGCCCGAGAGGACGCGCCGCTCCCCGAGACGGCGAAAGCTTGCGTGGAGACGCTGGCCGCAATGCTCGAGAAGCTCGCGCAGTCGATCGACGAGATCGACCGGAGAATCGCCGCCGACTGCGCGTCGAGCGATGTGTGTCGTCTGATCGACGGCGTTCCGGGCGTGGGCAAACATATTGCATCGGCGATCGTCGCCATGACGCCCGACCCGCACGCGTTCGGAACCGGACGCGACTTCGCCGCCTGGCTCGGCCTGACGCCGCGGCAAAACTCCACGGGCGGCAAGCAGACGCTCGGCGGCGTCACCAAGCGCGGCAACAGCTACCTTCGCAGGCTGCTCGTGCTCGCCGCCACATCGCTGCTGCGGGTGATCGCCAGACACAAGGGCGCGCTCGCCGACTGGGTTGCGGCGTTGCGGGCGAAAAAGCCTGCGCGGCTGGTGACCCTCGCACTGGCCAACAAAATCGCCCGCATCGTCTTTGCCATGATGAAAACAGGCGAAGCGTTCCGCGCGGAGCTTTTCGTCCCAGCGTGAGCGCGGGCGCCCGGCCGGACGCCGGACCAGGAATTGGCATGCGCATCGATGCGTGATGATCGACAAGGGCGCAACCGAACTCGCGAACACCCCGCCGCGAAGCACGAGCCAAAGAGCTCGCTGGATTGATCGGGGACCACGAGCGTCGGATATCATCAGGGCCAGCGGACGAAGTTCCGCGACGACAGGCCGGACATATGACTGCAGCCACCAACTCGACAAACGCAAAAATCGCTTGCCAAGAGGCCGTCCACATATGCTTCGCCTTCGGCTCGCAATGACGGCATTTCCAGCGCAGCTATAATTTGCCACCACAACAGCGCCAAGTCGGCGGTCAGCCGGCTCTCGTGATAGGGCAGGAACTGAAGTTGCAACAGCAACAGCAACAAGACCGGCGCGATGGCCATCGACATCCAGCCTCGCAATCTGCCTCATCTATAATTTTCGCTTTCTTTTGCGCGTGCAGATAATCATTTGCGCGTGCAGATAATCATTGTTTGCATGGCGGAGCGCGGCGGTTCCCCTCAAATCCTGATCACCCTGCAGGCGTCGCCCGCCTTCGCCGGCGGGGCGTCGATCTCGCGGATCAGCAGCGCTTGCGCGGCGACGAGCTCCGTCAGCATCGAGGAATCCTGCAAGGGCAGCGGAAAAGCCACAAACCGCCCCGCCGCGTCCTTCTTAAGCCTTGCCCGCATATAGTCGCGCCGCGCCTTGTTGGCCGGCAGATCGACGCCGAGCAGGGCGCTCTCGGACCTCTCGGCCCCGGCCTCGGGATCGCCGAGCAGCGCGCGGATCAGCGGCTGCAGAAAAAGCAGCGCGCAGACGTAGGACGCCAACGGATTGCCCGGGAGGCCAAGCACGAAGGCCTCACTCAGGCGCCCGAAGATCAGCGGCTTGCCGGGGCGCATGGCGATGCGCCAGAAATCGAGCGCCATGCCTTCATCGGCGAGCGCCTCGCGCAAAAGATCGTGGTCGCCGACCGAGGCGCCGCCCAGCGTCGCCAGCACGTCGGCGCGCGCCTCCCGCGCGAGGCCGAAGCCGCGCGCGAGATCGGCGCGATCATCGCGGAAAATTCCGAGGTCCAGCGCTTCGCCGCCGGCCTCCTCGACAAGGGCCGCGACGGCGAAGTTATTGCTGCTGACGATCTGCGCCGGCCCGGTCGCTCGCCCCGGCGCGACCAATTCGTCGCCGCTCGCGAGAATCGCGATGCGCGGGCGCCGCGCGACGGAAAGCTCGGCGTGATCCATCGCCGCGGCGAGCGCGAGATGCGCGGCCTTGAGCCGCGTCCCCGCGTTCAGCGCGACGCGTCCTTGCGCGAAATCGAGCCCGCGCGCGCGAATGTGGCGGCCCTGCTGCGGCGGGCTTGAGGCGCCGACAAGACCATTCTCGACCACCGCCTCTTCCTGCAACAGGATCGCATCGGCGCCGGCAGGCAGCGGCGCGCCGGTGAAAATCCGCACGCAGTCGCCGGACTCCAACGCGCCCGCAAAGCCATGTCCGGCGGCGCTTTCGCCGATGAGGCGCAGACGCGCGCCGGGGTCTGCGAGGTCGGCGGCGATCACCGCATAACCATCCATGGCGGAGACGTCCTGCGGCGGATGCGTGCGCCGCGCCGCGAGGTCTTGCGCCAGCGTGCGCCCGAGCGCGAGGGGCAGCGGAACCGTTTCGCTTTCTCCCAGCGCCCGAGCCCCATCGAGCACGCGCGCGAGAGCCGTCTCGACGCCGAGCGGCTTCTGGTCCTTCATTGCGCGGCGTCCTCGCGCCGCCAGTCGCCGCTGGCGCCGCCGCTTTTTTCGATGAGCGCCACGCCCTCGATGCGCATGCCGCGATCGACCGCCTTCAGCATGTCGTAAATCGTGAGGCACGCGACCGAGACCGCGGTCAGCGCCTCCATCTCGACCCCGGTCTTGCCGGTGACGCCGGCCTTGGCGCTGACGCGCAGACCCGGCAGCTCTTCGTCCGGCGCGATCTCGACGCCGATCTGCGAGAGCGGCAAGGGATGACACAGCGGGATGAGTTCGTGCGTGCGCTTGGCCGCCATGATGCCGGCGATGCGCGCGACGCCGAAGACGTCGCCCTTTTTGGCGTCGCCCGCAAGCGCGAGAGCGAGCGTCTCGCGCGCCATGACGACAGCGCCTTGCGCGACGCGACGCGTTTCGTCTCCGGCTTTCCCGCGACGTCCACCATATGCGCTTCGCCGGAGGCCTTGAGATGCGTCAGCGCCGGCATTTACGCGCGCACGGCAAGTTGTGCGCCATGCAGCAGGTCGCGCGTCGCCGCCTCGACGTCATGTTTGCGCATCAGGCTCTCGCCGACGAGGAACGTGTAGATTTGCGCCTTCTCCAACCGCAGGCAATCGGCGTGCGAGGCGATGCCGCTTTCGGCGACGACGATCTTGTCCTTGGGCACGCGCTCGGCGAGGCGTTCGCTCGTCTCCAACGCGACCTTGAAGTCGTGCAGGTTGCGGTTGTTGATTCCGATGAGGCGCGTTTCCAGCTCCAGCGCGCGGTCGAGCTCCGCCTCGTCGTGGACTTCGACGAGCACGTCCATGCGCAGATCATGGGCGACTCTGATTCAGCGTTTTGGCCTCGGCGTCGCCCAACATCGCCATGATGATCAGGATGCAGTCGGCGCCGTAGGCGCGCGCCTCGAACACCTGATAGGGGTCGAGCATGAAATCCTTGCGCAGCGCCGGCAGCGGCGCAGCCCGGCGCGCCTGCTCCAGATCGTCGAGCGAGCCTTGGAACGACGGCCCGTCGGTCAGCACAGAGAGACAAGCGGCGCCGCCCGCGGCATAGGCTTGCGCGAGACCGCCCGGATCGAAGCCGGCGCGGATGACGCCCTTGGAGGGACTGGCCTTCTTGATCTCGGCGACGAGCGCGATGCGGCCCTCGGACAGCTTGTTCTCGATCGCATGCACGAAGCCGCGCGGCGGATCGTGATCACGCAGATCTGCGCTCCAGCGTCGACAGCGGCATGCGCACCTTCGCCTCCGCGATCTCGGTGCGCTTATAGGCTTCGATCTTTTTGAGAATGTCGGTCATTTTGAGCTCTGAGGAGAAGCCGCGCCTGCCGTTTCTAGGCTTACCAGACGACATTCTAGCATGAAAGCCTGGAATTTGTCGGAGTGAAGATGAGTTGGGCGAGGAGCGGTCGATGCAGGGCGCGCGTCACCCCAACCGGGGCAGGCGGATACGACATGCCGCAGGGTCAATACGCAGCGCCGTCGGATGATTCGCCGGCGGCCCCGCAAATGGTTCGGAGATGGCGCAGCAGCTCGGGCGCGTCCGTGCGGACGGTCCGCCAGATGACGCGCATGTCGAGGTCGAAATATCCGTGGGCGATGCGATTGCGCATTCCAACCATGGATCGCCAAGGCAGTTCGGCAAGCTTATCGAGAAAATCCGGGCGATCGCGAGTGAGCCTCGCAACCGCTTCTCCGATGATCAACAAATTCATCGCCACCGCCTGCTGAGTGCGTTCGTGCAAAGCAAATTATCCGAAACCCACTCGCATCGCCGCAAGAACTTGTCGCTGCGAGGCAAATCCGGGCGCTTGCTCCTGGCGATTTATGGCGCCGCCTGAATTGGCGTGTCCGTCCGATCCAGCGCCGCGAGGACTTGCGCTACGCAATCCTCGACGCCGCGTCCGGCAGTGTCAATCACCAGATGGTCGCGGCTCCACGGCTCGGCGCGCCGCGCCAAAATCTGAGGCCATGTCGGAAGCCTTGCGCCCGGAATGTCCACGACACGCGTCTCGACGCGGCTCTGGTGCTCCCCCGGGTTCGAGCAGACGATCTCGACGTCGAACGCCGGCGCCCCGGCGCGCTCCGCAACCCCACGCCAAGCGTTCCGCGTGATCTCGACGTCGTTGACGCAATCGGCGATCACGACGTGGCCGAGGCGCAGATTGTCTTCAGCAACGCCATGAGCGGCGCGATAACCGACGTCGGCGATGTCGTCGCCATAGGCAGCCAAGATCGGCGCCTCGAGAAATCAATGCGCAGCCAGACGGCGTCGAGGCGCTCTGCGAGACGACGGGCGATCGTCGATTTGCCCGCCGCGGGCGGCCCGCTAAATATAATGAGCACGGTCTTGGCCTTCCATATGAAAGGCTCCCCAAAAGGGGAGCCTCAATATCGTTTCAGCCTAGGAGATTTACGCCTTACTTCTTATGGTCGTCGCCGCTGACGTCCTTGAACTCGGCGTCGATCACGTCGTCCTTGCCCGGCGCGTCATGGCCGCCCTGCGGCTGCGCCGAGCCTTCCGCCTGCTGCGCGCGATACATGGCTTCGCCGAGCTTCATCGAAGCCTGCGCCAGCTCGTTGGTGCGGGCCTTGATCGCCTCGGCGTCCTAGCCTTCGAGCGCGCTCTTCAGCGACGCGATGGCCGCTTCGATCGTGCTGCGGTCCGCCGCCGCGACCTTGTCGCCGAATTCGGCGAGCGACTTCTCGGTCGAATGGACGCAGCGCCTCGCCGTGGTTCTTGGCGTCGACCGAGCTCGCGCCGCGCTCTTGTCCTCGGCGGCGTGCGCCTCGGCGTCCTTGACCATCTTCTCGATGTCGGCTTCGGACAGGCCGCCCGAGGCCTGGATGCGGATCTGCTGCTCCTTGCTCGTCGCCTTGTCCTTGGCCGTGACATTGACGATGCCGTTGGCGTCGATGTCGAAGGTCACCTCGATCTGCGGCACGCCGCGCGGCGCCGGCGGAATGCCGACGAGGTCGAACTGGCCGAGCATCTTGTTGTCCGCCGCCATCTCGCGCTCGCCCTGGAACACGCGGATGGTGACGGCGGTCTGGTTGTCCTCGGCGGTCGAGAACACCTGGCTCTTCTTGGTCGGGATCGTGGTGTTGCGGTCGATCAGGCGGGTGAACACGCCGCCCAGCGTCTCGATGCCGAGCGACAGCGGCGTCACGTCGAGCAGCAGCACGTCCTTGACGTCGCCCTGCAGCACGCCGGCCTGGATCGCGGCGCCGATGGCGACGACTTCGTCGGGATTGACGCCCTTATGCGGCTCCTTGCCGAAGAAGTTCTTGACGACTTCCTGCACCTTGGGCATGCGGGTCATGCCGCCGACCAGCACGACTTCGTCGATCTCGCCCGCGGTCAGGCCGGCGTCCTTCAGCGCCTTGCGGCAGGGCTCGACCGTGCGCTGAATGAGATCGTCGACCAGCGCCTCGAACTTGGCGCGGGTCAGCTTGATGCGTCAGATGCTTCGGACCGGTGGCGTCCGGCGGTGATGAAGGGCAGGTTGATTTCGGTCTGGGTCGCGGAAGACAGCTCGATCTTGGCCTTTTCCGCCGCTTCCTTCAGGCGCTGCAGGGCGAGCTTGTCCTTGCGTCAGGTCGATGCCCTGCTCCTTCTTGAACTCGTCGGCGAGATATTCGACGATGCGGCATGTCGAAGTCTTCGCCGCCGAGGAAGGTGTCGCCGTTGGTCGACTTCACCTCGAACACGCCGTCGCCGATTTCCAGGATCGACACGTCGAACGTGCCGCCGCCAAGGTCATAGACCGCGATCGTGCCGGCTGTCCTTCTTGTCGAGGCCATAGGCGAGCGCCGCCGCGGTCGGCTCGTTGATGATGCGCAGCACTTCCAGGCCGGCGATCTTGCCGGCGTCCTTGGTCGCCTGGCGCTGGGCGTCGTTGAAATAGGCGGGAACGGTGATGACCGCCTGGGTCACCTTCTGGCCGAGATAGCGCCTCGGCGGTTTCCTTCATCTTCTGCAGGATGAAGGCGGAGATCTGCGAGGGCGAATATTGCTTGCCGTCGGCCTCGACCCAGGCGTCGCCATTGCCGGCGCGCGACGATCTTGTAGGGGACCAGGCCGATGTCCTTCTTGGTCATCGGATCGTCGAAGCGGCGGCCGATCAGGCGCTTGATCGCGAAAAAGGTGCTTTTCCGGATTGGTCACGGCCTGGCGCTTGGCCGGCTGGCCGACGAGACGCTCGCCGTCGTCGGTGAAGGCCACGATCGACGGGGTGGTGCGCGCGCCTTCGCTGTTCTCGATGACCTTGGGGCGTCGATGCCTTCCATGACGGCGACGCAGGAATTGGTGGTGCCGAGGTCGATGCCGATAACTTTGCCATTGTTTGCGGTCCTTCCTGATGAATTGCTTGGCCCCCGAAGCGAGCCGCGGCAAGGACGCCGACCCCTCCCGGAAAACGGATAGCGCAGGGCGGACGCCGTTCTTCCGCACTCTGCTTTCCGTTCCCCGGGTGGCGAATCTTTGTCCAGTTCCCTCCGGGAGATTGTGCGCCAGCGCGCCTAAAGCAAGGGCCTTTACACAAAACTTGACGCTTGTGCGACCCCCCGCCGCGCCGCGCATGGGCGCCAATGAAGCGAGAGCAGGCGCTGCTGGACCTTGGGCGCGTTTTCTGGTTAAGATTGCGTCACTTTCAAGCGGAGCGAAACCTTCATGCAAAGCAGCGCGGTCAAGACGCGAGACGGTTTAGCGACGCGATCGAGCCACGCTCGCCGCCTTTGGGCGCCCTTGCGATGCTCTGCCTTGGCGGCTGTCTTGACGCCGCCGTCGATCTTGGCTCGCCGCAAGCAGCGGCTACGGTCGGCGCGTCGGCGCAGCTCGCCAGCCCGCGTGGCGCTCGTCTCGCGATCGTCGCGCTCGAGGGCCCGCCTGAGGCGTCGCGCGAAACATTCCAGCGCCTCTTCACGAGCGCGGCGGAGGCTCGAGAGGTGACGTTTTCCGAGCCGCCGCAGGGCGACTACCGCCTGCGCGGCTTTTTGACGGCCTCCGCAGCGGGAACATTGACGCGCCTCGCCTATGTCTTCGACATCTATGACCGGAAGGGCCGACGCGTGCAGCGGCTGAGCGACGAATTGGGCGTCAAGGCGGCCGAGGATCCCTGGGCCGCCGTGGACGACAAGGCTTTGGAGCTCTGCGCCGCGCGCGGCGCAAAAGATGTCGCGGAATTCCTCGCGACGACGCCGGAAGCGAATGCGGTCGCAGGCGGCGAGGCCGGCGTCACCGTCGTCGCGGCGCGGCGCGAGAGTTTGAAGGGTTCAAAGCCCACAGCGACGAGCGGCGTCGCGCAGCTGCAGGCGCAATAAACTTCCCGCTGCGCCTAGGGCGGCGCAAGCTCAACAAAGTCCCTCGCCTTTCCGGCAAGTATAGCCGGGCCAAAAAGTCGAAACGGCAAATGATCGGCGGCTGCGCTCGCGCCCCTAACCAAAAATTCATCCCGCCTCCACTGGCTTGTCATCGACAATTCCCCATGTTCGGGGAAGCGAAGAGCGGGCGACCTTTCCGTTTTTCGCTTACGCTCTTCACGCTAATGGGGAACTTTCGATGCAAAATTTCGCCCTCCCGCAACCTGCGCCTCGTCCGCGCCGCCCCCTGCGCGCCGCGCTGCTCAGCGCCGGGGCGGCGCTGGCGCTCGGCGCCGGCCTCTATGAAAGCGCGCCCCTTTCCGCGCGCGCCGAAGCGCCCATAGCGCCTACGACGCAAGCCGCCGGCCCCGCCTCCTTCGCCGAAATCGTAGACCGCGTGAAGGGCGCAGTCGTCGCGATCAAGGTCAAGTCCGTCGACACGTCGCAAGGTCTTGAAGAAGAAGCGCCCGAAATCTCGCCCGACGATCCCCTTTACTACTTCTTCAAGCGCTTCGGCGAAGGCCAGATGGGCCATCCCCACAAACATTTCACGATGTCGCAAGGCTCAGGCTTCGTCATCAGCGCCGACGGCTATATCGTCACCAACAATCACGTCGTCGAACACGCCAATGACGTCGAGGTCGCCTTCGACGGCGGCAAGAGCTACCCGGCGAAAATCATCGGCACGGACAAGCGCACCGACCTCGCGCTGCTCAAGATCAGCGAGCGCGGCAATCTCCCCTTCGTCGAATGGTCGAACACGACGCCGAGGGTGGGCGACTGGGTGCTCGCGGTCGGCAATCCCTTCGGCCTTGGCGGCACGGTGACGGCGGGCATCGTCTCGGCGCGCGGCCGCGACATCGGCGCCGGCCCTTATGACGACTTCCTGCAGATCGACGCGCCGGTCAACCGCGGCAATTCCGGCGGCCCCGCCTTCGACACCCATGGCGCGGTGATCGGCGTCAACACCGCGATCTATTCGCCCTCGGGCGGCTCCGTCGGCATCGGCTTCGCGATCCCGACCGAGGTCGCCAAGGACGTGATCACGGCGCTGAAGGAGAAAGGCTACGTGTCGCGCGGCTGGATCGGCGTGCAGATCCAGCCGATCACGCAGGAAATCGCCGACAGCCTCAGTCTCAAATCGACCAAGGGCGCGCTGGTCGCGCAGCCGGTCCAAGGGAGGCCCCGCCGAAAGCGCGGGAACTCAAGGCTGGCGACGTCATCACCGGCGATCAACAATGAAAAGATCGACACCGCACGTGAGCTGTCGCGCAAGATCGCGGGCTCTGGCGCCCGGCAAAACCGTCGATCTCAGCTACATTCGCAACGGCGCGGAAAAGACCTTGTCGCTGAAACTCGGCACGCTGCCGAACGAGCGCGAAGCGAAGAATGAGAGCGGCGCCGAGGGCGATGGCCAGCGTAGCGACGCGCTCGCCGACTTTGGCGTCGAAGTCGCGCCGGCGAGACAAGCGCACCGCGGCGGCGAGGGGCTTTACGTGATCGAGGTCGATCCGGACGGGGTCGCGGCGCAAAAGGGACTGCGCCGCGGCGACGTCATCGTCGAGGCCGGCGGTCAGACGCTCGCTGAACCCTCCGATCTGACCAACGCGCTCCAAACCGCCAAGCGCGACGGGCGGCGCTCGGTGCTGCTGCGCGTCAAATCGCCCGAAGGAATGCGCTTTGTCGCCATCCCGATAGGGCGTTAAACTAGAGCGCTTTCCGACCGACGGGAATCATTCGGTCGATAAGAAATCGCTTCAAAATCAAAATGCTGGAGCAAATTCTGATCGAAAAAGTCTATCAACTTTTTGCCGAATTCGCTCTAAGCTCCGAGACGAAGAGGCGGCCGAAAGCTTCGACCGCCTCGCGACAAAGGATCGCAGGGGAACGGATACAGCATACGCCATGCGTTTACTTATCATCGAGGACGATGCCGAGGGCAGCGCTTATCTGCTGAAAGCCTTCAAAGAACTCGGCCACAGCGTCGAGAGCGCCGCCGACGGCGTTGAAGGCTACGCGCTTGCTCGGGAGGACAGGCACGACGTCCTTATCGTCGATCGGATGCTGCCCAAGCTCGACGGACTTTCCCTCGTCGCCAGTCTGCGCGAACAAAAGGTCGACACGCCGGCGCTGATTCTCCGCCCTCGGCCAGGTCGACGATCGCGTGAAGGGCCTGCGCGCCGGCGGCGACGACTATCTCGCCAAGCCTTACGCCTTTTCCGAACTGCTGGCGCGCGTCGAGGCGCTGGGGCGACGGCGCCCGTCCGGCAGAGCCGAAGAGACCGTCTATCGCGTCGGCGATCTGGAGCTCGACCGCCTTGCGCATCAAGCCACCATGGGCGGCAAGGAGATCGCTCTGCAGCCGCGAGAATATCGCCTGCTGGAATATCTCATGAAACATGCGGGGCGCGTCGTGACCCGCACCATGCTTTTGGAGAATGTATGGGACTACCATTTCGATCCGCAAACCAATGTGATCGACGTGCATATTTCGAGGCTGCGCGCCAAGATCGACAAGGGTCGCGACCACCCTTTGCTGCACACGATACGCGGCGCCGGATACATGATCCGTGACGGCGCTCGGTAGACTATCCCGCACGACGGCGTTCAAACTGTCAGTCGCCTATCTGGTGTTGTTTTCGCTCGGCGCGGCGCTCGTGCTTGGCGGCGTCGGTTTTCGCGTCAAGGAAGTGCTCGACGAACAGACCGGCCAGACGATCGACGCCGAATTGGCGCGTCTCGCGGATCGTTTCGCGGAAGGCGGAATCAGGCAATTGATTCGGTCCGTGCAGCTGCGGGCGCGGGCGCCGGGCGGCTCGCTGTTTCTCGTCACGACATTCGGCGGCGACTACCTCGCCGGCAATATCGCGCCGAGCGCGAGGCTGCCGACCGACGCCAAGACTTTGACGGAAGCCGTCTACCACCGTTTCGATTTGGACGACGGCGAACATCTCGCCTTGATGCGAGTCCTCGAGCTGCAGGGCGGCTTTCTCCTCTTCGTCGGCCACGACATGGAGGATCGCCGCATGTTGCGGCAGATCCTGCGCAACGGCCTCGGCGCGTCGTTGCTCTGGCTCGTGTCGATCGGGACCCTTGGCGGCCTTCTGGTCGCGCATCGGATGCTCGAGCGCGTGGACACCATGTCGGCTTCGGCGCGCCGCATCATGGCCGGCGACCTCGATCAGCGCCTCGCCGTATCCGGCGCCGGCGACGAATTCGACCGGCTCGCGTCCAATCTCAATGCGATGCTGGCGCGCATCGGCGAATTGATGGCGGGGCTGCGCGAGGTTTCCGACAATATCGCGCATGACTTGAAGACGCCGTTGACGCGCTTGCGCAACCGCGCGGAGGAAGCCTTGCGCCAAAGAGCCGAGGACGAACCCGGGCGCGCCGCGCTCGCGGCCATCATCGACGAAGCGGACGCGCTCATCGGCGTGTTCGACGCGCTCTTGCTCATCGCGCGCGCGGAGGCCGGCTATTCGAGCGATTACATGGTCGCCTTCGACGCCAGCGAAGCGACGCGCGACATGGTCGAACTCTATCAGCCTTCGGCGGAGGAACAGAATGTGGCGCTCGACGCGACGATCGAACCGGGGCTTTTTGTCGTCGGTCATCGCGAGCTTTTGGCGCAGGCGCTCGTCAACCTGTTCGACAATGCCTTGAAATACGGCGTCGCGGACAAAGATCCGCGCATCGTCGTCAGCGCGCGTCGCGTCGGACCCCGCGTCGAAATCTGCATCGCCGACAATGGTTGCGGCATCGCGGAGGAGGATCGCGAGCGCGTCAAGATGCGCTTCGTGCGGCTTGACAAGGGGATGCGTCGGCCGGGGTCTGGACTTGGATTGTCGCTCGTGTCCGCCGTCGTGCGTCTGCACCGCGGCGAGATGCGCATCGAGGACAATCAGCCCGGGTTGAGGGTCGTTCTCGCCCTGCCCGCGACAAACCCCGTTCTCGCCAGCACGGCCGCCGCCGGCGCAGAGTGAACAGGCGCGCAAGCCTTCATCACGGCGCCGACTGCGCGCAAACGGGCGGCGTCGCGCGACGCATCCTGCGCCGGCAAACGCAATTGCGCTATGGTGCCGAGCCCGACGCGCGAGCGCAGTCGCAAAGAACCCCGGTGCATGTCCATCAGCCCCCTGGCGATTGCAAGGCCGAGACCGGAGCCCTTCATGCCGTCCTGCAGCACGGCGCGGGACTGTTCGAAGGGCGCGAACAGACGGCCGAGAGCCTCCGGTTCGACGCCCTGGCCGTTGTCTTCGACGAAAACATGGATGGATTGCAGGAGCTGCGTCGCGCGCACGCGCACGGCGCCGCCGGGAGAGGTGAATTTTATGCTGTTCGAGAGCAATATGCCGACGACCTTGACCAGCGAGTCGCGGTGTCCGGCGCAGACGAGGCCGTTTGCGGCATCGGCCCGAAGTTCTACGCCCTTATCGCTGGCGCGCTGGCGCCACTGGTCCAAGGCCTCTTCGATCACGCGCTCCATTTCGACGGCTCGCCCGTCTAGTCGCACAAGACCGGACTTGAGACGCGACATATCGAGAACGG